>JAFUTX010000013.1 GCA_017484065.1 Bacilli bacterium
GTTCTATTATTTTATATTTTTCTTCCGCAGTCCATTGTTTATATTTTTGACCTTTCTTAGCCATATAATCATCTCCTTTAATTTATTATAACAAAAAAATGCAGACAACTTTTTTGTGTCTACATTTATCTTACAACTTCAATTTATTCTGTACTTAAATTATTTAAGTTTTTTAGCTAATGTTTTAGGTTTATCTTCTTGATAAGACAAATCAGTATTATAATCATTGGTTATTTCCAAATCATTAGAAATAGTTACTTTATTATTAGTTTCATTAATATCAGTATTATTCATATCATGTTTTAGCATTTCTAATTGTAATCTAGCTTCTGATAACTGAATTTTAGTATTAAATATTTCTTTATCAAATCTTTCAATATTATTTTCTTCTGAATTTGTAACTATTTTACTTACCTTAGTTTTTTCTGGTAATGCATCATCGCCTAGCTCGTTATTGATTTTCTTAAATACATTTTTATAAGTATTATCATTTTGTATAATATAACCAGCTGTAACAGTAGCTCCTAAAATTAAAGGTATAAATATATTTAACAAGCTAGATCCTTGTTTCAATATACTTCCAACCGCTATATTAGGTGCAGACCATATCATCATAACCATTACTCCACCAAGTATTCCATGAGTAATCATATCGTCATATTTATTAAAATTATTTCTAACGCTAGAAAATTTTTCCTTTAAAACATTCTTTGTAGATAATAGTTCTAATTCTTTATTCTTTTCTTCTACTAGTTTTTCTAATTCTTCTTGACTGTCAGAATTATCTTTTTTGCTTAAATTGAACTCTTTACCTAAAGATTCTATAACTTCTTCTTTTGCTACTACGTTCTTAAATGTGCTAGCTAAAACATCATTTTTATTCTCTAATTTAACCTTTTCAATTTCATTTCTAATCTTTTCTTCAAGTAATTTCTCATTTGTAATTGCATCAGATTCTTTCTTCAATTGCTTTTTTAACTTGCTTTTCTTGTATAGCATATTTTCACTAATTACACCAATAGTTAATGGTACACCTAAAGTAATCAAATGAATTAAATTAATATTCGTTAATATTTCTAATTTGATTAGTGACATTGAAACCATAGTTAAAATTAGCCAGGGAAGCATTGAAAATGCTGCTACATTAGTTAATCTTCTTTCAAATGAATTTAAACTTATTGCATGTATTTTTTTATCTAGTTCATCAATTTTGTTTTTATTTTCTTGATATTCTTCTGCTATTCTATCTTTTATATCTTTATACATTATCAAAACCTCCTACTTAAATTATTTAACAAGCCTCTTCACTTGTACAAAATGTTTGTTCATTTTCTTTATTTATACTATCAACTAATTCATTATATATAGTATATAACTCATTTTTTTGATTTCTTGTTAAATTACTAAATTCATTAGTATTAGAATCTACTGTCTTTTGATGGATTGATTTAATCTCCCCATTTTTTATAGCAATTACAGTTGGAACTTCTACTCTCTTCTCTCCAATAGGATAACTATTACCAGAATTATCATTTATAACATAATCTTGTAAATATGTATCTAGATTTTCTAATAGTTTTTGGTAACCATCTTGAGCTTCTATAGTTTTAATTAATTCGCCATTTTCTACAATATAATTATCTCTTATTTCATACATATTTAAATAATAAATAGTATCAACATTTTTATCTCTTGCCGTAGTTAATAAAACATTAATAGCATTTCTACACATATTTGATTCAGAATAGCCTAAATAAACAATGCCAGTACCATTCTCAAGCATATTATTAAGTTCATCTAAACTTATATATTTAATTGGATTTTTTTCTTCTATTTGTAAAGTTAAGTAATTATATCTAGTATTATTGATTCTTTTATTATTTAATGCTTCATATTCACTTTTAAATCTATTAGAATCAACATTTTTATTTTCTTCTACTTGAGGGGCATCCTTCTGTTTTATTACTAGATATCCTCCTAAACCAATTGTAATAAAAATAATTATCATTATAATGACTATAAAGTTTCTTTTATCTTGTTCCAACTAAATCACATCCTACCAAAAATTTTATCTCATTTTGTAGTTATTTGCAACTTTTTGAATATTACTATCATTAAATTGTCATGATTTTAACACTTTTTTATACACTTTTTATTGCAAAGATTATTTTTATTTGCTATAATCTATTTGTCATGGCGATGTAGCTCAGCTGGCTAGAGCGACCGGTTCATACCCGGTAGGTCGGGGGTTCGATCCCCTCCGTCGCTACCATTAAGTATTTAAACTCGAATTTATTTCGAGTTTTTTCTTTTTACAAAATTATATATCAATGATATAATTCATTTAAGAAAAAGGAGGACTAATGAAAAAGAAACAAATTATATATTTAATTATAACTATTCTATTTATTATTACTTCTATAATTATCTTAAAACATACTGATCTTACTAATAATGTAGCACTTAGTAAATCAATTCAAATTATCATTATACTCGCCTTATTAAGAATATCATACGGCTGTACATTATATATTAGAAGACAATATAGTGAGAAGAAATACTCTTATAGCATAATAATGAATTTAGGATTACTACTATTTATAATTATCAATATATTAAGACAAATAAATTTATTGATAAACAATTGGCATATTTTAAACATCAATGATATATATAACAACACTATTGAATCATTTTCTTTTTTTGCAACATTAACTCTTCCATGTATTGCAGTATTATCTATTTATAGTATCATTACCAATATCATTTTAATAAAAAGAGAGAGATTTACTTATAAAAACTTCTTAGGTATATTTCTAGGTTTATTTGCTTTAATTGGTTTATTTGGTACCCAAGCAATATATTTAATAACTGATGCTATATTAAAAGGAAATAAACTAATAATAATAAAGAAATTTTTTGATATCATAATCAATGTTACTTTATCATACTTTTATACATTAATAATAGCTACATTATATTGTAATATCAAAGCTTCTACTCATACTCCTAGTTATGATAAAGATTATATTATAATTTTAGGATGTATGATTAATAAAGATGGCTCTCTTACACCATTACTAAAATCGAGAGTTGATAAAGCTATTGAGTTTGCTAAAAAACAAAAGGCTGCAACTGGTAAAGATGTTATATTTATGCCATCAGGTGGCCAAGGTAGTGATGAAGTTATGTCAGAAGCTGATGCTATGAAAAACTATTTAATAAAGCAAGGTATTGATAAAAAACATATCTTAGTAGAAAATAAATCAACTAATACAATTGAGAACATGAAATTTTCTAATAAAATAATTATAGATAATACTAAAGATGCTAAAATTAGTTTTTCTACTACTAATTATCATGTATTTAGAAGTGGTGTTATTGCTAACAATTGTGGCATTGATTGTGAAGGTATGGGAAGTAAAACCAAATGGTATTTTTATACTAATGCCTTAATACGAGAATTTATAGCCAACCTGGTACAAGAGCGGAAAAAACATATTGCATTAATTATTTTAATGAATATTTCGATAATAATATTAGTATTAATCGGATACTACTATAACTTAATTAATATTAATTTTATTAATTGATATATTGCTATTTATTAAAAATTAGATTAGACTATTACTAGAAAAGGAGTAAGTATAAAGAAGTATGAAAAAGAAAGTTTTTACAATACTATTATTAGTATTAATAACATTTAGTTTATCAAGTTGTAATAAGCAAGAAAAAGAACAAAATAAAGAAAGTGCAATTGCTTTTAAAAAAGAATATGAATCAATGAATGGAAAAACTAATAAAAACGATAAAGCTTATCGTTCAGTAACAATTGATGAAGATAATCCTTTTGAAAAAGTTACTGCTAAAGATATTCTAGAAAAAATCAATAATAAAGAAACATTTTATGTATACTTTGGTGACAAATTATGTCCTTGGTGTCGTTCAGTAATTGAACAAGCAATTAAAGTAGCAAAAGATAAAAAGATTGATAAAATCTATTATGTAAATATTTGGGATGATGAAGGTAATGAAATACTTAGGGATAAATATGAACTAGAAAATAATAAACCAACAAAAACAATTGATGGAACTAAAGAATATTATGAATTATTAGATAAGTTTAAAAAAGTTTTATCAGATTACACCTTAACAGATAAAAATAATAAAAAAATTGCAGTTGGAGAAAAAAGAATTTATGCCCCTAACTTCATCTACGTAAATAAAGGTGAAGCTAAAAAATTAGTTACCGGTAATAGTGATTTACAGACTGACGCTTATCAAGAACTATCTGAAGATATACTAAATGATGAAAAAAATATTTTTAACGATTTTTTCACAAACTAAAAGACTGATTACTCAGTCTTTTTTAAATACTCTATTGCGTCACTTAATGTTTCTACAGATACAACTTTAATCTTTAATTTATTATTCTTTACTACTTTTGTAGCTTCTTTATAATTATCTTTAGGACATAGGAATATGTCTGCATCATTTTTTGCTGCCCCTAATACTTTATATTTTACTCCACCTATCTCTCCTACTTTACCATCACTATTAATTGTTCCAGTACCAATGATATTACGTCCTTTAACTAAATCAATATCATTTAAATTATCATAAATAGATAGAGCCATCATTAAGCCCCCACTAGGGCCTGATTCACTCGATTTAGTTTTTATTTCAACTGTCGGATCAGTTTCTATATCATAATCAGTAATAGTCGCCAGTCCTATTTTAGTTTCGCCATTTTCTTCTTTGTATGTCTTAGCTGTAGCTTTTATTTTTTTATCATTTCTTAATACTTCTAAATTAACTATTTCTCCACTATTTAATTCTGTTATAATTTTCTTAATTTCTTCTAAATTAGTAACTTTATTATCATTAACTTCTATTATTTTATCAAATAATTCAATATCAGTATCAGCTTTATCACTAATATACATAACATTCAATTCATAATCTTTTATTTTATAATTTTTATCACTTATGTTAAATGCTGCAAGTATAGCATTATCTACTGCTTCTTCTAATTGTAATTTATTGATTTTGTTTAATTCAGTTAAAGATTCATTATCATATGTTATATCTTCTATTTTAACTAAATCCCAATTAGGAATAATGTAAGAAAGTAACACAAAGGGTATATTACCTTTAAGTTGCTTCACATAAGCCATAGATAAAGTTCCATTTATATTGTTATTATCCCCTACTGTAATCCGTTTATTTAAATCTATAGCTCCACCTGGAGTATTTACAACATATGGTGTTTGAATAAAGAATAAAGCTATAAGCAATCCATATATAATAATTGTCTTTATATTATCTAAAATAAAATGTTTAATATTTTCATATGATTTATTAATCATTATTTATTATCACCTAGTTCATTATATCAAATTATGGAGCAAATATGAAAAAGAAAATAATTAATTTATTTATTATAGTATTTATATTTTTAATAATTATATTTATGTTTAAAAATCCGATTCTTATTAAAGATGACGTCATATCTAGTGTAAGTTTATGGCTTACTAAAGTGTTCCCTACACTATTTCCTATGCTTATTTTAAATGATATTTTAATCAGTTGTGGTTTGCCAGAATTATTTAAGAAGTATTTTTCTAAATTTAGTAATAAAATATTTAATTTATCAGGTAGTGGCAGTTATTTATTATTTATGTCAATGATAAGTGGAACACCAGCTAATGCTTATATTTTAAAAGAATTATATAATAGTAGTAATATTAGTCTAGAAGAAGCTAATAAAGTTATCTACTATTGTTATTTTTCTAATCCAATGTTTCTATATACAATGTTATCTTTAATGTTTAATGACCAATATATAATTATTTGCATTATTTTAGCTCACTATAGTTCTAATATAATCATTGGATTATTAATTAGAAATAATTGTATAGTAACTTATAGTACGAATATATCTAGAGCCAAAAAAATCAATTTAACTAAAACTATTCAAAAAGGGATGGATACAATGATTATTGTACTTGGTACAATTACTGTTTATAGTTTATTAGGCATAATTATAATTAATATATTTAGATTAAATAGATTAAGCATATTTACCGGCTTTTTAGAAATAACTGAAGGATTAAACATGCTTTCTAAAATATCACTAAATACTTATATCAAAATAGTGTTTAGCATAAGTATAATATCTTTTGGAGGTTTAAGTATCCATAGCCAAATAAAAAGTATCATAAACGATACTCCTATTAGTTATAAAAATTTCTTATGTGGTAGATTTTATCAAGTAATAATATCAATTATAATAGTTAGTATTTTATACTTTTTTCATATATGTTAATTCTATATCATCTATAAAATTTCCTGCTGCGGTAAATGTTTTTACTGGTATAACTATTTTTACAAATTGATAACCATTTATTGTAGATATAGCTTCACCACTAGCCATAAGACTTCGATCTGCTTTATAGATTTTAACATTTTGCCAATCATACATAATACCATCTTTTTGATTATCATTACTAATAGTCCATGTTTTTTCTAATGTACCATAAGCATTACGTAATTCAATTTTATAATCATAAACGCGGATTTGCCATCCACCATTCCCAACTATATTATATGAACGTGAGTCAGAATACTTAGCATGAGTTAATGAAGTAATTTTAGGTTGTTTAATCATATATTCATTAATGTATTTAATAATTTCAGCTCTTTGTGTTTGGTTATTTATAGCATAGTCTTGACCACTTCTATCATAGTTTACTGTTGCAATCATTTGATATAAAAATAAAAGGATAATAGATATAAGAGAAATACTTACTATAAGTTCAACTAAAGTTAAACCCTTGTTATTTACAAGACAGATCATCTTTTGCTTCATCATATCCCTCCTTCATATTAATATTTATACTAGCGTATGAATAAACACAATTATCTCCTGTACAATATTGACCATTATTAAGATTTTTTCTAAATTTAACAATTAACTGATATTTATCTTTTTGATTTAGTTCGATATCACTATCATCATTAGCTTTACCATAGTTAGATACATTAGTAATTCCCATCTTCTTTACATAATCAGCTAAGTCAGCATCACCATAAAAACATGAACTAAATGAAGATGCTAATTGATATTCCTTTAATCTATCAAGATAACAAAATCTAATAACATATATTCTATCTACAGCTAGCGCAGAACACAAACCAATATTCCCATCTTTTAAATTAGAACATTGTATTTCATTTAAAGGAATTGGGCATCCTGTTATTGTTTGATATCCATCCATCTTTTTTATACCATCGCCATTTATATATTCTTTGGCACTTTCACTACCAGTCCAACCAATTTGATTCAGTGGTACATCTGTACCTAAAACACCTTTTGCTGTATTATTTTCTATATAATCTTTTAAATAGTAAACTTTATATATATCAGCCATATCATCATAACGTAATTTTGTTTTTTCTTTATTACTTGAAGTTATAAAATTAGTGTATACCCCCATTAAAGATATAATAAGTATTGATGTTACAATAATAGTTTCTACTAACACAAATCCCTTTTTCTTCATACTAAAAGAACCTACTTTCCTATATTATTAAGTATAATATATCATAGGTTCTTTTTCAAGTTAAAATAAACTTAGTTGACTAGTCTCAGGCAAGTTTCCAAACACTCCTAGTAGTCGTAATTTATCTACTGTTGTTTGATTAACTTTACCTCTATTTGAGAAATCTTCAATACTAAAGAAAGGTTTTATATTTCTCTCTTCAATAATTTTTGTAGCAACACTATCTCCTAGTCCATCTAAACATCTAAATGGCATTATAAGAGCATTATCACCTTCATCTAACACGAAGTTAGCTCCATCACTTTTTTCAATATCAATATTTTTAAACTTAATTCCTCTAGCACTGGCTTCTAAAGCTAGTTTTAAAGTTTCTAAAACACTTGTTTCTTTATTAGTAGCATCATAACCTTTATTTTGAATCTCTAATATTTTATTCTTTATTGCATCATACCCTCCAAGCATTGCTTCCACATCAAAATCTTGGAAACGAGTTGAGAAATATGTACAATAATAAACTAATGGTTTATGAACTTTATACCAAGCAATTCTAAAGGCACTTGTTACATATGCTGCAGCGTGAGCTTTAGGAAACATGTATTTTATTTTAAAACAAGATTCAATAAACCACTCTGGAATACCAGCTTCTTGCATAGTTTGAACATAACCTTTCCAAGTTTCAGGATCTTTACTAGCTTTACCCTTACGAACAAACTCCATTATTTTAAAGGCTTTATATGGTTCTAATCCACCATACATTAATT
Source organism: Bacilli bacterium (assembly GCA_017484065.1). Taxonomy (GTDB): domain Bacteria; phylum Bacillota_I; class Bacilli_A; order RF39; family UBA660; genus RGIG4822. The sequence goes on from JAFUTX010000013.1 coordinate 8,327, forward strand.
CAACCATGATATCGTCACGGCATCCGATAACTTTACTAAATGGTACGACATTGTTTTTAATTAATTCTTGAGCATTACCAAGCCATACATCTGTACCATGAGATAACCCTGATATTTTAACAAGTTCAGCAAATGTTGTAGGTTTAGTATCTTTAACTAGTTGAATGGTAAAACCAGTACCAAATTCTGGCACTCCTAAAGTACCTACATCACACATAATTTGTTCTGGAGTTACTCCTAAAGCTTCAGTAGATGTAAATAATGACATAGTCTTTTTATCATCTAAAGGCACTTTAGTTATAACATCTCCTGTTAAATCTTGAATCATCCTAAGTTGTGTTGGATCTGTATGACCTAAAATATCAAGTTTTAATACATCTTGGTCAATAGCATGGTAATCAAAATGTGTTGTTCGCCATGCACTAGTTGGATCTTCAGCTGGATATTGGAATGGAGTAAAATCAAATACTTCCATATATCCGGGAATTACTACAATACCCCCAGGATGTTGGCCAGTTGTTCTTTTACATCCTGTACAGCCTTTAGCTAAACGTTCTATTTCGATATTACGAAGCATTATTCCCTTATCTTCACAATAACCTTTAACATATCCAAATGCTGTTTTTTCTGCTACTGTACCAATAGTACCAGCTCTATATACGTTATCTACACCAAATAATACTTTAGTATATTCGTGGGCACTTGCTTGATTTAAATCTGAGAAGTTAAGGTCAATATCTGGAACTTTATCAGCATTAAATCCTAAGAATGTTTGGAATGGGATATCATGACCATCTTTAACCATTAATGTATTACAGTTAGGACAATTCTTATCTGGTAAGTCAAAACCACATTTATAACTATTACCTAATGGATTACCATATTCATTATCAAATTCAGATAATTGACATTTAGGACATCTATAATGTGGAGCTAAACTATTAACTTCTGTAATTCCCATCATATATGCTACTATTGATGAACCAACACTACCACGACTTCCTACTAAGAATCCCTCATCATTAGAATGTTTAACTAACTTTTGAGCAATCAAATATATAACGTCGAAATTAGCACCAATAATAGCAGTCATTCTGCTCTTGGCTTCTTTCAAAGCATCTTCATCAGTAACTAGAGGATTTTCCTTCTTAACACTTAAAGCAATCTCCTCTGCTACAGCATCTGGCCCTTTAATAACAACATCATGTAAACGTTTATAAATTGTTTCTTCATCACTACCAGCATTATTTTTAACAGCATCAATAAACTTAGCACCATATAACTCTAAAGCTAATCTTTCTTCAATGTGATATGGTAGTGGAGAACCATATAAAGACTCTGCCTTATCATAAACCATCTTTGTAACAATCATTTGAGAATCATCTATTTTTGGAGCAAATGGAATACCATTAGTATCGATAATAACTTCAATTTCTTCAACCATTTTAGCTATTTTATTTGGATTAGTAATAACTATTTCATAAGCTTCTTCTTCACTTAAGAAGTTAAAATCTTCTAACATTTCATTAGTTGTTTTCATATACATATTAGGTAAATCAATACCTCTACGATTTAGTGGATGTAACTTGCCATTAAATTTTTGGTGAACAATTATTTCTCGATAAATCTTATCTTCTTTTCTTAAGTTATGAACATCCCCTGTTGCTACTACTGGTTTACCCGCCTCTTTAGCAATACGAATAATTCTTTTTAAATATTCTTGAGCTTCTAATACATTAGCAAATTTTCTTTCTGGTCCAATTAAATGTTCAAAAGCAGATATAGGTTGAACTTCAATATAGTCATAAAAAGACATCATATTAACTAGTTCTTCATCTTCTTTACCTTTAGCTTTATCAAATATTTCATTATTAATACACCCAGAACCAATAAGTAAGCCTTCTCTTAAATTAATTACTTCATTTCTCGGTATTTTAGGTTGTTCATTCTTATATAAATACTTTGTATTAGCTATAGATATAATTTTAAATAAATTTTTTAAACCATTTCTATCTTTAGCAATCATTGTAGCATGGAATGGATATGAAAATCTTACTAATGATTCAATATCTATATTAGCAATTAAATCATCTGTTGTACTTATATTTTGTAAATCTAGTGCTTGACACATTTTATAATAAGCAAGCGCTGTACCCTCAGCATCGTAATCAGCTCTATGGTGTTTATCTTCATCCCAAGGAATATCTAATTTCTTAGTTAAAGTTTGAAGTTTATGATTAGGCCATTCTGGATGAAGCATACGAGCTATACTCATCGTATCTAAAACTGTATAATCAAATTCTTTTAAATTGTATTTATTACAAGCTGCCTTCATGAATGAAATATCGAACTTAGCGTTATGAGCTACCATAGGTAAATCCCCAGCCCACTCTAAGAATCTTTTAGTTACAGTTTCTTCATCATCTTTGCCACTTACCATTTCATCAGTAATAAATGTTAGTTCAGTAATCTTTTTAGGTATTGGACGATGTGGGTCAATTAATTCATCAAATCTATCTAATATTTCGCCATTTTTTATTTTAACAGCACCAATTTCAATCATTTGGTCACTGCCAGCATAAAAGCCAGTAGTTTCGGTGTCGAATACAACAAATGTATCTTCAAGCATATTATAAGTACGATTATTAAAGATAATATCAATATCATCATTAACGATATTCATTTCTGCACCGTATAGTACTTTAAATCTTTCATCGCCTTCTTTATCTTTATTAAAAGCTTCTACAGCATGAAATACTTCTGGAAAAGCTTGACAACAGTTATGATCAGTTACAGCAATAGCTTTGTGTCCTAAGCTGGTAGCAAATTTAACTACATCACTAGCAGGTATAACTGAATCCATAGCACTCATCATTGTATGTAAATGTAATTCTACTCTTTTTTCTTCAGCATCATCAACTACTTTAATATCTTTACTAGGTATTTCTTCATATTCTTTGAAATCAAACACTAAATCATGTAAGAAATCATCTTGAATAACATTACCACTAAAATGGTACCACTTACCAGTCTTTAAACCTTTCTTAGCTTCTAAATACTTATCTTCATTAAATTTAACCATTTTACCTAGAATACTACTAGTTTTATCTGTTAATTTTAAAGAAATGATATAGACAAAGCTACCTTCTTTTTTCTTGCTAGGTATCTCTCTTGTTTCCATATCAAATACTAGAGCATCTATTCCGACATTCTTTTCTTCACTATAAACACTATCTAAAGTAATAGGTCTTTCGGTTTTATTAACTCTAACTTCAGTATTAACTTGTTTAGGAACAACTATTTCTATATCTGGTTTAGCATTCTTTTCTTCATCTATCATGCTCTTAATAGCTTGGGCTTGTTTTTCATCAACTGAGACATTTAATTTATAATTACTAAACCCATACATATTTAATTTATCTAGTAATAAATTACTATTTTTATTTAATTCATCTGCTTCAAACTTAGAATTAGTTTTAATGATTATACTGTCGCCTAAAACTTCCATAAAACAATCTGTTAAGCCAACTAAAGATGGATGTTCATCTACTATCTTTTTAATAAATATCTTTAAATAATCTAAGATATCACTTTCAAAAATTTCATCATATATTAAATTAATTCTACACTTTTTTTCATTATTAATACCGTTTTTAGCAGTATTAATTAAACTAGTTACATCATCATATTTTAATACACCATTATTTTTAATATAAACAATAAATTCATCAGTACTCTTTTTTAATACTACTTTATCTACTATAGCATTTTTAAAGGCGTTATTATTATCACTAAAATTTATGCTTTTAAAAAAACGTTCTAATTCTGCCATGCTGCTACCCTCCATATTTATGATTATACCATGAGTTTTTTAATTAGTCATGATAAAGACAAAAAAATAGAAATATTTAAACATTTCTATTCAAAATAAATCATTCTTTTATTATTATTTAAATCTAGTCCAGTACTGTAATCAATATTTAGAATATACTTATCTAAATACATTATATCTTTATTATTAAATAACACTTTATTAACTGCATTAATTATTTTAATACATTTTTTTAATGATATATCAAATAGATCATCAAATGAATAATTATACGATATACTTTTAATAGATGGATGATACCATATATTATGTTCATTATTTAAATAGTTAATATTAGGCTTCTTATATGAACTATAAGAATCAATCATTATTCTTTTTCTAGTAATAATTCCTACTATTTTATAAAGGATATATTTTAGACCTAAGGGATCATAGAAAAATAATCTACTAATAATTTTAGCATGCTTAATACCTTTATTAAAAAAGTATGAAACATTACTATACTTATAAGTATCCTTATATGTTTTATCAATTAATTCCTTTAACTTAATACTAAACTGTGGTTTACCAATAATCTCTTTATTAATATTACAATTTTTATATTTTTTATTGTAATTTAATTCATAGTATATTTTATCAATTGCTTTTTCCATATCTGTATGTCCACCATTATATATAATTGATTTTCTTTCGCTTTTTCGATATATACCTGTTTTGTAAAAAATGTATGGATGAGCAGTAGAATCAAGTACATAATGAGTTATTGAACCATACAAATATCCTAAAGCTTCTTTATTATATTCTAAATTATTCTCTTTAATATTTTTAATTATATTTATTAAATAATCTTTAGTATTTTTATGATGACCATATTTGGCAAGTTTTGCTATTTTCTTTCTATTCTTTTTAGAAGCAAAAGTATAATAATATAAATAATCGTGGCTTTGAGCAAAAGTATGATATATATCTATATCTATATCATCTTTATTTTTTAGTTTTTTTAATACATTATCACTAAAGATATGATGTGTAATTATTGATGGCATAATATCACCTACTTAATATTCATCTAAAAATGAATGTTTTTCTTTATTTTTAGTATAACCAAGTACACAGTTTAGATTTATATTATCTAAACTTTTAAATATATTATAATCTATATCTTTGTTTACTTTTCTTAAATTATTAATTAAATCTTTCATTTCTTTGCGTTTAGAAGTACTAGTATCATTAATACTACAATTCTCTACAAAGCGACATGCACAATTAATAAATGATAAATCATTAGACTTCTTCCAAGCAAGAATAGAAGATTCTTTTATTAAATACATTGGTCTAATTAGTTCTAATCCTTCAAAATTATCGCTATGTAATTTTGGCAACATAGTTTTTATTTCACTACCATAAAACATTGAAAGTAATGTAGTTTCTATAACATCATCAAAGTGATGGCCTAAAGCTATTTTATTACATCCAAGTTCTTTAGCTTTATTATATAAATGCCCTCTACGCATTCTAGCGCACAAATAACATGATGATTTAGAATCAATTTTAGCTACTGTATCATATATATCAGTATTAAACATTTGTAAATCTACATTTAATAACTTAGCATTTTCTATTATTAAATTGCGATTATACTCGTTGTATCCTGGATCCATAGTCACATAATAAGCATCAAACTTGATTTTGCCGTGACGTTTTAACTCTTCAATACATTTAGCTAATAAAAATGAATCTTTACCACCACTTATACAAACCATAATCTTATCGTTTTCTTCAATTAATTCATAATCTTTAACTGCTTTAACAAAATTATGCCATATTTCTTTACGAAATTTTTTTATAATACTTCTTTCTATTTCTTTATATCTTTCCATATTTACACCCCAACTATATTAATATTGAAAAATAAGATACAAACATAATATCTTATTTTTCTTCTAGCTCTATTTTATCTATTTCTTCGATAGATAAACCTGTAGCTTGAGATATCAATTCTTTAGATTGACCTAAGTTTAACAGATTCTTTGCTATTTCAACTTTTTCTCGTTCAATACCTTACAGACAAAGAAGTATAATAATCTCTCTAATGATTCTTTGTCAGTTATGAACTTATTATAATCTTCTTTTTCTAGTTTTACAAGGTTTAAATGATGAATAGCTATATCTTCTGTTTCAATTATTTCTGTGTTTTTTTCCTTTAAAACACTTTCATAATGAAGTAGATCTTTATTAAAATAGTCAATATTTATTTCGATATTCTTTTTTTAAAATAAATCAAAAAAGCAACAATTAGTTGCTTTAAAATCCAATATGTTTTACCTTTATTTTTGCATGTAATGACTTTTCTAATTTTTCATCCAAATCTTCTTTTTTAAGAATTGTTAATTCTTCTAAATTATTAGAATCTTCCATGTTTCTTGCATGGGATAAAATAAGCTTATTAATTAATTTGTCAACATATCTACCATTACCAAAGTTCTCTGTTGATTTAGCATTCATTAAATTAGATAAAACATCGCTCTTTAATGAGTTATCAATTGTAAACCCTATTTCTTGTACCTTGCTTTCAAATATTTCATATAATTCTTCTAATGAATAATCTTGAAAATCAAAATAGAAACCAATACGTGATTCAAGTCCAGAATTCATTTTAATAAAATCTTCCATTTCTTTTTTATATCCCGCAAAAATAAAAACGGTCTCATTCTTTTCTAATTCTTTTAATACTTCTGCTAATGCTTCTTCCGCAAAGTGTTGAGCATTATTTGAAAACACATAAGCTTCATCAATGAATATTACTCCGCCCCTATTCTTTTCTAAAAATTTAGCGGTTTTTAAAGCCGTTTGACCAACATATCCTGCTATCAAATCTTTGGGAGTTATCTCTGCAACATTATTATTTTTTATATAACCCATATCATATAGTAGTTTACTTATAATTCTAGCAACTGTAGTTTTACCTGTACCAGGATTACCTGTATAAATCATATGTAAACTTAGATTATCTAATTTCAACTTATCTTGAACTTTCTTTTTAAATAACAAATACTTAAGTAATGTATCTACTGTATATTTAACATCTTTTAATCCTATTAAACTATTTAATTTATCTAAAGATTTATTTAGTTCTTCTTGTTTTACTAATTCTCTTTTAGCAATTTGTTTTAAAGATGTACTTTCATAAACGCTTAAAGGAACTGCATATTTATGTTCCATAATTCCTTTAAGTTTTAATAATTCTTTTTTCACTTTATCATCATCATTACTTGCTGCACATTTAATAAGTCTTTTAACTTCATTTAAGGTAAAACCAACGATTACCTCCCAATCACTATTATAACTTAATGTAAACCCCCTAGTAGTATCTTCATTATTAAATTTTTCATCTAATTCATTTATAGTAGTTTTACATATTTTAACATTATCATCACTTTCGCTATAATACCCAAATAATAAATTATCAATATGTTCCCTTTCATAATCAGAAACAATTTCTTCTTCTGTAACATTATCTGGATAATTAGCTAATACTTCATCCATAGTTTTTGGAAACCCATAACATATATTTATATCCGATATCATAAACTCAGCGCTTTTCATATCATATAGTTTAATTTGATTACCATTATCATCATTAAAATATAGTTCTCGAAAATCAGAAGTAAAGTCAATCGAAGCATTAAAAGCTGTTCCTAAATACTTAAAAACATATTTATTTTCCCCAATTTTAATTTTTTTATATACTCCAGCAATATACTTGTCCATCATAAACCCTCCTATAAGTTATTTATTATGCTAACACATCCACAAAAAAATAACAAGAACTAGCTTAGTTTATTTTACTATCTCGTTCTTGTTTAGAATAAATACATCCACAATAATCTTGCCTATATAAATTATATTCTTTGGAATATTCGATACTTTTTTTATAACCATTTTTCTTTTTAAAATCACTATATAAATACTTAATATTATATTTATTAGCTAATGTCTCTCCAATTAAATTTAATCTCTGACTATTTTTATATGGGCTTACTGTTAATGTAGTTCCAAAATAATCATATCCTAATTCTTTAGCTTTATTTGCAGTATATTCAAGCCGCAAGTAGTAACATACACTACATCTAGCTCCGCCTTCTAATTCACTTTCTAATCCTATAATCTTATCATGGTAAATTTCGTTATCATAATCACAATCAATTATATCTATCTTATTAGTTTTAGGCATTATTTCTATTAATTTGATTTGTTCTTCTTTTCTTTTTAAATATTCTTCATATGGCTCAATATTTGGATTATAATAAAGAACTGTTATATCAAAATAATTATTTAAATAAGATAAACAATAACTACTGCATGGTGCACAGCAACTATGTAATAATAATCTAGGTGTATAATCTAAATTAGATATAATTTCATCTAACTTTTTTTGATAATTAATCTTGCTCTTGATCTCCATTCTCCAAAACCTCTTCCTTAGATTTAATTGACCCATAAGGTGTAAAATAGTAATTTTCACTAGTATATGAATCTAAATATAGTATCCCTTTTTGACCATCAGCTATAGCTTTATATATTTCAATATAATTATTTAATTTTCTTATATTAACCGTATTTATAAAAACTGAATTACCATCATTCATCGTAAGATAGAATCTTTTATCATCGATAACTGCTCCATTACTAGTTGAAGGATTATATTCTATCTCGCTAATCATATGAAGAATATCTTTATCTACTTTCTTTAAGCTGTCAATAAAATCTTTTTTAATATCACTAGGTATATTATTTATTAATACAGGAATACCTAAATAATTATTATTATCTACTTCTTTATTATTAGATAATACTATTTTATTAGTTGTATTATCTAAATACATAATATCAGCTTCTGTGATTTCTATTTTAATACTTCCTAAATAGTTGATACTTACATTAACGTCTTCAACTAAATCTAACTCTTTAATTTTATCTTCTAGTTTCTTAGATCTTATCTTCCAAATAATAGGATAATCCTTTAAATCACATAATTCTATTATCTCATTATCAGTAATATAATTTGTACCAGTAATGTAAATATTTTTTAATTTAGTATTAACTATTTTGTATCCCATAAATCCAATTATTACTAATATTAAAATAAATATCATAAACGCTTTTAATTTTAATTTATATCTTTTCTTCTTTACTGTTTTAACAATCTTTTTGCTATTTTTCTTTTTTTTCTTAGCCATAATATTCACCTATCAACCATATATATAATATCAAAAAAAAAGACTAATTACTAGTCTAACTAATTCTTGGATTATAAAAATATACTTCTGTTATATTTGCTGATGAGTATAATTCATTAAGTTTTGTTAAATATGTACTTGTACCATTTAAAACTTTTCCGTTATTTAAATTGTAGCCAGCACGATACATAGCACTATATACATTACAGGTAGAAGTATATGTATTCTCAATATTATTTGACGATGCTGCTATATTATCGCTAATACTTTTAGAACTATAAGTATAATTTTCGCTTTTATAATTTTGCATATTCTTAGGCTCACCAGTTGCATTTTCATACCCTATAGATCCTTTAGAATTTACTATTACAAAACTCATTTTTATGTCATCGTTATCATTAATTATTAGGACACTGCCAACATATTTATCATCACTATAATTCTTTTCATAATATCCATTTTTGTTTAACCATTCCATTGAAATACATACATTTTTGCCACGCATATTACTGTTCTCATTGTAAGCTATCTCAGCTGCTCTGACCATTTCTTTTCCTTCATTAAATAATGTTTTTTCTTCTGATTTATTAATCATTGGAAGTACTGCTACCATAGCTATTAGCATAACTATTCCTAAAATTGCTATAACTGCTAATAATTCTACTAATGTAAAACCTTTTTTCTTTTTCATTTATTATCGACCACCTATATTATTTTCTTTATTTCGTTATATATTGTTTCACTTGATTTCATTTTTTTATTTAAATTTAAATTATTCTTAATTTTATTATACTCAACATCACTTTTTAGTAACTTATTAATAGTAGATGCCAAAATATCAGCATTTAAATTCTTTTCTTCAATCATAATAGCTAGATTTTTATTTTGTAAATCTAGTGCATTATAGTATTGATGATTATTAGCTACATAAGGACTTGGTATATAGATAGCTGGAACATTTAATGAAAGTAATTCACTTATTGTTGATGCACCAGCTCTAGTAATTACTAGGTCAGTATTTTTAAATACACCAGATAAATTATCTATAAATGGTTTAACTATTAGATTATTATCATTTTTCATTAATTTATTTATATCTTCGTAATGACTATTGCCAGTTATAAATAAAATATTATAATTACTATCCTTTAGCTTACTAATCGTTTTAATAAACACTTCATTTAAAGTAGAACTCCCTAAACTACCTGCTACAAATACGATTAACTTGTTTCTATCATTTTGAAATCCTAAATCTTTAGGAGATATAGCTTTAGTATTAATAGCATTTTCACTACAAGGATTACCTGTATAAATAACATTACTGTTTTTAAAATACTTTTTGCTATCTGGAAATGATACACCAATTAAATCTACTTTTTTAGCTAAAGCAAGATTAGATTTACCAGGTATGCTATTTTGTTCATGAATAAATGTTTTTATTCCTAATTTATGAGCTGCTTTAATAACTGGATATGTAACATATCCTCCTACTCCAATAACTACATCTGGTTTAAAATCTTGCATTAATTTCAAACACTTTTTATATGCCTTTTTAATCAAGAAAATATTTTTTACATCTCTAACTATTTCTGTTTTACTAAAACCATATATTTCTAAAGCTTCATACTTAATACCATGGTTTGGAACAATATCTTTTTCCATTCGATTATGTGTACCAATATATAATACATCTAAATTCTGTTCTTTTTCTTTAAACTTATTTATTATAGCTAAGGCTGGATAAATGTGTCCCCCAGTACCTCCTGCTGTTACAATAATTTTCAATTTAATCACCTATTATATTTTATTCTAATTGTAACTTAATATAGCATTTTTACTTACTATATCCAAGACAATTACATAGTAGGACTATAGTAATATGTGTTATGTTTATAGTCACTTGAACTACCATTATGATTATTTGAAGTATTCAATTCCGTTTCACCACATAATGATAATAATCCAAGCTTATTAGTTTTATTATATGCTGTTCTAAATGTGCTTGAATCATCTTTAAAGTCAACCATATTATTAAGATTATAACTACCATTATAACCAAAACTTCCATTTTCATTAGCTATAATGTATTTTTTAGTGGTATCATTAATATATACACTACCTGCATATCCATCACTTTTACCCTTAGGGTAGTATCCTTTATTATATAAATATTCCATAGATACACAAACTACTTTTCCACGCATTCCATCTTCATTATTAGCATAAGCTAGTTCTGCGGCTTTAACTAAACTTTTTCCTTCATCAATTAGTGCTTTTTGCTCTGATTTATCAATCATTGGTAAAACTGCTACTACAGCAATTAACATAACTATTCCAAGTATTGTAATTACTGCTAATAATTCAACTAATGTAAAACCTTTTTTATTCACTTTATACACACCTTTCTATTATAAATCTATCATATTATTAATAAGATAACAATTATTTTTTTAATCTTTTACAAATTTACTGTTAAATATTCCACTATTTAAAAGTCCTAATATAATATAAAATATAGGAGCTACTTGAATAACACTTATATTAAAGAAAGCTTGAATTAAATAAGCAATATAACATAAAAATATTGCATATATGTATTCATCTCTATCTTTTTGCCTAAAAGTTTTTATTATGGTTGTTATTATTAAGAATAAATATAAAACTAAACTAAAAATACCCTCTGTAATAAATTTTTGTAAATATTCATTATGAGCCTTATCAAAGCATTCATATTTTTTATCAACTGTTGTACATATATAGTTGCCCCTATTAATAAAAGAAAAATTATCTATTCCTATTCCGTGTAAAAAATACTTATTAGTATGTTTTAAAGTTTCTTTCCATACATATATTCTACTATTGCCTAACTTATCATATTCTTTATTCTTTATTATCATATATACTCCATTAATGCTTTTATTTATATTATATGATAATCGATTATTTATAACCTTATTAAAAACAAATATCAATGCTCCAAATATAACAAATATTAAAAATATTTTTTTAATATTTACTCTATTAATTCTTTTAGTTAATGTAAATACTAGAATGAATAAAAAAGCTAGAATACAACTCATAGTATTGCCTATAACTAGCCCATAACCAAATAATATAGTTAGTAGCCAATACTTAATTTTTTTATTATTTAAAAGAAGTCCATACACATAGCATAAACACGCTAAGATATATGTCGAATAAAAATTAGGGTTAGATAAAGTACCACTAGCAAATTTATAATTAGCACTATAATTATTACCTCTATAATATCCAAATATATTATTTATGCGTAAAGTTTGAATGGTTCCTAAAATTATTTGATAGATTCCAAAAACTATTATTAGTCTCATAATACTATGATATTTTTCCTTATTGATTATGGTCGATAATAAAAAGAATGAATAATATGAAATTATAACCCATAAACCTTCATATCTATTAACTATTCCAAAAAGAGCTACAACTTTATTATAAGCATAATTGTATGATATAAATCCACAGATAGTTAATAATACTATAATTAGATCTTTATAATTAATCTTTCTAATGTATAGTATCTTATATAAAAGGTAGAAAACTAAAGATATTAGCCCAAGAATTATTATGCCAACAGAAAACCAAAAATTATCTATTTTAAATAGTATTTTTAAGGTTGTAGCAACATTTAGGTAAATAATTATTAAATAAACTATATAGCAATTAATTAAATCAAATATTTTTTTCATAATAATAAAAAAGGATATATTTAATATCCTGAGGCAAGTGATCCTCCATTACTATTTATAGTATCTTCTAAATTGCTATAACTTATAACATAATAAATACTATTTTGATAACCTGCAGCAAAAACGCTACCATCATCTCCTCTTTTTGCGCAATAATCGTTAAATAGTTCCACAGATTCTCCACCTAAAACATACTGAGACAAAGTTTTAGTTCCTATATTATTAAAACTGAAGTTTTCAACTGTAGGATTCTCATCATTTATATTAAGATTTTTATACCCGTATCCTGAAGTACTTGCAATCCATACACGTTTAGTGTAAGCGTTTCCTTCTTTCACAATTTTTACAGAGCCAACATAACCATCTTTGCCTGATTTTTCATAATATCCAAGTTCATTTAACATATCAAGCGAATATACAACATTTTTTCCTCTTAAATTTAATTCATTAGCAGCATATGCTAAATCAGCTGCTTTAACCAAACTTTTAGCTTCATCTAATAATGCTTTTTGTCTTGATTTACTAATCATTGGTATAACTGCTACAACAGCAATTAACATAACTATTCCAAGTATTGTAATAACTGCTAATAATTCTACTAGTGTAAAACCTTTTCTATTTTTTATCATTTTTACTTTCCTCCATATCATAAAAATATCATATTATTAAATATATAACAATATTTTTTTTCTTTAACTATTTAGAAAATTAATTATTACTGGTGCTAAAATCAATAATAGCATTAATGGTACAAAGAATAATACTGATATTGCACTAATCTTTGTAGGAAGTTTGGCTATTCTTGCTCTAACATCAAGAAGTTGTTTTTCTCTTAAATAATCTATTTGGTTATATAATGAATCAATAATACTATTACCAAATATTGTTGATTGAGTAATATTTAGAATTGTATTATTAATAGTTTCACTAGGAATTCTTACTTTCATTGCTTCTAAGCTTTCAGTTAAGCTTTTACCAAGTTTTACTTCATCTAAAGTTTTTTGAAATTCAGCAGACATTTCACTATCAATATTACTACAAGTTAGGTCTAGTGCACCTTTTAAATTCCTACCGCTTTCAAGAGTTAATGCTAAAACTTCAAAAAAGAATAAAGCTTCTACTTCTAACTTTTTGCCTCTCTTTTTTATTTGCCAATCTAAAACTAGATATTCACTTAAAATGTAAAATAACAAAGTAATAATTGGTGCTAAAAAGAAGCCATACTTATTTGTAACCATAATAATAAAGAAGATAAATAAACTAATAAGTAATCTAGTATTTAATAAATCTATAGCATTATATTTACAATAAACTCCTAATAGTTTAATTTTGTTACTTATTTTCTCAATAGTCTTTTCACGATATATTTTTAAAATTATACTATTTTGTTTCATTAAAATTCCACCTTTAATACCTTTCTAATTATAAGTACATATGCAATATAAATACTTAGAATTAATATAGCTGCTATGTAACCCAATGTTGTCGTATATAAAGGTTTAAAATAACTTGGATTTAACAAAACTATTATAAATGTAAATATAAAAGGTAAACTTATTAATATTCGATATACAAATACACTTGATGCTGTTAAACTATTTAACTCATTTTGCAACTTTTTCTTATCAAAGAATGATTTTTCTATCATTGAAAATACCTTAACTATATTACCACCAGTTTTATTAAGTAGTGATAAGGATGATGTTATATACTTTGCGTCTTCTAGCTTTACCCTTTCATAAAAACGATTAAATACTACATCAATACTTAATCCATATGTAATATCTAAATATATCTTTTTAAATTCATCACTAATTGGGCCATCTAATTCATCTTTAACTATTTCTATCGCTTGCATAATATTACGTCCAGATTTAAAGGCATTATTCATAATTATAATAGCTTTAAGTAAATCATCTGCTACTTGTTTACGTTTCTTTTGAAATTGAATATTAAGAGCAATATCAGGTAAAAAGAAGCCAATTATAAAAGTTAACATTAATGAAAATATATTTAAATTTGTATATTGAAACATTATTGTAATTATATTAAGAATAGTAAAAATAAAAGCAAGAAGAAATTTCATTGAAACATAATCAATACCATCTTTAAATTCTTTTTCATCATAAGTAATATGTTTCTCATAACGTTTGCCAAAATTAGATAGTACTATAGAATGTTTTAATATATTAGAATTAGCTCGTATAATTCTCCACATTAAATCATACATTCTATCAAAATAAGATTTTTCATTATCTTTAATACTAGTTAAAGCAAACTTAGATATTCTTTTTTCAAATCTCATTGAAGTAGAAAGTCTTAGAAAAAAGACTATTAAGAATAATAATATAACAATAGATATAATTTGTACTATCAAGACTTCCCATATTATTTCTTCTTGCATAGTTTACCTCCTTTTTATTCTTTATATTGATAATTGATATGGATTAGTAGATGTTCCTGCTCCTCCAGTTATTTTAACATTTGATTTTAAATACAAAACAGGACGAACACCTTTATCTTGACTTGATGTAGTATCTACAACATATCCATTTGAATTTATATAAACAGTCCAGCTAGAAGAATCGTGTGCTTTAGTTAACGTCCATTGGCTGTTACTAGTGTCAATCAACCAATCTTCTGTATAACAATCATTATAATTAGATAGTGCTTTAGTAAGACATGAAGCCCTTAATGAACCGCCAACGGCAAATCCATAATCACTTGGATATAGTAATCCAACAAAAGAACTATAGCTTGATTGCCTATTACTATATGTTTTATTACTTCTTTCTGCTTGATACCATTGGCTAGCATTTATACTTTCCACATAATCATTATTCTCTTCAGTTGTTGATGAATATCCTCCTAAATAATACATTGCTTTATCAATTAAATTTTTATTATTTAAAGAATTATAATACTCATTATTTAAATAATTATATAGTGACGAAGATTGCCAAGCAGTATCTCCCAGATTCCATTTCATTTCTCCCAAACTACTATTTAAAATTATTTTCATTCTTTTTTCTTTAGTGCCATTACCATCATCTACATTATTCATAACACCAATAATACGCCATAACTCTCCATTAAATGATACATAATTATTAGGATTAGCTCCAATATATCTTAAGTTGTTATCACTTGTTCCATCGTAAGCTAATGATGTGTCTCCTTTTTCATATAATCTTGTTATAACCTCTGTAGCTTGATCCCAAAATACTCCATCATCATCTAGAGGTCTTTCTTCATCTTCACTTTCATAACCATAATTATAAAATGCTATTAAATTAACACCACTAGCAATGCTGCCATTTGTACTTATAACTTCACCATTTAAATCTTCATCAGAATAAACTTGATCACATAAACATGTTGATATACCAGCAGGCTTATCACTTGAGAAAGTTGGGTTCTCATCATTTATATTAACCATTCCAGAATTGCCAATACTACCATCTTTATTAGCGATTACATATTTCTTTATTAATTTTCCATTTTGTTTAGTTAATAGTACGCTACCTTCATAACCATCAGAAACACCTTTTTCATAGTAACCGTTTTGTTTTAAATATTCCATAGATACACAAACACTATCATTATTTATCATGTTACCTTGATTAGCAGCATATGCTACTTCCGCTGACTTAACTAACGTTTTACCTTCATCAACAAGGGCTTTATTTTTACTTTTTCGCATAGTAGGAAGTATTGCTACTACAGCAATTAGCATAATTATTCCAAGTATTGCAATTACTGCTAATAATTCTACTAATGTAAAACCTTTTTGTTTTTTCATATTTTGCCTCCTATTTTTGGAATATATCATCGACATCAGTTATACCTTTACTGACAATTTTCTTATAAACTTTTGGTACATAATCATAAAGAATATATTCACCATCTACTTCGCCATTTTCGGTTAAACCTTTTTGTTTAAATGCAAATATTTCTTTTAGTTCAATATTATAGTCTTCTTTAATTCTTGTTAATTCACAAATACTAGTTACTTTTCTCTTACCATCGCTCATACGATCGATATTTACAACTATATCTAAAGCATTAAAGATGTATTCTCTTACCGCCTTAATTGGAATATCAATCCCACTCATTAAAACCATCGTTTCAAGTCTATGTAAGGCATCTTCAGGGCCATTAGCATGGAGTGTAGTTAGAGACCCATCATGACCTGTATTCATTGCTTGTAACATATCAAATGCTTCTTTACCACGAACTTCTCCAACAATTATTCTATCTGGTCTCATACGAAGAGAATTAATAACTAAATCTCTTATAGTTACTTCTCCTTCACTTTCATAATTCATCATTCTTGTTTCCAAACTTATAACATGTCCTTGATTTAACTTTAATTCAGCAGCATCTTCAATTGTTATAATACGTTCATCATGATTAATAAACGAACTCAAAACATTTAATAATGTAGTTTTACCACTACCAGTACCACCGCAGACTAAGATGTTTAATTTAGCTTCTACTGCCGCTTTTAAAAATCTAGCCATATATGGAGTCATTGACCCAATTCTAATAAATTCATCAATATCTGCCATGCTTTCTTTAAACTTACGAATAGTTACAACTGGTCCTTTAGTAGATAATGGTGGTATAACTGCATTAATACGACTACCATTTTCTAATCTAGAATCTACCATTGGATTAGAAGCATCAATAGTTCTACCCATTGGTTGAATCATTCTTTGTACAGTTCTAATAATGTGTTCATCATTAATAAAACTAATGCTATCATCTTTAATTATTTGGCCATCTATTTCGATATAAACCTCTTTAGGAGAATTAACCATTATTTCAGTTACATTCTTATCTTCTAATAACTCTGATATTGGTCCATAACCATTTATCTCATTATCAATTAAATTAAATAAATGACTTCTCTCTAAATTAGTTAAATCGTAACCTTCAATAGTAGCATCAATCTCATCATTAATCCATTCGTTAAGCAGTTTATCTTGAGGCATTTCTTTGTCAATTAGATTTTCTACTATTTTAGTTCTTAAATTATCTAATAGTTTTTTATCGGGAAATATATCGTAATCAGAAACAGAAGTTATATTATGAGTTTTATGTTCTATTTCAAATGCTTTACTAAGTCCACCTCTACTCATTTTTATCCTCCTTTGTTTCTTTATTTATCTCTTCTTCAGTATCTTTTAACAAATCTTTAGCTATTAACATAAATGTATGATAATCTTTATTAAATACATTAGGCATCTTTTTATCTAAAGTTATTATCTTACCATCCATTACATAAGTATCTATTTCTTTGATAAAGAAATTACTAGTTAATGTATAATCGATATTAGCTTTTAAAATATTTTTAATATCATACATTGAGAAATATTTTTTATATGGATCTCTACTATTATTAAGTAACACTTTGTAATTAGTCTCACCAATATCTTTAAAGATACTAATTAATGAACGCATATTTTTAATATCTAATGGATCATTAGTAACCATAAATAAAATATTATCTACTTGATCAAGAGTTAAAATATTAAATTCATTGATAAAATGATTAGTATCAATTAAAACAACATCATACATATATTTAGCTTTATCAATAACTATTTCTGCATACTTACTATCTATTTTCATACCTTGTCTAGGATCTTTTGGACTAGGCAAAATATCGATATAATCATCAAAATGTGTTACATATTCTTTAAAATCATGATAACGATTATTAGTATAATCATCAACAAAGTTATAGATATTCTTTTCAAATGGTTTATTAAGTGCTAAAGCTATACCTCCACCCGAAAAATCTAAATCAATAATTAATACTTTTTTTTCCAAAGACTCAAATATTCCAGCTAAATTGATAGCAGTAATCGTTTTACCTACTCCACCTTTAGCTGAAAATATACACATTGTTTTACCTTTTATTCTTTTCATTTCATCACCTTTTATTCTTTATATTGATAATTGATATGGTTGTGAACTTGTACCTTGCCCACTAATTATTTTTACATTAGATTTTAAATACAATACTGGATATATATTATAATTATAAACAGAATCATAAGAATCAACATTATAAAATATTGCAATAACTCCATCATCATTAGAACTAGGTGTCATTGTCCATTGATTATATTTGATCCATTTATTATTCAAACAAGATGAATAAGCGCTATCATTCCATTCATATAATGATGAGGTTGAACACGCTGAACTATTTATTGCAGAGTAACCATAATCACTTGGATATATTAGTCCTACATAACCAGTCCAGCTAGTTGGATTACCATTATATGTGTTACCACTTCTTTCTGATTGATACCAATTAGATCTAGACATAGTTTTGTAGTCAGTAGAAGAACTAGACGTATAGCCGCCTAAATAATAAGTTGCCTTATCTATATAATTTCTATATTGAGAAAATAACCCATGTACTTTTTTTGAGTGTTCTTGATATTCAAAACTAAAATAATTCCATCTTGGTGTCCAAGAATTTTCCCCTTTATAAAGATCTCCAAATGCCATAAAATCGGCAGTGCCACTTTCATAATATAAATCCATTAATCTCTGAGTAGTTGACCCAACCCAATTATTACCATATTTCTCATTTTCTACACATGCACATTGAGAACAAGTCGTCTTCGTACATTCGTGATTCCACACCATATCGCCAATAGGTACATCTTTAATTAATTTAACTCTTGTTTCACCAGCACTACTACTTGTTGATGATCCTTTAACATTATTCATAACCCCAATAATACGCCATAATTCATTATTAAATGATACATAGTTATTAGGAGTTGCTCCTATATATCTTAGGTTATTATCACTTGTTCCATCATAAATAAGCGAAGTATCTCCTTTTTTATTCAGATTAGTAATATAATTTGAGGCTATAGTATTATCTATTATAGAACCATCACTATTATAAGCAATATTATAAAAAGCCACTTGGTTAACTCCACTAGCAATGCTCCCATTTGTACTTTTAACTTCACCATTTAAATCGTCAGTTTTACTTACTTGATTACATAAACAATTTGAGATATTTTCACTTTTTGAAAAACTAAATGTAGGGTTTGTATCACTATAATCAACCATACTTGATGAACCAATGCTACCTTCCTTATTTGATATAGCATATTTCTTAATTAGTTTACCATTTTGGTTAGTTAAGAGTACACTGCCTTCGTAACCATCAGAAATTCCTTTTTCATAATAACCATTCTGTTTTAAGTATTCCATTGATATACATACGCTTTCATTATCAAGCATATTGCCTTGATTAGCAGCGTAAGCAACCTCTGCTGATTTAACTAATGATTTACCTTCGTCTGTTAATGCATTGTTTTTTGCTTTTTGATTAGTAGGTAATACCGCTATTACAGCAATTAATATTATAACAGCAAGTATTGTAATAACCGCTAATAATTCAACTAATGTAAATCCATTTCTTTTTTTCATCCTATCACCTAATCTTTGTTAAATATAAATTTATCTTCTTGCTTTTCTCCAATCATATTTATTTTTATTTCATATTTTTTTAGCCCAATAATTGTCCCAAAAATACTATCTATTTCATAATCATTTTTTATAGCTATTTTATTATCAGACACTCTTATCTGTAACTTAGATGTATCTATATCATTCTTTTGATATAGCTTACTTATCTTATCATTGATAGCACTATCAAATCTTTCATCATAAACGCTCCTAATTATTGTTTTAGTAGTGCTGTTAAGCTTTGTATTTTCTTTGATAATTAACCCCGTATCAACTATAAAAGCCAGTAACATAACAAATAATGGAATTAATATTATAAAAAACACTAATGTTTGTCCCTTATTATTCATAAGGTATCACCCGATCAACTTCAATTTTATAATCGCTTCCTAATATCAAATTAAGACCTGGAGTAATAATATCTAATTGTTTTTCTAATTTAAAAACAACATATTCATTATTACTATTACTTACTTTAAGCTCAACATCCTTGTTATTTAAACTTACCTTCTTAGTTATTTCATCATAACTTTTATTGCTTTCATAATCAGTTACAACCTCATCCATAATACTTTCTAAATTATTTTGATTATACATAATTTTACCTATGTCAATTCCACATAATAAAAGCATTACAAACACTGGTAAGATAATAACAAACTCAACTAATGCTTGCCCTTTTTTATTCATGTTTCTTCACCTTATTTTAATAATTCATCTAATTCTTTTTCTTTTTTGCTTTGACAAGTAGCTTTGCCTACTTCTTTCCCTTCAACATATTCTTTGCCAACTAAACTGCAACTAGTCTTTGTGATAGCATCTTTAAGATAACCACCAAAGTAATTAACTAAAGATATAGCTATAACACTAATTACAGCTATAATAAGAACATATTCAACTAGAGCTTGACCATGATTATTTAGTCTTTTCATATATAACACCCTCTACTATAATAATGATAAACTAAAGTTAGAAATAAGTCAATTTAGAATGATAATAAATGTCAAAAAAATACAACCTATATTTTATTAGATTGTATCTTTTTAACTTCTTCAATTGATAAGCCAGTAGTTTTTGATATTAATTCGATATTGATATTTTCTTTTATTAAATTTTTAGCAATTTCAATATTGCGTTGTTCAATTCCTTGCTCAATACCTTGTTCTTTAGCTTCTTCTAGTTCAGTATTATGAATTATTTCTCTTTCTTCTTCTTCTGTCATATATATTCTAAATGCTGGATCTTTATTAATATTAGTCATTATTTCCATAAATTTATGGACCTCCTTATCGACTTTAGAAAACTTAGTTAACTCTTCTTTATTTAATCCAAGCATAACTAATAATTTGTTTTCTATTGCTTTCTTATCTTGACTATACCGCAATATACTGACAAAGTCAATAAACAAAAAAAGATAACAAGCTTATAAAGCTTCTTGTATCTTTTTAATTTCTTCAATACCTAAATTAGTAACTTGTGTTATATCTTGGATAGACATATTCATCTTTAATAATTTTTTAGCAATCTCAACTTTTTCTTGCTCGATGCCTTGTTCAATACCTTGTTCTTTAGCTTCTTCTAGTTCAGTATTATGAATTATTTCTCTTTCTTCTTCTTCTGTCATATATATTCTAAATGCTGGATCTTTATTAATATTAGTCATTATTTCCATAAATTTATGGACCTCCTTATCAACTTTAGAAAACTTAGTTAACTCTTCTTTATTTAATCCAAGCATAACTAGTAATTTGTTTTCTATCGCCTTCTTATCTTGACTATACCACAAATTCAAGAAATAATCCATATTAATGTCATAAATGACAAAATTATCTACATAGAAATCTTGATTATCTTCTAATTCTATTACTTTATATCTTCTTATGGGTCTTATAGTTGTTGGTTTTCTTAATATTTCATTTTTATCATTTAACATAAGACCATATGAAAAATTAATTTGTAAATATAAAGTTTTTTGATTAAATAGCCCTCCTGATAAAGTCCCACCAGAATACATTTCACATATATATGCCATACTTTTAGGATGAACATATGGTTTATTAAAACTATTAACCTCTAGATCTATTTTACCTATGTCTGTATCTAATTTAATATCAGTTCTAAAGTCTTTGATATTAACATTTTTGTGTGAAACATCATTACTTAAAATAATCATATCATTTATTTTGGTTTTTAATATAAACTCTAATAAAGATTTTAATAAATTTTTATTTTTTTCATCAAGCATAATAGTTTTAAAAGCTTTATCACTACGAGCTGTATACCACTTATAATCAGAATCAGAAATTATTTCTTTAACTGCAGTTGTTGTTATTTTTTCACCTCCTTTTTTTTGAATTTTCCACCCAAAAACACTATAACACAACACCCATGTAGAACTTTGTCGAATTAGAGTAAAACGCAAAAAAAATAGATACTAATTAAAGTATCTATACTATTTTTTCATATTATCTAAATAATTTTTTAAATTAATAGCAACTTGTTCAGGTATTATCTTAGTTAAATCTTCTATACTTGCTTCCTTCATTTTAACTACACTACCAAACTGTTTAATTAATTCTTTCTTTCTAGCGGGGCCTATTCCATCTATTTCATCTAGTATACTAGCTATAGAACCCTTACTTCTAATTTGTCTATGATAATTAATAGTGTATCTATGGACTTCATCTTGCATTCTAGTTAAATAATGAAATACATTACTATCTCGATCTATTTTAATTTCATTATATGTATCACCATCTAATAAGTCATTAGTACGGTGCTTATCATTCTTTCTTAACCCACATACTTTAATATTAAGATTCAACTCTTCTAGTGATAGTTTACAAGCATTTATTTGGTTAATACCACCATCAACTATAATTAAATCAGGCATTTCCGTTTTATCTACTAAAGCACGATAGTATCTACGATAAATTACTTCTTTCATGGTATTAAAATCATCATTTTTATCAACAGTTACTTTATACTTACGATATTCATTCTTAGCAGGTTTGCCACTTTTATATACAACCATTCCACTAACAGCATAATTACCAAATAGATTAGAGTTATCAAATAAATCTATTCGATCTAAGATATCTAATCCTAGTATTTCTTTTAATTCTTCATTAGCATTAACTGTCTTTTCTTCATCTTTTAATACTAATTCTAATTTGTTATTTAGATTGTTTTTAGCATTTAGATTAACCATGTCAAGTAGCTTTTTCTTTTGACCTCTTATTGGTATATTAAACTTAATTTCTAACAGTTCACTTAATACACTAGCATCAATACTATCTGGTATTAATATTTCTTTCGGATGTTCATGCGTATTATAAAAATTCATTATGTAGTAATCAAGTTCATCTTTAACTTCACCTACTAAAGGAAATATATCATTATGGCTGCCTATTAGTTTACCATTACGTAAGAAGAATATTTCAATACTAATAAATCCTTTATCATAGTAGTAGCCAATTACATCACGATTAACAAGATCAGTTAATTCTACTTTTTGTTTATCTAATATATAATTAATATATTGTAATTCTTCTTTTAGCTCTTGGGCTAGTTCAAAATTTAAACTATTACTATATTCATTAATTTTATCCATTATCTTATTCTTTAGGATACTATCATTACCTCTTAAGAAAGATAAGATATCATTTTCCATTTCATTTACTTTATCTTGATCAATATTCTTTTCACAGTAACCTAAACATTCCCCAATATGATAATAAAGACATAAACTCTTACCTAAGTTTTCACACTTTTTTAACGGATATAAACGATTAATTAAATTAACTATTCTTCTAGCAGCATAAGCATTAGGGTAAGGCCCAAATAACTGCTTATGGTCTTTTTTCTTTATTTGTAAGTATCTTGATACCTTTAACCTTGGATATGGTTTAGCTATATATTCAATATAAGGATAACTCTTATCATCTTTAAGTAAAATATTATATTTAGGATTATATTCTTTGATTAAGTTTAACTCAAGGACAAAAGCTTCAGTTTCTGTATTAGCTATTATATAAGTAAAATCAGCTACTTCACTAACCATCTTAGCAGTTTTACCAGTATGTACTCTATTAAAATAAGATGATACTCTTCGATGTAAATCTTTAGCTTTACCTACATATATTATCTTATTATCTTTATTCCGCATTTGATATGAACCAGGTAAATGCGGTACTAACTTTAACTTTTCATTAAACATAATATTTCACCCACTACATGTATTATACTACAAAATAATAAAAAAATAAGATATTATTAATATCTTATCTAATATATAATGTAAGGATCAGTTGTAGTACCAGAACCACCAGCTATTTTAACTGTGGATTTCAGATAAAGAACTGGACGCACGCGATAAACGTTGTCCACGTTGTCGTCGAGGCTGACATATCCGTCGGTGCCCACAGAAACCGCATAGTCAGAGCCAGAGGCGCTTGGAGTTATTGTCCATTGATAATAACTGCTATCTAATAACCAGTCGTTATTTTTGCAATCACTTACATCATTACTATCCCAATTATATAATTCTTTAGCCATACACGCAGTTCTGTTTGTAGTAGTTTCTCCAGCTGTTGCATAACCATAATCACTTGGGTACATAAGAGCTACTACTCCTGTCCAACTAGTTGGATTACCACTGTAGACATTGCTACTTCTCTCAGCACTATAGTAATCATTTGCTGTCATTGTTTCATAATAATACTCTGCACTATCATCTTCTTGTGGTCCACCTAAATAGTAAGTTGCAGCTTCAGCTAAGCTTTTATCATAACTTCTAATACCAATATTAGTTAAATCAAATTTATTCCAACCAACATTTGCTTGTCCTCTTAATTTTCCATAATTGAATTCTGTTGATACTGTTCTATTTAAATATGCAGAATTAAGAAGTGTTTTTAATGTTGCTTCATTCCAATTATTGTAATAATCTCCTTCGCTACATGTTCCATTCCCTTGTAAATCACATTCAGCATCCCAATAGATATCACCTAATTCATCAGCTTTTATTATTTTTACTCTAGTTGCAGCATTACCACTCACAGTACCACCATCTACGTTATTCATAACACCTATAATACGCCATAGTTCATCATTAAACCATACATAATTATCAGGATTAGCTCCGACATATCTTAAGTTGTTGTCAGTAGTTTCATCATATAAAAGTGATGTATCTCCATTAGTTTTTAATGCTGTTATGTAATCTACTGCAGTAGTAGATCCTGCATTATAATAAGAAGCACTAATACTAATTACACCTTTATATTGTTTATTTACCATAGTTTGTGGAGTATTCTCATCTAACCATAATCTAATAGTATGTTCATTAGTATCTAACGGATGTAATACTTTAGTAACTATCTTTCTTGTATCATAAGCAGTGCCTACACTACTATCTAATACTGAATCAGTAGTATTTAAACTTGCTAAATTACCATATATTACTCCATCTATCGATACTTTAATATATTGCAGATTAAGTCGATTAGCTGATGATACACTATCTAATCCTTCAATATTAATATCATAATTAAGTAAATTATCACATGTATTTTCAATAGTAAATGTATGTCCTTCAGTACTATTACCATCAGTATCACTAACTGGTACTAGATTAGAAAAATCTATTTCTTCTGTTAAAGTTTCTATATTATAATCTAAACAGTTAGCTGCTACTATACTATTAGTACCATTTTGACTATCACTAGTATTCCATAAAGCATAAGTAATACCTGCTACTAAAACAATAAGTAATAATACTATTATTGATATTGTAAGTTTCTTTTTATTATCTTGCATACAACTTTCTCCTTTTTAATTAAATTCTTAATGTATATGGATTATTTTTTGTTCCTTCTCCACTTAAGATTTCTACTGAAGATTTAAGATAAAGTACTGGTAACACTCCCATTTCATAATAAGCTGATATTGGGAATATATAAGAGTCTCCCTCAATAACAAAATTATCGCTATAACCTGTACTTCTAGGTGTTAATGTATGAGAAATACTATCATCAAGCCAATTTGAATCCCATGTACAATCCTTTTTGTTTTTCCATTCATACAAAGCTATATCAGTGCAACGATTGCCAGATACAGTGGCATTAGACGCAAATCCATAATCACTTGGATACATTAATGCTATTATACCAGTCCATGTTAAATCATTATTTTCTCCTTTATTTGTTCTTTCAGCAACATAAAAATCTCGTGCAGCTGCAGTGTTTTCATCTTGAGTAATAGGAGCCCCTAAATAATAAGTAGCAGGCTCTATAATATTTCTACTTTCTTCTTTAATTCCTTTAGATGTAAAATCATAATAATACCACGGATATTGAGAACTGGACGGATAACTAATTGAAGAAGCATATAAATAGTATGCAGCAGAACCACGTTGAACACCAGATTTTTTATTAAATAAATATGCATCATTTAATAAATTTGCAAGTGTTGATTGTGCCCAATTGTTTGAATAATCAAAGTCAGGTGCTAAACAACCACCCTCTTTTTCTACACATTTAGAATCATAAGCTACGTATAGTAAATTAGGACCGATAAGTTTAACTCTAGTAGCATTTTCTCCGCTTGACTCGCCACCATCTATATTGTTCATTACACCAATAATACGCCATAACTCATCATTAAATAATACATAATTATTAGGATTTTTCCCTACATATCTTAAATTATTATCACTTGTATTATCATATTCTAATTCAGAATTCTTGTTATTATAAAGTTTTGTAATATATGCTGTAGCATTTTCACCAACATAATCTAGCATAACACTACCATTCAATGTTACCTTCCCTTGCCAAGTTTTACCTATTTCACTCTTTGGCGTTGTTTCATCCAGCCATATTTTTATTGTGTGTGTTTTATTAATATTTTTATTTGCTGGATCTAATATTCCTGTATATATTTTTCTTGAGTCATAACTTACATTATTATTTAATAAAGAAGTAGTTTTATCAAGCGTACCTAGTAATCCAACCTTATCATTGTCAATACTAACATTCATATAGTTAATGTCAAAATAGTCAGAAGAGGGTAAACCATCTATATTTAGACTTTCTAAATTAACTTCATATTTAACAGCAGTTTCACAATTATTAACTATACTAAATGTATAACCAGGTAGAAACTCACTTTCGCTATCAATTATAGGAATAGCATCATTTAAAGTAATGCCACTAGATTCATCGGTGTAAGTGATATCTAAACATGACATAGCTGCTATATTCTTATTAGTTTGTTTAGTTTTTGTACTCCACACAGCATATGTAGAACCTAGTGATATTATTATAATTGTAACTATAACTATTAATACTATTATTTTTTTAGATTTAGAATTCATACTTCTAATTCCTTTCTATTGAGTTTTGAAAAAGTGCCGGCGCGACGCCGCCCCGCAGCGGCACGTATATATTACACCCCTAATTGATATGGTTGTGCACTTGTTCCTTGACCGCTCATAATCTTCGTCGTTGACTTTAGATATAGGACTGGGCGAAGACCGAAAGCAAGGGACGTGCTGCCACTGTAGACACTGCCACCAGTGTACACATAAGCCACATAGTACGCATTATCAGCACGCGAAGTTATTGTCCATTGGGATATTGAACTATTATATAGCCAATCGCCACTTCTACAATCTCTCACATAAGTAGCACCCCAATTATATAATTCTTTAGCCATACATGCACTTCTGTTTGTAGTAGTTCCTCCAGCTGTTGCAAATGCATAATCACTTGGGTACATAAGAGCTACTACTCCTGTCCAGCTGGTTGGATTACCACTATATACTGCACTACCTCTTTCTATAGTAGAGTACCAAGTATTAGCTGTTGCGTATAGATAATAATTGCTAGCTGATGAAGTAACAGAATATCCTCCTAAATAGTAAGTAGCTTCTTCTAATAGGTTTCTGCTAGCTTCACTTAAACCATTACTACTATAATCAGCATATTGCCAACTATTATTTATATAATTATATGTAGTTGATGTTGTTCTATTTAAATATGCAGTATTTAGTAATGTGTTTACACTTGCTGTTTCCCAGTTGTTATTATATGAGATAACTGATGTATCAGTTGATGTTCCACATGAATTATCTCCCGCTAAACGTTTTCTATCCCATGATATATCACCTAAACTATCATTTCTTATTATTTTTACTCTAGTAGCTTTATCTCCTGAAGCAGTACCACCATCTACGTTATTCATAACACCTATTATACGCCATAATTCACCATTAAATGATACATAGTTTTTAGGATTTCTGCCTACATATCTTAAGTTATTATCGCTTGTTCCATCATATACTAAACTGGTATCACCATTGTTATATAAAGATTTTATATATCTAGTTGCATTTCCATTTTTAATTGGAGTCTCTGTTTTAATTTTATATGGATTACTTTTTGTACCGTTGCCATCAGCTACTACTACTGAGGACTTCAGATAAAGGACTGGCCGCACGCCAAAACCGTTACCCGTGTCGTTGTAGCTGACACTGCCGCTAGTGCCCACACGAGTCACATAGCTCGCACCATCAGCACGCGGTGTCATTGTCCATTGATTATAAGAACTATTAAATATCCAACTACCATTAGGGCAAAAATTCTTATTACTATAGTCAACGCCTTGCGTTGTACTCCAAGATTTTAACCCGATTTTTAAGCAATCAGATAAATCACTACCATATTCAAGTCCATCACTTGAAGCAAGCTTTAATCCAGTTGTTGAAAAACCATAATCACTCGGATACATCAAACCTATTTTGCCAGTCCATGTAGTTGGATTACCACTATATATATCAGTACCTCGCTCAGCCGTATAAAAGCCACTTGCAGTCAAATCTGTTCTATAGCTTCCCAAGTTATAAACTGCATCAGCTATGTAATCTTTGTTATTTAAACTATTATAATAATCCCCATTTAAATAAGTATTTAATGTGGCTGTTGCCCAATTATTTTTATTGTTAGAAGCCCATTGATAACCGCCTATACTATCAGCTCTAATAATTTTTACTCTACTTTCTTTATTACCTGTACCATCATCTATGTTATTCATAACACCTATAATACGCCATAACTCATTATTAAACCAAATATAGTTATTAGGGTCTCTACCAATAAAACGTAGGTTATTATCTACTGTTTCATCATATCTTAAATTAGTTTTATCTTTTTTAGCTAGTTTAGTTAAATAAGTAGTAAATAATTCTTTATTAGTTGCAACACCATATACCGTTACTTTACTATTATATAGTTTACCTTGTTCACTATTAGGAGCACTATTATTTAGCCACAATTTAAGTTCATAGTTTTTACTTTCTCCTGCTGCTAAATACTCAGTAGATAATATTCTAGTATCATAAGCTTCACCTGATTCTAAGTTAGAATCACCTTCTGGAAAGAATCCTACTATATCTTTGTCTATTAAAGCATCATCTGAATATAAAGCTACTTTAATATGATTAATATCCGCTCTATTTTCACTTGCTATTTCACTTAAGCTTTCTAAATTAATATTATATCTAACTGTACTAGTACAATCATTATGAATAGTGAATTTATAACCAGACTTATTTATACCAACATCATCAGGAGTTGGTACTTCATTAGCAAGTACTATATCATCACTTTCATTTTCTATAGCTAAGTTAATACATGCTGCTGCTACTTCATCTTGTTCATCTATATTCTTATTTACTTGCCATAAAGCATAAGTAGTTCCTAATACTCCTAATATAAGTATTGCTACTAAACAAATTATTATTTTTTTACGATTATTCATATCTGAGCGCTCCTACTATTATTTACTTCTATCCTAAATTAATTATAAAATATTTTTATTTGTAATACAAGTATATAATTTAAATAAATGTAAAGAAAAAAAGTAATAGTTTTACTCATCTATTACTTTATACCAATCTTTCATTATTTTATCTTTAGTATACTCATTACTTCTTTCTAATGATTTTTGATGATAATGATTATATAGCTTTTTATCAGTAGTTAAATTAATAAGATGCTCTGCTAATAATCTTTCATTATCAGTAATATCATTAATATTATGTTCATTTATAAAACTTGGGATTAATATACCATATTCACTATCTATTATTTCACCAGAGCCACCTGGAGCATCAGTAGCAATAACTGGCGTACCACAAAACATTGCTTCAATCAAAGCATTAGGAAATCCTTCATAATCACTAGCTAAAACAAAAGCTTTAGCTTTATTTAGATATTTATATGGGTTAGTTGTAAATCCACCAAATGTAACATATTTTTCTAATCTTTTTTGCTTTACTAATTCTTTTAAATTATCTAATTCTTTACCTTTACCTAATATAAGTAAATGAGCATTTTTATTCTTCTTAATTACTAAAGACATAGCTTTAATAACATGATTATGTCCTTTATGAGGAACTAATCTTGCTACTGCTACTATTAAATCTTTTTTTAATAGCTCTTTATCAAAAGGTTCTTTTGTTTTTTCTTCAATAACTTTTGGGTCACAAAAATTAGTAATTACTCTTATCTTTTTAGGATTAGCATGATAATTAACTATTTGATCATCTTTAACACTATTACTACAACATACTATAGTATTACATAATCTAATAGATATTTTATGTAATCTAGTAGGTATTTCTCCTTCTTGTTTAGTAGATAAATGATTTCTAATAGATATAATAGTTTTATCTTTATATTTAGTAATCACATTATAAAAGTTAAATACAGTAGTATAACTAATAGATACATCAATATCATACTTTTTCTTTATTTTTCTTAATTTTCTAATCCCTTTATAGCGATGTTTTCTACTACCCAATTCATTTATTTCAATTATTGGTACATCACTTTCATAATCTTGATTTTCTTTACTAACTACTACTAAATAGACATTATGTTTTTTCTTTAATTCGTTAGCTAACTTAATAATTGAATGTTCTGCTCCTCCATTAGTTAAATATCCAATTAATAGTAATATATTCTTCTTTTCTTTTCTATTGTTATTATCATTTAAAAACCCTAGTATTATCCAATAAATTGGAGCGACTAAAATAACACTTATATTAAAGAATGCTTGAATTAAATAAGTTATAAATGCTAGATATATGCCATAATGATGACTATTTACAATATTTCTATTCTTTCTAATAGTTAATCTAATTAATAATAGATATGTTATTAAAGCAAATATACCTTCAGTAATAAATATTTGTAAATATTCATTATGAGCTTTATCAAAACATTCATATTCATCATTAATTAAATAACAGATATAAGAACCATTATTAATAAAAGAAAAATTATCTATACCAATACCTGTAAGGATATTAGCTTGTTTTAGACTATGTTCCCATACATATACTCTACCATTGCCTAAACTTTCAATTTTCTCTTTGCTATTTATATTAGTTAAACTAGTAATATCTTTTTTTATAGTATAGGTAATTCTATTATTAACAAAGGTATTAAATATTAAAATAATAACTATAAATATTACAGAACTAGCTAATACTTTTTTATAATTATTCTTATTTATTCTTTTAATAAATGTATAAATTAATAATAAGATAAATGCTAATAAACAACTTTGAGTATTACCTATAACTAGGCCATACCCAAAAATAAATGTATATATTAAATACTTTATTTTTTCTTTTTTATTTAATAGCAAATTACCAAAAGAATATGATAAACACATTAAGATATAAGTTGAATAAAAATTAGGATTAGCAAATGTCCCACTAGCAAATTTATAGTGAGCACTCCAATTGTAACTACGATCATACCCAAATATATTCTCTATTCTTAATATTTGAATTGTACCAAGTATTATTTGATAGAATCCAAAGAATAATACTAATGATAATATTTTATGTTGTTTATCTTTATCTAAAGTAGTTGATAGTAAGTATATTGAATAATAGGATAATAACATTAATAAACCTTCGAATCTACCATTAGAACCTATTAATGCTACTGTTTTGTTATAAGCAAATACATATGATATAAGAGCAAATAATGATAAAAGAATAATTAATATATAATTAGATTTATTCTTATATATTATCTTATTTAAGATATATAGTATTAATGAAATAATACCAAATGTTATTATGCCTATAGAAATATATAAACTACTAAAATCAAATATGCATTTTAAAGTAGAAGATACATTAAAAAATATAATTAATAATACTAAAAGGTAAAAAGAAGTTGGTTTAATTATTTTTTTCATTTAAACACTCCTTTATACCAATTTTGAAAGACATAATAATTCCATATAACTAGGGCTTTATTATAATTTGGTTCTTGTTCAAAATCATTAAACAAACTAATTAATTCATCATAGATAAATAATCCTTGTTTATCTATAAATTCTTTAGTACTTAGTTTTCTAGCTTCACTAACAAATACATCTTTGCACCAAATATTAGTTGGTATTCCAAATCCTTTCTTTTTGTATTCTGAAAAATATTTTTCAGGAATATTATTATATAATATTTTATTAAATATATATTTACCTTTGTTATTACGATGCATTTTATTAATATTTATTTCAAATGTCTTTTTTAATATATCGATATCAAAATAAGGAGTATAATTTTTTATTCCATAATAATTAGCTAACGAAGTTGTTTTTACTTTAAATTTTTCAGTAACAGTATTTAGTAAATCAAAAAGAATTATATTCCTAACTTTACTATCTACTTTTTTTACTTTTTTACATTTACCTCTTACCCCTACTATTTTGTCAGAAAAATTAAATCTAGCTAAAATATTAACTTGCGCATATTCACTATAATTATGATATACTCTTTTTTTACATCTAATATTAACCAGTTTTTTAGATATTTGTTTAAAATGATTTATACCATAAATATTATACATACTAGAATTAGCAAACATGGCATCACAACTATCACCAGTAATAATAAAATCATTTTTATCTTTTATATGACTAAATAGATAAGTACTTGGTAATATTGATGGATCAGCAAATGGTTCATCATAAACCTCTCTTATGATATTCATAAGTCCTACTAAATCTTTCTTCTTTACTTCATAACTTTTATTACTTACCCCAATATATTTAGCTATTCTTTTAGAATATACAGATTCTTTATTCCCATCTTCAAAGTTAGCAGTATAAGTATTTACATTATTATATAAATCTTTTGATAATTTAGTAAGAAGAGAAGAATCGGTACCACTACTTAAAAATACCCCAATATTACTATTTTTATTACCTATCTTCTTTAAAGAATTAGTAAAAAGATTAGTAAATTCTTCTATTAAAGTATCATCATCAGTATTTAACTTTTTATTATTTTCTTTAAAAAACTTATATAAATCAAAATAAATATTTTCTTCTAAATTGTTATTAGAATACTTAATATATGAACCTTTCTTTACTTTAAAAGTATTTTTAAATATGGTATATGGTTCATAAATATATGTATATCCTAAAAAGTTACTTAATACTTGTTTATCTATCTCCTTTGTAAAGTTCTTGCTATTAATTATTTGCCTTAATGATGTAGAGAATATTAATTCATTATCATTATAATAATAATATAAGAAAGTTGTACCAAGTTTATCTTTAATTAAATATAATTCATCTTTATCTTTATCATATATAACTATAGCAAAATTACCATCCAATTCTTTAATAAACTCTATTCCTTTAGTAATATAAGAATCTCTAATATATTCTTCTATATTACTATTTACATTAAATATAGTACCTTTAATATATACAAATAGATTATTATAATTTACTTTTCTATTATTAACTTTAATTATTTTATTATTTAAATTAAAATTACCTAGTATATCTTTCATTTCATCACCTACAACATATACTTACTATACCATAATTGAAAAATATAGTAAGAAAATAAAATATATAATT
Source organism: Bacilli bacterium (assembly GCA_017484065.1). GTDB lineage: Bacteria > Bacillota_I > Bacilli_A > RF39 > UBA660 > RGIG4822. The sequence continues at coordinate 42,592 of JAFUTX010000013.1, forward strand.
CATTATTATTTAATAAGTCATTCTTTAAATTATTTATATATGTATTTACTATATCATATTTAAATATATTTTGTTTTTCTAAGAACTCTTTAGTAGAAAGTTTTTCAATATCACTTAAAAATATATCGTTTAACCACTCTTTTAAAGGAATACCAAATCCTTTTTTAGTCGCATCAAATTCTTCTTTATCTATATACTTATATAATACATTTTTAATGATATATTTCTTTTCTTTTTTATAATATTTATATTTTTGATTAATTTTTAAAGAATAATCTAATACATTTATATCACAAAATGGATGAGCTATATTATTATCATAATACATAGCTGGCAAGCTAACTTTAGGTAGTAATCTATTAGATAAAAAACACTTAATATCATATAACATATAACATAAACGTTTATTATATTTTAAATGACGATATTTATCATAATATTCCGGTTCAATTCCCATAAATTGTTTAACATAATATAACTTAGGATTATAAGGCGTATAGGTTTTATCCTTCTTTAGTAAGCGATACATAAAGCTAAAATATTTATGATGATATAAATTAGAACCGCAAAACATCTGGTCTGAGCCATCCCCACTTAAAATGATATCACTATCATTAACTTTAGAATTTAAAAATGTCATCGGAATAATTGAATAATCTGATAGAGGTTCACTATATATATCAACTATCTTTTCTACTACATTTTTAACATCTTCTTTTGTAAAATAAAATGTATGATGATTAGTATTTAAATATTTACTAAATTTTTCCGCATGAGTAGATTCATCTTTACTACTATCTTTGTATCCTATTGTATAAGTATTTACAATTTGGTCATCCAATTTGTATTTCATAACTATGCTAGTAATTAATGTTGAATCTACTCCACTAGAGAAGTATATTCCTATGTTTTTTTTACCTTTTATTCTTAGTTTAGTAGCATCTATTAAACTATCCTCTACTACTTTTTCACATTCATTATAATCTCTTGTAGTATTTTTATTATTTTTAAATTCTTCTATTAAATCGTAATACCTATAACTCTTATTATTAACTAAATAACAACCACTTTCTATTTTTTTTACTTCATTAAAAATAGTTAATGGTTCATTTATATAATTATAGTTTAAATAATTAGCTACTGTTTGTTTATTAATAGTTAATTTATCTTTATAATTATTAATAAAATAATTTAAAGAATTAGATACAATTAATTTATTGTCTATATTCGAATAATATAATAATTTAGATCCTAATCTATCTCTAACACATATTAACTTATTCTTATATACCATGATAATAAAATATTCGCCATTCAATTTATCAAATAATGATGTTCCATATTTTTCATATAAATTAATTAAATCATCTTTATTATAATTATAAATATTACCATAGCAATAACAATAATTATCTTTATATTTAACTAACTTTTTATTAATATATACATTTATATTCTTTTTATCTTTAATAGCTGTTATATCAATCATTATTATACCTCTTTTATTTTATGATTAGCTATAGTATATATATGATCAGCATTTTTGGTTAAATCCATATCATGTGTAATCATTATAATTGTATAATCCTTTTTTAAAGTATTAATTAAATCAATTATTATTTGTTTATTATACTGATCAATATTATTTGTTATTTCATCAAATAATATAACCTTAGTATCAGAAAGTAATACTCTAGCTATAGCAAGTCTTTGCTTTTCTCCTCCACTTAGTAATCTACCATCTGTTCCAACAATAGTATCATAACCATCTTCTAATGATTCAATCTTTTCTTTTAACCCTACTAATTCACATACTTTTTTAATCTTTTCAAAATCTTCATTTATTATGCTTAAGTTTTCTTTAATACTCATATTAAAAACATATGGTTGTTGTGTAACTAATGAAATATTAGTTCTAATACTTTCTTCTGATAAAGTATTAATATCTATATTATCGAGTAATATTTTACCTTTATTCGGTGTATACATTTTAGTAATTAAGTTAAATATAGTAGTTTTACCTGTTCCATTGGGACCAGTAATAATATTAAATGTATTAGGTTTTATTTTAAAAGAAATATCTTTTAATAAAATTTCATCGTTATAACCAAAAGATATATTTTTAAATTCAATGTTCCCTTTATAATTATTTAATGATTTTACCCCAAATTCTTCACTATTAGTTTCTAATATACTAAATATTCGATCACAGGAAATATTAAAATATGATAAATACTTAATTAAAGAAGACAACTTATTAGAAAAATTAAATACTGTACTTTTATACATAAATATTATAATAAATTTAGATTTTTCCATTAAACCAGCTTTTATTAAAAAGATACTTATTATTATCATTAAGCCATAAAATACCGATTCTAAGAAATGACATATTTTATCTCCTACTTCTAAATAATAATTACTTTTAAATTCATATGTTTCTTCCTCAGTAAAATTATTAACATTTTTATTTTCAAAGTTACTCTTTAATTTTAAAACTTTAACATCTTTTGCTCCTCTAATAATTTCACCCATAAAAGCAGCATTTTGATCTTTTATTTCAATATTTTTAGTTAAATATACATTACTCTTTTTAATAAAATGATATCTTATAAATACTATTATAGTATTAGCTATAATATAATAAATACCAATTATATAATTTAAATATAATATATATACTAATGTAATTATATTACTAATAGCTGCAAGTAAACTATCTTTAGTATTATTTAAAAAAGAAACTATATTCTTACTATCTTTATTTAATTTACCAAGTAGTGCTCCTTTAGTATTTTTATCAAAATAAGACATGTTTAAATTAAGTATCTTTTTTAATACTTTATGTTTTATATTTAATGTTACATTTTTCTTCAAGTTTAAAAACATTTTACTTGATTTTAAATTTAATACTGTATTTAATATTTGAAGGAAACCTCCAACTAGTGCAATTATTAAAGTTACCTTAAAACTAGATGATAATATTTTATTAATTAAATTACCATTTACACTTGGTATTACATTAATAAGTATATTTATTACAACCCCCATCATAAATATTAGTATTATATCTTTCCAACAATTATCAAAAAAGTATTTTGTTTTTCTTAAATTAGTTATTGTTTTCTTCATTTAATAATTCCTCATAAATCTTTGTATATTCAGGTAGTATATTATTTATTTCATATTTATCTACTAACCCTTTATTATTTGTTCCTAATTTATTTGATAATGCTTTATTACTTTTTAACTCTTCGATTGTATTAATTAAATACTTGTCATCATTAATAGGAACAATTATTCCATTATAATTATTTTTAATTAAATCTCTATTACCTCTACAATCAGTTACAACAATTGTTTTTTGCTTAGCCATTGCTTCCATTATATTAAGTGGCAACCCCTCTTGGCGACTTACTGATAATACTAAATCAGATATATCTAATAGCTTTGAAACATCAGATCTAAATCCTAGTATTTTAATACTATTATTTAGATTTAATTTCTCAATCATATTATCAATCTTTTTATTTAGGATGTCTCCTCCAACTAATAAGACTTTAATATTATCTAAATTCATTTTAGAAAGTGCCTTAACTAAATATTCTTGTCTTTTTCTTTTAGATATTTCAGCAATATAAATAATTACATAATCTTTATTATTAATACCTAATTGTTTTCTTACAGTTTTCTTTTGATTTATATTTAACGTATTATTAAATCTATCTTGATGATAACCTATACCATTAATTAATCTAGTATCTATTTTAAAATGTTTCTTACTAAATTGATAATCTTCATTATTTATAGTAACTAATATATCAGTGTATTTAGATAAATACTTTTCAATAGGATAATACAGTATATAATTAATAATTGGAGCACCTTTAAAGAAATGAAAGCCATGAGCAGTATATAATATTTTAACTAAATTTTTCTTCTTCATTTTTTTAGCAGCGAAACGAGTAATAACCGCTCCCATTGGAGTACTAGTAGAAATAAAATCATATTGTTCTTCTCTAATTACTTTTTTTAATTTAGTTATAGCTTTAATATTGTCTAACTTAAAAGGAGTACGATGAATTGGAATAGATATTTTTTTGTCACAATTAGGCCATATCTTGTTTGTATTAGTTGCAACATGAACAATATACCCTTGTTTTTTTAAATAAGCAATATATGGTAAATAACATAGTTCAATATGCATATCCGTATTAGCAACAAATAATATCTTCTTTTGTTTCATACTACCTATTCTCCTTCATACATTATTATATAATATCTTCCCACATTTTTAAAACTTTTTCTTTACTATAATCCGTAGCACGCTTTCTTGACTTCTTTTTATACTTATTATATAAATTTTTATCTTTCAAAAGCAATATGATTGCTTCAGCAATTATTTTTTCTTCTTTTGTTAATTCATCACTAGCAGAATACATAACTCTATTACAAGGCGGAATCAGTATTCCGTATTCTCCTAAGTGAATATCAATACTATCATTACTTTTAGAAACTAGTATTTCTTTCGAACCACCTGGAGAGTTTGTTGCAATACAAGGCACTTCACAAGAAAGTGCTTCTAATAAGACATTAGGCATGCCTTCGTAAAAAGAGTTTAAAATAAATATTTGAGAGTTATAAATATAAGGATATATATTATTCATATGTTCAAGAATAAAAATATTCTTTTCTAGATTTAAATCTTTAACTAGACTTTGATAATACTCTTTAAGTTTACCTCTACCAACCAATATAAGATGAGCTTCATTATCATATTCTACAACCTTTTTAAAAGCTCTTATTAAGTGCCATTGACCTTTTTGAAAAGAGTATCTACCGGGACAAATAATAGTTTTATTATTAAATATCTTTTGATATTTAATAGGTATTTTCTTAACTTTTTGTTTATCAATATAATCTAAATCGCAGAAATTAGGAATTACTATATTTTTATTAATATTCGAATTAAAATTATCTATTTGATCTTGCATAACATCTTCTGAAACATTAACTATTAAATCTACTCTTTTTATTATTCTTTTATATAACTTTAATAATTTTTTTGAATATATTTCATTATTAGCAGAAATGTAATTACGAACAGAAACAATCACTTTATCATGATATTTAGATAAATAATTAAATATATTATATTTAAGCATAAAACTTATTGATGTATCTATTTTTAGTTCTTTTTTTAGTTTTCTTAATTTATAAATACCAATTAATCCTTTTTTACAATAAACTAATTCAGATATTTCAACAATATTTACTTGAGGGTTATAATCACGCTTAGTAGCATCTCTTAAGACTAAAGTTATATTATATTTATCTTTTAAATTCTCACATAGATTATTAACTACTCGCTCTGCTCCACCTGTTCTCAAATCTCCAATTATAAATAGTATATTTTTTTTCATTTAAATCACCTAATTATTTAAAAATATCATTCCACTTTTGATACACTTCATCACTATTAAATAGTTTCTTAGTTACATATGAATTAGACTTTAATACTTCTTCTATTTTATCTTTTAACTTTATTGGATTATTACATTCAACTATATATTTATTATCTAATAATTCCTCTATTACTTCAGTTGATCTAGTAGATACTACCGGAATATTTAAAGCTAACGATTCTAAGATAGTATTAGGCATACCCTCATAATTAGAAGATAAAACAAATAATGAAGCATTACTAATCTTATCATATATTTCTTTTTCATTTGTAATAATAGATACTCTTTTTTGTAAATTATTCTTCTTTATATATTTATCTAATTTTTTCTTATATTTACCATTTCCATATATTTCTAAATGGTAATCTTTATCATTTAACATTTTAAAGGCTTTTAATAAAAGCATTTGGTTTTTTTGTTTACATAATCTTCCAGCATTAACTATTTTCTTTTCTTTTTTATTACTTCTAACTTTTATTTTATTAATAGGATTTGGTATAATTTCTACCTTTTTAGATAAATACTTTGGTAAATACTTTTTATAACTCTTGCTTTGTATTACAATTTTATCAGCCATTTTATAATAATGATTTCTTAAGAATTTTAAAAATCTAAATTCTTTAGTAGGATGATTACGTATAGATACTATAAATTTAATATCAGGATACTTTTTTCTTAGTTTTAATAATCTAATAGTTGGTTCTGGTAAAAATGCAACTATGCACTTTGGCCTTTCTTTAGCTATTATCTCTTTTAATCTTTTAGTTCTATATCTACTTATTTTAGTTATAATCTTTTTATATATTTTTTCATCTAGTTTATTTTTATTATCAAGATTTAGATATTTAATTCTTTTATCTAATTTATAATTGCTTTTACTATTATGATTAGTAACTAATAGAACATCATTAGAATTAATAAAATAATTAGCTAACTCGCTAATAACTTTTTCTGCTCCCCCGCTAGTCATTCCCATAGTATAAAACATTATTTTTTTCATTGTAATACATCCTCAATATCTATCTTATCAAATATATAGAAAAAGGACAAACAATAAATACCATAATAACTACTTATTATGGTATTTTTTCTTTTCGACATACATTAATTTATCAGCTTTTAAGAATAAATCACGCATAGTTGTACTATCATAATCTTTAGAATAAGTTACACCTATTGAATAACTAATATTAATGTCAGATGATCTCTCATTATAGTTTTTAATAATTCTATTTAAATTACTTATTTGTTCTTTAAACGTAGTTTTATCACTATTAGGTGAAATTACTATAAATTCATCTCCACCCCATCTACCGACAAAACTATCTTTACTAATTGATTTATACAAAATATTAGAAAAATCTACAATAAGTTTATCACCTAAAGCATGGCCTTTTTGATCATTTACTTCTTTTAAACCATTTAAATCTATTACTGCTAATACTATATCATTAGTTAATTTATCAGGATTATTAATCATTTCTTTACAACGATTATTATTATATAGACCGGTTAATGCATCTATACTAGATTGTTGATGTAACTCTTTTATCGTTTCATAAGCCATTAATGTAACATCAAATATTAGTGCTATAAGTAAACTAAATGAATAATTACTGGAATTCATAAATATATATATCAAAACATCAACTAATGCCCCAATAAATAGTATTATTAATAATAAATTAGTAGTTCGTAATTTTCTATTTTTTATTGTATCTTTGATTACTACAAAGCTTATTAATAGTATATAGATAATTACAGTTAAATGATATATAAATAAATTATTTCTAACATCTGATATTTTAAATAATTCTAATAATATAATAATTACTGGATAAGCTAAAACCATTAAAGTATTTATATTAAGTAGTAATCTACTACTATTACTTACTTTATTTTTTATATAAGTATTAAGTGCTACTGGAGCTAAGAACATACTAAATAAAGATAAGTAAGATACCAATACACTTGAATTAGGATACAACAAATGAGTATACTTCATATCAGTTATACGCCATATACCAATAAATATAGCAAATAACCCGATATATTCTAATTCATTAGTTTTCTTTTTCTTTATATAATATATTAAAGCTGTAATGCATAGTAACAATCCTAAAGCTATACCAGAATAACTAATGATTATTTGAGTTAAACTTTCTTTTAATTCATTAATATAGATATTTTTATATGAACCTTCATAAATATTTATCTTACAATCCAATAAAGATTTATATACAGGAGTTATTTCTAATCTAACTTTCTTACCATTATCATTTTTAGTAATAGGAATAACAATATAATGGCTTCCTACTGTACTTGTTATATTAGAACTAGCATTTATTGTATAAACTAGTTCTTTATCAATATATGCTTTTAAATAACTATGAGAAATATAAAAAGATATAGTATTATCATAATCGCTATCACTATTTAAATCCCATTCATATACTCTTGTTATACCTACCGGACTATCTTTAGATTCTATTTCCAAGTAATGATAATCTTTAATTTCATTAATATGATTATCTTCTCTTTTATTATCTATTTCAACATTAGTATTAATTGATACATAACAAATATATCCAACTACTAATATAAAGAGTAAGCTTACTAATATCTTCAAATTTTTGTTATTTACGACTTGCTTCATATTACCACCCTTTTTTAAAGACACTTCACCATTATATAAAAAATATATTTAAAAAGCAATTTATTTTTTCTTTTTTTAAACACTCTATATTTTATTAAAAATAATCAGAAATGATACACATTTTGTGTTATAATTTTAATAGGTGTTTTAAATGAAACTTATAAACGAATATGAATATACAATAAAAAAATCACGGTTTATCGCTTATTATTATGAGATTGATAACGAAGATGAAGCAAAAGGAATAATTGAATTCTTAAAAAAAGAGCATAAAAAAGCCAGACACATTCCTTATGCATATAAAGTAGGTTCTACTGCTAAAAAAAGTGATGATAAAGAGCCTAGTAATACTGCAGGATCTCCTATTTATAATATTTTAGAAAAGAATAATTTAAACAATAGATTAATTGCGGTAGTACGTTATTTTGGTGGTATTAAATTAGGTGCTGGAGGTTTAATTAGAGCATATAGTACTGCTTGTAAAGAAGTGATAAAAAAGGACTATTAAAATAGTCCTTTTAATTTATTCTATTTTGATAATGTATAAGGTTTTAAAGAAGTCCCTTCTCCACCATCTATCTTAACTTCTGAATCAAGATATAATACTGGACGAATATTCCATGAGTAATATGCTGTTTTTGAACTCAAATTAGAATCATCATATATAAATGCTGCAGCTGTTCCATCAATACGAGATGGTGTTATAGTCCATTGTGAATGATCAGCATTGCCTAGCCAATCTTCATCACGACATTCTTGAGACCAATGAGCAATGTCACGTTCAACACAAGCAGTTTCATAAACTACCCCAGTTGAAGCATAGCCATAATCACTTGGATACATTAAAGCAATATTGCCTGTCCAGGAACCTGGATTGCCTTCATATACATAAGACGTATTTCTTTCAGCAACATACCATTCTGGTGGTAGCATATTAGAGTAATAACTATCGTATTTAGATTTAGTACTATAACCTCCTAAATAATATGTAGCAGTATCTATTAAATTCTTATCAGACAAATTTCCATAGTAATCTGCTCCATTTAAATAAGCATTGGTAGAACTATGTTCCCAGTTATTATAATTGTACCCGGTAGCTTGAGTAGCAGAATAAGCATAATTTAATAATAAATCAGCTTTAGCAATTTTTAATCTAGAATGCCCAGCCACACTAGTTGTTCCACCAGCAACATTATTCATAACCCCTATAATACGCCATAATTCTCCATTAAATGAAACATAGTTATTAGGATTAGCTCCGACATATCTTACATTATGATCTGTTGTTCCGTCATCAATAAGAGAAGTATCTCCCGCGGTTTTCAAACTCATTACATAATCTGTTGCAATTGCAGGTAAAGACATACCAGGAGTAGATGATGAAGTAGTAGCTAATGCTCTTTCTAAGTATATAACGTCACTTGTACTTAATACTCCATCTAAATCTATATCTCCAAGTACCTTAATTAATGGATTAGCAGTAGTTAAGTTTTTTCTTAAAACATATACATCGCTACGATCTACTACTCCATCATTATTTACATCACCTTTTTTATATAATGATGATGAACTACCAGAAATATAATTCTCTACTGCAGTACTATCATTACTATTAATTACTCCATCAGCATTAACATCTGCTAATGATTTTTGACTTGTAGAAGCAGAACTTGGACTAGCTATTATACCAGATAATATAGATGAATCATCAGAATTAACTTCTCCATCTTTATTGATATCTCCCATCTCATACAATGGATATGATTTTTCATTAGCATTTTCTCCACTTATAGTTATTTTACCGCTATAACTTTTATTCATTTCACTTGTAGGAGCATACTTATCAATCCATAGTCTTAACTTATAAGTTATTGTATAACCTTCACTTCCTACTGGTGATAATACTCCGCTAGTTAATGCCTTGGCATCATCTGCTACTGTATTAGCAAGTATTTGTATGCCATTATTATAATTTGATAATAATTCAACTGGTTCATCATCTAATACAGCATTAATGCTTGATAGTTGTAACCTATCGTTATTAATTAAACTTTCCAAGTTTACGGTATATGCAATATACCCATCACATCTATTTGTCAATGTGAATTCATATCCTTCTAAGTTCATTCCTTCTTCATCACTTATTGGATAAGTACTAGATAGTTTTACACCTGTTTTACCTACTACAGTATCTTTGAATTCTAGACTTAAACATGTTGTTCCTACTACGTTTTCATCTTCTTGTGTTTGAGTTGTAGTCCAATATGCATATGTACTACTTAAAACTACTATAGCCAATAATAAAACAGTTAAAATATAATATTTTACTTTATTATTTTTCATAAACACACCTTCCTCTATTATTACTATTTAACTATAACAAATTTTTTAAATTATAGCAAGATAACTAAAAAAAAAACTAATATTTACATTAGTTTCATTCTATTACTTTAAGTTCTTCTAACATTTGATTTTTTATTCTATCTATATCAGTAAAGAATAAATTTATTTAATATGATATAAATATCCTGTTTCTATTTTCATTAAATCCTCCTGAATAATAAAAAGGAAGTTTCAAATCAAATATGATAAAAACTTCCTACTAATTTACCTACCGGAATCTCTTATTACTCGCACCATCCGTAAGCGAGAAACATTGACAAACCGGAATCTCTTATTACTCGCACCATCCGTAAGCGAGAACATTTACAATTGAATTGCTTCAATGTAAACACAATATATCATATATTATACTATCAGTCAATTATTTTTTATTATTTTGTATATTCACAACTACTACAAACTATTTGTTTTCCTTTTTCCATCAATAAACTCTTGCAATTTGGGCATAGTTCTCCAGTTGGTTTATACCATAAAGCACAATCACATTTTGGATAATTATTACATCCATAAAATGTTTTGCCTTTACGAGTAGTCTTTTCTACTATCTTACCGCCACATTTAGGACAATCACATATTTCAGTAATTTTTCTTTCTTCTTTTTTAATATATTTACATTCTGGATAGTTGCTACAAGCAGTAAATTTGCCAAATTTACCTTGACGAATAACTAAATCATTACCACATTCTGGACAAACTTCACCAGTAGATTCTGCTTCTTTTTTCTCCATTTCTTTAAAAGCCTTTTCTACTAATGGTTCAAATTCATCGTAAAAATCTCTCAATACTTTAATATTATCCATATTTTCTTCAGCTATTTTATCTAAATCACTTTCCATATTAGCTGTATATTCAACATTAACTATATTACTAAAGAACTCTTGCAATTTATCAGTAGTTTCAATACCTATATCAGTAGGAATAAACTTCTTTTCTTCAAGTATGACATAACCACGATCTTTTATTGTTTGCATAATAGTAGCATAAGTACTAGGACGACCTATACCTAAAGCTTCTAATTCTTTAATCAAAGAACTTTCAGTAAATCTAGCAGGTGGTTTAGTAAAGTGTTGTTCTTTGTCTATTTTATCAGTACTAATACTTTGTTTATCACTTAAATCAGGTAATACTGTATCAGTACTATCTTCATATTTAGCATATACTTTTAAATAACCATCAAATTTAATTACACTACCTGTTGCTTTAAACATGTAATCATTGTTATTTAAAATAATTGTAGTAGCACTAGCAACAGCAGGAGCCATTAAATAAGCTAAAGCACGATAGTATATTAGAGAGTATAATTTATACTCATCACTAGATAAATACTTCTTAACACTTTCAGGAGTACGATTAATACTTGTAGGTCTAATAGCTTCATGGGCATCTTGCATATTTTCATTTTTCTTTGGTTTCTTAACTATACCCACATAATCTTTACCATAAACATCTTCTATATACTTAAATGTTTCATCAATAAATACTGGACTTAATCTCTCACTATCAGTACGCATATAGGTAATTAAACCGACTGTCTCACTGCCTAAATCTACACCTTCATATAATTTTTGGGCAACTCGCATAGTTTTAGATGAAGCAAAATTTAATTTATTAGATGCTACTTGTTGTAATGTTGATGTTTTAAAAGGAAATTTACTAGCCTTTTGTTTATCTTTAATTGTTATATCATCTATTTTGAATTCATTACTTAAATTATTAAGTATTTCATCTGCTTCTTCTTGCGTTTTTATTTCTAACTTTTTAGTTTTGTATTTTTCTAAATCAGCTTTAAATTTATAATCTATAAAATCAGCAGTAATAGTCCAATATTCTTCTGGATTAAAGCTTTCGATTTCTCTTTCTCTATCAACTATTAGTTTAAGTGCTACACTTTGAACTCTACCAGCACTCTTACCTCCAGTTTTACTACGCATTAATTTACTTAATCTAAAACCAATTATTCTATCTAGTATTCTTCTAGTTTCTTGACTTTTAACTAAATCATAATCTATTTCTCTTGGATGTTTAATAGCATCTACAACTACATTTTTAGTTATTTCATTAAATACTACTCTTTTATACTTATCATCTTTAAGACCTAGTTCATCATAAAGATGCCAACTAATTGCTTCTCCTTCACGGTCAGGGTCGGTGGCTAAATAAACCATATCAGATGCATCTGATAATTTTTTTAATGCTTTAATATCTTTAGTTTTACCCTTAATAGCAATATAGTTTGGTTTAAAGTCATTATCAACATCTACCCCTAGACCAAATTTACCAGTTGTAGCTAAATCTCTAATATGACCTTTACTTGATACTACATTAAAATCACTACCTAAATACTTCTCTATTGTTTTACTTTTAGCTGGAGATTCCACAATTACAAGTTTCTTCATAAATAGTTCCTTTCTATTCAGTTATAATTATTTTTTTAATAATAGTCTTTTTATTTTTGAAATAATACTTCCTTGTTGTTCTTCTTTAACTATTTCTTCAGTTGGCATAGCAAATTCTAAAGCACCTTGTTTATACCAAATAATATCTCTTAAGGAATATATCTTAAAATCTAATAATTCACAGTCATCTACTATATCCATATGCTTTTCTTTTTCTTCTTCACTCATTGCATTAAATTTTTTTGCTTTATTATTCTTATCTTCTGTTAGACTTTGACCTAAATTAATTAATTGTTCAATGGATAAATCTTTAATTTCATTATAATCAATTATCCAATCCAAATTTTTAAAAAAATCAATTTCATTTTTATCATCAAATTTTACAAATTCAAATCTATTGTTATCATTGATAATTCCACCATTTTCTCCAAATGTTTTAAGATAAATAGATACTGGAATACTTATATCAGTTGAATTAAGATATGCAATATCATTTTTTTGAACATATACTTCTTTGTCTGTTACTATTTTCATATAATATAACCTTTCTATTTGTACTTTCTTACACGTACTAATTTAATGGTATCATAAGCACTGGAATTAATAAACTTTTCAAAATTTTTCAAATCTTTTTGTTCATCTATAGCAGTATAATCTTTTACTGCATTCATCCTCTCAGTTGCAGTAACTCCATACTTTTTGTACTTCCCACTTTCAAGCAATTTTATAAACTTTTCTGAATTTTTCATATGATACTTCTTTCTATTTCTTAGTAGTTTTATTATCTTTAACTTCTACTTCTACCTCTACTTCTTCATCTTCTTTTTGACTATATTCTTTAATCATATTATCTAAATGTTCAAAATAATTAGTAGATATAGCTAAATTACTCATTTGGACTTTTAAGCTAACTCTAGTAGTTATATCCATAATCTCTTCTGTAGTATATGTTTTATCAGTATAGAACTTAACATCTCCACTAGAAGAATCATAGTAAGCCACTTCATTTTTCCAAGAACCATCAGCAAATACTACTAACGATTCATAATCACCACTTAAAAGATCAGTACCTACATAATATCTTGGATCATAATTTAAGTCAAATAAATTTGCTATAGTTGGTAAAATATTTATATAAGATGTATATTCTTCAAATGTTTGTTTTTTCATTTTACTATTATAGATAACAAAAGGTACTCTTTCACTATCATTATCTATATTAGTATCATAATCTAATACTTCATTAATTACATCTTTCTTTATTCCGTAAGGATAATGATCACCATATAACACTATTACTGTATCATCAAGTCTGCCTTGAGCTTCTAATCCATCAAGTAATACTCCAATAGCATTATCTAGAATTTTTAATTTAGACATATATCTTTGTAAATCTTTTGGATAATCAGTATCTTTAAATAAATCTAAATACATATCTCCTTGGATAGAATCAACACCATATGGTTGATGACTAGATACTGTAGTAAGCCATGTCATAAATTTTTCATCTTTATCGTAACCATTTAGTATTTCAATTACTTTATTAAAGAAATCTTCATCACTAGACCAGTTTTTATATTCATTTTTATACGGTATACCTAAATCTTGTACACCATAGTATTTACCACTACCCATATTGGTATGAATAGTTCTACGATAATAATAAGCCTCAGTATAATTATGCATAGATGTTGTAGTATAACCTTCATTATTAAATAAATTAAACATACTTTCAAAATATTTATTATTCTTATATTTATTAGCAGTACATGTATTATAAATAGAATATAAACTTACCATACCACTTAATTCATTATTACCAGTAGAGCAACTATTTCTTGGTGAGAAATTATTTTCCCAATGCCATCCTTTTGAATATAATTTGTAAAAGTTAGGATAATAATCTTTATTAATAAATATATCATTTACTGATTCCATCATAATAACAATTAAGTTTTTATCTTTAAACATACCTGTATAATCATTTTTATCAGTAATATCTTGATTAATAAAATAGTTATTTAAATTCTTATAAAATTGATTATTTTCATTATCAATAACTTCTTGCCACACAGTATCATCAATAGTTCTAGACATATCAGTAATCTCTTTTTCTTTTTTTGTAAATGATGCACTAGCAGTAGCTTCTTCTGGTTTAAAGATTAATGCTTTAATATCTAATACTCCATAAGTAGCAACACCAAATTGCTTTATAGCTATACTTGGATTACTAGGATTATGAATTAATTCTTTATTAGATACTAATTGTAATTTATTTTGCATAAACTTTAATGTAATAGAACCATGATATAAAGCAAAACAGATTATTAAAATAACTAATATAATTATTCTAGACTTTCTATTTTTCTTCTTTAGTTCTAATTCTTGTTGTTCTTTTAATTCTTCTTGCTTCTTCTTACTTAGTTTTTTATCAGTTTGTTCTTCTTCTACGATATTTAATTTCTTATCAATAAATATATAATATAAAACTAATAATACTAGAGGTATAAATACTAAATAATATGTCCATTTAAAACTACTTAAAAAGTCTTTTATATAATCAACTACTGCATGTAATTGACTAGATGTACCAAAAGATATATATACTCCTAAAAATGATTTAAATCCTAATTGTAAATAAGTATATATACTTACTAATAGATTTAATAATATAACAAATGTAGTTTGTCCCTTTTTACCTAAAAAAGATAATAGAAAACTATCTACTAAACTTATTATTATTAAACCTATAATTATTCTAATACTAGAATATAAATCAAAACCAACACTACCTACTATACGAAAAATAATTTCACATAATAGTAATGGGATAAACATTAAAATAAATACTTTTATATATTTATTCATTAACAACTTCTTTATTTTGTTCAACCTTACCACTACCTTCTCTATATATTATATTACTAACCGGCTTATACGACTTCCGATAATTATCTAATATACCATACTTTTCTAAATTTGCAAGATGTTCTTTTGTGGGATATCCCTTATGACGACTAAATCCATACATTGGATACTCTTTATCAAGCTCAATCATCATTCTATCTCTAGTTACTTTAGCTATAACACTAGCTGCTGCTATAGATAAACTTAGAGCATCACCATGAATAATAGGTGTATTTGATATTCCTATATCTAGTGGCATAGCATCGCTTAGGATGTGTTCAGGTTTTATATCCATATCATTAATTGCCTTAATCATTGCTAAACGACTTGCTTCATAAATATTTATTTCATCGATTACTTCTGCTTCTACTATACCTATACCAATACTTACAGCATCTTTCTTTAAAATATCAAAAAATAACTCTCTTTTTTTCTCACTTAATTTTTTAGAATCAGTTAACCCTTCTAACTTATAATTAACTGGTAATATTACGCTAGTAGCAACAACGGGACCAACTAGTGGTCCACGTCCTACTTCATCAACACCTGCTATTAAGGTAATATTTTCTTTATACAAATCTTTTTCATATTTTAGTAAATCTTCTTCTATTCTCTTTTTCATAGTCCTCTATCAAATGTTACTCCTTTAATATAGCCTTCTCTTATATCATTTAAAACACGATTACTAACTCGATCGTAATCAGCTTCCCCATTTCTATATGCACCGATTTTCTTACCAATTATATCATAAACTTCTACAAAGTCACTAATATCTTTAATACCATATCTTTCAAGTAATATATCAGGATAATAATCATGTAATTTTTTGATAATATGTACTGCTACATCATCAACATTTAGTACTTCCGTTTTTATAGCAGACATACTAGCTAAGTTAAGAGCTACCTCTTCTTCATCAAATTTTTGCCATAAAATACCTGGAGTATCTAAAAGTAAGATATCACTTTCTGTTTTTAACCAACTAATACTTTTTGTAATACCTGGTTTGTTTCCAGTAGTTGCTACTTTTCGACCTGCTAAACGATTGATTAATGTACTCTTACCAACATTAGGTATACCAACAACTAAAGCTCTTATTCCTTTATTAATAATCCCTTTATTAGCCCTTTTATTCATTTCATCAGCTAACATTTCATGTGTTAATTCAATTATTTTTTTATACTCATTAGGATCATTTAAATCTAGTAATAATACCTTAGTATTTAAATTTTCATAGTATTGTACCCAATAATTAGTAACCTTCATATCACATAAATCTTTTTTAGTCATAATAAGGATTTTAGGTTTATTACCTATTAAATCATAGACATTTTTTATTTTAGAAGATCTAGGTATTCTAGCATCTACTATTTCATATACAATATCAATTAAATTATAATTCTTTTGAATTAACTTTTTAGTTTTCTCCATATGACCTGGATACCAGTTTATATTAGTTTTATTTCCATTCATCTCCATCAACTCCTTTATCCTTACCCCAATCTTCGTAAGGATCACTACCGTGTTCTAATTCCCATTTTATATGGTTATCTCTAGCATTTTTTACAGCTTCGCACCCATTATTACTTATTGCACTTGCACTCTCTGTAACAACAAAGAAAGATAAACCATATTCATTTGCAAGTGCTTTAACTTTTTGACAGAATTCTCTTGCTTTAACTATTTTATCTTGCTCATTTTTCATTACTACCACCTCTTTTTCTATGTTCTTAATTAAATTGAAATCAACCAGTTTATATTAGTTTTATTTTCATTCATTTGGATCAACTCCTTTAATTTTTATATGTTTTTTCTAAAAAAATTCGCTTTTCAAATCCACCACGTTTTAGTTTTTTTTGATTAGCGGTCTTTAAAACATCATCTAATGTCTTACCACGTAATTCAGCAATTGACCTTAATATTTCGAAAACATCTGCAAGTTCTTCTAATATTTCTTTTGAATTAGTAGCACCTATTACTTCACTAGTTTCTTCTTGTAATTTTTTATACAATTCTTTTCTATATTCTTCATCTTCTAATACTCTTATAATAGCTTTTTCAATTAAATATCTGTTCCATATTTTACCACCCATATATATAAAGCCAATAAGATTATAACATAAAAAAAGACAGATTTTATATAATTCTATCTAAAATTTGTATTACTATGACACTATAATTTCTTTTTGATAACTTGTTAACTTTAAAAATTTGTGTAATCTATACTAATACCAAGTAGCAAAAAAATCTAACGTGTTTCTTATAATTTTTATTTATATTAGCCACACCATAGTACTTTTTCAAAATCAGTAGTATATTCGTACAAGTCAGTGTTTTTGTCATATAATAAAGCATATTTTCTAATTAAATTGTTCCAATCATTCATTGTCATAGGAATTTGATTATTATTTTTTTGAATAGCATATTCCAATAACTTTTTTACCATTTTGTCTTTTAATAGTATATCTCGATTATTTCTTTGATTTAGTATATAAATATATAAAGTTCTAGTAAAATATGCATTTCCATCATAATCTATACTTGTTTCATACATATCAGCTATTTTTTGATAGAAGTTGCGTTGTGACATTCCTATTAATTCCAACTTACATTTTGTTTCTTTTAAATTGCTAGCAAGAAAACTACTATTGGACAATCTTTCATCATCTAATATATACCCTCTTACTATATATTTTTTCAATATTCCAATAGACCATCTTTTTAATTGTATAGCTTTTTCAGAATTTACATTACAACTTAAAAGAATAAGCATATCTAAACTATAAAAAGTTTCATCGTCTATATCTATTAATAATATATCTGTATCTAAATTATTTCTTTCAATCATCGTAGATAATAATTTGTCTATATCATTATCAATTCCCAACAAAGTACAGATAGCTTCTTTTGATAAATAGATTTCTCCATCTTTCATTTTTATATTTTTTAAATCAATTTTATTATTCATAAAATATATTAAATATTCAATAGCACTACTTCTAGCAATTTCTTCCATGATTATCTTCCCCCCCCATCTAATTCTTTTCTTCTAATAGTTTATTATCTACATATTTGTAGTTTAAAGAATTATTATTACTTATAACTGATCTACCTAACTCCTTTTCTAGATTATCTCTAGTTATTTTTGCTATATTGCCACCACGTCTTGCAATTTTTTTGTTTTGTTCTAAACCATAAGGCTTGTATTCTTTTGTAAGTTCTCTAGTTGCTATTTCTCCTAAATCAGTTAAAGCCACTTCTATATCAGTCATATTATCTCGTAATGATTCTTTTCTTAGTCCTTTAAATTGTTTGTACTCTTGAGCTGTCATTCCAGACCAAGTATTGTATATTTGATTAGTAAGTATTCCAAATTCATAACCTTTACTAATACCATTTTCTTGCCATACATCAGTTAATTTCTTACGATTTACTATCCCATTTAATCTTTTCTTTATCCATTCATCGTCATAACTTTTTTTACGATAGTAATCAATTGCTCTATTTATAGCTATCTCTGGATTAAATACCTCATCAACTCTCTCTTTACCAAGTTTAGCTAACCACATTTTAAGTGGTTCCGCCTTAGGCGATGGAACAGATTCAATAAGTCTAAATATTCCTTTAGTATCCAGTGTATCAGTTTCTCTCATTTTTCCATCTTTAGCTCTCATTTTCAACTGGTTAGTATCACTAACCAATTCACTACCTTCATCTTTAAGTTTAGTTTTTAGCCATTTCCAATAATTTCTAGATTTATCATAATCATTTTCCGTTAATGCACTGATTACATCAACTACACTAAAATAATATTCTGCTTTTTCAGAATCCCATATACTTCTTATTTCTTTTCCTTCAAAAAGATTGGTAATAGTTGCTAATTTATCATTCATATAATTTCCCCTCATATTCCACTTCTAAAAATTCTTCATCATCTTTAAAATCTTCAACTGTAATTTTATAATTAATTAAGAAGAATTAGTTGATGAAATATTCATTTTTTATCGCCTAAAAACATTGTATCACAAGAGATACAATGTTGCAATAGGTAAATTATTTTTTTGATGGAACAATTTCTAGAGTATATCCTAAAGGTTCTAATAATTCTAACATAGTCTTTAATTGCGGTGAATTCATATTACGTTCTATTCTTGCAATTGTTGTTCTTATAACGCTTGTTTCGTGTGATAATTGTTCTTGGGAAATTTTAGCATTCTTTCTTATCTTAACGTAATTTGTAATAATAGAATACTCCATATCCAAAATTTTCTTTTCTCGACTTATAAAAGTTTTGCTATCCATATTAAATTCCTCCAATAACTAAATTATAGCATAAGAAAAGCAGATTTAAAATCTACTTTTTAGTCATAGCTTTTCATGTGATATTTTACATAATATTACTTAAACTTTCCAGAACTAAATAATAATTTTGAATCAATAACATGTTCTAAATATTCTTTAGCCGTAATATGTTTTTCTGGCTCATTAAATTCTGTAATTATAATTTCATCAATTTCTTCAATTGTTATATTAAAAGTTTTTAAATATTCTACATACCTCTTATATTGATAATTTAATAATTCATCTAACGAACTAAATTTGTGAATTCCTCTATTGTTAAAATCTGAATTTTCAAACCAAAACCAATTATCATCATATTTAAATATAAGAAAAGAATGAGTAGGATATTCATTGTCGTAATCAAGTAAAACCATTTCATAAATAGTTTTTATCTCATAGTTATTTTTTAAAAACCAATCTCTTTCAAATTCAACTTGATCAAAGCAATTGCCACATAAATTTTTTAATAAGTCCTCTTTACTTTCTAATATGTATTGTGAATACCAAGCTGAATTAAAATCTTCATCATCGTAATGATATACTCTTCCATTTTTTCCTAAATATCCGTAATTAATATTATTTGACATATAGACTAATAATTTTTCTGGCGTTTTAATATCATTCATTATTTCACCTCAATATTCTTATTATTAGGTGGCGTAATCACCTTACTAATTCCTATCGCTTTTTAAATTAATAACATCTATTTTTTTCTGATTTTTGTTTATTTTAACATATTTTTATATAAAACATGTAAGATATTAAATCTCTCTAGCCTTTATTTTATAGGAGTTTTCTCTTATTCTTGGATAAATCATAATCAACCAATTTATATTAGTTTTATTTTCATTCATTTGGATCAACTCCTTGCATCTTCTATTTGTTTTTTACATTTATCTCGTAATATACCCGAAATAATATTAATATCATTTTTACATTTTTCTTTTATATCATATATTGTAACATTAGGATTCATATTTGATTCACTTTCTGCACCAAAAATAAAGCTACTAATCTTGGCTTTAATTGCTGCTGAAAAACACATACTACAACTCCATGCATTGGAAATTAATATATAATTTGATAAATCTTTTGTTTTTAACTCTTTACACGCCATTCTAATTAAATTAATTTCTGCATGTGCTGTTGGATCTGTATCAGTATTAGAAGTATTATGTGATTTATACAACACATTACCATCGTTATCCAATAAAAATGCGGCAAAAGGTGAATTACCTTCTTTTATCCCATTGTCAACTTCTTTAATAACTAATCTCATTATTTCTTCCATTTTTTCTTTATTAATATTCATAAATTTACCTCATTTTCTCTAGGGGGTTTAACTTCTGTAACCACCTTACTAATTCTTAACAAAAAATCACCTATTTTAAGTAATATTTGTTGTTTTTTTATCAAATATTAGCCATTTTTATTCAAAACATGTAAGATATAATTCTTAGTTTTTCCTTATATTACAAAGCTTTTCAAAGGGGTTTAAATTAATTGTAATCAACCAGTTTATATTGGTTTTATTATCCATAGGAATCACTCCATTTCTATTCAATTATAGCATAAAAAAAACGAAATTTAGCACTATTTCGTCCATTTTTAAGTCATTTTCGTAGTTACTATAAACCGTAATTAATTATTAGTATATAGTTTCTAGGTCATATGACATTTAACTATTTGGTTAATTTTTTTACTTTATTTTGATTGAATAAGTATTCTTCTATATGAATTTGGTGTCCATAATCATTAATATCATCAATCTGTTTCATTTTTCTATACATTCTCATAAATACTATATTAAATGGATCATACGAACTACCAGAATATCTAAATCTAATTGGTATATGATATAAAGAATTAAAATCTCTATCATATCCTTCAATATATGGTTGTATATAAAATTCTAATTTAAATAATTCTTTTTCTTTTTTTATTTTTAAGATATTAGCAACTTCATGATTAGTTTCATCTGAATACCATGTAATAGTATTATTTTCTTTATCAAATAATTCATTATAATTTGAATAATTATATAACCTATATTTATTTTTTTCATATTCTAATTCATTAATATAATCTTGTTTTTCTTCTTCTGTTTCCATATAAAAAGGAATAGTAGGCTCAGTATATATTTTTATATTTTCGATATCATCAAATAATTCTTCAAATAATCTATATACTTCATAGTTTTCTTTAGTAATTATAAAATTATTATCATCATTTGTATTTTTAGAATGAATTTTCCAATATAAATCGCCATTTCCATCAAATGATACATCAAATTGTTTATCTAATTCTTGAAAAGATATTATTAATCCAAATTCATTTTCATGTTTAATCACTTGCATATGCTTCCCCTCCAAGTTTGTTAGTTACTATGTCGTAATCAATATCTTAAATTCTACAACATTTTTAACATATTTTAGGCATTTTTATATCAATTTATCAAAATCTATTATTTTTATATAAAACATGCAAGATGTTAATCTTTACAAAACCTTATAAATAAAGGATTTCTACAAAAGTTACTATAAACCGTTATCAACCAATTGATATTAGTTTTATTTTCATTCATGAGAGTCACCTCATTTATTTACTATATTTCATATAATATCTAGATTCAGTTTCTTCTATAACATTGAACCCTAATTTTTTATACAATGATATAGCTTGTACATTTTCTTTATATACCCATAAATATATTATATCATTATTGTTTATAACTTCTTTTATAATATTAGTTCCTATACCTTTATTTCTATATTCTTCTTCAAGATATATTTCGTCTAACAATGTACCATCATCTTTATCAGTTAATAACAAACATCCAACTACTTTATTATCTACAACAATATTAGAATAATTATTAAGTAGTTTTGGCACATTGTTTTTTACATAATTATTTATCTTATTAATTTCATTTTCTGATAAATCTTTAGCATATTCAAAAATTGTTTTCTTTTTATAGTCAATCAACTTCTCGATATCATCATTAGATGACTTATTCAATTTATAATCCATAAATTCACCTCTTTTATTAAAGTTAGACTCCAATCACCACATCCTAAATTATGCCATTTTGGGGATATTTTTTGTCTATTTTATATATTTTTATCACTTTTTTATCAAAAATGTGTAATTAGTAAAGGTAGATTTTACCCTTATTTTATAGGAGTTTCGTGAATAGTTAGACTAAATTGCCATCAACCAATTTATATTAGTTTTATTTTCATTCATTTGGATCAACTCCTTTAATTTTTATATGTTTTTTCTAAAAAAATTCGCTTTTCAAATCCACCACGTTTTAATTTTTTTTGATTAGCGGTCTTTAAAACATCATTTAATGTCTTACCACCTAATTCAGCAATTGACCTTAATATTTCTAAAACATCTGCAAGTTCTTCAATTGTTTCATCAGAATTCTTAGAGCTTATAACTTCATTTGCTTCTTCTAAAAGTTTTTTATATAGCTCAACTTTGTACTCTTCATCTGCTAATATTCTCGTAACAGATTCTTCACCATTACTTGCAATTATATCTGGTATATTATCTCTGACCAATTTATTAAATACTTTTTCCATTTTTCACCTCAATTATTTTATTATTAAATGGTGTAATCACCTTGCTAATTCCTATCACTTTTTACACTATAAATAGTCATTTTTTTATTAATTTCTATCTATTTAACATGTCAAACAGTTTATATTAGTTTTATTTTCATTCATTTGGATCAATTTCTTTTTAAAATCATTAAAAATATATCATATTATTTTATAATTTGAAGTATTTTATGTCCCTTATTCTGGTATAGTTTCTTTTCTCTTTCAAATTCAACTTGCTCCAAGCAATTGCCACATAAATTTTTTAATAAGTTCTCTTTACTTTTTAATATGTATTGTGAATACCAAGCCAATTATAATCTTCATCATTATAATGATACACCTTAGCATTTCTTCCTAAATAACTATAATCAATATTATTAGAATGTAAATATTCTAATCTATCTTTAAACTTTCCAATACAACTTTTACTAGTTCTTTATTCCCTTTATCAGTTAAATGAATATCATCTACTGATAGATAATTTTTATTACTATTTAAGTTATTAGAAAAATCTATAATATTAATATTTTCGTTATTTATCTTTATATTATTAAAAATATTAACTATATATATTTTATACTCTTCATAATCTTCCAATAATTTTTCTAATTCTTTATCGTCTATCTTTATAGATTTATCAATTATAAAAACTAAATTAGATGGATATTTATCATTTTTAATCTTTTCATCAATATTCTTTTTCAAAGACGTATAAGAGTATTCTTTATCAGTAATAAAATCTGAATTATTAAATCTATTAGATAAATCATTATATATGCCTAATAACACTTCATTACCGATAAATGTTACTTTACTCTTTTCTTTAGCCGCGTATTCCTCTATTTTTTGTTCTTTTTCTTTATTAGCTTCTTTTAAATAATCTTGATATATATAGTTAAATACCACCTCAGCATAAGCTTTACATCCTTTAACTGATGGATGAACACCATCATGCGTTATGTATTCTGGATGAGCCGAAGCAACGCTTACCCAATCAATTATATGTATATTACTATATCTTTTAGCTGCTTCTTCTAAACTAGGATTAAAGGTAGGATAATCTGGGTTAGTAGCATTTAGCCAATAAACTCTTCTATTACCAAGAGTTTCCATAATACTATCTTTACATTTTTGATTACATTGCCCATTAGTACCTACATTTAATAAGACCACATCACTTAACATATTATTACTCTTTAATTCAGCTAATACATTATTAGCTTGTCTTTCAGTTCTATTTATTAAACCATCAAAATAACTATTAGGAAATACTTTATATAAATCTCTAACTGTCATTTCCATTATTGAATCTCCCACTCCAGTGATTCTTAGATTTCTAACAGTTTCTTTTAACTTTTCTTCATCAGTAGTTAAACCACTTAAAACAGCATTCATTTCTTCATTTTCTTTTTCTCTATTTGCTTTTATTTCTTTTTGTTTTTTTAATATTAATTCTCTATTTTCATTTAATTGATTTTCTAAAGCCTTGATATCTTTTGTATAATCTTTTGCTATTATATATTTATAAAATCCAAATAAAGCAAGAATTAATATAAATATTTTTAAAATATACTTTTTATTTTGCCTACTAAGATGCATTATACAAGATAAAACAAAAGTAATAATAAATACCAGAATTATTCTAATAAAGCTTGGGATATTTATATTTTGGACAATAAATATAACTGGATATTGAATTAAATATATTTCATAACTTAATATAGATAATAGATTAATAACCTTTTTAGTCTTTATATGATAATTTATACCATAATCTATTAATCTCATACTTATTAATGTAATAACAATCATACTAATTCCAAAGAAAGAGGAATTAACTCCAATAAAAATATTAAATAAAATAAGTACTATCATATAAAAATTAAATAATAAACTAATAGTTTTATGATTATTAATTATTAATGGACGATAATATTTATGCAAGAATCCTAAAAATACTCCAACCATAAGGGAATATAATCTAGCAAAAGTAGAATAATAACCATACATAACATTACCATTTTTTACCAACTTATAAAAGAATACAGAACTTATTATTGATATTAATAATAATACTAATAAAGATATTAACTTACTTGTTTTCTTACTTATTTTTTCTATTGCTAAATAAATGAATGGAAATAATACTTCAAATTGAATTAGTATAGCAATATACCAGAAATGTATAAATGGTGATGATATATGCCTAACAAAATAATCTAAATTAGCATTTAATTGCCAGTAATTATTATAGCCAAATAATACTGAGGTTGTCTCAGGTTTAAGATTTAACCACTTTATATTAGGTATAAAACTAATTACGCTAATTGAAATAAAAGTTACTATTATTAATGGTAAATAGATTTTTTTAAATCTGCTTATATAATACTTTTTTAAAGATATTTCTTTTTTATTACTTAATGAAGTTACAGCTAAATACCCACTAAGCACAAAAAAGGTACATACAGATAAATATCCACCCTTTAGTAAGCCTAAATGATATAAAAGAATCATTAAACAACATATAGCTCTTATTAAATCAAAACTTTTATAATGTACTTTTTTTGATATCACAACGCAACACTCCTAAAGTAATTATAACACTTTTTTATTGTTTTTTATAATAAACTACTTCGTTATTTATCTTTTTATATTCTTGATAATCATGTTTTTTTATAAAATTAATTAATTCATTATTATTATCATTAACCGTTAAATAGATATAATCAATATTATTATTCATTGCTATTTGATCAACTAACTCTAAATATAAGGAACCTATACCTCTATTTTTATCATTAACTATTAACGTTCTAATTTTTATAATGTTACCTTCAAAATCAAATTGTTGAGAATCAGTCTCATTTATTTTAAGCATAAGTATAGAAGTTATTTTATTTTTACCTTCTGTATAAAATACATCTACTTTATTTAATATCATTTTATTCAACCAAGTATCGAAATTATCATAACTATTTCTTAACTCATTAAATAAACTATTATTAGTATCAATATTTTTTATTGAAGTACAATTTACAATATTACTTTTATCTAACTTAATAGCAACTACCCCATATTTATTTTGTTTTGCTATGGGATAAAACTTTTCTAAATCATTTAATAATTCATTTTTTGATATATCTTTATCAGCTAAATAATAATTATCAATATCATTTAATAAATCACTAAAATTATCATAATATATTAAGTCTTTAACTTTAAGAATCATTTTATCTTCTAATAATGGTTCTTTTTGGAACTCTAAGAAGTCTCCTACTTTAATATTTCTTCTTTTTTCATCATTTAATCTTATTTCATATTCTTTAGTTCCTAACTTAATATAATTAAAATACTGTTCTTGTAATTTCATTACATGTATCATTTAGTAACCTCCACTTGTTTATTAGAACTATTTATTTTAAATATTGCTAAACCAATTAAATATGTAAATAATAAAATTATAGTAAATACAACAAATATTGAAGAAGTATTACCTTTTAAAAAGCCATACCAATCATATTCTAATGAAACTATTCCATTTTCTTGATGAATAAGAATATTACCTATATAAAAAATTCCATACAATACCATAGTTGATACGCTCCATAATGTATATTTAAAACTCAATTTTGTTTTTTCAAAAATAGTAAATGAAATAAAACATAATATCGGAACTAATAAGTGAAAAAATAAATTAGAATTTTGATATAAAAACCAAAAGTGTTTGCCAAAAGATGGAGCTAAATAAAATAGCGTCACTAAAAACGTTAAAGATACTGCTACTGTACTAATGTATTTTAGTATATATACAAACTTTGGTATTGTATTTATTCTTTTCTTTAAAACTAAGCATTCATATACAACAAATAACAATGATGTAATTCCAGCTAAAATATTAGAATCAACTGTATAATATTTTAATGCTGATAATCCTGTTGAAGTTAAGATTTTAGTATCTGCCATAAAATTAAATCCTGTTATCATAAATATAATTCCTAATAAAACCATAATAAATATTATTGTATTAAGTACTAATGAAATTACTAAATTATTCTTATTCATATAATCTACTTCCTTTTTTATCTATCATATAAAACTATTATAATATAAAATAATTAAAAAAAGTAGATTATTCATCTACTATTAAACTAAATATTATTTTATAAGTCTTTTAGGATTACTTAATAACTTATCTCTTAATGCAATAATATCACTTTCAGTTACTACGATAAATCCTTGTTCATTATATGTATTAAATTCATTATCATTTATTACTATTGGATTATTACTAATTACTTTAAATTCATTTAAGTTAATATTACCTAAATTAACATTAATATTAATTTGTTCACCAATTAAAGCTGAACTATCTATCTCTAGGCCATCTGCTAAAATATCAATATTATTACCATAAATATAAGTGTTTAATAATTCCAATGTTTGACTATCAATATTAACATTGTAATTATTTGTATTAACAATACTAGTTTTATTAAATAAAGTATCATTACTCTTAAAGTTTATGTTACCTTTTAATAATGAATCAACAACTTGAATATTTTGAGATTTGTTAATATCAAATCTATCATTACTTTCTAGCACTTGATTATTAATATTTACATTATCACTATTAATAATTACTTTATCACTTTTAATATATCCTTGAGATATAAATGCATTTTCTGTATTTTTTCTTTTACCTATTTCTGCAACTTTATTGCAAACTCTTAAATCAGTTAAAGAAATATTTTTACCTTCTAATAATAAATTACTATTTTTATTTAGTTTATTAATTACAAGACTTTCAGCATTAAAATCTATTTTAGATACACAAGAACTATTAGCATTAAGGACAAAAAATTTGCTATCACCATTAATAGATGATATTTTATCTTTATGATTTAGATCTATATGAACATTATTACAATAATATAAAGATAAATTATTAAATACTGTAGCATCAAATGTAGGTTTAATAATATCTACATCTCCATTTTTAATTTCTAAATAATATCTAAAACTATCGTTTTTAAAAACTAATTTTGACTTTGGCTTATTAATAACTGATAAAGGACGTTTAATATCAATTCCTTTAATAGTTAGTCTATTAACATCATCATCTAAAACACATTCAGTATAAGCAACACTGCTACCTGATATTTGTCCACGCTTGAATACATTGTAATTATGGAATAAATCAAATTGAGCTAGTCCAACTTTATAATCACTATTATCCTTACTATATTTTATATAACTACTACTTTTCATTTTCTTTCAACCTCACCCTTTTATACTTCCAAACGGAAATATTGAATAAATTATTCGACCAGAAATATTATCTTTTTTAACAGCTCCAATACTTCTACTATCTAGAGAAATAATACGGTTATCCCCTAAAACAAAGTATTCATCTTTACCCAATTTAACTTCTGCAAAATCATTAGTTACACCATAGCCATAATCATCTGCTATAGCTTTACCATCTATATATACTTTATTATCTTTAACCTTAATGTTTTCGCCTGGAAGTCCATACACTCTTTTTATTAAATGGTCGCTATTACTAGCTCTTTTTAATACTACTACATCATATCTATCAATATCACTTAACTTATTAAGTAAAAGTATTTCACTACCTTCAAAGGTTGGATACATTGATTGACCTGATACTTTAACTGGAGTAATAATAAAAGAACGAATTAATACAACTATTAATATAGCTATTAAATAAGGATATATTTCTTTTAATAATTTCATAAATTATCACCTTTCAAAAAAATTAAGGGGTTAACCTTAATTTCTTTCTGGAACTTTATAATCTTTACGCATTCCTTTAATAAAGCTAAGATTAGCTCTTCTAACTTTACCTTTTCTTACAACTACAATTTTATCAATAGTTGGGGCATTAACTGGATATATTTTAGTAACTCCAATTCCACCACTTTTCTTTCTTACTGAAACAGTTTTACCAATACTTCCACCAGTAATATTTACTACTAATCCTTCAAAAGATTGGATTCTGCTTTTCTTTCCTTCATTAATCCATGCATCTACTCTAATAGTATCTCCTACACGGAATTCAGGAATATCTTTTCTTACATGTTTAGCATTAATTTTATCTACTAAATTTGCCATACGATTTTTCCTTTCTATATATTTATTTTGTCGTAATCATAAGAATAATCTAAGCGGATTACTTTATTTATAAATTAATTAGCTTCGTATACACTAGCTTTCTTTTTATCTCTACCTAATCTTTCAAAACGAACAATACCATCTATTTTTGCAAATAATGTATGATCTTTACCCATTCCTACATTAGCTCCTGGATAAATTTTTGTTCCTCTTTGACGATATATAATGCTTCCAGCACTAATAAATTCTCCGTCACTAGCTTTAGCACCTAAACGACGACCTCTTGAGTCACGGCCATTATCTGTAGAAGATTGTCCCTTTTTATGAGCTAATAATTGGATATTAAGTCTCAAAAATTTCATAACTTGCCTCCTAACATATTTTAATATTTTTTTTATAAGTTTCTGATAGCTCAGTAAGTAAATTCATCATATTGCGAATTAATATACGAGTTTCTCTTGTATCTTTTTTTACTTCAATTACAATTTTACCAGATATAGCTTCATAATATATAGCATCATTATCAAACGATAAGATTGCATTAATCGTAGTAGTTACAATACTAGTAACACTTGCACAAACTATATCTTTACCATAATCATCATATAAGGCATGACCACTTATGGTAATATTTTTATTATCTTTTGAACAAACAACTTTAATCATTATTTAACTTCAATCTTTTTAACAGCTAATTTAGTATAAGGTTGTCTATGTCCTTGTTTACGACGATATTTTTTCTTTGGTTTATATTTGAACACGATAATCTTTTTGTTCTTACCATGTTTTTCAACAGTACAAGTAACTTTTGCTCCCTTTACAGTAGGATTACCAACTTTACCATCTACATATAAAACTTCATCAAAAACTACTTCACTACCTGCTTCGTTATCTAATTTTTCAACATAGATAACATCACCTTCAGAAACATAATATTGTTTTCCACCAGTTACGAATATAGCTTTCATCTACATACCTCCTTTATATATTTTAAGACGCGCCTTTAAGGTACTAAATAAATTAGTTTATCAAACCTTTTTAGAGCGGTTTTTCAGGAAAGCCCTTCAAACGTGTTTAATTGTACCAAAAATCACGGCTAATGTCAATTATTATCTAACTAAAGATAAAGTTTTATTATCTTTAGTTGAAATAATATCTATCAAATTTTCTATTTCAGTATTATTGTTATATTTTTCAATAATATCTTTATTATTTAAAATAAAATCTTTAATAATACTTATATTATTACAATCATTATAATTATCAGAAATATAACTTGTCATATTACTTTTTAATTCGTTATAATCATTTTCATTAATTGAAACAGTATTATTATTAATCATAATACTATATTTATCAGTTGTATCTTTCTTTAATGAAATATATAATTCATTACTTTCTTTATCATCATATTTATAATCTATAGATTCTGTGTTATTACAGTAGTTATTGAATTTAGTCATACTAATAATATAATTATCATTAGCTAATTTATTAGATACATAATTGTATTCTATTTCATTATTATCATTAAATTCATAATTAATATGTAATGTTGTTTTATTATCATTATTATTTATATGATAAATAGTTAAATTTTTATTTTCTTTTTTATTATCATTTAATACAAAACTATAATCAAATGTTACTCTATCACTATAATCAATTTCAAAGTCATCAGTTAATTTATATAAACTTGCATGATTATATTGTTCATTATTATCGCCATAGTTTTTAATTAATCCATCACTAATTGTATATAGTTGGGAATTATCATAATAATTTGCAATTTCTTCTATTTTGTTATTCAAATAGTCATTATTTAATAACTCACTATCCATTTCTAAATATTGTTGTAACAACAGTTTTAAATCAACTACATAATAATCTTTACCCTTAACTTTAACTAAAAAATCTCCTTCTGGGCTTTCTTCTAATAATGCATCTTCATATTTTTCTGTTTGTTCTTGTTTGATTTGTCTTTCAAATTCCAAAGCTTCTTTTTGCATTTCTTTTTCTTTCTTTGACATGCATCCTGATAAATTAGATAAAATAATTGATGCTATTAATAATTTTTTATATTCTTTTAATCTTGACATAAGTCTCCCTCTTTTCTTAAAGCACTAGTATTTTAAAGCAAGATCTTATTAAAGTCAAATGTTTTTGTTTGACAAGCGCTTAATTCTATGGTAAAGTCTTAAAGAAAGCGAGAAAAATTGAAAGGTGGTATAGAAGATGGCTACTAAAGTAACAACTAAAAAACCATTAACTGGAAATAAAAGAAGTCATGCTCTTAATGCAACTAAAATGAAACAAAAACCTAACTTACAAAAGAAAACTATCAATGGAGTTAAGGTAATAACTAGTGCTAGAGAAGCTAGAACTCAAGCTAAAGCTGCTTAATTGCAGTTTTTTTATTGTCTAAAAAAAAGAAGAAATTTAATCTTCTTCAGCAAATAATCCAACATTAGTACTAATATTTAAGTGTTCATAAGCTTTCCGTGTTGCCACTCTACCACTTCTAGTTCTTTTTACAAACCCTTCTTGTAGTAAAAATGGTTCTACTACATCTTCAATAGTTGTTATTTCTTCACCAATGCTTGTAGCAATTGTTTCTACTCCAACAGGTCCACCATTAAATTTAGTAATTAAACTAGTTAAATATTCGATATCAATACCATCTAAACCAGATTTATCTATTTTAAGTCTATCTAATGAACGTTTAGCTATATCAAGATTTATTACCCCATCACCTTCAACTAGTGCAAAATCTCTTACTCTTTTACATAATCTATTAGCTACTCTTGGAGTTTTACGGCTACGATTAGCAAGTTCCATAGCTGCATCATCTTCAATTTCAATGCCTAACACATGACTAGTCCTTTTTATAATACTAGCTAGTTCTTCATCAGTATAATATTCTAATTTATTAATGATACCAAATCTATCTCTTAAAGGCGAAGATAAATCTCCTGCTCTAGTAGTTGCTCCAACTAAAGTAAATGGTGGTAAATCTATTTTAATATTACGACTTTTACCTTCACTGCCTATTACTAAATCCATTTCAAAGTCTTCCATAGCTGGATAAAGAATTTCTTCAATATAACTAGGCATACGATGTATTTCATCAATAAATAAAATATCTCCTGGTTCTAAAGTTGAAAGTATTGCAGCTAAATCCCCACTTTTTTCAATGGATGGTCCACTAGCAGTTTTAATATTTGAACCCATTTCATTAGCGATAATATGGGCAAGAGTTGTTTTACCTAATCCTGGAGGACCGTATAAAAGCACATGATCAAGTACTTCTCCCCGCATTTTAGCAGCTTTAATAAATACTCTCAAATTTTCTTTTATTTCTCTTTGACCAACATAATCATCTAAAAATTCTGGACGAATATTAATCTCATTATAATCTGTACTTAATTTTTCACTAGTAATAATTCTTTCTTCCATGATGCCTCCTATTTAAGCATTAAACGTAATGCCTCTTTAATTTGTTCTTCAACTGATTTAGTAGTATCAATTTGTGGTAATACTCTTTTTATTTCACCAGTTTTATATCCTAAACTCTCTAATACACTAACTAACTCATCACTATTATCATTACTACCCATTCCAACATTATCAATATGAATTTTACCTTTTAAATCTAAAATAATTTGTTTAGCTAATTTTTCTCCAACTTTAGGAAATTTCTTTAAATAAAGTAAATTTTCTCTTTCAATAGCATCAACAATACCACTTATTGAACCAGTCGCCATTATAGCTAAAGCTATTTTAGGCCCTAGTCCTTTAACCCCAATTAATTTTAAAAATAATTGTTTTTCTTCTAAAGATTTAAACCCAAATAATGTATATTCTTCCTCTTTAACATTATTATATAAATATACTTTATATTCATTATTTAATTCATAAGAAAATGGATTAGATACATTTATTTCATAACCAATACCATTGTTTTCTAATACAATAATATTTCCTTCTTGGTACGTTAATTTTCCTATTATATAACTATACATTTTTACTTCACCATAAATATTGTATCATACATTTGTTTCAAAGCAAAAGAAAAAGGACCTTATAGTCCCAAATATTTTTTCTTTGGCATTGAATGCATACTTTTATAACTATGTTCTATCATAAATTTTTCTGCTTTGTCTGGATTTGCAGCATATACAACATATTGTTTAAAATCCGGATTATGTCTTAACTTTCTTAATGCTTTAGCTTCAATTTGACGTACTCTTTCACGAGTAATATCAAAGTATCTACCAACTTCTTCTAATGTATGCCTTTTATTACCATTTAACCCAAATCTTAAATTAATTACGAATAATTCTCTTGGCCTCAAAATATTTTGTAATTTAGCTTGTATTTCTTTAGATAATAAAAGTGGTTCAATAGTATCTTCAATATTTTGTGATTCATCTGGTAACATTTCTCCTAATGTTGTTTCTGAATCTTCACCAATTTGTAAGTCAAAACTTACTGTGCCAAGATTAGAAGCATTATTTATATTTTTGGCTTCTGCTACTGTTAAATTCATATGTTTAGCTACCTCATCAATAGTTGCTTCTCTACCTAATTCGAGAGATAACTTAGATTTTGCCAGTCTTAATTTTTTTATTTTTTCATGCATATGAACAGGAACACGTATTGTTCTAGAATGATCTGCTAATGCTCTAGTAATAGCTTGTTCTATCCACCATGTTGCATAAGTTGAAAAACGATTTTTCTTACGAAAATCATATTTTTCAACAGCTTTCATTAAACCTAAATTACCTTCTGCAATTAAATCAGTTAATTCAACCCCTCTATTTTGATATTTTTTAGCTATAGATACTACTAATTTAAGATTATGTTCTATTAACATATCCCTAGCATTTTTATTAGTATCTTTTAACTTCCCGTAATATATTTCTTCCTCTTGAGTTAATAAAACTTTACTAACATTACTCATATACCATTTAAACGTATCATCACCATCATAAGCATATTCACTATTAACTATTTCATCATTAATCGAATTATATAATGATTTATATGCTTGAACAAAAGTATTTATATTACCATCTTTTATAGTATCTCCATAGTTTTCACTTATATTTTTAATAATATTTTTTAAGTTTTCATCACTTAGTAATAAATCCATAGCTATATCAATATCAAATTCTAAATTATACTTTTTAAATATTTCACATACTTTTTCTATAATTTTACAATTAATTCTAGCATCATTATTACATTTAGGTATCCTTGATATAACTATTTTATGCTTATTAGTCATAAAACCACCTCTTTTTTTTGCTTATAATATCACTTTTTTTCTAAAAATCAATTATTTTTTTGTATAAGATAATATTTTATAAAAATCACTATTTATATTTTTCACATCATCAACACTAGATAAAACATCAGGATAATCCTTATAACTAAATAATTGATTCGTAGTTTTTAATAAGTAATTATTAATTCGCGTTTGATTTTTATTAGAATATTCTTGATTATATAATGAATATAGTTTTGTATCCCATATCATGCCGATATCATCAAGTAATTCTAATTGTTCATTATTTAATCTATCTTTATTCTTTCTTTGGTTAGAAATCCAGTATCCTAAAAAGAATCCTTGTTTAGTTTTGTAATCAGTTGGTACTATTAAAGAGCCATTATCTATATAATAATCCTTAGCTAGATTATAATAAAATAACCATTCATCACTTGTTTCATTATACCTTGTTCTTTCTTTAATAATACTTTCTAGTGATATACCAATCAATTTTAATTTTTCCACTTGTTTTTCACTTAATGAATAATCTTCTTTAACTAAACTTTCTTTTTGTTCTATTATCCATTTTCTTATTGGCTTACCATCTGTATCTAACAGATCACCAGGAACACTTATACTGCCAAATTTTTTATAATAATTAAAAACTATATTATAGTTAGTATTCCAATTATATAAGTTTAAATCCCAAATCATACCAATTCTATTTAACAATTCTATTTGTTGATTATTTATTCTCACATATCTATAATTATTATAATTTTCTCTTTGAGTTTTTATCCATTTACCTAACTTATCGCCATAAATATCACAATAATTTGAACTAATATTTAAATGATTATTTTTTTTATAAAATAAAGCAGCACTTTTATAAAAACTCATCCAATTGAATTCTTTTTCGTCCCAAATCATTTTAGAGTCATTTAATACTTTAAATATTTTAGGAGGTATACTATTCTTATCTATACTATATAATCGACGATATTTTTTTAAAACATCATATAAGACTATCCCATTTTTACTAGCGTGATTTTTATTAGGTATTAAATGCTTATTATAATAATAGAAATTTTTTATAGCAGAAATAATCATTTTTTCTTCATCTATACCTTTTTTTAGATCATAACCTATTTTATTAAACATATTTATTTGTTCTTCACTTAATTTATTTTCATCAAAATGTTTTTTTTGAGTTTTTAACCAATTAAATAATGAAGCTCCAGTCTTTGTTTTATAATTTTGTGGTACTATAAAAGTATTATATTTTTTATAAAAATAAATTAGTTCATTCATATTTGTTAACCATTTTTTATCAATTATCATTTTATCACCTTATTAATATATTTTATTAACGATTTCATTTTCTTTTTTTGACTTTTATCTAGATTACCATTATTGTATTTTTCCAATTCACTATTAAACCAATTATTTGCAAAATCATAGTCAATTTCATTAATACGATTTTTATAAAAATCATAAACAGCTTTATATGTCTTATTCCAATAATAATTTTCCATATTCATATCTAATCCTAAAGCTTTTAATTTTACTATTTTTTTACAATCTAAATTACATGTATTATTACATAAATACGCATTAACTTGAGTATGAAGCCATAATCCTATTCTTTTATCTTTATATACAGTTGAATAAACAGGAATCACATTATTTAATAAAATATACTCTTTTACCAAATTATAATTTTCATTCCAAGAATACTCATTTAAATCCCAAATCATGTCAATTTTATCTAATAAAGTTATTTGTTCTGCTCTTAATCGATGATTACCTTTACCATGATATGCTAATCTTTGTGTTGAAATCTATGCTCCTAATCTAATATCTTCATAGATTACATTATTCTTTATATCTAAATGACCATTTTCTTGATAAAATCTAACAGCTATTTGGTATTTTTTTAACCAATCAATATAATATTTATTATCATTTAACTCTTTTTTCATAGTTATCCCCCTTTTTTGTAAAATGTATTCTACCACATTTTCTTTTTAAATGCAATTTTGACATATTTTTAAGATTAAGGTAATATAATTTATAAGGTGATAACATTGTATATAAAGATTGGAAAGAATAAGTATGGAGTTAAAATTGCGAATAACTTCAAATCAAGATTGATAGGATTAATGGGGAAAAGAAACATTGATTATGCTATGCTTTTTCCTCACTGTAATTCTATTCATACATTTTTAATGAAAGAAAATATTGATGTAGTTGGTTTAGATTTAAATAATGAAGTAATTTATAAATATGAAAATTTAAGAAAAAACCAAGTAATTAAAATTAAACATCCCCAAAATAAAACTAGCATATTAGAATTACCTAATAATGCTAGTAAAAAAATTAAAATTGGTCAAATACTTATATTTGAAGAAGATTAAATCTAGTTATCTAGATTTTTTTAATACTTTATTTAAATTACTTATAGAATTGGTATCTTTTTTACTAGAGTTAAGATCAAACAATATACCTAATCCTCCAGCTTCATTCCATTCACGGATATTATCAATACTATCGTCAACTAATATTTCATTATTATTTGGATAATAATAATCAGTCTTTTTATGTTCAAAAGGAACTAATATAACAGGAATATATATACCTTGTTCTTGTAAAAACTTTATTTTGTTAGTTCCTTCATTCATAGAATTGATTTTAGTTATTATAGCTTTTAAACAAGAGCAATATTGCATTTTTCTAATTAAAGATATTGAATTATTAATTTCTTTACACTCTCTTAAAAATTTATACCAATCTAAATTAATTAAGTATTCTTTCCACGAAATTTCATGTTCATGAATTTTCATATATTCTTCTATTCTAACCATAGAATCTAAGATTACTCCATCAAAATCTAAAAGTATTTCTTTATCCATCTAATTTACTCCTTAAAGTGAACTACCCATATTTATAGGCTTCCTGCTTCATAGACTTCGTAACCTACTTTCTCCACAGGCTTGAATTCGGGCTGTTCCATCCCTATATATTTTTTTATTATACTATTTGTAATCCTTGATGTAGTATGTTTATAGCAGCATTCATATCACGATTATGTTCTTTACCACAACTTGGACAAATCCATTCTCTTATAGATAAATCCTTTATATCATTATTCTTATACCCACAGCTACTACATATTTGACTACTAGCGTAAAATTTATCTACTTTTACATATTTTCTTCCATACCATTTTGATTTATACTCTAGTTGGTTTAACAATATACTCCATGATGCATCTATAATACTTGATGATAAATTGTGATTCTTTATCATATTTTTAATTTGTAAGTCCTCAGTAATAATAACTTGGTTTTCGTTTACTATTCTGCTACTTATCTTATGTAAGTAATCACATCTTGTATTATGTATCTTTTCATGGAGTAATGCTATCTTTAATTTTTCTTTTTTATAATTACTACTTCCTCTAACTTTTTTTGAAAGCCTTCTTTGATGCATAATTATCTTTTTCTTTAATTTATTTAATGGTTTTATATTCTCATATGTTTCTTCATCTGATGTTATAACTAAATCTTTTATTCCTAAATCTATACCTATAGTTTTAGTTGTACTAGGTAATGCATCAATATTGGTATCAACTAATATTGATGCAAAATATTTACCAGTGGAAGTTTGTGTTATAGTAGCATTTTTAATGTTACCATCAAATGTTCTATGAATAACTGTTTTAACACTTTTTAATTTAGGTAATTTAATTGTATTATTTTCAAAATCTACAACTATATTATTATTAGTATAATTAGTAGTATATGATTTATGATTACTATGTTTCTTTTTAAAATTTGGATATCTACAATTACCTTTAAAAAAGTTAATAAAAGCATTATCCATATTATATATGGAATTAGTAAGAGCAAATTTATCTACTTCTTTTAACCATTGATATTCTTCTTTTAAAACTCTATTGCAATAATTATTACAATCAATTTTACTCATATTGACATTATTATTCTTATATTTTTCTATACGGTATGATAGTAGTACATTATAAACAAATCTACAACATCCAAATGTTTTAGCTATTTGTTCTTTTTGAACACTATTAGGATATATTCTATATCTATATGTTTTTAACACTAATATCACCCCTGATTTTCTAAATTAATAAAGAATTATGTTTATGATTTGTTATATAATTGCTTATGAGTAAATATTACTATACATACATTTGTTTGTCAATATATTTTTTGCTTTTTTCTTTATATCTTAACCCATCATCTAAAGTTAATGGGATTACTCCTTAAACTCAAATATGTAATCTAGTATTTGGACTTCGTCTCCCCTTTTAGCTCCAAGTCGTTCAAGTTCTTCTTCAACGCCCATTCCTTTTAATTTACGACCAAAACGAACTACCCCTTCATCTTCTGTAAATTTAGTCATCTTAAATAATTGTTCAATCTCTTTACCGTGTATTACCCAAATATCTCCCTCTCGAGTAATAGTAAATGGTGCTGTATTTTCAAACTTATATGTTATATGAGATTCGTAATCAGCTTCATCATATATATCTTCATCTTTTATTGTATCTAAAGTATCTGCTAGCTTTGTAAGTAGCGAATCTATTCCTTCGTTTAATTCAGCACTAATAGGGTATATTTCTTTATCAGGATATTTTTCTTTAAATAGTTTTAAATTAGTTTCAAACTCTGGTAAATCCATTTTATTAGCTACAATTATTTCCTTTTTATTAGCTAACTTTGAACTATAACTTTCAATTTCTTTACGAATAGTTTCATAGTCATCTATTGGATTTCTGCCTTCACTACTACCCATATCTATTACGTGTGCTATTACTTTAGTACGCATTGCGTGTCGCAAAAATTTATGCCCTAAGCCAAGACCAGCACTTGCGCCTTCAATTAATCCAGGTAAATCGGCCATTACAAATGAACGATTATCTTTTAATTTAACTACGCCTAAGTTAGGATTTAGTGTTGTAAAATGATAAGCTGCAATTTTAGGTTTAGCAGCACTTATAACACTTAACAATGTTGATTTACCTACACTTGGAAGACCAACTAAACCAACATCGGCTAATACCTTTAATTCACATTTAATAATTCTTTCTTCTCCAGGTTCACCATATTCACTAAATTTAGGAGCTGACTCAGTAGGAGTTACAAATGCTTTATTACCGCGTCCACCACGGCCACCATGAGCCACAATAAATTCTTCACCATCATGTATTAAATCCGCTAGTACTTTACCATTTTCATTATTGTAAATAGTTGTACCCTGAGGAACTTTGATAATTATATCATCTGATGATGCTCCATGACGATTACTACCTTTACCATTTACTCCTTTATCACCTTTAATTATCTTTTGATATTTTAAATCAATAAGTGTTTTT
Source organism: Bacilli bacterium (assembly GCA_017484065.1). Taxonomy (GTDB): domain Bacteria; phylum Bacillota_I; class Bacilli_A; order RF39; family UBA660; genus RGIG4822. Next base: position 83,185 of record JAFUTX010000013.1, read on the forward strand.
AATCCTTTATCAACTCTAAAGATGATATCAGCACCTTTACCACCATTACCGCCATCTGGTCCACCCATAGGCATGCATTTTTCACGGTGAAAAGAAGTACATCCATCTCCACCTTTGCCTGCTACTACTTTAATTACTAGTTCATCAACAAACATAAAAGTCACTCCCTTCAAAATTTAGATTAGTATATCATAGTTTATTAAATTAATACAAGTTAAAAAGTATTGACTATGCAATACTTTAACTTTTGTTATAAATTTCATATCATTTATTAAATATTTCATTAAATATTTCAATATAATTATTTACTTCTATTATTTCTATTTCTTTTTTAATCTCTTCAGGTACATCTTGTAAATCTGCATGATTACTAGCTGGAATAAATACTTTTTTAATATGAGCATTATTAGCTCCAATTAATTTTTCTTTTAATCCTCCTACTTTCATCACTTTACCCTTAAGTGATATTTCCCCAGTCATAGCTATAGTATTTGGTACTACTCTACCTAAAGCTAAACTAATTAAAGTAGTAGTTATAGTAATACCAGCACTAGGTCCATCTTTTTTTATTGCACCTTCAGCAAAATGAATATGTATATTTACATTATCAAAGAAATCTTTTTTAATATTAAATTCTTTAAAATGAGACTTAATATAACTTAATGCTACTTTAATACTTTCTTCTAGTACCTTACCAAGATTACCCGTTAATGTAATTTCTCCGTTACCAGGATAAACACAAGTTTCTATAAGCATTGCACTTCCACCTATTGGTGTATAAGCTAGTCCATTAGTAACACCCGGTTCTAAGAATATTTCATTTTCATTACTTGCAAACTTTTCAATACCCAAGTATTTATTTAAATCACTTGCTTTAATAATTAATTTTCTATCTTTTTTATCAAGTTCATTCGCAGTAACAACTTTTCTAATGATACGTCTTAAAGTACGTTCAAGCTCTCTTACTCCAGCTTCTTTAGTATAATCATTAATTATTTTAGTAATTGCATCATCTCGAATAGTTAAATTATTTTTTTCAATTAAGAAATCACGATATATTTTAGGTATTAAGTATTTCTTAGCAATAAATGTTTTTTCAAATATTGTGTAACTAGATAATTCAATTATTTCTAATCTATCAAGTAAAGCTGGTGGTATATTTTCTTTATCATTAGCAGTAAGAATAAAGAAAATATGAGATAAATCTATTGGTTCTTCAATATAATTATCAACAAACATATTATTTTGTTCTGGATCTAAAATATCTAATAATGCACTTGCTGGATCCCCATGATAATCTTTAACCATTTTGTCTACTTCATCTATTAAGAATATCGGATTAGAAGTACCACATTTTTTTAATCCCTGAATTATTTTACCAGGACTAGCTCCAATATATGTTTTTCGATGTCCAAGTAGTTCACTGACATCATTTAATCCTCCAACACTAATTTTATAGAATTTCTTATTTAAACTTTTAGCTATAGCACTAGCAAGTGAGGTTTTACCTACACCACTAGGCCCAACCAAACAAATAATTGGACTTTTAACTGATGGATTACGTAATTTTACTGATACATATTCAACTATACGATCTTTAATACTATCTAAACCATAATGGGTTTTATCTAATCTATGTCTTATTTTACTAATGTTTTTTTCATCTTTACTAAAACTACGCCATGGTAAATTTAGTACCCAGTCTAAATAATTATAAATAATAGTTGATTCAGGACTTATATCACTAGTGAACTCATATTTTTTAATTTCATTATAGAATCTTTGTCTAGTTTTATTGTTTAATTTTAATTTCTCTAATTTCTCAAAATATCCATTAATTTCATTTTCTTTAAAGTTATCTTCTTCGCCTAATTCTTTTTTTAACTGACGCATTTTCTCTTTTATAATATAATCTTTTTGATTTTGTTCCATTTCATCAAAAACAGTATCATTTAATTTATCATCTAATGCTATTACTTCTAATTCTACATTAATATCCTTAATTAACTTATTAGCACGGTTAATAGCATTAATTTCTTGCATATATTCTAACTTTTTATCGAATGACAATGGAATAAAATTAGTAATAACATCTGTTAAAAGATTTATATCATTAATACCATTAATTGAATTTAGAATACTATTAGATATATCTGAAGAAGATTTAATATATTGATTTAATACTTGTAATAACTTTTTAGTTTTAGCAGATACTTCTATTTCATCATATTTAGGAAGTTCTACTTCTATAAGTTTCGAAAACAAAATATTTTTATTATCTTCTAAAGCTACATATTTATCTACTACGATTCTTTTTAAACCACGAACAGTTATGGCAATCATGCCATTAGGTAGCTCTATTTTACTCTTAACTTTTCCTATTACTCCAACATTTGGTAAATCATCTTCATCTGGTTCTTCTTCCATTGGATCTTTAGGACATACAAATAATATTTTACCATTATATTCTTTTAATGATTTAGCTAAAGCCTTTTTACTAAAATCATTATCTAATTCAATCTTTATCTCTTGATTAGGAAGTAAAACTAAGTCTTTTAAAAGTAAGACAGGTAGTATATAATCCATAAGTTGAAACCTCCCTTGATTTGATAAAAGTTATTATAATTAGAAAAAAGCATTTTGTAAATGCTTTTTATTGTTTTTTAAAAAAATTGATAAACTAAAGCTTACCAATTTTTAAATTTTATCTTATACACTTAAAGTATACGGATTAGAACTTGTTCCTGCTCCGCCTGTTATTTGTACTGTTGATTTTAGATATAGGGCTGGGCGAACCGCATTTGTCTGATCAACGGTGTTATAACCGTATTCGACTTCACCGTAGTCCCTTAAACTAGCTGCATTATTTACAGTTTCAGAATATGGCGACAAAAACCATTCTATAATGAATTCTTTATTAAAAATCCAACTAGCTCCACGACAATAAAGATTAGGCGAAGTATAAGCGATTCCTTCTATAGATAAACATCCTGCTCCATATGGATCTGTTCCTCCTGTGCCTGTGGCAGCACCAGTTGCCGCTCCTGATGTTACATAGTTTGTTGAATATCCATAATCACTTGGATACATTAATGCTATATTACTTGTTACACTTGTTGGATTTCCGCTATATACATTATTACTTCTCTCTCCAATATAATATCCACTTGTTGGTGCATTAACATCACTTGGATATCCTAAATACCATGTTGCTGTATCTATTAAGTTTTTATTACTTAAACTATTATAATATGTTCCATTTAAATATTCATTTAATGTTGCATGTTCCCAGTTGTTTTCATTATATGTTGTGGTTTGTACTGAACTAGCATTTGCAGTATCTAACTCATTTAATCTTACTATTTTATTTTCATTCTTTAGTAGATTATTACTTACTCCACTTGCTGATGTATCATTCCACTCCATAAAATCTGCAAGAGGTTCTGCTCTCATTATCTTAACTCTTGTTGCAGTTGCTCCTCCTACAGTTCCTCCTGATACATTATTCATTACTCCGATGATTCTCCATAACTCTCCATTAAAAGATACATAGTTATCCGGATCTGCTCCTACATATCTTAAGTTGTTATCAACTGTTCCATCATAGTATAATGTATCATCATTTGCTGCTAGATTTGTTATATATGTTGTTGCTAATGTTCCTGATGGTGCTGGTGCTGTTGTATTATATGCGCTTATTGTTATCTTTCCACTATAACTCTTATTCATTTGAGTTGATGGTGCGTACTTATCTAACCATAATCTTAAGCGATATGTTACTGTATATCCACTTTGTCCATTTGGTGCAAGTATTCCATCTGTTAATGCTCTTGCATCATCTGCTACATTATTTGCTAATACTTGTGTTCCAGTTTCATATTCTGTTATTAATTTTACTGGATTACTATCTAATACTGCATCTATACTTGATAATGCTATTCTATTTGCATTACTATTAGCTAGTATTAAACTTTCTAGATTTACTGTATATGCTACATATCCACTACATCTATTTGTGATTGTGAATTGATAACCTTCTGAAGACATTCCTTCTTCATCACTTATTGGATAAGTCTTTTGTAGTTTTACTCCTGTTTTACCCACTTCTGTATCTGTTAAGCTTAAACTTAAACATGTTGTTCCAACTATATTTTCATCTGTTTGGGTTTGTGTTGTAGTCCAGTATGCGTATGATCCCCCTACTACTAGTAATACTACTAATACTATAGCTGCTATTACATAGTACTTTCTTTTGTTATTTTCCATAGGACTTTCCTCCTATACTAAAGTCTTGGCAAATTAGTTCGTTATTTACTACTAATTTTTGCCCCCCCCCCGAAACGAACAAATGTATTCATTAAATTCACCTCTCTATAGTAGAAATACACATTATCTCTACCTCTATCTTGTTCTATTTTAGTTTATCAAAAAAAACTCAAGAATTCAATAATAATCTTGAGTGTTTTTACAATATTTTACTATTATATCTTATAATACATTTGATTTTTACTAGTGGGCTTATCAGGAATTGTTAATGCAACAACTCCTTCTTTTACAGCTGGATCAAGATAAACTGATCTTAAAGTTTCTTTAGATTTAATTCCTAATTTATTCATTATTTCATTTGCAGTTAGTGGAACATTGTATTCCATAACATCGAGTAATTTATTGATATTTATTCCTATTTCAGTTATTGTAACAGAACTTGTTTTAATTGTTTCAGCTAATACTTCATCAATCATTTTTAACATAAACTCAACAAATTCAGTTGAATTTCCATTTTGATTACAATTATTAATAGATTTATAATAATCATTTTGGTATTTATGAATTATTGATTCAAGAGGAAGATATTCAAATAATCCTTTCCATTTAGATAATATAATATTTTGCCATAGCCTTACAGTTCTACCATTACCATCGCTAAAAGGATGAATAAATACAAATTCGTAATGAAAAACAGATGATAATATTAATGGATGAATTTTTTCATTATTTTTTTTCATCCAAGCAAATAATTGCTTCATTAATTCATCTACTTGTTCAGGCGGTGGGCAAAAATGAATACAATTACCTTTTTCATCAAAGACACCTTCATTACCTTTTCTAAATTTTCCAGAATCATTAACAGTTAAATATGTCATAACTCCGTGCACTTTTTTTAAATCTTTTATAGAATAAGCATCGACACTATTAATCATTTCATATGCATTATAAGCATTTTTTACATCTTGTATTTCTTTTTGAGGACCTATAACTGTTCTTCCTGCTATTACATCTTTAACTTGTCCTAATGATAAAGAATTTGCTTCTATGGCTAAAGAAGAGTGAATAGATTTAATTCTACTATTTCTTCTTAATACTGGCATTTTATTAAAGTTAGTATAACTATCAAGTTTACCAATTTTCTCCATTATGCTAGAAACATAATCTAATATTTTATTGGTAATTGTATATGGTGGTTCGTAAAGATCCATTGAAATCACCTCTATTTCTTATGTACTTATTATACTAAAAATTTAAATTATTATCAATACATCTTACTTAAATCTTGCTTAAATCTTACTTAATTAAAAAAACACTCAAGAATTCAATAATAATCTTGAGTGTTTTTACAATATTTTACTATTGCATATTATTTGATTTAAGCATATCATTAGCTTCATCAATCATAGTACCGATTAATTTATCAGCTTTTTTCTTAGTACTTTTATTAGTTAAGATATAAGTGGCCATACCAGTAGCTCCTGCTACTAACATAGTAGCCATCATTTTTTTCATCATACTCATTTTATCACATCCTTATTAGTAGTATGAGCAGTTTATAAAGTATTATACAATAATTCCTTTAGAGAAGTTTTACGCATTTTACTATAATTATTATTAATTGCCATAACAAACGAGTTAATTTCTCCGATTAAAACTAAACTCTTTTTAGCACGACTTACACCTGTATATAGTAATTTATTATATAACATTTTAGAATAGTTCTTACTAATTGGCATTATTACATGAGCAAATTCACTACCTTGACTTTTATGAATAGTAATAGCATATGCATGTTTAATCATTGATAAATCTTCTTTATTATATTCAACATAATTACCTTCAAAATCAATAAGTACTTTATCTTTTTCTTTATTATTCTTTTTATATATTATTTGTTTAATATAACCAATATCTCCATTAAAGACATTACAATCAGGATTATTAACAAGTTGTAATACTTTATCATTAATTCGATATGTAATATCACCATATTTTATTTCTTTTGTATCTATACTAGGAGGATTAAAAATATTTTGCAATAAAACATTTAAACTATCTATACCATTTTCTCCTTTATACATTGGAGCAAGTATTTGTATTTCGTTATCTTTAATACCCTTTTCAATAGATCTTTCACAGATTTGTTTAATAAATTCTTTAATCGCTGAAGAACTAGTATTTATAAAATTATAATCATCTTTCTTTTCTAAGAAATCATCTGATAAATCACATTCTTTAATTTCTTTGGCCAAATAAGGTATATAAGAATTATTACTTTGACGATAAATACGATTTAAAGGTATATATTCAAACTTCTTTGATTCAATTAAATCATTTAATATAAGACCTGGTCCTACACTTGGTAGTTGGAAAGAATCTCCTACTATTACTAATTGAACATCACTATATATTCCTTTAAGTAATGCATCAAATAAATTAATATCAATCATACTAAATTCATCAACAATAATTAACTTATGATGATTTCTATTATATTCATTTACTCCAAAATCATCAGTATCTTTATTCCATTTTAAATAACGATGTAAAGTCATTGCCCCAAGTCCTGTAGACATTGATAACTTCTTACTAGCACGACCAGTCGGAGCAAGTAAGGCTATTTTAGTATTAATATCATATAAAGATAATTTATTCATTTTAATATATAATTTAACAATAGCATTAACTATAGTAGTTTTACCCGTACCAGGTCCTCCACTTATAATAGTAATACGATTTTCTAAAGCTTTTTTAATAGCATCTTTTTGTTCAGAGTTATATTCTACTTTAGCATTGTATTCTACTTCATCTATTAATGCTTCAAAGTTCTTTATTTCTTTCTTTGGATAATCATTAATTAAAGCTAAAGCCCCTACTATATCTTTCTCTTTCATATAGTATTCCGTTAAATAGATTTGATTATCTATCCTTACTACATGACCAAGACTCTCTAGTCTATTTAAAACTACTTCTAATTCTTCACTAGCTAAATATATCCTAAACTCAGTTTGTAATGTAGAATTAATTTCTTCTAAATAATAATAAGTATCACCAAATTTATTACTTAGTCTTTTCATACTCTCTATAATACAAGCATTTAATCTAACAATTGAAGTAGCATCTAAATTATTCATTAAATATAAGTTATCTAACTTAGTAAAATCAATAACATCACTAAATACATATAGATTTTCTTCTAAATACATCATCGTTTTATCTTTATATTTTTGATATATACTAGTACTCTCTTTTATTGAAAAGCCAAATTTTTTTAAAGCTATTAAAGTATCATCACTACTACTATTTTTTATTATTGATTCATATATTTTTTTAGCTTTACTCTCACTAATACCTGGTACCATAAGTAAGTTATTATAATTGTCTTTAATTAAATCAATAGCTTTTACTCCTAAAGTATCAACTATACTAATAGCAGTTTTTTCACCACACCCTTTGATTAATGAACTAGATAAAAATTCGATTACAGCATCTTCGGTAGTTAATTCTTGTTTTTCATAATTATTTACTTTATATTGTTTACCATATCTTTCATGAACTACATAATCACCATATAAAAGATAACTCTCCTCTGTATTATAATCAACAAAGTTACCTGTAATAGTTATAGATTTATTTACATGGTCTTTTAAGTTTTCATCATTTGTTTCTTTAATACGAAATAGCGCAACTAAATAACCATTATCACTATTGTAGTAAATTGTATCACCTATCTTACCTTTTATATAGTTCATAATAATCACCAATAATTATAATATCACAAATAGTTAATTAATAACAACGTCTTTTATTGTATAGTAAAGTAATTTTTTATTATTAAAATAATAGATATTTAATGATTATTTTATTACAATATTTTTTTGTAAAGTGATTTAGTATTAATTGTAAACTTAAATCTTTTCTGTTAAAATTATAATAGGTGATTAGCGTGATAGATAGTTATTTAATAGAATATATTAATGAATTAAAGAATAAAAAAGATGTAAATGATATTATCAAAACAATTGAAAAAATATTAGATAAAAAAAGTATAAATAATTTAGATAAGTATTCTAAAGAGGCCCTTTCACTATCTATGGAAAAGATGATAGTAACTTACATAGAAAAATCATGTATATTAGCTAATAGTTTATCTTATTGGGAAAGATTAAAAAATATTGCTCCAATTATGGATAATAATCCTAATTTATTAAAAAGATATATTTATCCATTTTTACATAATCGTATAGAAGTAAGTAATTCAAAGAATATTGACGAAATAAATAATTTTTATAATTCTAAAATAAATGATGTAATTCTAAAAGAAAAATTAAGCAAAGAAAAACTAGAAGAATTTAAGAATAAAATTAATGAATTAATACATAAACAAATGAAAGTATTAAATAGTAAAACCGGTAAACAAATAGCAACAGCTAGTATAGCTGCTACTTTAGGTATCAGTGCCGTTTCAGCAATTGCTAAAGGAGATAATGGCTTAGATACTGAAGATATTATTATAGAAGAGACAATTGAACCGCAAGATGAAGTAATTACCGATTTTATAATAGAAGATACAACTGAGCCAGCAACAGTTGAAGAAACTACAACTGAATTAACAACTACTACAACTACCAAACAAATTACAGAAGCTAGTACAGAAGAAATAAAACAAAATATTAATGATATTGATATAGGAGATCTCATTACCAATACTGGAAAACTAACTTATTATAATAGTGATAATAATATAATGGAAGGTGGTCCTAAGGATAGATACGAAAAGCTACTTGAAGATGGCAAAGTTGCTATAAAACATCATCAAGTATTTGATGATGATGGTAATCTATTATATGAATATAGTTGGTTAAATGACCATAGTGTTATATATATTGATGCATATTATCTAGATAATAATGGTAATAAAATAAGAACAGATAATTATGGTAATAATAATTTCTTTTATGTTTGTGATAATGGTGGTGGCCTTGATGATTATCAAGTTGATATTTGGGTTGATGCCAGTGCAAATGAACTTAATTATGGTAAGTATGGTAGTTATGATATAGATACAGATAATCCTAAATCTACTAAGGCATATGTAAATATTTATTTAGTTGCAGAAAATGTTTCTTGGGATGAATACGTTGCACATTTTAGAGACAAAACTAAAGAAGAAGTTTACAATTATTTACAAGCAAAAACAAGATGAAATTCCATCTTGTTTTATTATGCTCTTTCTAACTTGCAAGTATAACCTTTAGTAGTATAGTATGTTCTAATACTAGCTAATGATGTTGGAAATGTTGAACCGTATTCACTATCTAGCGTACTACTAGTTAAACTATTTTCATAAGTTAATTCATAATTACTATCATTAAATTTAGGAATACCTTCATAATTATTATATTTATATGATTTATCATTTTCATAATTACTTTTAATTATTAAATAATTAGAATCTTTAACAAATTTAATACTTTTAACTCTTTTGGCCATTTTAGAATATGTATAATTAGCTTGTAAACCTATTTTATCAATATTACTTATTACATAATCACTATTAGATGTATCATCTTTACTACAAGTTAGATATGATACTGGAGCAGAACCACTAACTACTAATTTACCAGTTACATCAGTTTTATTTCCAGCCTCATCACTTACAGTTATGCTTATTTCGTAAGTACCTTCAGCATTGGTATTATTTGTTACATCACTTTTAGTGTATTCAAAACTACATTCACTAGCATCATCACAACTATCAATGAAATCTTCAATTTTGTATGTTCCACCAATATAAGTAGTAACTTCTTTAGTTGTTACTTTAGGTGCAGTTGTATCTGCCACTTTAACACTACCAGTTTTACTTACTTCACCACATTTAACTGTATATTCATATATACCTTCTTTTTTTATATCTACTTTTGATAAATCCACAGTACAACTACTAGCTGATATGTTAGAAACAGTAGCATATTTTTCAACAGTTGTATCAAGTGTACTACCAAGTTCTAAGTCTACAGTTTTAGCATCTATAGTTACTGGTGCAACTTTATTACCAGCTAATCTTAAATAGAAGAATAATCCTCCACCAATTATTAAACAAACTATTATCAAAATTATTACTAATGTACCAGTTTTTTTCTTCTTTTTTTGAGGAGGTTCTGGTGCAACAGTTGGTTGATTATAATTATTAAAACCATTATTCGGATTTTGATTCATCCCATTATCCATATTATATCCATTACCATATGCATTGTTTGGATAATACATTTGTGAATTGTCCATATTTTGCATATTATTATTATTTTGATCAAGATTTAGTTCTTGTTCAAAATTAGACAAATTTACTGTATTCATTGGATTTTGATTAGTATTTTGGACAAATGGATTTAAATTAGATAAATCATTGTTATAATTCATACCATTATTCATGTTATTGGTCATATTATTATCTAAGCTATCAATACCATTTTGATTATTATTTAAATCATTATTCATATCATTACCCTCTTTATTATATAAATTAATTATATTAGTTTTTCTAATAAATTGCAATATATAAAGAGAAAATAATTACGTTCTTTTAGATAGCTCTACTACTTTACGCCAAAGCAACGGTCCTACTACACCATTAACGTCAAATCCATAATCTTGTTGAAGTTTAAATACTGACTTTTCAGTTAATTCATCAAATGTTCCATTAACTCTTACTCCCGGAATAGATTTATCAAACTTACATATAGCTAATAAAAATTTTTGAAATCTTTTGATATCTGCTCCACTCATTCCTCTAACTAAAAAGTAATCTGGATATAACTCATTTACATAATCTTTATATTCACTTGGAAAAGACTTTAATATTTCATTATAAGCTTTTTTTAATATTTGCCAATCAACATAAGTAAATACTCCTGTTACAGGTAAACCATATTTTGATTGAAAAGCCTTAACCATAGTAATTGTATTATTATTATAAATAGAGTTTGTTTGAAGTCTGGGAATATCTGGGTCTAAAAATGATATAGCATCTAAATAATAATGAACGTATTGTACTTCAATACCAGTATCACCATAATCTAATCTATCAGTATAAAGAAAAGTTACTTCATCTTCGTTTAGGCCTTCGCTATATAAATCACCTAGTTTTTTGACACTATTATATACATATTTAATCTTATACCAAGTACCTTTATCAACAGTACCAGTTATAGGTAAACTAAATATTTCTTGAAACTTTTTAACAGCATTAACAGTTTCTTCATCATAGATACCTAAAGTAGTTTTAATATCAGGTATAGCTGGATAATTTTTTCTAATTCTTTTTAAATCTCTTTGAATAGCAAGTACAGGATTACCAGCTGAACCTAACCCAACTGGAGAACCAGGATAACCTTCTGTAGTATCTCCTACTGGGGCATCATATTTTATAGATATATCTTTACCATAGTAGTTTTGCAATATTTGAAGTGGTGTTTTGCCTTGATTAGCAAGTGTTACACACCCCCATTGACTTAGACCAGCACAAGTAGTAACTCGACCATCACAATAAGTTGTAAAATATGGTTGAACTTGATTACCTTTAACAACATAATTATCAAAAATATCATCAACTATAACTGAAATATTTTCGTAAACAGATCGATTTTCAACATATTTTTGATCATAAGCAGGCGACGATGTTATGTCAAAGTTATAGCCTTTAGAACGATACCATTCATTATAGATTCTATTCATAGCAAAAGAAATTATTGCATAAATATTTGCTATTAAAGCATTTTTAGGCCATGTCGGATAAAGTTCATTAGAAGCTACATTAGCTATATAATCAGTAAATGGAACTGTAATATTTCTCGCAGCTTCATCAGGTTTACCTAAGTGAACAGTAATATTATTTGGAACTATTGGATACCTAACGGCCATTAAAACCACCTACATTTAAATCAACTTTAGGTACTACACTAATGTTTTGAACTACACATATATCTTCATAAATATTTACTTTATAAAAAGTATCAATATTATCAGGAACATATTTGGCTTCTATATCATACTTAGCAGCATTAGGTGCATCTAAGTTATCAGGATTTAATTTAGGCGCTGGCAAGTTTATGTTTTCAACTACCCCAGATTCATTAGTTAAACCATCATAAAAGATTATTTTAGAATTTTCATAAACAGTACTAACTATTATTTCCATCCCTTTAACTGGTACAGCTTGGTTAGCAGCAAATGCCCTAACTCGAAGCATTCCTTCACTTGGATTATCCTTTAAATAATCTTGATATATTTTAGAATTTAAAAATTCTTGATCTTTAATATAATAAGTATTCATACAATCCCCCTTTAAATTTTTAATACTTGCCCTATACTTAGATTATTGCTAGTTAAGTTATTCTTTCTTTTAATATTATCCACAGTAGTATTATACTTTTTAGCTATTAAGTATAAAGAATCACCTTTTTTTACCGTATAAGTTATAGTTGTACTACTATTATTACTTGGTATTTTTAACTCTTGACCGATACTTAAAATATTACTCTTTAAATTATTAGTATTAATAATATCATTAACACTTACATTATATTTTTGACTTATACTATATAAGCTATCTCCTCTTTTTACTACATAAGTTACAGTATTAGTTGGACTAGATATATCAGGAATATAATCTTCACCAAAACATTCTTCTACTTCCATAGTTACTCCACTTGGAATACGAATCTTTAGCTGTTGACCTATATTTAAAATATTACTAGTTAAAGAATTATCTTGAATTAATGTATCAACACTTATATTGTTATTCTTAGCTATTGAGTACAGTGAATCTCCTTTTTTTACTGTATAATTAGAATACTGTGGTAATACTATTTCTTCTTCTGGTGTATACATCTCTGGTATTCTTAATACTTGTCCTATGCTTAAATTAGTACTTTTTAAATAATTTAAATCAATTATTTTTTGTACTGTTGTACCATACTTGCTTGCTATCTTATATAGACTATCACCACTTTTTACTGTATACATAAACATTGTATCTGGATTAGTAGCAGATTTAGTGGGTATAGTAAGTACTCTTCCTACTTGTAAATTACTACCATAAATATTATTAAGTTCAGCAAGTTCTGTAACTGATACACCAAACTGATTACTTATCCCATATAAAGTATCGCCACTTTTTACAGTATATGTTTGATTTATTTTTATCACCTCTCTATCAAACAATATGCAAAAAAGATAAGATATAACCAATCTTATCTTAATTTTTTATCAAAACTATTCAATTCATATATTTCATTTAATAGCTTATTGTTACCCTTAGTATACTCATTTAACTTAATATGAATATTATTATCTAACTCATAAGGCAAACTTGTTATATTGATATTATCAAAAACATGCTCTAGTCTTCTATAACTTCTTAATAATTTATCAGATAGATTCCTTTGAATTTCTTCGTGTTTATTAGTAAGTATATGTAATTCGTTATTTAGTTTCTCAACCTCGTAACCTTTTTTCTTCAATAATTCAATTTTATAAATATAACTTATTTCTTTAGCGTTATATCTAACCGGCAAAAAATTAGGAACAATTATATCGCTAATATTTTCTTTTTCTAATAAAGATAGTAGATAAGTAAGTACTACTAATGCTGAAGGACTTATTCCAGTTAAATTTTCTGGATACTCAACATTATCTATATTATCTTCTTTATCAAAATTTTCATTAACTTTAAATAATTTTCGATGTATTTTCTTTTGATAATTATAAACTTCTTCATTTATAATGTTCTTTTCTTTCATTTGTTGAATAGCATAAATATATGCCTTATTTTCATAAATACCAAATCTTATTACTGGATAATTATAATATAGATTATTATTAGTACAACGCATATATAAAGCATAAGGAGTTTCTTCATATATTGGTTCTTCTTTTAAACATACTTCTACATCACTATCTAAAACAGAACTATAGCCAATACTTTGATAATTATTTAACTCTAAAAAATTAGGTTTATCTAAAAATGCTGTATATCTTTTTATATAAGGAATTGGATTTTTAAAATCATCTTCTGTAGCATTATTCCATAAAAGTGTTAAGATAGTCTTATTAAAATCATCCTCTTTATCTATTTTATCTTTATAAAACACTTTGGCTCTTTCGTAATACTCCATTAAAGTTTCATCAAATAAAGATTTATTATTAATAAACAAAGTAGGAATAAATAAAGAATTGTTTTTAGACATTTCTTCATCTATTTTATATAGCATTTTGCCTTCAACTACAGTTTTAAATAAAACATTATACATCATATTACAATCTACTCTGCCAAAGCTAGCATCTTTAGCCACCTCATTATAAAATACATTTAATATATCGTTCATATTATTTCCTCTAAAATAATTTATTTTTTTACTCTTTCAAGCTTTTTTTGGTTAACCAAGCTATTGTACTTATATTCTGCCATATCAGCATCACATCTTAAAAAGCATGCCATTTGTCTATAATAATCAGCATATGTACCATTTTTTTCTTCTACTGCATCAGCTTTTTCTTCATATTTTTCACTTTTTTCAAATAAATATAATGCTCTTAAAGAATTGAAACCTCTCATATTTTTATTTCTTCGTATTACTTCTTCTAAATATTTTTTTATGTATTCTGGTTTGCTAACTTCTTCTACATTATAATCTCTTACTTTTATTTCAGGCACTTTTTTTTCTAGCAATAACTCAAACCATGCTGCAACTATATGCCTATGGCAAAACTTAGTATTATCTTCATAACAAAGTAATATAGAATTTTCAAGTTCTTCATATACATCTTTAGGATCTAATTTAGCCAAAACTTGTTTATAGTATTCATTTATATAATATTTATTATTTTCTTCTTCAGATATTTTTCCAATATTTTCATGCCATACTTTCCAAAAAGATAGTTTTGGTGCTAATTTAGGATAACAATTTCCTTTATAATTGACATCTTTACCACGGTTACCTGATATTGAATAAGTAAAATTTTTATTAGATTGACATTCTTCATAACTACTTGTACAAATCATTTTATTCCTCCTATATTTATCCCCATTTATTCTTTATAAAATATATTATATCACATATTGATATCTTTTGGCTTTTTTTAATTTAATTGTTATAATAGAACATAGAAAGAAGGAAAAACATGAAAATAGCAATAATAAATGAAAATAGTCAAGCAAGTAAAAATAGTATTATAGTAAACAGTTTAAAAAAAGTTATTAAAGATAATGATAAAATAATAAATATAGGTATGTTTAATAATGACGATAAGAGTCTAACTTATGTAGAAAATGGTTTAATGGCCGCAGTACTGCTTAATACAGGTATGGCAGATTTTATAATAACTGGCTGTGGTACAGGTAGTGGTGCTATGCTTGCTTTAAATAGTTTCCCAGGTGTATTTTGTGGACTTATTACTGATCCGTTAGATGCTTATCTTTTTAGTCAAATAAATGGAGGTAACGCTATAAGTATTCCTTATGCCAAAGGTTTTGGTTGGGGAAGCGAACTACAACTTGAATATATTTTTGAAAAACTATTTAAAGATGAATTTGGTGGAGGCTATCCAATTGAAAGAAAAGAACCTGAGCAAAGAAATGCTAAAATACTAGCTGATATAAAAAATAAAACAACTAGAAATATGATAGATATTTTAAAAGACATTGATGATGAAATGGTTAAACAAGTTTTTGATAGAGAATCATTTAAAAATATACTACATACTTGCAATAATTCGGAAATAAAGGAATATTTAGAACAAAAAATTAATGAGTGATTATATTAAAGTGTCCTAAAAAGGGTTCACTTCAAATCACTCATTTTTTAATAAATTATTTATTGCAATTAGTACACCCAACTTACCATATTCATATGTAAGTGCTCCTTGTTGATAAGCAATAAATGGTTCTCTTAATGGTCCATCACATGATAATTCAATACTTGACCCTTGATTAAATGATCCACTCGCCATTATAACTTTATCATCATAGCCAGGCATTGGGCTAGGTATTGGTGAAACAAATGAATCAATAGCTGAGCCATATTGAATACCCTCGACATATTTTATTAGATCATCGCTATTACCAAATATGATGTTTTGAACTATATCTACTCTCTCGCTATTATACTTAGGTTCAATTTGGTAATTTAACTTTTCTAATATCGCACTTGTAAAGACTGCTGTTTTTAGTGCACTTGCAACAACACTTGGTGCAAAGTATAAACCTTGTAAGATACTTTTATTAATACCCAAAGTCGGTCCAACTTCTACTCCTTCTCCAGGAAGGGTTAATCTTTCACCACAAAGTTCTATTAAATCTTTTTTGCCAACTATATATGCTCCATTAGGAGCAATACCTGCTCCTAAATTTTTAATTAACGAACCTACTGTGATATCTGCTCCTACTTCACTAGGTTCCGTAGTTGTAACAAATTCACAATAACAATTATCAACCATCACTATAATATTTTTATCTATACTTTTAATTAATTTAATAACTTTTTCTACTTTTTCTATACTAATACTTTTTCTAGTAGAATAGCCTTTGCTTCTTTGAATTTCTATTAATTTAACTTTATTATGTTTTAAATATTCCTCTATTTTTTGATAATCAAAATCATCATTTACTAAATCTATTTGATCATACTTTATCCCAAATGCTTTTAGTGATGATGGGTTATTTTTAATGCCTATTACTTCATGTAACGTATCATATGGTAAACCACTAATACTAAGTAGTGTATCACTTGGACGCAATATAGCAAAAAGTGCAGTCGATAAAGCGTGTGATCCAGACACAAATTGATTTCTTACTAAAGCTGCTTCTGTTTTAAATATATCACAATATACTTTTTCAATAACATCTCTACCTAAATCACCATAACCATATCCTGTAGTTGAATTAAAATGATTTTCACTTACTTTATTATTTCTAAAAGCATTTAATACTTTAATACTATTATTTAAACATATATCATCTATTTTTTTAAATTCATCCTGTATTTCCAATTCGCAAACATTTGCTAAATCAAAAATTTTATTGTCAATGTTATTCATTATTAACCCCACCGTCTACTCTTATAATAGTACCATTAATATAGCTTGCTTCATCACTAGCTAAAAAACGTATTACTTTAGCTATTTCAGCTGGCTGTGCAAACCTATTTAATAATATTTTTTTACATTCGTTGCTAATATATTCTTTATCTAATTCTTTATTCATTGAAGTATTAACCCATCCAGGTGCCACTGTATTAACATTTACATATGGAGCATATGCCTTAGCTAGATTTTTAGTTAAAGATATAACTCCCGCTTTACTAGCATCATAATCTAGACTATAAACGTATTCTGTATCTATAGCATTAGTTGAAGATATATTTATTATCTTACCACTTTGTTGTTCTAACAATATTTTACCTACTGCTTTACTAACCAAAAACATACCAACTAGATTAACTTCTAATATTTTTAAGAAATTATCTTTTGTTTTATCTTCTAATGTAGTATCTATAGCAATACCAGCATTATTTACAAGTACATCTACCCTATTAAATTTAGTAATTACTTTATCTACCATTCTTTTTACTTCTTCTTCATTACTAACATCTGCCTTCACACATAAACATTCTGTATTAAAATCTTGTTCTATTTGTCTTGCTAAATTTTTAGCTTCTTCTGCACTTTGATTATAATTAATAACTATATTATAACCAGATGCAGCAAATTCTTTAGCAGTAGCAGCACCAATCCCTCTACTAGCTCCTGTTATTAATGCAACTTTCTTCATTCAAACATCACCTAAAAAGATTATAGCAAAATAAAAGAAATTTACAAGTAAACTTCCTTTAAATTAATCTTTATTACAATTATTGTTCTATTTTTATATCTTTACCATTTGATAATACAGTTATACTTCCATCACTAGTTAAATAATACTTAATATTATATTTGTTTAGCATCTCTACGGTTTCATCCTCACAACCTTCTTCTTTTGAACAAGTCATAACGGCATATTTAATATTTTTAGTTTCTAATAGATTATCTAATCTTTTTAAATAATTACCATGATAAGGCACCTTCAAGAAGTCATATTCTTCATTATTATTATTTAAAAAGTCCTTAATACGAGCATTCTGTGCATCCCCCATAAATAAATATTTATTATCTTTATATTTAATAGTTGTTATTAATGAAGAGTTATTGCTTTCATTACTATCATAAATTTCATCTGGTCCATTAACCACAATTTCTAAATCAGATAAAGATATTTCATAATCACCTGATATAGTAATTGGATCAATGTTTTTATTTTTTAGAGAAGTTAAATAATTATTATAATATTCACTTTCTTTAGGATAATTACTTTGTAGAACATTGTCTACTTCAATACTATCAATAATCTTAGATGCACTTCCTACATGATCTTTATCAAAATGAGTTATTATTAAATAATCTAACTTAGTTATATTATTCTTTTTAAAATAATTTATAATATCTTTACTTAAATTTTGTTCTCCTGTATCAATCATCATATATTTATCATTTTTACTTATCAAAATAGCATCAGCCTTACCAGCATTAAAGAAATATATTCTTAAATCATATGATTCATCCACACTTCTACTAGCATATAAGAAAATTAATAAAGCTACTAATAAAGCAATTATTATTACTATAATTATTTTATCACTTTTCATATTTCATCATTCCAAACTAATTAAATTTTTATAATTATAACATGTATTTTATTACTAACAAAGAATTTTTAACTTAATATAGGTAATAATATTAATGGTGATTAAATGAATATTTTTACTAACAGAACTGATCTTTATTTTGAAAAGAAAAATTTAAAGTATCTACATGATAATATTAGTTTACATAAAGAAATAGAAAATAATTATTTATACCATACTATTTACTTTCCTAATAGTTTCAACAGCAAAAACCTAATAAATATATTAAAAAATGAATTAATCTTTTTTATCAATAATTGTGATATACATAATTTTAGTCATATACTAGTAGTTGGGTTAGGTAACAAATTGCACACCGCTGATAGTGTTGGTCCAGAAGTATTAAAATATTTAAATATAACTAGTCATTTAAATCTTTTTAATATAGATAACAAAATAAAAATATCTGCTATTGAACCAGGTGTATTATCTACTACTGGAATACCTACTGATAAAATAGTAAAGAGCATAGCGGATAAAATAAAGCCAGATTTACTAATATTAATAGATGCCTATGTAACTAATAACATTGACAATTTAAACCATACCATTGAAATTACTAATGAAGGAATTATACCTGGAAGTGGTATTAAAGGAATAAATAATGCCATTAATAAAGAAATACTAAATATACCTACTATATCTATAGGTGTACCTACTGCAATTGAAATTAAGCTTAATTCCAAGAAAAAAGATAATGAATTTACTTATTTATTATCAACTAATAGTATTGATTCTTATATATCTAACATAAGTAGAATAATAGCTTATAGTTTAAATGAAACATTTAATAATTTTAATGCATGATAATTTTATCGACATCGTTTAATATTGATGCCTTTACTGATTTATCTTTTAATAAGTTTAACGATGACTTTCTATAGCCTATGTGATTAACACTATTACCAGAGTGATATATTTTATTTCTATCAAGAATAAAATATCTATCATTAAATGTATCATCATAATATATAGTTAAGTTATTATAATCTTTATTATATTTATCTATATCTAATTTAGTTAGTTTAGTATTCTGACCTGTAATTAGTTTAACATCACATTTTAAGTTTTTTATCATATCTAAAATAGTTTTATCAGTATATCTATCTATTATTATCAACTCATTTTTAGTCATACTAAAAATATCTATGATTAAGGAATGAGCATCATATATCTTACCATCAAAATATATTTCATTTATTTCTTTATTTTCTTCTAGCTTCTTTAATGATTTTTCTAACAAATTTATTCTAATAGTATTCTTTCTAATGTTATTATGGTCTTCTAGTATTAAGTTAGTAATATTTTGATGTTCTAGCAAGTTATTTGAAATATAATGTCTCATTGCTACAAATGCATCCATTATCTTGATACTAACTTCTTCTGCAACTTCAGTATTTAATATAGTAGCAAGCATAGCAACACCTTGTTCAGTAAAGGCATATGGTAAATATTTAATATGTTGTCCCCTTTTATTTCCATTAATGTTTAAGGTTTCAAATTGAAACCTTAAACATTCTTTACATTCTTCTTCTGTTAATTGAAACATAAATCTTTCTGGAAATCTTTTAATATGTCTTTTAACTGCGAGATTTATAGATTTTGTTCCGTTCTTACATTTATAAAGATAGGCTAAGTCACTATCTAACATAACTTGTTTGCCTCTTATTTCATAAATCATATCTTCAATCTTTAATTCTTCATTTAATGCTAATTCATTCATACCAAAACCTCCGAATAATTATTTATTATTATCATGATTTAATACCATGTTATTTATATTTTTTTGCTCTATTAAATTATTACTTATATAATGCCTCATTGCTACAAATGCATCCATTATTTTGATACTAATTTGAGTAGCAACACTAGTTTTGAGAATTGTTGCAAGCATGGCAACTCATTGCTCAGTAAATACTCTTGGATTATTATATTTACCACCTATTCTATCTATTTCTCTTTTTTGGTCAAAAATTTTGACCAAAAGACTTTTGGATTCATTATCAGTTAATTTCCAAGAAAATTGTTCAGTAAATACTCTTGGATTACTCCTTGACATATTACTATAATTTGTGGTCAATTTTTTTGACCGCAAATCGTTTAGTTCATTATCAGTTAATCTCCAAGAAAATCTTTCTGGAAATTTATCTGAATTGTTTTTTACTGCTTGATTAATAACTTTCGTTCCATTCTTACATTTATAAAGGAAAGCTAAGTCACTATCTAACATAACTTGTTTACCTCTTATTTCGAAAATCATATCTTCAATCTTTAATTCTTCATTTAATGCTAATTCATTAATACCAAAACCTCCGATTACTCTAAGTAATAATAATATATCATATCGAACATGTGTACGTCAATAATAATTTAATTCTTATAATTAAAGTTAATACCAGTATAATAATGTTTTAGTATTTGTTCATAGTTATACCCATGATTGGCGTAACCATTAGCTCCATATTGACTTAACCCAACTCCATGACCATAGCCAAAAGTAGTAATATTTATCCCTTCATCTACCTTTTGAATTATAAAGTCTGCACTTCTAAGACCTAGTCTATTTCTAATATCTACTCCTCTAAATTCTTGATTATCAATTTTAATAGTACCAACTCTATTCCCACTAGTTCTAGTTAATACATTAAATTCAGTATTACTACTTATATCCATATTCAATTTACTTGATACTTCTTCATAAGTCATAAATACATCTTTTTGATAAGATTTATTACTACTATCATATATGCTTTCTACTGGGATTAAATATGGCTCACCACCACTCCACACGTTAGAGGCATCTTCAGTCATACCATTACTAGTTGAATGATATACAGCATCAATAATACTACCATTATAAGTTAAGTATATTCCCTTTGTGCTATCAACGCACTCCTTTATTTTATTATAATATTTATCGTAATTACTTCCCCACATACCCTTTAGCTCATTACTATCCTTAAATGATTGAGTTGATTCATCAGCAGTTAATGTTTTGTTTCGTTCTAATGCTTTTAAAGTATATGTTCTAGCAATAATTGCTTGTGATTTTAAAGCTTCTATATTAAAAGAAGCTGGCATTTCTGCACCCACTACACCTATTAAGTATTCTTCTAGTTCTAAATTAAGAATAGTACCATTTTTTCTTTTAATAGTTACATACGTATTATTCTCAATTGTTTCGTTTTCTTTAACTTCATTTACTTCTATACTTTGTTCTGTATCATTATTTTCGTTAACTATAATACTCTTTTTAGGTAATTCATAAGTTTTATTATTCTTTACTACTATATCATCTTGATTATTTTCTACTACTACTTCTTCATTTAATTCTTCTACTACTTCTAAAGGTTGTTCTTCATAAGTAGTTAAATATAAATCATCACTCCATACTAAAGAATAACTATTATTAGGTATTATATTACTATTAGTTTCATTTAATTTTAAATCTTTACCTGCTAATAACAATGTTCCTAAAAGAAATCCACCTAAAACTATTTTTATTTTATTACCTTTAAATTTAATATTATTATCTTTAATGAAATTATCTACTATTTCTTTTAATTTATTCTTTTTAACTTTACTTTTTAACTTAGCAAATTCGTTATCTAAACTTATATATAGAACTAAATTATCTTCATTATTAATTTCTACTATATCATAATCATAAATCATATAATCCACCTACAATTATGATTTACTAAAAATAATTCTTTATGTAAAAAAAAATTCATTTTTTTATAAATGAATCTTTTAATTATTTACCTACTATAACCTTTCTCGTTTTCTTGCGTCTCAAAATAATTCATTCTATTAATCATGTTATTCATATTTCTTTCCATGACTTCCCTTTGAATTTCTACTTCGATAGTTTCTAATTGATTATAAAATTTATCTTCTTTTTCTTTAGATAAAAATTCATTGTACTTAGTACCAACTATACTTTTTAATCTAGCTATTTCATCTAAGACAATACCAGTACCACCACTTGTTTCATCTTCATCATTTAAAATAATTAATGTTTTGTTTAAAATACTATGTAAACTACGATTAAACTTATTAGTTAAAATATTATCTATTAAATAAGAATCGAATACACTTACTTTTTTTACATCCAAATTTCTTATTCGAGGCGTAAAAGTATAACATTTATTATCATTATTAATAACTACATTTTCATATTCTGAATCTACTTTTTTTAATAAATAACTTTTCATAATCCACCTACTTCATTAAATCTGGTCTAACTTCTTTAGTTTTTTTTATACTCTCTTGATAACGATACTCTGCTATCTTTTTATGATCACCATTAACTAATACTTCTGGTACTTCCATTCCATTATAAACTCTTGGTTTAGTATATGTAGGATAATCTAAAAGATAAGTACCATTCATAACATCTTCCCTAAAAGAATCTTCAATATGACTTTGTTCATTTATTACACCTGGAATCAACCTTGTAATAGAATCAACTAATACCATGGCTGGAATCTCTCCACCTGTTAAAACATAATCACCAATACTAATTTGATAATCAGCTAATGAGGTAATTCTTTCATCAAATCCTTCATAATGCCCACATATTATTATCAAATGTTTTTCTTCACTTAACAAATATGCATCTTTTTGTTTGTATGGCTTACCACTGGGAGTTAGTAAAATAACTTTAGAATCTTTAGTTTTAATAGCACTTACAGCATCAAAAATTGGTTGGCAGGTTAATACCATACCTGCTCCTCCTCCATATGGTGTATCATCTACTTTGCCATGTGGATCTTTAGAATACTTTCTAAAATCAATTATTTCAATGTCTATCTTTTTATTTTCAATAGCTCGTTTAATAATTGATTCTGTAAATACTCCTTCAAACATATTAGGAAATAATGTTAAAATACTTATCTTCATCATATTAGCCCTTCAATATTTTCTACTTCAATTATTTTTTCATTTAAATTAACTTTTTTTATAAAATGTTCATTAAGAGGAATATAATATTCTTTAGCATCCTCAATCTTTAATAAAACATTGCCATTATTATACATCACATCTTTAACTTTTCCTAGAGTTTTTAAATTATTTTTAATATTTAATCCAATTAAATCCTGATATAGATATTCATCCTCTAATAACCCTAAGTCATCTCTATTAACATAGACATTCATACCTTTATATTTTAATACTTCATTTATATTAGTATAGTTATTTAATGTAATCATTTCAAAGTTTTTATGATGTCTATAACTATTAATAGTTTCTTTTACTTTATTATCTCCAATATAAATATCTTTATCTTTAACAAATACTTTATTTTTATATTCAAAATTACTTATTATTTTAACTTCACCTTTAATACCATGAGTATTAACTAACTTACCGACATAAATATAATCCATAATTACCTACCTACATACATTAAAATACTTGCTGCTACTGCAGCGTTTAAACTTTCACACTTATCATTTATAGGAATATTGATAAATTCATCACACATATCTTTAACCATAGCGCTCATCCCATTACCTTCATTGCCAATAACTATTGCTATATTTTCATATTTAGTTAAGATATCCGCTTCTACGCCATTGTCTACATCTGTTCCAAAAATAGTATAACCTTTTAGTTTAAGTTCTGGAATAATCTTAGATAAATCTCTTTTAATAATATTAATATTAAATATCATACCTTCACTAGATCGTATTACTTTATCATTATATAAATCTACAGTATTATTACCTAAGATAATAGTATCAAAATTAAATGCTACTGCACTACGAATTATCGTTCCTAAATTACCTGGATCTTGTAACGAATCAAGAATTAAAACCTTACCAAAAGCATCTTTTTCTACTTGTTTATTACATACACAAGCAATATCACTTATAGTTACTTGGTTAGATATTTTTTTCATAATCTCTTCTGTTACTATAAACTCTGGTATATCACTATTTATTTCTTTTAAAGTAATTATTTCTTTAGCTACTCCATTTTTAATAGCTTCATTAACTAAATGATCGCCTTCAACTAAATAAGTATTACTCTCATCTCGATATTTTTTATTATTTAGTTTAACCCAATTCTTAACTCTATCATTATTAATTGAATTTATTTCCATTAATCTCTCAACTCTTTTCTAGCTTGCTTATAATTAGGATAATACTCACCAACTAGCTCCCAAAACTTTTCACCATGATTAGCATGATAAAAATGACTAAGTTCATGAATGATTACATAATCTAATAAATGAATCTTCTTTTTTAATAATTCTGTATTTAAAGTAATTGTATTATTGCCTCTATTACATACGCCCCAACGAGTACTCATACGTCTAAATTTTAAACTAAACTTAGGAACTTTTAAAAAGTTTTCTACACATCTATTAACTTCACTAGTAAATATTCTTATAACTTCATTCTTATAAAATTTATTTAACATTTTATCATCTTTAGTATAAATAAAATTATTATCAAAATATATTTCTTTAACACTATTATCATAAATTACAGTATAACTATTACCTAAATACCAAAAATCTTGTTCTTTTAAATTTTTTTCTAATGCCTTTCGATGCATTTTACTTATAGCTTCAATATTATCATCAATTAACTTTTTAATTTGTCTACTACTACATAAATGATGACAAGTTACATATAGTTTTAAATCATCTTTAAAACGAAAATATATATTTTTATTATTCTTTTTAATTATTACTACTTCTACTTCTTGATTGTTTAACTCTATAGTCATAAGCTTCACATCCATATTAAGTGTAGCATAAAATGATTCAAAAAAAAATACCATTAATCAGGTATTTATTTAGTTTTATTTTGTTTTTTCAATAAATCACGTATTTCTTCTAATAAAGCAATATCTTCTGCTTTTTTAGTTTCTTCTTCTTTTTTCTCTTCTTTTTCAAGTTTTTTCTTAGCTGCTTCAGTTAATCTATTAACAAATTTAACTACCGCAAAGATACAAGCTGCAACTATTAGAAAATCAATGATACTTTGAATGAATGCTCCATAAGCTATTCTAGCATCTTTAATAGTAATACTTAAACCAGAGAAATCTTTACCACCTAGTAATAGACCAACAATTGGCATTAAAATATTATTAACTAAAGATGTAACGATACTAGAAAAAGCACCTCCGACAATAACACCAACTGCTAAATCCATAACATTTCCACGTGATATAAATTCTTTAAATTCATTAATCATTTTTTTCATAAATATTAACTCCTTTCAACAATAATATAATACCAATTTATTAAGTAATTTGTAAAGAAAAAGTAATTCTACTATTTATTATTAATGTAATTAATAAGTACATCTACTACTTTTTCTACTCCTATACTGTCCACATTAAGAGATATATCATAATTACTTCCCCAATCTATTCCTGTATAGTTTTCATAGTATTTTTTTCTTTCTTTATTAGTCTTATTAATAACTCTTTTAGCTTTATCTTTATCTAAATGGTAATATTTAATACCTCTATTAATCTTATCTTCTAAATTAGAATATAAAAATACTTTAATTACATTTTTGTTATCTTTTAAAATATAATCACTACATCTACCTACTATTACACAAGGTTGTTTAGCTAAATTTTCTATTACCTTAGTGTTAGCTTCAAATAATAAGTTATCATTTTGATAAAAGTTTTTCTTTTCTTCAATTTCTTTGACATATTCAGGAGCAAAACCACTCTTTTTAGCATCTAACATTATTATTTCTTTATCATATATTGGAATATTTAATTTACTAGCTAATAACTTACCAACATATCTGCCACCAGAGCCGTATTCACGAGCAATAGTGATAACGTAATTAGTTAGAGGTTGACCACTTACTTCTTTTGAATTTAATTCTATCTTTTCTTCTTTTACATTTAATTTCTTATATTCTGATGAAAAAATAAAACATACTACTATAAAACATATAGTATCTGCAGCTATACCTGCATATAAAGCTCCATATAAACCATAAATATGACATAATACTATTGATAATGGAATAAATAAAATTATTTGCCTAGTAAATGATACTAAAGTTGATTTAACAACATTACCTAGTGATTGAATTACGATTGAGCATGTCATTTCAAATGCATTCAAGAAACAAACTCCTAAGAATATTCTAGAACAGGCAATTCCAAATTTTAAAAATAAATCATAATTAACATCACTTTTACTAATAAATAGATTAATTAGTACTTGTGGACATATTTGTAATATTAAATTAAAGATTATTCCAATAGTAAAATTAATTATTAATACTAGTTTTAATGTTTCCTTAACTCTTTTTAAATTCCTAGCTCCATAATTATATCCAATAATAGGTTGAGCTCCTATAGATATACCTAATACAGCAGATACATAAAAACTATTTAATTTACTTATAACACCATAAACTGATAATGGAATATCACTACCATAAATACTACTAGCACCATATTTAGTCATTAAATTATTCATAACAATAAATAAAGCCATTACTGTCATTTGAGTAATAAAACTTGATAAACCTAAACCTACTGATTTTAATACTTCTTTAGTTAATTTATAATCACTTTTATTTATTTTAACAGATTTAAATTTTCTTAAATATAGTATAGCTATAATAAATGATATTATTTGACCAATAATAGTAGCATATGCTCCACCCGCTACACCCCAATTAAATTTAAAAATAAATATAGGGTCTAGTACTAAATTAATTACTGCTCCTATACATAGGAAAAACATCGCATATCTAGGTGAACCATCACTACGAATAATACTAGATAAACCAGTATAAACAATCATAAATGGGGCACCAAGTAGAATAATTCTTCCATAAGTAATAGCACTATCATAAACATTTGGGGTAGAACCAAATAGTTTTATTAATGCAGGTAATAACAACTCACCTATAATGGCAACAACTATAGCACTAATAAATAATAAAGTGATTGATGAAGCTACACTCTTACTAGCCTCTTCTTTTTTCCCTTCACCAAGTCTTAAACTTAAATTAGCTGCTGAACCATTGCCAATTAAACCTGCTACTGCATTACAAATAATTACAATCGGAAATATAACATTAGTAGCAGCATTACCAATAGTTCCTACTCCTTTACCAATAAAAATTTGATCTACTATATTATATACTGAATTAATTAACATACTTATTATACAAGGAATAGAAAATGCTAATAATAATTTACTTATTTTTTCTTTTCCTAAATCTAACTTTTTCAAAAACATCACTCCTAACAAAAAAATAACATAAATCCAATTAGCTTGGATTTACGTTATAATTAACCACTCAGCAGTTAAAATTTTAACATAGAAATTCCTTTATTGTCAAAGCTTTTTTATTCTATCTTTCATATATTCATTTTCCCTATTACCATTCAACCTTCTCTGGATAATCATTATAATGCAAATCATCTAATGAGCAATTCTTTTCTTTACATATTTTTTCTATATCTATTTTCATTTTTAAATAATCTTCGTAATCGTAATAATTATATATAGCATCCATAATATGCATAATTTCGTACAAAAAGTGCATATTTTTATTGATATTTTCGTACATTTTGTACGAATTTTGTGCTTCCTTCATATTCTACACTTTCTTCTACATTAAAACTATCACTATTTTTACCATAATAAAAGAAAAGTAAAGTATTAACTTTAACTTCCCACTAAATTGCAAAGAGCCACAACTTTTTTTATCTATTAACGTAATAGGAAGGCTTTAATATTTTCTTTAAAGATTTTCCCACTTCTTCAACATCACCATTTTTTATTTGAGCTGCTCCTGCAGTAATGTTACCTCCACCACCTAAATTTTGCATTATTGGCTCCACGTTAACTTTTCCTTTACTTCTAGCGCTAACTCCTACAATATCATCTGATAATCTGCCAATTACAAAAGCCGCATCAGTATCAAATTTCAATGCTTCATCAGCAGCTTTAGCCAATTCTTCTTTTTCATATTCAACATCTTTATTAGCTACAATTAAAGCATAAGTATATTTAAGTAATTCTATTTCACTTACTAATGAATGGACTCTTTTATAACTTTCTAAATCTTCTGTAAACCAATTAGAAACAGTAGCCATATCTGCTCCACAGCACATTAGCTTAGATACTACTTCCATAGTATTTGATGAAGCATTTTTCACAAATTTAGATGTATCTAAATAGATTCCTGCAAGTAAATAGTTGGCGACATTTTGAGGTATTTTAATTTTACATTCATTTAATAATCTAAATACTATTTCTGAAGCCGATGACATTGATGAATCAATATATAAACTATTTGTTTCTACAGTATTTTTATCAGGCTCATGGTGATCAATTATTAAAGTTTTATCTTTATTTGTAATCATATCATCAACACTAATTAAGTATTTCTTATTAACATCAGTTAATACAAATAAATCTTCTGGTGTATATATCTTGCTATACTTATCTTTATTTATTATATTGAAATCTGCTTTTGCATCATCCATAATAATTTTACATCCACGTTCCATTATATAAGGTGGATCATTTACAATTATTTGGGAATTCTTTTTATATTTGCTCCCAACAAGTGACAAAGCAATTGCAGAAGCTATAGCATCAAAATCCACTTTATTATGTGGAACAATAATCATTTTTTCTGATTCTTGTATTTTCTTTTCTAAGTCTGTTTTTAAATCCTTAATATTAATCATAAATAATTAATACCTTCTTCCTTGAAAAAGATTATACACTATTTTAAAATAAAAACAACATTAATTGTAAATAATGTGTAAAACATTAAGATTTAACTATAAAGCATAGAAAATGATAAGCACACTAATACTATATAAACGATTTTCTTTAATGACTACCATTTTCTATCTAATAATACAAAAAAAACAGACTACTACTAGTAATCTGTATATAATCATCTATTATATTGCTATTTAATAGTTTTTTTTATAACTGCACTTAATAACACTTCATTAATCAAAATTTTTTTCTTATATAATAAGTAATTATTATTTTGATAATTATTACTTTCTATGATTTCTAAGCCATCTAATAACAGATAAGAGATATTTTTTTCTTTAATTCTACTTATATCATTGCTTAAATATAAAAAAATCTTTTTATCTAGATAACATGATACTACCTTTTTATCATAATATATTAAAATTAGCTTACTAGGATACATTTTTTTTAAAAATTTATATCTATTTTCTAAACTCATCAAACCACTTATTTTCAACTAATCTTTTAATATAAGTACTATTACCATATCTATAATTATTAATGTAAGACGCCATACTACAAAAAGCTTGTTCAAAACTTATATAGTGATGTTTATATAACCAAGCGTTTTCTTTAATTTTCTTTTTTATATTTTTTTTATTCTTTTGACAAATATTTATAATAGTCTTTTTATTTATAACTCTAAATCTATATCCTAAAAATACAAATCCTTCTTTATTAGTTACTATCATAGTTTTTTTAGGATTTAATACTAACATATACTTTGTTTCTAATTCATATTTAATGTAATTATAGGCATCAATTAATTTTTGCTTATCAGGGTGAATTAAAATAAAGTATCGAGTAGAAATATGTGTTACCACATATAACCCTCACAGATCCGTACGTGCAGCTTTCCCGCATACGGCTCTTCATAACATAGTATTTATTCTTCAAATTGCTTTATATTGAATATATTTTAATTTTAATATGTGGCTTTGGAATATTATAGTATTTTGTCATTTGTAAAAATTCTTCCCAATTATAACTCTTTCTTTGACTTCTTCTATTTATCCATTTAAATAGTATATGTAAACTTTCGTAATAGAATTTTCTAATCATATGATAATTGTCGCTGATACCATAATAGTTATAGTAACCAATTAGTTTCTTTCTATATGTAATCATTATCGTTTCTAATGTTTCATTTCTATTCTCTTTACACCAATCGTTAAATTCTGTTAGTTTCTTTCTAAATTTCTTACTTGACGTTTTACGCTTTACACGAAACTTTCCATTTTTACTTTTACTACAATAATGAGTAAATCCCAAGAATTCAAATGTATCTGGTTTATTACTTTTACAATTCTGTATTGCAAATCTTCCAAAGCTTAACAATCTAGTTTTATCTTCTGCCAGCTCTAAATCCGCCTGTTTTAATCTATTTGGTAAAAGTTTTTCATAAAATATCTTTGCCACACTTTCATATTGGAAGCAACAAATAAAGTCATCTGCATAATTTATTATACTCATGAAACCTCCATATTTAACTTTAACAAAATCTTCGAACCACTTTATTAAAGTATAATACATATAAATATTTGCTAGTACTGGACTTAATATAGAACCTTGTGGTGTTCCATATTCTCCAATATAAAATTTATTATTTTCTAATATACCTGCCCTTAAGAATTTTCTTACAAGTTTTAATATATTTTTATCATTAATATGTAGTTCTAAACATTTTATTAGTTTGTCATGATTGATATTATCAAAGAACCCTTTTATATCTGCTTCGACTACAAAATTTGTAAAGTGTCCTTCAATATCAATTACTATTTGCTTTAATGCTTGATGACAATTTTTATTAGGTCTAAAACCAAACATATTGTCTGGAAATTTAGGTTCATATATTGCTTCAATTAGTTTCTTTAGTGCTAATTGAACTATTTTGTCTTCAAAATTCGCAATAGCTAAACCTCTAACTTTTCCATTAGATTTTGGTATATCAACTTTTCGTGCCGGGCTTGGTTTGTAGCTTTTATTCTTTAGTTTTGTAACTAAAATATTGATATTCTCCTCAAGATTTAAACTATATTCTTCTTTTGTAATACTATCTATTCCAACTGCTTTATTACCATCTAATTCTTTAAAACATTCATTTAATAGTTCTTTATTAATTAAGTGGTATATCGAGCTAAATATTTCTTTTGGTCTTTCTTTTGCAATTTGGTTTATTCTTGCTATTTTACTTGTCATTATTTCTTCACTCCTTGTATAGTGATAATGTTTGCAATAACTAAGAGCTATGTTATGTGAACCCCTTCCCTACATTGCATTTATTGATGCAATATCAAAGGTACTATGAGTTCATCTGACTACCTATATTTCATTTGATATATTTATTTATTATTTTATCATACTCTGTACCAATTGGCTCACTGCCCACTTTTGGAATAAGAGAAAATATAGGTTCTCACTGTTCATCGAATAAACATTGTATATCATGATTAGGTCTTTCAGACTCCGCAAGAGTTTAATAATACTACCCATATTGTATTATTAAATGTAGTATTCCACTTGGATGACAGCATCTACACTCTTGAAATATAACGATACATTTCGAAGCTCAATACTAACCCTAATACCTAACTGTCTACGCTTAATTATAAATGTTACCATTTATAACCCAAGACTCGCTACTAGATGTGGCGGGTACCACTTTCTAGGTAGGATTTCCACCTACTAATTTATTCGACCTACACAGTCGCACCATCCATATATCTAATATAATATGGAATGTTAAGCTTATGAACAATATCATAATCTAGTTTATATAAATAAAAAATAGCTAAAAATTGGCTTGTCATATTACCTATGGGTAAGCCTTTGCCTTTTTCATATAAAGGTAATTCTACATTATAGTTTTTCATTATTCTTTTAATATTATTATTGATATACTCTTGATTAGTAGTATCAATTATTGTATTTAAAACGTGGGCTTCTTCAGTTTTTAATTTTTCACTTAACAACGATTTTAATACTTTGTGATCAATTGAATAAAAATACTTAGATATATCTAATTTTAAAATATAGAATTTATCAAATTTTTTGCACTTTTCTAAATATTTTTTTATTTTCAATCTTCCATAATCAGTCCCCATATTCTTCCTGGTAGCTATATTTCTATCTATTAAATATTTTTCTAACTTTTCTATTAGAATCTTATTAGCTATATAATGATTAATAATTTTATCTTTGATATTTAAAGACATTATTACCCGACATTTTGGTTCAAATACAATAAATATATTATATAAACAACGATAACTTGAATTAAAATTTTTTAAAGCATTGCAAACATCAATTAAATTTTGCATATGATATTTTTCAAATTGATATAATTTACGTTTATTTTTAGTGTTTGGCATTATAGCATTTTCATAAATTCTTATAACATCACTAAGTAACACATTATTCATTATTTTTTATCCATTTATATATCATTTTTTTTATTTCTAACAAATAATTACATTTGTTTTCACATTGCTTGTTAGATATATATTTTTTATTATGTAAATATTCTAAATAAAAATCTAACATAGATACTTGAGTTAAAACTATCTTTTGGTAAGTTTCCATCTCCTTACCCTTATACATATTAGCTAAATATAAAAATTCTAATAATTCATTTGATCTTTCAAATAATTGTTCTTTTATATGTCTTTCTTTATTAGGTATATTAACAACTAGTTCATCTAAAGAAAAAATAAATTTTTTTACAGATACTGCAATATAAAACTCTTTATTCATTAGCAACAACCTCAATGTAATTAACTATTTTATCAATTTTTTCTTCATTTAAGTTTTCAATTTTCTTTATTAATATATCTATGTTTCTATTTTTGTCTCTTGCAATTAAAGCATCATTTAATGTGTTATTATAGTGATTAATTCCCTTTTTAAAATTAATTTCTTCATCATTAAGAATAATTTGATAATGTATCTTCTTTTCTTCTAAAATAGTTAAAACTTTATTTTGTGCTGATATTGGAAATCCAACCCTACGATTTATTATTCTATAACCAAATAAATACCATAAAATAACAGCATCATCATCAAATACTTGATAGAATTTACCAACTTTTCTAATGACTAAAATATTTGCTTTTTTCATTTCTACACCTCTACTTCTTTTTAAAAGCAAAAAAGTAGTAACCAAAAACAATCATTTGGTTACTACGGTTCTCCGCGATTTAGTGGGGAGTAATTTTTAAAAGTCATTAGATAAATAAAGGGATTGAACACTATTTTGGTGTTCAATTTTTTTGCTATCATTTTTTTCGGCTGATAACAATATATTTTTATATTTTTTTAATTCTTA
>JAFUTX010000014.1 GCA_017484065.1 Bacilli bacterium
TAGAAAAATAATCATTAACAACTTTATTCTTAAAATCAATATCATAATGTTTGCCCATAAAAATAACACCTCACTTTCTTGAGGTGTTATTTTATATCAAAGTTATCTTTTTATAAAGTGTCAAAAATAGGGTTCACTTCATTCTAGTAACCTAATTTTTTATAATATTCATATAATTCTTTAAATCTATTAAAATGTACTATTTCTCTTTGTCTTAAGAATAATAATGGTGCTAAAACATCTTGATCATTTGTTAAATCAATTAAGTTTTCATATACAGCACGAGCTTTTTGTTCAGCAGCCATATCTTCCATAATATCTGCAATAGGATCAGCAGTTACAGCAAAGTAAGATGCAGTAAATGGTACTCCATTACTATCAGTAGGATATACACCTTTATTATGTTCAGTATAATGAGATCCAAGACCAGCTTCTTCTAATTCTTTAACTGTAGCATCCTTTGTTAATTGATGTACCATAGTACAAATCATTTCACAATGTCCTAATTCTTCAGTAGCAATATCATTTAATAGTGCTTTACCTTTCTCATCTGGCATAGTAAATTTTTGAGAAAAATAACGCATAGATGCGGCAAGTTCACCATTAGGCCCACCAAATTGAGTTATTATATATTTAGCTAGTTTTAAATCTTTTTTCTTAATATTAATTGGATAATTAGTGTGCTTTACATATTTAAACATACATATTACCTCCTAAATTGTCCCATGGCCATGGATTATCTATCCACTCATAACTATTTTTTTCAACATCGTCTAGGGTAAGTGGTGAATATAATCTATCGTATTCCACCATTAAACGATTCATTTCATATACATATTTTTTCATAATACTGTATTTTTCAGTATCATCAGGATTTAAATCTAGATATAAATTTAAATCATTAATTGCAAAACATAATTCCATAATCTTTAATAATTTTTCTTCTTGTTGATTATTTGCTTTAACTGGATAATATGTATACTTTTTGTAAGGTACATATTCATCTTTAAATGAGTTACCACGAGCTAATGCTTCTTTAGGTTGTAATAAATTATTAACTCTATTATTTTCATTATTCATAGGTATTTGAAAGAAAGAAAAATCAAAATTATCATTATCAAACAACATTTTTTTTACCTCCTACATTATATTATGTTAACTGTCTAGTTAGGTTACTTATAAATAATAGAAAAAATAAAGTCGATAATCATAGCTATTAGTAATAGAAATGTTAAATATTTAGGAGTTTTTTTGATAAATTTATTAGTTAAAGGTAAAAAAACATAATAAATAATTATTGATAAAATACCCCATATAATGGATGTTTCTAAACTAATAAATCTACCTATATTAAAATGCATAGATGTATAGTCCCAGTAAACAATATGTCTAGTATATAAAATGATATAGCCGGCTATTAATTCAAGTATTGATAAGGTAATACCACTAACTACAAATTGTAAAAACACTTTAATGGATTTATTTATTTTTAAATTTTTAAACATTAACCCAATTATGAGTATTACTACAGTTCCAAAACCATATACAATTGTCCAAGGCCCATACATAATACCACTATTAAAAGCATGCATTAAAACACTTTCTATAAGAAATCCTAGTATTGAATATAAAATAAAAATATTTAAATAATACATATATTTCACCATTATTATTGTTTGTTAAAGTTTAATATATATACATTTTTTATAAAAATAAGCTTAGTAAATATAAGAATCTATTTAGCTAGCTTTTTTTATGATTAATGATATAATCTTATTAAGGAGGTTATACATATGTTAAAAGTAAAAGAAATAACTAAATATTATGGTGATTTACTTGCTGTTGATAACTTATCATTTGAAATTAATGATGGTGAAATTTTTGGTTTATTAGGTGTTAATGGTGCAGGAAAAACAACAACTTTCAGGCTTATCCTAGGACTAATTGATAAGAATCATGGAGAAATTACTTTAGATGGTGAAAAAATAGATTATAATAATATATCTAATATAGGATTCTTACCAGAAGAAAGAAGTTTATTGACAAAGATGACTGTATTAGATCAAGTGGTTTATTATGCTTCATTAAAGGGTATGGAAAAAGATAAGATACTAAAAGAATTGGACTACTGGCTAGAAAGATTTAATATAACTGAATATAAAGATATAAAGATTAAAGACTTAAGCAAAGGTAACCAACAAAAAATTCAATTTATATGTGCGGTTATTCATAATCCAAAATTAATAATCTTAGATGAACCATTTTCTGGATTAGATCCAATTAATGTTGAAATGATTATGTCAGCTATTAGAGATTTAAAAAAGAATGGTAAGATGATTATTTTTTCTTCTCATCGAATGGAACATGTTGAATTATTTTG
Organism: Bacilli bacterium; assembly: GCA_017484065.1. Lineage (GTDB taxonomy): Bacteria > Bacillota_I > Bacilli_A > RF39 > UBA660 > RGIG4822. The sequence continues at coordinate 2,381 of JAFUTX010000014.1, forward strand.
CGAAAAATTAATAATTTTAGTACATGGTAAAAGTGTATTAAGTGGTAGCATTAATAAAATAAAAAAAGATTATCAAAAGAAAAATATTCATATAGTTGGTGATGTTAATAAAGAAGATTTATTAAATATTAAAGGAGTAGTTGATGTATCTAAAATAAGTAATGAATATATTGTAAAAATAGAAAATGATTCTATAGTAGAGAATGTATTTAAATATATTAAAAAGTGTGAAAATATTACTAAATTTAGTGTTGAAGATGCTACTTTAAATGAAATATTTATTGATAAAGTAGGTGAGAAGTATGAATAAGAAAATGATTTGTTTAATAAAACATAGCTTAAATAAAAAAATAAAAACTAAATGGTTTGTAGCAGTAAATATTTTATTAGCAGTACTTATTATAGCTTTATCTAATATTGATAGAATTATAAGTTTTTTTGGTGGAGACTTTGAAAATAAAACTAAAGTATATATAGTTGATAATGCTAATGTATATGATAACTTTAAAAACTATTTTGATGAAAATGCTAAAGCATTAGAAGATATTGGTGATTATAAAGTTAGTAAAGCTAAAAAGAGTAAAGAAAAATTAAAAGAAAAAATTAAAGAAGATGAGATTATAATTGAGATTAATACTTCTGATACTAACTATTTAGAGGCTGAAGTTACTAGTTATAATACGATATCAATGATTACTTCTACATTAATTAGTAGTACGCTTAATTCTATAAAGAATGATTATGTAATATTACAAAGTCATTTAACTGAACAAGAAATAGCTAGTTTAACAAGTAATGTTGAAATAACCAAAACAACTACTAATCCAGATGTTGATACTTATAAAGATAGTGAATATAAGGATATATTAAGTAGTGGTATTATTACAATATTTATAATTCCTTTCTTTATATTTATTGTAACTTTAACTCAAATGTTAGGGGCAGAAATTAATGATGAAAAATCAAGTAGAGGTATGGAAATAATCATTTCTAGTGTACCTGCTAAAACACATTTTCTATCAAAGATAATAGCTTCTTTATCATTTGTTTTATTTCAAACTTTATTAATATTAAGCTATGGAGCTATTGGACTTATTATTAGAAAAATATTTAGTGGGATTAATAAAAGTGGTATTAGTAATGTGGTATCAGGTTATGTAAGTGATATTTTTAAAAGTATAAAGAGTAGTGGTTTATTAGATGTATTATTAAAAGGTTTACCAATTTTTATAGTTTTAATAGTTGTAAGCTTCTTAGCTTATGCATTATTAGCAGCAGTACTAGCATCTGTTACCACTAATATTGAAGATTATCAACAAATTCAAACTCCATTAATGATGATTATTATGGCCGGATATTTCTTGGCTATAATGGCTAATGCTTTTGAAGGAGCTTTATTTATTAAGATTATGGCATTTGTTCCATTTATTTCAGTACTATTAGCACCAGTAATGTATTTACTTGGTCAGATATCTTTAATTGGTTTATTGATATCAACTATTATAATGATTTTAACTACTATTATAATTTATCATTTTGGATTAAGAATATATAAGGTAGGTATTTTAAACTATTCTTCAACTAATTTATGGAAAAAAATGTTTAATTCATTAAAGAAGGAGCAAGTATGAGTAAGATTACAATAAATAATATAGATTATGAAGTAGTAAATAATTATAATGATGCTATTGATATTGAACAATTAACTAATAAAATAACTGATTACTTCGATAATTTTGATTATATTTGTGGTGATTGGGCATATGGTAATTTAAGATTAAAAGGTTTTAATGATAAAGGTAATAAAAATTTTAAAAAGATTAATGATATAAAAAACTTAGATAATTATATAAAAGATTATTGTGCTTATGGATGTAAGTGGTTTTTAATAAAAAAAATGAAGTAACTTATTTGTTACTTCTATTTATTTGGATTAACAATTATTTTTATTGAATCACTTGTACCAGATATTAGTTCATCATAAGAGTTTTGAGTTTCACTTAGTGGAACAACTTTTGATAAGAATTTAAGAACATCTATTTGTTTATTAGCCATTAAATCAATACAAGTTTTAAATTCTTCTTTTGTATATGCAATAGCTCCGGTTATAGTAACTTCATGCATAACGGCAAGGATTGATGGTATAGTAATCGGAGTCATTGAAACACCTACTAAAATAATATGACCACCAGGTTTTACAGCACTAATACTTGATGATACAGCAGCAGAATTACCACAACATTCAATAACTTTATCAAATCCTAAACCAACTTTGCTTTGAACAGTTTCGTTAAATTTATCGTTTGCTAATATGTATTCATCAGCAACACCTAATTCAACTGCTTTCTTAGCACGAGCTTCATTAACTTCTGATACTGCAACATAACTAGCACCTTCCATTTTAGCAAACATGGCACTTACTAAACCAATAATACCAGAACCAATTACTAATACTTTATCTCCAACTTTAATATCAGCTAAATGGATTGCATGTAAACCAACTGCAGTAGGTTCAACCATAGCAGCTTCTTCATCACTTACACTATCTGGAACTTTAAAAATCATATCATTTCTAACATTTATTTTAGTAGTTAAACCACCTGGATTATCTGTTGATAAACCAATTGCTTTATTCCAAGTTTCTAAACAGTATTGTGGATTACCTGTAAGACAAGCTTCACAATGACCACATGGACTAATAGGTAGAGCAGTTACACGATCTCCAACCTTTAAATCATCTCTTCCTCCATTAAATATTATTCTTCCACAAAATTCATGACCCATAACTAGACCACTAGGTTCTCCAATTTCAAAATAATGTAAATCAGAACCACAAATACCAGTTTTAGTTATTTCTATTAAAGATTTTCCTGCTTCTTTTTCAGGATCTTTTATTTCAGTAATTTCAAATTGTTTAGGTCCAACTAATTTTGCACATTTCACTTAAATCATCTACCTTTCATATTTATATTGTAACATTTATACTTTTTAATACCAATATTGCTTTACAAAAGATTACATTAAGTTGACAATTGTTAATTGATTTGAATTTAAGAACAATTCTTAATTTGTACAACTGGTTGTGCAATTGCCATAGACTTACAATATTGTTTTAAATAAAATAAGCTGCATAGAAGATGTTTGGTTTAAAAGCGTATTATTATTCCAAATAGATACAAATCTATATTAAAGACAAATGAAGATAAAAATAATTTGCGGTCGAAATTTTCGACCTTGAATGTAAAGAAAAATTTTAATATTTATTTGATGCTTCAAACTCACAACACTAAATTAAAAGTTGTGTAGATAATATTTATTTGATATAATGTAAATGTATTAATTAACTTGTCACGTGTTAATACATCACAATTTAGACGATAACTTATATTTATTGAGACAAGAAATGGATATAAATGATGCGGAGATATTTACTTTAGGGTAAGTGTCTCTTTTTTTGTTATTTTATGATAGGAGGAGATAAAAATGAATGAAATAATTGAAAAAGAACCCGTGTTAATTGAAAACTTGATTTATGAAATTGATGGAAAGGAAGTTATGCTTGACTCTGATTTAGCTAAACTTTATCATGTTGAAACAAAAAGGATTAATGAAGCTGTAAAAAACAATGCTGAAAAATTTCCAAGCAGATATAGTTTTGTATTAACTGATGAAGATAAAAATAATTTGTGGTCGAAATTTTCGACCGCAAATATAAGTAATATGTCACGTGTAAATCCAAGAGTATTTACTGAACAAGGAGTTTATATGCTTGCGACAATACTTAAATCAAAAGAAGCAACTGAAGTAAGTATTAGAATAATGGATACTTTTGTTAAAATGCGGCATTATATTAATTATAATAAAACATTCTTACCACATAAATTTTTATTATTAGAAGAAAAAGTTGACAATAATACCAAAAGGATTGATGATTTATTTGATAAGTTTAACCCTAAAGATATTACAAAAAATTATTTATTCTTTGAAGGAGAGTTTTATGATGCATACTCTGTCTTATTAAATATATTTGATAAATCTAAAGAAGAAATAATCATTATAGACAATTATGCTGGAAAAGAGTTACTAAATATATTAAAGAAAATAGATAGAAAAATAATAATAATATCCAAAAATATAGATGAAATATTAAAGAAAAAATATGAAAGTCAGTATTCTAATATAACATTTATAAATAATAGTTCATTTCACGATAGATTTATAATAATTGATAGAGAAAAACTATATTCATGTGGAGCATCTTTTAAAGATTTAGGTAAGAAATGTTTTGCTATAAATGAAATGAAATCGCAAGAGCTAATAGATAGTTTATTAAATAGAATAATTTAATTAAAGATATTAACAAATTTATTGTGGTATGTAAAGAATACAGATTAATAAAAAAAGAAGTATCCTAATTAACGAAATCTATCTTAATTATACCATATTTCTAAAAATTGCATCATTTTATCAAAAAGTACTTAATTATATGGTAAAATTATATATAGCAATATTATTAAACGAGCAAACGAGGTGTGCTATGAAAAGATTATTAAAAATTAGTTTAGATTTATCATTATTATCTTTTATACCAGTACTTTCTTGGTTTTGTTTGAGTTTAATAATAGATAAGAACTTGATAAATATTTTTACTTTAACTTATCCAATTCAATTTATATGGTATATATTAAAATCAATATTTTCAACAGGTGCTAATATTAATAAAGAAAAAGACAATAATAAAGATGCAGTTATGTCTGGTATTATTGTTGGTGGTTTAATAGGAGCAGTTATATATGGGCTTCTTGCTTTAAATATCGCGCCTTATATTAATTTTATGAATATGGATGTTGATTTATATAAAAATTTCGCAGTATATTCTATTGTACAATTATTTATTCAATTAGTGTTTATGTTTATTATTGAAAAACTTTATTATGAAGAAAAAAATGAATTAGCAAATAAGTATTCTATATCTTTTAATTTATTAAATTTTATTGTATTAACAGGTACAGCATTAGTAACAAAAAATCAAATAATAATTATCAGTACTACTCTTATTTCAATCTTAATATTTACTACATATATTTTTATAAAGCATTTTGATAAATTTAAGTTTAATGTTCAAATTAAAAAGTGGATTAAATATGATTCTGTTGAATTGTTTAATAATGTAGCATTCTTTTTTATATTTTTATTTGGTTTATCTAATGCCATGGAATTTGGTAATCAATATATTTTAGCGTTAACTTTTGTAGCTTTGATTACAGACTTTCAGTGGGATTCTTTTGATGCTATAATTGAAGCAGCTAATATTGACATTTCAAAGAAAAAATTTAATTATATGGAACATATTAAAAATGGTTATAAGTTATTATTAATATTGTTATTGACATCATTTATAATGTGTGCTGTTTTATTTAATTTTTATGATCTAAATATAAAATTAGTTGCTATATATTTTAGTTTTGAATTAATTAATTTTATATTATATCCAATATATAAAATTAATACATGTTATTTACAATTAGAATATTCTGCATTTAAAACAACAAGTAATAAAATTGTTGCTAGTACATTAAGATTTTTTGTTTCATTGCTTCCAACACCATTTTGTACTGGATTAGGTCAAATATGTTCATCAATATATCAATTTATTACAACAAATTTAATATTTGAAAAGAATTATATTATTAATAGTAATAGAATAGAAAAAAGAAAATGTATTTAAACAAAAGTACTTTTTAAGTCAACACTTTTTCATGATTATAAATAGTTATTCTAACATATAGAAAGTTCTTAACTATTGTTATTTTATAGTTTTAAAATAAAGTTAATAGGCTTTTAGTGCTTATTTTTTTATGAGTGATAAGTTACATATATAAGTATAAAAATTTTAAATTTTTTATAAATATATTATAATAATTGGAATTATGCTATAATATTATCAGAAATTGGAGGGTTATTATGGCAAATATAAACTTTGAAACTTATTTTAGTGAAAGCGAAAATAAATATTATGATTCGAAAATTATAATTAGTATTCTAGAAAATATACTAGGAAAATCAATTAACGAAATAAAGAAAGATGTTAATGATAATCAAATTGTTGTTACAAGGGAAAAAATTGAAAAATATCTTGAACAAAAATTTATTGAAGAAGATCCTGAATTAAAAAAGAGAATTGAAAGTCCAAGACCTAAAAGAAGCAGAAATATTGCTGAATGGACAAAACAAGATATTGAAAATTCTTTACAAAAGATTGTAGATGATATAAGTGTAGCAAGATATTGTTTCGAGCCTTATACATTAGAGTACTTTAATAGATATACAGCCATTGTAAGAAATAAAGTTAATATATTATTAAGTCTTATTGAAAAAATTGGCAATAAAGATATTCAACCAATACAAGAGTTGTTAACTGAGTTAGATATTGTATTATATGAAAATGGTAATGTTCTAAAAAGTGATATAGTTCGCTTAATTACACCTACTATTTATAACATTAATGATTTAAATGAAAAACTTGCAAAAGCTAATGACTTATCAACATACCTAACTTTCAAAATGTCAAAACATTCATTATATAGAGATGGTTTCTCTGAAGGAGAAGTTTATCCTAGTCAATCAATACAAATTAATAGTTTACAATATGATTATATTCAAGGTAATGTTAGATTATCTGAAAATCAAAGAAAAACACTTGAAGAAGAAAGAAGTAAAAGTCTTAAAAAAAGTGCTGAATTTATATGTAATTTATTTGATTAATTAAAGCAAAAGGAAGAGATAAACTCTTCCTTTTGAAAAACTTCTACCAAGTGTATAAATACACCTGCAACAATCTAAAGTACTTTAATTATACCATTTTAACTCTCTAAGTCAACACTTTTTCACGATTTTCTTTAGATTTATAAATATTATTATGTTTTCTAATAATTCTATTAGTTTCTTTTATTTCTTCAAAAGCATAATATTTCTTTAACAAAAGTTCAATGTTTAACCGAAGAAGAAACAGATATTACTAAACGTTTACACAAATAATCAATTTTTTAAAAGCAAAAGGAAGAGACAAACTCTTCCTTTTGAAATACTTCTACCAAGTGTATAAATACACCTGCAACAATCTAAA
>JAFUTX010000015.1 GCA_017484065.1 Bacilli bacterium
ATATCATATTTTTAGATTTTTTCAATATTATATATATATTATTCACATTTAAAGCCTTATAAAAAGTGCACTTTCTTTTGAAAATACACTTTTCTATACAAATTGCACTTAATTGTGCACTTTAGATTGATTTAACGGATTAATCTTCAATATCTGCTTCATCTTTAAATCCAGTTAATGGTTCAAACTCATAGTGTTCTCTTATTTTATTTTCAATTTCTAGGGCAAGTTTAGGATTATCCTTAAAATAAGCTTTAACATTTTCCCTACCTTGTCCTATTTTTTCGCCATTATACGCATACCAAGCTCCACTCTTATCAATTATACCAAGCTCACTAGCTATATCAACAATTTCTCCTTCACGACTTATGCCTTTACCATACATAATATCAACTGTTGCTAATTTAAAAGGTGGTGCTACTTTATTTTTAACTACTTTAATATTTGTTCTATTGCCAATTATTTGATCACCTTGCTTTAGTGATTCAACTCTTCTTACATCAAGTCTAATACTTGAATAGAATTTTAAAGCTCTTCCTCCTGGTGTAGTTTCTGGATTACCAAACATAATACCAACTTTTTCACGTAATTGATTTATAAATATTGCTGTTGTATTAGTTTTATTAATTGTACCAGATAACTTACGTAATGCTTGACTCATCAATCTAGCTTGAAGTCCAACATGACTATCACCCATTTCACCATCAATTTCTGCTTGAGGTACTAATGCTGCTACTGAATCAATTACAACAATGCTAATAGCTTCACTACGAACCAACGCTTCACATATTTCTAAAGCTTGTTCTCCAGTATCAGGTTGTGAAAGCAATAACTCATCTAAATTAACTCCTAAATTTTTAGCATAAACTGGATCTAAGGCATGTTCCGCATCAATAAATGCTGCTCTTCCGCCTTTTTTTTGTGCTTCTGCTATTGCTTGTAATGCTACAGTTGTCTTACCACTTGATTCTGGTCCATATATTTCAATAATTCTCCCTTTAGGAAATCCTCCTATACCAAGTGCTATATCTAGTGCTAATGAACCACTACTAGTTGTATCAATTTTTATGTGATCATTAGCACCAAGTTTCATAATAGCTCCTGCTCCAAATTGTTTTTCTATATCTTTTAAAACTTGCTCTAAAGCTTTATCTTTATCAGTTTCTACTACCTTCTTTGATGTTTTCATTATATCCTCCTAATTTTTAATACAATTTAATTTTATTATAATTAATTTTATTTGTCAATATATTTTTCAAACATTTGTTTGTGTTTGCGATATAAAAAAGGACTTAACTAATTAGTAAGCCCTTGTTATTCTTATTTCTTATCAAATATTATATCTTTGGTATTAATATAATATTGACAACCAGATATTACTGAAAGCAGTGTAGCAATAATTACCAATATATAAGCCACGTTAATTCCGATAAATTCAAATGGTATATTATAGAATAGTATTAATGTTACGCCAATCAACATGAATACTGTTTTAATCTTTCCTAAAGTACTTGCTGCTACAACTTTACCTTTATTACCACTTGCCATCTTACATGAATCGACAATTATATCTCTTGTTATAATAATTACTGGAATGGCTACAGAAATAAATCCATCATAAGCTAAAATAACTAATAATCCATTAACTAATATTTTATCAGCAATAGCATCCATTACTTTACCAAAATCAGTAACTAAATTTCTACTTCTAGCAATTCTACCATCCATACAATCACTAATAGCAGCTATTACAAAAATAATACCAGCAATAATATATTTAATATTAACTACCACATTACCATTAAGTAAAATAGTCGGGAACTCAATTCCCATTTGATACCAAGGTATCGTTAATAATACTAATATAATTATTGCCATAACAATTCTAGACATTGTAATTTTATTCGGTAAATTCATCGCAACCTTCCTTACCTTTTATAACTTATTTCATGTGTCACATGATTACTAACTGTGATAACTCTAATCGACCATATCATAACTAACAACACTATTATAATTATACAACTATAAAGTGCAATATAAAAGCTTTTTTTATGTTTTCTTGGTCCAATAGTGTAAGGTGAAGCAACCTTAGGTTCTTCCTTTTTTAATTCTTTTAATTCTTTTTCAATATCTTTAACAGGAATTTTAGATGTATATTCAAATAGATATTCATTAAAACTATCTAATATTTTTTTATCATCTAATCCTAAGTATTTAGCATAATTAGTTAAGTAATCTTTTAAAGCAAATACATCTTTAAAAGCACCTATACTACCATCTTCAATGTTTGCTAATTCAACATCTTTTATATCAAGATCTTCACTGGCTTCTTTTATGCTAATTCCAGCATTAATACGTGCTTCTTTTAGCATCGACCCAATTTCGTTCAAGATTTTCACTCCTTTTTTGAAAAACAAAAAAATAATATCTAATAAGCCATGTTCTGTCCTTACAAATGTAAGGGGCAAATATTTATCTACCAATTACTTGGTCTTCTAATTAGTTCGTATTCCTAATATAGAAACTCCCCTACCATAATTTGGGTTTCTCACTCGCGGGGTTTACCACGTTCCACTCTATTTGTTTCCAAATAGCCTCGTCTCTTTGGCACTTTTATACTTACTTTAACCATTTAAGGTTATTTCAGAGCCGTTAGATTACTCTACCTTAGGTTATTTTTTCCCTAAGCACGATCACTACAACCATCACAGATTGTGTGAGCATGGACTTTCCTCTACAAATTAATTATTGTAGCATTTGCCTAGATATTATTCGTTTTTTCCAAATACAACTTTTTCTAATTGACTAATTCTTTTAAGAAGATCGACATTGTTAACAGTTCTAGAGTTATTAACTTCTTTGCTATCTGCAGCTTCTAAGATATTATTTAATTTACGAAGTTCATCTTTTAAGGAAGCATTATTTTTAGTTAATTCTTTAATCTCTTTATTTTGTTTTTTTATAAGATTAATAAACTCTGTATAATCATGAATAATCATATCTAGAAACTTATCAACTTCTTGAGGACGATATCCTCTTGCATCAACTTTGAATTGTTTTTCCAAAATATCTTCTGCTGTTAATAATATTTTCGTATTATTCATATATTGTCACCTTCTTGTACTAAATATTATATTATTTAATATTGGTTTTGTCAATATATGTCGATTTGTGACTCATTACTCTATTGCTTTCAAATAATACCTGTGTTTTTCTTATTTTATTGATTAAATCATCAAAAATTATATCTACTCTAACCATTAAATTTCACCCACAATACATAATACTAGTAAATTTATAAAAAATCATCACTTTCGACAAAACTTGTCAAAACTTATCAATAAAAGACATTTTAAAAAAAACTAAATAACTATTTACACAATAAGACATTTTTTTGTCAAATATCTTTGATTTTTACTGAAAAAAAGTTAAGTATTGTAGTATAATGTTGTTGGTGATTTATGTGTTGTATCCTAATAATATAAAAAAGCAATATAATAAACAAATAAATTACGCTAATCGAGGAATGGATTTAGAGGATTTAATTAATAAAACTAATGAATATAATATTAGTATTAATAAAGCTCTAATCTATAAAAAACCTACTCCTATTGGAGTTGTAGATGTATCTTATTCTAAAGAAGGGAAAAAAATAGAAAAGGCATACTTTAAAGAACAATCCACTTTAGATTATAATGGCTTATACAAAGGTAAATATATAGAATTTGAAGCTAAAGAAACCACTTCCAAAACATCTATTCCCTTAAAAAACTTTCATGCTCATCAAATTAAACATATAAGAATGGTAATTGAGCATAAAGGCATAGTATTTATTATAATAAAAATAAATGGATTAATCTATTTATTAAAGGGAACTGACTTTATTGATTATATTGATACTCATGAAAGAAAAAGTGTTGAATATGATTATATAAAGAATAAAGGTTTTTTATTAAAAGAAAATTATTTAAAAGGACTTAACTACTTAGATGTCGTAGATGAAGTATTTATAGGAGGATAAGTTATGGCAATCAAAAAAAGTTCTAACACTAAAACAAAAAGTGTTAAAAAAGTACAAAAAGAAAATATAAAAAAATTAAAGAAAGACAAAAAGTTAAAGACAAAAAAAAGTAAAAAGATGATAGTCTTAAATATCTTAGTATTTGGAGCTATTGGACTTACATCACTTTTCTTACTTTTTGCTTTATTCATCATAATATCATCACCAGATTTTGATAAGAGTTTACTTTATAAATCAGAATCAACAGTTCTTTATGCAAAAGATGGTAGCGAAATATCACGTATAGGTAGCGAAAATAGAGTTTTAGTTACTTATGAAGATTTACCAGAAGTATTAATCGATGCAATAGTAGCAACAGAAGACTCAAGATATTTCCAACATAATGGATTTGATGCAGCCCGTTTTACTAAAGCAACATTCGGTCAATTAACTGGTAACTCAGCTGCAGGTGGAGCATCTACTCTAACTATGCAAGTAATAAAAAATACTTATACAAGTAGTGAAGATGAAGGTATCAAAGGTATTATTCGTAAGTTTACTGATATATATATGGCAGTATTTAAACTTGAAAGTTCTTATACTAAAGAAGAAATATTAGAGTTTTATGTTAATTCACAATGGTTAGGACATGATGGTAATATCAATTATGGTGGTATTTATGGTGTTGAACAAGCTAGTCAATATTTCTTTAACAAATCAGTATCTGACTTAAACTTATCAGAAGCTAGTTTACTTGCTGGAATGTTCCAAAACCCAGCTTTATATAATCCATATCGTAATCCTAAAAATGCTACTGCTAGACGAAGCACAGTATTAAAATTAATGGTAAGACATGGTTATATTACTGAAGAAGAAAGACAAGCTGCTGAAGCTATTCCAGTACAATCAATGTTAGCAGAAAAAAGAAGTTCTGATGCTAACCCATACCAATCATTTATTGATTATGTTTTAGATGAAGTTCAAGATAAAACTGGTAAAAACCCTCACAAAGAGCCAATGGCTATTTACACTACTTTAGATAAAGATAAACAAGGTACACTAACAAGTCTAGAACGTGGAGATTTATATAAATTTGCTAATGACAAAATTCAATATGGTTTAGCAATTACTTCATTAGAAGATGGCTCAATTACTGCAATGAGTGCTGGTCGTGATTATGTTGCTAACGGTACTAATAGAGCTACTGATAAAAAGCAACCTGGATCAACCGCCAAAATAATATTTGACTACGGTCCTTATATCGAATACTTAGACGGTTCGCCTTATTCTCTATTTTATGATGAACCTTACCAATATAGTAATGGAACGGCAATTAGAAATGCTGATAATTCTTATATGGGCTTAATAACAATGCGTAAAGCCTTAGTTAAATCGAGAAATATTCCAGCGTTACAAGCATTCCAAGCTGTAATGGCAAAAGATCCAAACTTAATTCCAAACTTTGCCCATAGCTTAGGTATAGATTATGGTTCTGAATTATATGAAGCTGCTGCTATTGGAGGATTTGATGGAATATCACCACTTCAAATGAGTGCTGCTTATGCTGCATTTGGTCGAGGCGGATATTATATAGAACCTTATTCATTTACAAAAATAGTTTATTTAGATACAGATAAAGAATATGAATATAAACCAGAAAAAGTTAAAGTAATGAGTGAACAAACTGCTTATCTTATAACTGATATATTAGTTGAAGGTGGTAAAAGTGGTGTTGCTGGTACATTCAGTATAAGTGGTACAGACTTTGCTGCTAAAGGTGGTACTAGTACAGTTGATGAATCATCCGCTAAACAATTAGGAATTCCTGCTAATACTACTCCAAACCATTGGAATGTTACATATGACCCTGAATATTCAATAGCTTTATGGTATGGCTATGACAAAATGAGTAAAGATTATTACTTACTAAGTAATCCAGGTGTTAAGGCACGTCGAGCTATTATGGAAGCAGTAGCAAAAAGAGTTTATAGTACAAATAAAACATTTACGCGTCCTAGTGGTATAGTAAGTGCTAAAGTTGAATATGAAACAATGCCTGCTCAAGCACCTAGTGAATTTACTCCAGGAAATTTAATAACAGCTGACTTATTTAAACAAGGAACTGAACCAAGCGAAACATCTCCAAGATTTGCTCAATTAAATGCTCCAACTGGAGGTTCTGCAAACTTTGATGGAACTGCTATAAAATTATCATGGACGGGTATATCTGAGCCAGAAGTTAATACTGAAGCTTGGTTAAAAAAATATGGTGAAACAGGTTATGGAAGTTATTTTGCAAGTAGATTTGCTTCTACTAGAATGGCTTATAACCAATCAGCTATGGGTGTAATTGGATATCAAATATATTTACAAAATGGTGATGGTTCACTAAGTAATGTTGATTATACAACCAATACAAATTATACATATAATGTTAGAGAATCAGGAACTTATAACTTTGTAGTTAAATCTGCATATTCTATATTTAAAAATAATATGAGTAATGGATTAAATATTAGTAGTAGTGCTAATATAGAAACTAATGTTAATAATATGGTAACAGATCCAAATAAAACAGAAGCTAAAACTGAACCTAGCAAAAATACTAATAAAGGCGTAATTAGTGGTAATGGTGAAGCCATTGAACCTGATAACGATGATGATGTTGATGTTGGATTAAACTAAAAAGAACGTTTCAATTAAAACGTTCTTTTTCTATTATATTATATGAGATAAGTATTTATTTATTCTAAATAGTTTTATCTTTACTAGTACATACATTATTAAGTAGACAATTACTACACTCTGGATTTCTAGCTTTACAATTGTATCTGCCAAATAAGACCATTTGATGATGAAATTTACTCCAATTTTCTTTAGGAATATACTTCATTAATTTTTTTTCAATTACTTCAACATCATCTTTTTTTCTAGCTAATTTAAGTCTTTTACTAACTCTTGATACATGAGTATCAACTGCTATTGCAGGTATATTATATAAATTAGATAAAACGACATTACAAGTTTTACGACCAACTCCAGGAAGTTGTTCTAAATACTCACGATTATTTGGCACTGTTCCTTTATAATCTTTAACCAGTTTTTTTGCTATTTCAATTATATATTCACTTTTTCTGGTATAAGTACCTACTGGTCTTATTATTCTCTCTATATCCTTTTTATTAGCTTCTGACAAAGAAAATATATCATATTTATTAAATAAAATATTAGTTACTTCATTTACTCTTTTATCAGTACATTGAGCACTTAATACAGTTGCTATTAGTAATTCATAATCATTATTATAATTTAACTCACAACGAGCATCAGGATACATTTTATTTAATCTATCTATTACTACACTACTCGCTATCATCTTCTAACCAATTATAATCAAATAATTCTTTATCACTTTTATTATTATTTTTTTCATTCTTATGATTGCTTAAGTGTTTAACCACATCATTACTTGATTTAATACCTTTCCTATTCCATTCAAATAATATTTTATCAATATATCTTAAATTATTAACCCCATTATAGACTGCTTCTTTTAAAGCGCAAGTAATTAATTCCTCGCTATAACCTTTTTCAATCCAAGCACTGATGATTTCATATTCCATGCTAGATATTGCTCTACCAAATTCCTTTTCAAACTTTTGATATATACTTTCAGTACTTTCTTCCTTTTTTGTTTTTGCAATATCACTAGCTATTAATTTATATAAGTTATCTAATGATACAACTTCTGTCATTTTTTTAGATAAGTCTTTTTTTGTTTCTAATGTTAATATCTTTTTACTAATTAATGAATTAAATGAAGTCAGTATTTCTTGTTCACTTAAACCTAATGAGCTAGCTACATTATTAATATCAAAATATTTATCTACAGAATTTTGAAAATACATTAATACTAAAAATTCAGTTAAAGATAGATTAAGTTCTTTAGCAGATTTAATTAAATAAAAATCAACAACAAATTTAGGCTTTTCAAAATAATTTAAAACTTCCATACTATCATCTACCTTCATTTATAAGTTACTTAAATATGATAAAATATTTTTGCTAATTTTACAAGTATAAAAGACAAAATAAAAAGTGTTTTAAAACACTTATCTTCTAATTTTATTTTCTAATTCTTTTTTAGTGAACTTAAAATCAATAGAATTATTATTATCAGGTTTTATTGAATACTCAATATCTACTAAATCTCCTACTTGTAAATCTAAATTATGAGTGTAATATACTTTAGACATAGTAAATTGTTCTAAAGTATCTCTAACTTCTACTAATGATATAAATTCTGCTACCATTACTATTTTAATAACTTCTCCTTCACTGCGTTTTAAGTAACTTCTATTTTCATTATCCATTTGTTTTTCTCTCCTTTGTATTAGCGTATACTCTAACATATAAAGATAAGAAAAGCAACTATTTCTAGTTGCATTCTTGCCTAAGGAATCCCGTACTTAACATACGATTAGAACATTCACATAATGTTTGGTTCGATATACCTTAAAGGTCTTCTAAATTCATTATATCAGCAAATTAATTATTTGCAACAATTTTATCTACTTTTTGCAAATTTATTTCTTTTAGTTTTTTTAAGCTTGGATCAACCCCAAATAATTTAAAAGGAAATTTAGAAGTATATGTTTTATCGTATTCTGGAACTTTCTCTAACAGTTCTTTATTATTTCCATTAGTTATTTTCCACATCATGTTTGCCACATAATCAGCCATCTGAACATCTCTATTATCTTTAGAATCTAAATATTTTACTTTTACATTTAATTCCATCAATTCAAATTCCCATTGTAAAAAAGTTTCTAAATCTTTTAATGCTTTTACTGAGGTATTTCTATTATCTACTCTAAATTCTATTTCATTAGTATTTAATATATCAATATTACATTTAAATAAGTATTTTAATAAGTTTTTAACAAAGAAGTTATAAGCCATATTTTCTGTAGCTTGAAACTCTTTTAAATTGTATTTATCAACAACAATTGCTATAGGTATAACTCCATTAATATTATATAATTCATTTAAAAATAATGATTGTTGATTAATATTGATTTTAGATGATTTTAATTCTACTTTTTGTTTTATTGGGATATTTTTTCTTTCTTTAACAATAGCTTCAATTCTTTTATGAGATGATGTAACTTTATGTAATTCTTTAGTCATAAAACCTGCTATTATAAAGTATCTTTCTTGTTTTAAATGCATAGCACCAGATTCATCTAAGACAATATAAGTTTTCATATTAATCACCTCTTTTCACTATTTTCTATTCTAAATTGCTCATTTTTTATTCCTTTCTTTTTTCTTTAATCACCATTCTTTTAACACTAATACGTTTTCAATCTCTAATTAGAATAGCACTAAAATACAATTTTACACAAGGGTGTAAAATGACATATTTTGGCACAAAAAAAGTTCCAAAAATGGAACTTAATTAACATAAATGGTGCTGATTGATAGAATTGAACTACCCTCTGATGCTTACCATGCATCTGTACTACCACTGTACTAAATCAGCATATATAAATTATAACATAGAGTTATAACTTATACAATTATTTTATACAAAAATGTTGTAAATATACATAATAATATACCTATTAATGTAGGAATTATAAAACTTACTAATGTCCATTTTAAACTTTTTGTTTCTTCTTTAATAGTTAAAAGTGTTGTTGAACATGGATAATGAAATAAAGCTAGTATTAAAAAGTTTAAAGCAGTTAAAACAGTCCATCCATTATTAACTAATAATTGTTTCAAATCATATAGATTAGAAAAATCAGTTAAGTTACCTAAAGACATATATCCCATAATAATTAAAGGAATAACTATTTCATTAGCTGGTAGGCCAAATATAAATGCTAAGATAATTACTCCATCTAACCCTAAAAGAGTACCAAATGGTTCTAAAAATGATGAACATATATTGAGTAAACTATTACCACCAATGTGAATGTTAGCAAACAAGTAGATTACTAATCCAGCTGGAGCACTAATTTTAATGGCTCTAATTAATACCGCAAGCGCTTTTTCCCATAAACTATCTATAATAATTTTTAATATCTTAGGTTTTCGATAAGCTGGTAATTCAAGGATAAATGATGAAGATTCACCTTTTAACAAAGTCTTAGATAATATTTTAGAAACTATAAATGTAAATATAATACTTAATAGGATAAATAGTACTAAGATTAGTGATGAAGATATTGAAGAATAAATACTAGTTCTAAAACCAATAAAGAACATCGTAATAACTGAAATCATAGCACTAAACTTACCATTACATGGCATTAAAGAATTAGTTATAATAGCTATTAACCTTTCTCTTTTAGAATCTATTATTCTACACCCTGTAACCCCTACTGCATTACAACCGAGTCCCATACACATAGTTAACGCTTGTTTACCGCAGGCATTGCACTTTTGAAAAAACTTATCTAGGTTAAATGCAATTCGAGGAAGTATACCAAAACTCTCTAATAAACTAAATAAGGGAAAGAAAATAGCCATAGGTGGTAACATTACAGATACTACCCAAGTAAGAGTTCGATATACCCCAAATATTAGTGGATTTAAAATTATTGTAGGTATTAGATTATCTAGTATTCTATAGATTATTGGTTCTAAATAAGAAAAGAATTTATATAACATATCTGATGGATAATTAGCACCATTAATAGTTAGCCAAAATATTATAAAGAATAATAATAACATTATAGGAATACCTGTTAATTTATTAGTTAATATTTTATCTAATTTGCTTATCTTTTTATTACTATTTTCTTTTAATACTTGGTTAGTTATATTAATACTTTTATCATTTATTTCTTTAGAAAAAGAACTTTTATACTTATTAGTTTTCTCTATTTGATAATTAATTCTATTAATTATATCTTGATCTTGTTCTAATACTTTTATTGCATACCACCGATTATTATTAGTGTTTAAATAAGGTATAACATTATTTATTTCTTGTTCTAAATCTTCACTATAAGATATTTTATTAGATAGCTTAGATTTATAATTAACTATAAATTTTTTTAAATTATTTAAAGAATTCTTATTTCTAGCATCATTAGTTATAACTGGAACACCAACTATTTTTTCTAATTTATCTCTATCAATATATATACCTTTTTTGTTAGCTTCATCAATTAGATTAATGCATAACGCAACATTATTTTTTAACTCCATTACTTGTAATAATAAATTAACGCCTCTAAGTATTTGAGTAGCATCACATACCACCAAAGATATATCAAATTCATTATCTAATAAAAGATTTCTAGCTACCATTTCTTCTTCAGTTTTAGCTGATAAAGAATAAATACCTGGTAAATCATATATCTCATAAGTATCATTATCTATATTAAAAGTACTACAAGCATTCTCAACTGTTTTTCCAGCCCAATTTCCCGTATGTTGTCTTGACTTAGTTAAATAATTATAAATAGTACTTTTACCAACATTGGGATTACCTATTAAAGCTATCTTCTTAATCATTAATAGTCACCTCAATATTTAAGGCATCTTTATCACGAATAGCTAGTAGCGTATCATTAATTAAATAAGCTTTTATTTTTTTAAAAGGTCCTGTTAACATACACTTAATATCTACATTTTCAAAGAATCCTAAATCATTTAGTCTTTTAGTCATTTCTAAAGAACTATTTATTTTTAAAACCTTAGCAGTTTCTCCTACATTTAAATCAACTAATTTCACCCTATATTCCCCCACTTTTCTATTCTATTATATGTTTAACAATTAATTAACGTTAATACTTAATAATTTTTATTTTTTATGATATTATAATAATGTAATGATAGGAAGTGAATAATATGCAATTAGACTTAAATATATTCAGAGAATACGATATACGTGGTGTATACCCTACTATGATAAATGAACAAGTAGCATATTTAATAGGTCGTAGTTATGGAAGTTATTTAAGAGAAAAACTAAATCAAAATACTTGTGTAGTTGGTCATGATAATCGTTTATCTAGTCCATCTTTATCTGATGCTTTAATAAAGGGTATTACTGAAAGTGGATGTAATGTAATTGATTATGGATTAGTTACTACTCCAATGCATTATTATAGTAGATATTTAAACTATTTATATGGAATTATGGTAACAGCTAGCCATAATCCTAAAGACGATAACGGATTTAAGTTTTCTTTTGATCACTTAGCTAATGCTAGAGGTGATATGATTAGAGAATTTAGAGATTATACTACTAAAGCTCAATTTTTATCAGGTCAAGGTACTATTACTAGAGATAATATAATGGAAAAATATATTGCATATATGAAAAATAATATTAATCTTGGTCAAAGAAGAAGAAAAGTAATAATCGATTGTGGTAACGGAACAACTAGTATTGTTGCAAGAAAGATTCATGAAAAATTTAATGTTGATTTCGAAATTATTTATGAAGAAAGCAATGGTAATTTTCCTAACCATCATCCAGATCCAAGTATAGAATCTAATCTTACTGAATTAAAAAAGCGTGTTGTTAAAGAAAGAGCTGACTTTGGTATTGCTTACGATGGTGATGGCGATCGTGTTGGCATTATTGATGATGAAGGAAAATTTGTACCTGCTGATATTTATATGATTTTAATGATTAGAGATTTAATTGGTAAAGTTAATAAAAAAACTTTTCTATATGACGTTAAATGTACTAAAGCTTTAGAAGATGAAATTAATAAACTAGGTGGGACTCCCCTAATCTATCGTACTGGAGCAAGTTATACTCAAGCCAAATTAAAGGAAGATGACCTACCTTTTGGAGGTGAGTATTCAGGACATATTTACTTTAGAGATAGAGATACTGACTTAGGCAGTGGTATTTATGCTGGATTAAGATTACTTGAAATTATGAGTAAAAATAATTATAAATTAAGTGATATGATTAGAACTATTAACAAATATAGCTCTACTCCAGAAATAAAAGTTCAAGTACCAGATACGATAAAATTCCAAATTATTGAAAATATGAAAAACTATTGCATAGGTCAAAATTGGCCAGTTAATGATATCGATGGTATAAGAGTTAATTTTTCAAATGGTTGGGCTTTAGTTAGAGCAAGTAATACTGGACCTAATATTACATTAAGATTTGAAGCAATTGATACTCAAACATTAAATAATCTAAAAAATATATTTACAAACTTATTAAATGAAAATTTAAAACTATATCAATAAATAATAAAAACCTCTCAAATTGAGAGGTTTTTATATATATAATTTATTATTTTTCTAGATACCATTTTTGTAAATAATTAATATGGGTACCACAATAATCACATTCACCTACTTCTGCATTAATAGATGATCCACAGTTATAACATTTAATAATATTTACTCCAGCATTTAATTCATTTACTTTTTCAGTTTGTTTAAAAACAAATTTCCTATCTATTATTTCCAATTCTATTTTATTATTAACATATTTAACTATTCTGATTTTAACTAGAACATTAATTTTATTATCTGTATAATTAAAATCTAAATAATCAATTATATTATAATCAATAACATTATTATCATTTTCAAAATAGTATTTATTTAATTCATAATTAAAATTATTAAAAAATTCGTCTTTAATAACTCCATATTGTTGCATTTTTTCCCAAAATAATCTTTGTTTATTATTTTGTTTATCTTTATATACTTTTATTGGATATAAAACTATATATACATCTAATAGATAAAATATATAATATAAAGGTAATCCTATTAAAATAGTAAATACTAAAATTTTAGAAATATCAAATATGTTAAAAGTTCTACTAGTAGAATATATATAATTAAATGAAACAATAAAACTAATAAGTAAATCAATTATTAATGTTATTATTCTATATTTATTAGAATGAATTATACGATCATAATGCTCTTTACCTCCTAAGCTTTGTAAAGAATAATTAATATTATATGCTGTACCACAATAACTACATCCATTGATAAATTCTTCAGTTTTAGCTGTATATCCACAATTAGGACATTTACATATTTCATCCTTTATATCATTAAATACATAACTATAAGTAATTCTAGAGTCAAAACCATATATTTTTTTTAATAATTGAGTACCTTTATAATATTTTTTCTCTAATATAATAGCATTTTCAACATCATCATTAACTGTATTATTAGTTTTTCTAATTACTATTTGATTACCACTTTTAAACTTAGTTTCTTCAATTAAATTGTAACTATTTAATTTTTTTAACTTAAAACTATCACCTACTATGGCCATATTAATCACCTATTGTTGTTATTATTGTTATTGTTATTATTA
>JAFUTX010000016.1 GCA_017484065.1 Bacilli bacterium
ACATTGCAAAGTTTCTAAAGTGAATATATTCATCAGCACAACTATTAAGTTCTAGATGAATATACTTATTATTAACTAACATTAATGCATCTACTGTTTTAGTTCTTTCTTTAGTATGAGATATTGGTAAAAAATCATTTAAAAATTCAAAACTATATATTTTTTCTTGAAGTATTCTCTCTAATAATCCAATCATTAAATCTGGATGTTCTCTATTACAAAATATAGTTCTAAACACTCTATCTGACTTACAAGTTAAAAAAGTACTTTTTTCTTTTGGCATATTAGTTTCCTCCTTTCATTTTATAGTAGAGATAATAAATTATCTCTCTACTATTCATATAGTCAGAAAAATCTTAAATTCCCCTAATTTTAGTTAAATTTCCTAACATTTATAGCTTTTCTAAAGAAAGTAATGACATATATCAACATCATCTGGCGTTAATAATACATATATCGACAAAGTAAAAAAAACTACATAAAAAAAATAAAAACAAAATCTAGCATATTCTTATTCCTATTATTCGACATTTTTACACAAAATTAAAACCAATCACAAGGATTGGTTAAAATACTAAATGGTGCTCCGCTCGAGATTCGAACTCGAGACCCTTTGATTAAAAGTCAAATGCTCTACCGACCGAGCTAGCGGAACAAAATATTATTAAATGGCTGCCTCGGCTAGATTCGAACTAGCGCATGTCAGAGTCAAAGTCTGATGCCTTACCACTTGGCTACGAGGCAATATATTAATGGTGGAGGGACATGGATTTGAACCATGGAACCCGAAGGAACAGATTTACAGTCTGCCGCGTTTGACCACTTCGCTATCCCTCCACTAAAATGGTGCCGACAGAGGGAGTCGAACCCCCAACCTACTGATTACAAGTCAGTTGCGCTGCCAGTTACGCTATGTCGGCATAAAAATGGTGGGCGATATAGGACTCGAACCTATGACCCCCTGCTTGTAAGGCAGGTGCTCTAACCAACTGAGCTAATCGCCCATCTCTGGACATGTATAAATATACCAAAGATATAAGCTAATGTCAATAGACTAAATTAATTTTTTTGCATAAATTTGTTAAAAATTGTAGGTATTTTTGCCTCAAAAGTGTAAATTTTATTATTTTTTGGATATTTCAACTCTACACTGATTGCATGAAGCATTAACCTATTAAAAGGATTAGTCTTAGCTTTATATTTTTTATCCCCTACTATAGGATGATTTATATTAGCTAATTGAACTCTTATTTGATTACGTCTACCAGTCTTAATTTCTACTTTTAACAAGCTATATTTTTTATCGCTATTTACTACTTCATAGTTAGTAATAGCAAGCTTATCTTTTTTATTATTAGTTACAAAAACATCTAATGTCTTGGTTTCGTGTAAATAGTTTTTTAATGTTCCTTCTCTATTATCTAAATGGCCTTCCACTAAAACTAAGTATTCTCTCTTAGTTATATTATTCCAATTATTTTGTAATTGTTCCTTTAATATTTTATTCTTAGCTAAAATTAGAACACCAGATGTATCTTTATCCAATCTATGAACTATAAATACTTTATTCTTAGGATGTTGTTTTTTTACATACATACTAGCTTCATGATATAGTGTATGTTCCCTTTCTTTACTAGTAGCTATAGTAAGTTTATTAGCTGGCTTATTAATAACTAATAATTCTTTATCTTCATATATTATATCTAATTTCTTTTTATTCTTTTTCTTTTCCATTTTTTATTACCTACTTTTTTAATACTTGTTTCTTATTATTATGTTCATCTATACCTATATAATAATCTTTATCACTTACAGAATCAAGTTCTTTATAAGTTTTACAAGGTATATCCTCACTGTATGTAGTTAGATTTAACCAACCATGTATATATCCTTGATCATTATATATTGATACTTTACGATATTTAGTTCCATTATCCAATAAAAATTCATCATCACTTATATAATCATAATTTCTATTAGTTGCTACATTATCGATATGAATTCCTAACTCATCAAAATATATTTTATCTAAATTTCCTTCAATATCATTTGCATAATATACTGGAGAAAATACTACCATACCATTTTTAACTAAATTAGTTATTATTTTATAGTAATTACACGGTACATCCTCTTTTAATGTTTTTTCATTTAACCAACCGTACTCATATTCATCATCATTTTTGATAGATACATATCTATAACGTTGTCCACCCTTAGTAATAAAACTAAACATACTAACATAATCATAATTTCTTTCATAAGCTACTCTTAAAATATTATAATCAGGATATTTAATTTGTTTCAACTTAAATTTTTCTTTATCATGAGCTAGTGAAGCTTTTATTAAGTTAGATGCATACGTTTCAAAATCATTATAATGATTATCTAAATAAGTTATATTACTTTTATCTAATACTTCTAATTTTGTACCATCCGCATATAATTTATGTTCTTTATAATCTTTAAATTTTATCATACTAAACAATATAATAAAATAAAGTATTGTTTGTCTCCCAACTTTAGTCATAAATATCCCTCATTTTTCAGTGTATTTTAGCATAGATTAATTATTTAAGTCAAATTAACATTATTTGGTAATTGCATTTTTTTTATATTTAATTTATAATTACATCAGAACGTTTGTTCGGGGTGATAATATGAATAAAAAAAGGCATATTTTATGTATTGATTTAAAAAGTTTTTTTGCTTCATGTGAATGTGTTGAGAGAGGATTAGATCCATTTTCTACCCCATTAGTTGTAGCTAATAAAAACCAAGGTAATGGTGCTATTACATTAGCAGTTACTCCTTATTTAAAAAAGTTAGGAGTTAAATCTCGAGGAAGACTATACGAAATACCTAAGAATATTAAATATTTTATTGCTAAACCTCGAATGAACTTATATATAAATAAAAGTACTGAAGTAGTTAATATTTATTTAGATTATATTTCTCAAGAAGATTTACATATTTATTCTATTGATGAATGTTTCTTAGATGTAACTAACTATTTAAAAATGTATAAAAAAACTGATTATGAACTAGCTTTAGATATACTAAAAAATATTAAAGAAAAAACTGGTATTACTGCAACTTGTGGAATCGGTCCTAATCTATTAATAGCTAAAGTAGCAATGGATATTGAAGCCAAACACACTAAAGAAAATATAGCTAAATGGGCCTTTGATGATATTAAAGATAAATTTTGGCCAATTACACCATTAAGTGAATTTTGGGGTATTGGAAAAAACATGGAAAGGAACTTAAATAGTTTAGGAATATTTACTATTGGAGATTTAGCTACATATAATAAAAATAAATTGAAAGATAAATTTGGTGTTATTGGCGAAGAATTATATAATCATGCTAACGGTATTGATTTAAGCGAAATTAAAGATTTTAAAAAAATTAAACAAGATAAATCTTATTCTCACAGTCAAGTATTATTTAAAGATTATAATTCTTCTAATATTAAAATTATAATCAAAGAAATGGTTGAAGTATTAACCGCCAGATTAAGATGTGATAATAAAGAATGTTTGGTCATCGGCTTTGGAATTGGCTACTCTAAAATGGTAGGTGGAGGTTTTTATCACTCTATCAAATTAAGTAATCCGACTAATCAAAATAATGAAATATATAAAACTTGTTTATTACTACTTGATAAATATATAGAAGATTATCCAATTAGAAAAGTAACTATTAGTTGTGGCAAATTAAGTAAAAAGGAAGGAATTCAATTAGATTTATTTCATAATTATGAAGAAATTAAGAGCAACGACAATTTAAATAAAGCTTATGATGAAATCAGAAATAAATTTGGTAAAAACAGTTTATTAAAGGCTACTTCTTTATTAGAAGATTCTACAATAATAGAAAGAAATAAAAAGATAGGAGGTCATAGCGCATGAATGATCGTGGAATGATTAAGTGGTTGCCATTTAATAGTGTTATTCCCTCTCAAGTTATTATTAAATCAATTGAAAATAAAAGAAATATTATTCCAATGCCTATATTAAGTGAAGATAAAATAAATTATTTAGAAAACAAAATATTAGAAGCTTATAATACTAAAGAAACTATAAACATTAAATACTTTTATAATGGAAAAATATTTAAAAAAAGCAGTAAAATAAAAAGCATTAAAACAGCGTCAAAAAAAGTCGTACTAAATGACGATTATTCAATTAATTTTTCTCAAATATTAGATATAAATTAGCGTTTATCCATTAATCCACCAAGTCCTGTACGTCCTTCATTATTACGCATATGATTAAGTTCTTTTTCATTGCGTTTTTTAACTACAAAATATGATATACTACCTACTACGGCTATAATTAAAGAAATAGTTATTAAACTAGATATTCCACTTATTAAACTACCATGCCCTACATTATCAAAAAGATCTGTTGAAATAATAGTTAGCCCTGTTGTCATATCATCTTTTATTTCATATTCTACTGTTACATTACTCTCCTTTTCATCATTGTATTTTAATTTACCTTTAGCTGTAACAGTATAAACACCATTTTTTTCTTTTATTTTTTTTACTTCTTGAGTTAGTTTCATTGAATCCATATATGTAGTTAAGTTATTTTTTAATTTACGATTATCGCTTGAAATATAATCTAAAGCTTCAAGATTTCCATTACTTATATCACTTGCAAAATCAGTTATAAGTTTTTTTATTTCACTATCACTTGCAGCTTTAACATTCATCATAAAACATAAACTACATATTAACATTATAGCTATAAAAACTCTTTTCATTCTTTATCACGTCCTTATTATAAGGATATCATATAAAGATTATTTGATATAGTTTAAATTAGAAAAAATGACATTTAATTGACACAATAGATATTATTTTTTGATATAAAAGAGGTTACTATTCAGTAACCTCTTCTGTTTCATTATTATTTGTATCAGTAGTTGTTTCACTACTACTAGAAGTTGTACTAGGTATTATTCTATCAGTATTTCCACTACTATTTAAAATAGATGCATAATAAATACCTGATGAGTAAGTTATATTAAATGATTTATTTTCTTGATTATTAAATGATGTAACTAATAAATCTAAATCATTAGCAAACAATTTTTTACCATTATCATTATAATTATAAGCATTCAATTTATTTGTATTATCTACTACTGCATAATACGAATCATATAACTCTATAAACTTATAACCATTATTATTTACTCTTTTACCTTCAAAAGAATATACATAATATAAACTATTTTCTTTAGTTACTAAGTAATCATCATGATATTTAATGATATTACCACTTATTACTCCTGTTAAAGCATTACCATCAGTACTCAATAATTCTTCAGTATTAGTAGCAGTAACACCACGATAATATGAGCCAAATCTTTCTAACTTACTATAATTAAATCCAATTAATCCTTTAGCACTATCTTTATTAATCTTAATAACACCGTATTTGCCTTTGTTATTGCGAGCTATTATTTGTGCTCCATCATCAGTAATAAATGATACATTAGTCGATCCAGTTAAAGTATTAGTATCTACTTCACCATAAGTACTTAACACTTTACTATTTTGTAAATCATATAATACTATTTTATTATTATCATATATAAATGCAAATCTATTATTATAAATTGGAATATATCCTAATGCTGGAGATGAATTATTATTATAAATATTATTAGATACATAACTATCTGTTGCTATTGTACAATTACTTAATGCTGTAGTTTCACTAGTTATAGCGTTTTTACTTTCACATTTGTATGATCCTAATTGAACTTCTTTATTTAAGTCTTGATAAATATATAATATGCCATTACTATAACTTAAATATTGTAATTTATTATTCAATTTACTTTCTAATAAATTAACACTATATTTTTTCTCTTCTCCTGCTACTTTATATGTAATATTAAGAGTATCATTACTTATTTCTATTTTATATGAATAAGCAGTACTTTCTAATTTACGTTTATTGATATCACCACTATATGTATCTACTGGATTAAAATTACTATTATCTAATATTATAGCTGCATCAGTAAGTTTATTTAAATCAGTATCATATACATACAAGGTGTCATTATTAATAATTACTACGTTACTATCATAGAAATTAATATATTCATAATTAGTATCAAATACTCTCTTACCTTCATAATCGTATAATATATATTCTTTATTATTTATACAAGATACATATTTATCGTTATAATTTTTAATTTCATAATCGTAACCTTTAGTAGCTAACTGATTGTTGTGAGTAAGTAAATACCATTTACCATGACTTTTAACTACCACTTTACTATCTTCTTTTTTCTCATCTACTATACCTAAATAATCATAAGTAAAGTCAATATTTGTCTTAACTTCATTACTACTAAGTAGTAACATACCATATTTATCTGATTCATCTTTAGCTATTACATAACCCTCATCACTCTCATAAGCTTTAATTAATTTATATGTTCCTAAATCTTTTTTATCTTTAAAATCATATAATTTAATAGTTCCATCTGTTTCTTTTTCGTTATCATAAATAAATACATATTTATCATTATATATTGAGCTACGAGTAAGTACTGGTGATTTATCTTCGTATATTTCTTTGGTTATATCAAAATTATCTTCATTTGATAAAATAGCTACAAAACATGTTTTTTCGTTTTTATTTTGACATTCATAAGAACCTATATCTTTACCTTTATCATTAATAAATACTAATTTACCATTTTCATAACGATAATTATTGTTTTCAATTATTACTTCTTTTTCTTTGACATCATCTTTATTATTTAACTTAATAATTATTAAAGTAATGCTTAAGATGATTACAAATAATACCGCTGTAACACTTGCTACAAAAATAATTTTTTTCTTTTTATCAAAACTATTCCATTTATCTAAAAATCTATCTTTTAAACTTTTTTTATCAGTTTTATCTTTTTTCTTTTTTTCTTTTTTATCTTCTACTACTATAGATTCTTCATCATCTAAAGATTCTACTACTTCACTATTTTCCTCTTCATAGAAGTCTTCATATTCGTCATCAAGTATTTCTTCATTTAAATTTTCTAAATCTTCTTTATTTAAGATATTAGCATCATTTAAGTCTTTCTTTTTCACCCATCAACACTCCTCTATTATCTATAATTATAACATAATTTTTTTAAAATAAAATATATATTTATAAAAAAAGAAAAAGATATGTAAAGAAAAAAAACTGCTTATGCAGCAGTTTCTTCTAAATTCATATTATCATCCATTAGTTTTTCTTCTAATATTTCACTTGGTTCATCATCCATTAACTCTTTTTCAAGTTCAACTGATATATCACTATATTCTTTAGCACCTGTACCAGCAGGAATTAATTTACCAATAATAACGTTTTCTTTTAAACCTCTTAAGTGGTCAACTTTACCATGAATAGCAGCGTCAGTTAATACTCTTGTAGTTTCTTGGAATGATGCAGCTGATAAGAATGAATCTGTTTCAAGAGAAGCTTTAGTAATACCTAACATAATAGGTTTACCAGTTGCAGGAATTCCACCTCTTAAAATAACAGGTTTATTTCCTTCAGTAAATTCTCTTAATGATACACTTAATCCTTCAACGAAGTCTGTATCACCAGCATCAACTATCTTCATCTTGTTAACCATACGTTTAACAATGATTTCGATATGTTTATCACTAATATCAACACCTTGTAATTTATAAACACTTTGGATTTCTTTTAAGATATATTGTTGAGCAGTAATAGCATCAGTTACAGCAAGCAATTCTTTTGGTGATATAACACCTTCAGTTAATTTATCTCCTGCTTCCACTTTATCACCAACGCTTACACGAACTTTCATGTTGTAGTTAGTAACGTGTTCTCTAACACCACTTTCATTTTCAACAAGTATCTTATGTTTACCATTATTTTCTTCAATACTAATAACTGTACCAGTAATTTCAGAAATAGTAGCTTTACCTTTTGGAGTACGAGCTTCAAATAATTCTTCAACACGTGGAAGACCTTGAGTTATATCGTCTCCTCCAGCAACACCACCTGTATGGAATGTACGCATTGTAAGCTGTGTACCTGGTTCACCAATTGATTGAGCAGCCATAATACCTACAGCTTCACCAGTTTCAACTAAGTTACCAGTTGCAAGGTTACGTCCATAACATTTTTGACATACACCATTTTCAGTCTTACAAGTTAAAGCACTTCTAATTTCAACTTTCTTAATACCAGCTTTAATAATTTTATTAGCTATCGTTTCAGTGATTAATTCACCCTTCTCAATAATAGTTTCTTTAGTTTCTGGATGAATAATTCTTTTAGCAGTAAATCTATCAACAATACGATCCATTAATGATTCGATTACTGAACCATCTTTTTCGTTTACAAATTCTTCTACTTCAACACCAGCGATAGCTCCACAATCGAATTCTTTTACAATTATATCTTGTGCAACATCTACTAAACGTCTTGTTAAGTATCCAGAGTCTGCTGTACGAAGAGCTGTATCGGCACTACCTTTACGTGAACCATGAGTTGATAAGAAGAATTCACTAACACTTAATCCTTCAATAAAGCATGATGTAATTGGAATTTCTACAGTTTCACCATTTGGTTTAGCCATTAATCCACGCATACCAGCAAGTTGGGTAAAGTTTGAAATCTTACCACGAGCACCAGAGTTCATCATCATGAATAATGGGTTTTTGAAATTATTTTCACTTAATTTTTGTAATTCGGCTTTAACTTCATCATTAGCTTGTGTCCAAATTTCAATTACTGAAGCATATCTTTCTTGATCAGTAATTAAACCTCTTTGGAATTGTTTATTAACTTTATCAACTTTAGCTTTTGCATTAGCTATAATTTCTTCTTTATGTTCACTACGAACAATATCACTAGCTGATACAGTAATACCTGCTACTGTTGAATATTTAAATCCTAAGTCTTTTAATTTATCAAGCATTACACTTGTTTCAGTAGTTTTATATCTTTTAAATATTTGAGCGATAATCATACCTAATGTTTTTTGAATAAATGGAGGTACAACTTCCATTTCTTTAACAGCAGTTTCAATATCAGTACCCATACTTAAGAAATATTTATCAGGAGTTATTCCTTCAACATTAGTCTTAGTTCCTTCATTAATATAAGGGAATGTATCTGGGAATATTTCATTGAATATTATCTTACCTACTGTTGTAACAAGATATTTATCTTTTTGGTCATCAGTAAAGAATTTATGTTTAAATGAATTTACTGGAATAACAATTCTTGTATGTAAAGTAATTAATTTTCTTTGATAAGCCATTAAAGCTTCATTTGAATCCTTAAATACTTTACCTTCGTTTTCTTCACCAGCCTCTTCCATAGTAAGGTAGCAGTTACCTAATACCATGTCTTGGCTTGGTGTAACGATAGGTTTACCATCTTTTGGATTTAAGATGTTATTAGCACCTAACATTAATACTCTAGCTTCCGCTTTAGCTTCTTCACTTAATGGTAAGTGAACTGCCATTTGGTCTCCATCGAAGTCAGCGTTAAATGCTGTACAAACAAGTGGATGTAAACGAATTGCTTTACCACCTACTAATTTAGGTTCAAATGCTTGAATACCTAATCTATGTAGAGTTGGAGCACGGTTTAACATTACTGGATGTTCAGTAATAACATCTTCAACAATGTCCCAAACCTTTTCATCACGAGCATCAATTAATTTTTTAGCACCCTTAATGTTATGAGCTAAACCTTTTTCAACTATACCATGAATAACATGTGGTTTAAATAGTTCAATAGCCATTTCTTTTGGAATACCACATTGGTACATTTTAAGATTAGGTCCAACTACGATAACACTACGTCCAGAATAGTCAACACGTTTACCAAGTAAGTTTTGACGGAAACGTCCTTGTTTACCTTTTAACATACTTGATAATGATTTAAGTGGTCTATTACCAGCACCAGAGATACTTCTACCACGACGTCCATTATCAAATAGAGAGTCTACTGATTCTTGTAACATTCTCTTTTCATTTTGAACAATGATACTTGGAGCGCCTAATTCAATTAATTTCTTTAAACGATTATTACGATTAATAATACGACGATATAAATCATTTAAATCACTAGTAGCAAAACGTCCACCATCTAATTGAATCATAGGTCTTAATTCTGGAGGAATTACTGGTAATACATCTAAAACCATCCATTCAGGTTTGTTTCCAGATTCATGGAATGCAACTAAACAATCTAAACGTTTAACTAAACGAGTACGTTTTTGTTCAGTAGCATTTTCTAATTCTTTATGAATTTCTTCTATTTCTTTTTCAATATCTACTTCTTTTAATAATTCCTTAATTGCTTCAGCACCCATACCTACACGGAAAGTATTCCCATACTTTTCATAGTAAGCACGATACTCTTTATCAGATAATGTTTGTTTTTTCTCTAAAGGAGCTTGTCCTGGATCAATAACAACATAACTTACAAAGTATAATACTTCTTCTAAGTCTCTAGGTGACATATCTAGAACTAGACCCATTTTAGAAGGAACGCCTTTAAAGAACCAAATGTGTGAGCAAGGAGCAGCAAGTTCAATGTGCCCCATTCTCTCACGTCTTACGCTTGATTTTGTAACCTCAACCCCACAACGATCACATACAACATTTTTATATCTTAATCTTTTGTACTTACCACAACTACATTCGTAATCTTTAGTAGGTCCAAAGATTTTTTCACAATATAATCCATCTCTTTCAGGTTTTAAAGTACGATAGTTAATTGTTTCTGGCTTTTTAACTTCACCATAAGACCAACTTCTAATTGTTTCTGGAGAAGCTATGCCAATTTTAATACCTCTAAATTTATTAACATCTAACATACTATTCCACCTCTTCTTCTTCGTCTTCTTCTATATCATCTAAAGGAAATTCTATAGAATCTAAATCATTATCTTCAAATTCATCTTCTTCAGTTTCTTCAGCTTGTTCAGATTCAACTTCATTTGATTCAGGTAATACTACTGGTTCTATTTCATCTATTTTAAAATCAGTTTCATCTTCAGTATTTGCTTCTTCTACTTCTTTAAATGATAATTCACGATTTTCATCATCTATTACGCTTATGTCTAATCCTAATGCTTGGAATTCTTTAATTAATACTCTAAATGATTCAGGAACACCTGCTTGATTTACAGTCTTACCTTTAACTAAAGCTTCATAAACTTTAACACGACCTACAATATCATCTGATTTAACAGTTAAGATTTCTTGTAATACATGAGCAGCACCATAACCATACAATGCCCAAACTTCCATTTCACCAAATCTTTGACCACCAAATTGCGCTTTACCACCAAGTGGTTGTTGAGTTACTAATGAATAAGGTCCTGTAGCACGACAATGAAGTTTGTCATCAACCATGTGGTGTAGTTTTACCATATACATGACACCAACACTAATACGATTATCAAATGGTTCACCAGTACGACCATTGTATAGAACAGTTTTTCCATCTGGGTCCATACCAGCTTCAGCCATTTCTTCTTGAATATCTTGCCAGTTAGCACTATCAAATACTGGAGTGGCATAATGAACACCTAATTGTTTACCAGCCATACCTAAGTGTAACTCTAAAATTTGTCCAATATTCATACGAGATGGAACACCTAATGGGTTAAGCATTACATCTACTGGACGACCGTTTGGTAAATATGGCATATCTTCTTCTGGTAATACTAGAGAGATAACACCTTTGTTACCATGACGACCACTCATTTTATCTCCAACTTGGATTTTACGTTTTTGAATAATATATACTCTAATTATTTTAGATACTCCTGGAGGTAATTCATCACTATTTTCTTTAGTATAAATTTTTACATCATGAACGATACCACCTTCACCATGTTGAACACGGCTCGATGTATCTCTAACTTCACGAGTTTTTTCTCCAAAGATTGCATGTAATAATTTTTCTTCGCTAGTTAATTCTTGAACACCTTTTGGTGTAACTTTACCAACTAGGATATCGCCTTCTTTAACTTCCGTACCGATACGAACAATACCATTAGCATCTAAGTTACGGCGAGCTTCCTCACTTACGTTTGGAATATCTCTTGTAATTTCTTCAGATCCTAATTTTGTATCACGACATTCAGTATCGAATCTTTCCATATGTAGTGACGTATAAACATCATCTTTAACTAATCTTTCATTTAAGATAACAGCATCTTCATAATTATATCCATTAAATGTCATGAATGCTACTGTCATATTTTTACCTAATGCTAACTCACCTTTTTCTGTTGAAGGTCCATCTGCAATAACCATACCAGCATGAACTTTATCACCTTTTTTAACAAGTGGACGATGAATTAAGGCAGTTGCAGCATTTGTAAGTTCAAAATTAGCTAAATTATACACATCTTTTCCTTTAGCATTTTTAACAACTATTTTTTTGCTATCAGCATAATCTACTACACCGTCAGCTTTACATACTACAGTAGAACCAGAGTATTTAGCTGCTACGTGTTCAACACCTGTACCAACGATAGGAGCTTCACAAGTAAGTAGAGGCACTGCTTGACGTTGCATGTTAGAACCCATTAATGTACGGTTTGCATCGTCAAATTCCAAGAATGGAATACAGCTTGTTGTAATAGATACAACTTGACTTGGAGCTACGTCAATGAAATTAACTTGTTCTTTTTTAACCATTACATTATCACCGTTTAAACGAACAACAACTTCATCTGCTACAATTTCATTTTTATCATTAACTTCAACAGTGGCTTGAGAAATATAATAATCTTGTTCTTCATCAGCAGTCATATATACTACTTCATCTTGAATAACACCATTAACTACTTTACGATATGGAGTCATAATAAATCCATATTCATTAACTCTAGCATATCCTGCTAAACTTGTAATAAGTCCGATATTTTGACCTTCTGGAGATTCAATTGGACAAATACGCCCATAGTGACTTGGATTAACGTCACGAACTTCCATACCAGCTCTATCTCTTGATAAACCACCAGGCCCAAGAGAAGATAAACGACGTTTATCAGTTAACTCTGCAATTGGGTTAATTTGATCCATAAATTTAGATAATTGGCTAGATCCAAAGAATTCTTTTAATGCAGCAGTAACTGGACGAATATTTATTAAACTTTTAGGAGTAACATTTTCAATTTCTTGAGTAGTCATTCGCTCACGAATAACTCTTTCCATTCTTTCAACACCACGACGGAATTGAATTTGAATTAATTCTCCTACTTGACGTACACGTCTATTACCTAAATGGTCGATTTCATCTTCATTACCAATATTATCATGTAAATTTAAGTAATATGAAATTGATGCAAATATATCAGAAATAGTTAAACGCTTTTCCTCAATATTTATATCATTACCAATAATAGTAATAACTTTTTCACCATTTTCTTTATCATATACTTTAACAGTTTGTACTTTATTATAAGAATCTAATTCTTCATTAATAGTTACTTCTTTTAAATTGTAACCATCTTTAAATATAGGTCTTAAAGTTTCTAATATTTCTTTAGTAACTATAGTACCATCTTCTACAATAGTCTTACCATCAACAATAATGTTTTCAGCTATTTTACAACCTACTAAACGATCTAATACATTTAATTTTTTATTAAATTTATAACGTCCTACTTTAGCTAAGTCATATCTAAAGTGATCAAAGAAACGAGTAACTAATTGGTTCTTTGCAGAATCAAGTGTAGCAGGTTCTCCTGGACGTAGTTTTTCGTAAATTTCAATTAATGCATCATCTGTATTACGTGTAGTATCTTTTTCGAATGTATTTAAGATATATTCATTTTCTCCAAATACATTAGTAATATCTTCATTACTAGATAAACCTAAAGCTCTTAAGAAAGTTGTAATAGGTACTTTTCTAGTACGGTCTATTCTTACATATAATACATCTCTTGCATCTAATTCATATTCAAGCCAAGTACCTTTATTAGGTATAACTTCTCCTGAAATGATACGACGTCCATTTTTGTCTATTTCTCTTTTAAAATAAACAGATGGACTACGAACAAGTTGAGATACAATAACTCTCTCTGCACCATTAATGATAAATGTTCCTGCATCAGTCATTAATGGCATATCGCCTAGGAAAATTTCTTGTTCTTTAACTTCTCCGGTTTCATGAATAAATAATCTAGCTTGTACCTTTAAAGGTGCAGCATAGTTTACCATTCTTTCTCTTGATTCTTTAGTTGAATATCTAGGCTCATCAAAAGAATAATCATCAAATTCTAATGAAATATTACCTGTAAAACTTTCAACTGGGAAGATATCTTTAAATACTTCTTCAATACCTTTTTCTAGAAATTCTTGATAAGATTTTTTTTGAATTTCTAAAAGATCAGTTAATTCTAAAATATTTTTAGATTTAGAAAAACTTCTTCTTTGTCGGTGATCGCCAAAATTTTTTAATTTGTATGCCACAATTCCACTCCTACCTTCTTATTTTTTTATGTTTTTCCAAGCAAAAAAACAAAAACATGTTCAACTCAAAATTTTATCAGCTTTATTTAGCTATGTCAATATTTTTTGCTTTAAAAATATAAAAACCTTTATTTTTTTCTATTACATCACATTCATAATATTCTTTCATTGTTTTTAAAATAGTTTTAGCTCCTTGGTCTTTATGAATTACAAAATACATATAACCATTTGTTTTAAGATGTTTTTTTGCTCCAATTAAGATATTTAATAAAATCTCTTTACCGACTCGTATCGGTGGATTAGTAATAATTAAATCATAAGTTTTATTAATGTTTTCATAACTATCACTATAAAATGCATTACACGAGACTTTATTTAGTTCAATATTTCTTTTGGCTAGATGTAATGCCCTATTATTAATATCAATTAAGTCCCCACTTACTTGTTTTATTTTACTAACAGTTATTCCAATATAACCATAGCCACAACCTACATCCAAGAAATTATCAAAAGATATATTATCTTTTAAAAACGTTTCAACTAACAATCTACTACCATAATCTATTTTATTTTTACTAAACACTCCGTTATCACTATAAAACTTAAATTTATAATCATTATAATCATAATCAATTAATCTTAATTCACTTTTTAAATTTTCATTATTAGTAAAGTAGTGTTCACTCATTCAATCGACCCCTTAAAAGTAAAAATACATGCCTAGTATAAAATAAAAATAGATAAGTGTCAATCACTTATCTATTTATTTATCATTATTTTACATTTTTTGACAAATTTATCATTTTTATTATTAATTAACAATTATGCATACTATGCTGTTAGGATATACGGATTATCACTAGTTCCTTCTCCACCAGCAATTTTAACTATCGACTTTAAATAAAGGACTGGTCGTACGCCAAAATTTGAGTTTGGTGTAGGATAGTAGACACCACCGCTAGTGGTTGCAAAAGCCGCCAGATCCACATTGACCATAGAATCAGTACGTGTAGTAATTGTCCATTGTAAAACTGAGTTGTTAAATATCCAATCGTTATTTTTACAATCACTTACATCACTATCATTCCAATTATATAACGCTTTATCAATACATGCTGCTCTATTAGTTGTATTACCTCCGCTTGTTGCATATCCATAATCACTTGGATACATAAGAGCTACCACACCTGTCCAACTAGTTGGCTTTGCATTATATACATAACTACCTCTTTCGACTCCATAATAGTCACTAGAAGTCAATGATTCATAAGAAAAATCAGATGGAGCTTCACCTAAATAGTAAGTTGCAGCTTCAGCTAGGCTTCTATCATAACTTCTTATACCAATATTAGTAAAATCAAATTTATTCCAGTCATCATTTGCTTGTCCTCTTAGTTTTCCATAATTATATTCTGTTGATACTGTTCTATTTAGATAAGCAGTATTAAGTAATGTTTTTAAAGTTGCTTCATTCCAATTATTCGAACTATTCCCAGCGCTGCATGTTCCATCTTGTTGTAAGTCACATTGTGTATTCCACCTAATATCACCAAGCAAATCGGCTCTAATTATCTTAACTCTAGTTGCATCATCACCACTAACTGTACCACCATCTACGTTATTCATTACACCTATGATACGCCACAACTCATTATTATATAATACATAGTTTTTAGGATTGGCTCCCACATATCTTAAGTTGTTGTCAGTAGTTTCATCATATAAAAGTGATGTATCACCATTTGTTTTTAATGCTGTTATATAATCTGAAGCTAAAGTTGGTTCTTTTTGCATTTCTCCTCTTATAGTAATTTTACCACTATAACTTTTATTCATTTCTGTATCTGGTGCATACTTATCTAACCAGATTTTTAAAGTATAAGTTCTTGTTCCATTTGGTCCAAGTATTCCATTTTCTAAGAATCTAGCATCATCTGCAATAGTATTTTCTAATACTTGAGTAGATGTACTATAGTTAGATAAAGTCTTTACACTAGCATCATCTAATATTGCATTTATACTTGATAATGCTATTCTATTATTATTTATTAAACTTTCTAGATTTACTGTATATGATACATAGCCATCACATCTATTTATTAATGTAAATTGATATCCCTCTAAACTCTTTCCTTCTTCATCGCTTATTGGATATGTCTTTTGTAGCTTTACTCCTGTTTTACCTACTACGGTATCTCTAAACTCTAAACTTAAACAAGTAGTTCCGATTATATTTTCATCTTCTTGTGTTTGTGTTGTAGTCCAATATGCATAACTTGCTCCTACAACAAGTAATACTACTAAACATATACTTGCTATAATCCCTATTTTCTTTTTGTTATTCATTTGTAATTCCTCCTATTTTATATTATTTAGTATAACAAAAAAACACCTAAGACTTCAAGCATAATCTTAAGTGTTTTACATCATTTTACTTTGTTTCTTCCATAACAGTTTTCATAGTAAATAAATTTAGCAAATCAGCTTTATGTTGATTATCAGGTATTTTTACTACTTTATATTTACCATCTACTTCTTTTTTCTTAAATATTTGATAATCATTGTTAGGTGTTTCTTCATCATCTTTTAGTCCTGCTACCATAATGAAAGATTCACCTTCTACTTCAATTTCATCTAATATCAAATATTTTCTATCATCACTTAATGTTATTATATCGTCAACCTTCATTATATTCTCCTATCTAGTACGCGCTTCTTCGTTTACTTTTTCTTTAGCATCATACAAAGCTTCCATATATTGATCTCTTACTGATTTGTCCTCAATATTAACAAATAAGCCATCAATTACATCTAATGTTTCATCCATACATTTATTAAATTTTTCTAAATTCCCTTGACTATAAGCTACCTCAGCAGTAAAAAGATTACTTTGAATACTCTTTTTGGCTTTCTTAACTAATTCTGCATCATAACCATAATCATAATCAGCACTAGCAATTTGTTCGCTAATTAATCTCATTTCTTCTATAGGATTATCATAGTTTATATTTGTAGATTGTTTTTTCTCTGGTTCAACATAGTCAACATCTGAATCTTTAAAACCATATGGTTTATCCTCTTCGTACTCATCATCAGTACTATAATCATTATTAAAAGCATTTTTTATATCATTAAAGCCTTCAACTGCATTTTCTTTTAAAGATGTAGCAGCTCCACCTAATACTTCTTTTATTTTTACAAGTTTTTCTTTTAAATCAGTTTTCTTTTCAGTTGAAGCTTTCATAGTTTTAGGTTTAGTTTTAAAATAATACTTTTTATATCCACCAGTTTTTTCATCATATTCTAAATATGTATCAAAAACATAATCCTCATTATCATCAACTTTATTTAATAATGGCATATATGTATATCCATTAAGAATATATTTTTCTTCTAATTCTTTTAAACTTTCTTGATAATTAAACTCTTCTTTTGCAGTTTCTTTTTGTTTTTCATCAATTTCAGAATCACTATTATTATTTATTTCTTCTTTGTTATCATCCTCTACTTCATTTGCATTTTCAACATTTTGAGACTCAATATCTTTTTGTTCAATTTTATCCTCTTCTACTTCTATATCTTCTTTACTATCATCAAGAACTTCATCAATATTATCTTCAGCTTCGTCTTTTTCTACTATTTCTTCACTTTCTTGTACTTCTTCATTTATTTCTTCTTTTTTAACTTCATTATCAATGTCTTGTTCTTTAGTATTATTTAATTCTTCTTCAATATCTTCTTTAATCTCAGTTTCTACTTTTTCAACTTTATTAACAGCTTTTCCTTTAGTAATTTTATTAATAAAATCAATTCCAACTTTTAAAGCACCAATACCTGCTATTGAACTTAAAAGTGAAGTATATATACTTTGAGTTGATAACATAGCATTAATTGAATGACCAGTCATACTTGTCCATATTCCAGTTGTTGGATTAAATGAAGCATTTATAACAGTTCCTAAAACATTGTTTAGTCCATGGAAGAAAGTTTGCATTCCTGGATTAGCAGCCCATAAAAGAGAGTTTACTTGCATAAATGATGGAATTATTAAGTATTGAGATAAACCAATTGCAATTATAGCAATAGCTCCGTATTTAATTAATTTACGCATAGTTATCTTTCTTTGTTTTTCTTGTTCACTATCATTTTCTTTAATATTAGATTTAATTTCTTTTACTTCAATTTCTTCTTCATCCGCATCTAGAATATCTGAATTATCCATAGAACTATCTTTTTCGTTAGTTTCATCTTCTACTATGTCTTCTTCAGCGATTTCCTCGTTATCTGTTACTACTTCATCATCAATCTCTTTATTATCACTATTATTATATAAGTTTAATAATGGAGTTAAAGCATCTTTTAAATTATCTTCTAAATTAGACACTAAATAGAAATCATGATTTTCTAAACTTTGATTAAATTCAACGATTATATTTTTCTTTTCATCTATACTATTAGCATTATCATATTTGCTTATTAAATCTTGAAAATACTTTTTAGCAGATACATTATTTAAACTATCTACAACCTCTGATAATTTAGTTATATTGTCATTTGAAGATTTAACTGCATTTTGTAAAATATCTTTAACTTTACCCTCATTTTGTTTATTAACATAATAGCCATTAACATCAACTATATCATCAATTGTTAAATTTTTATTATTCAAAACTTCTTTAACTGTTGCTAATAAATAAATAAGTTGTTCTTTTTCTAGAGAACTTTGTGAATTATTAATTTGCTCTTTTAAAGTTCTAATATTCTTATCAGCTGAACGGCCAATCTTTATACCTAAATCCGCTATTTCTTTATTACTCTCTTTGTCAAAACTAGAACTTTGTCTTACTTCATATTCATCATCATCTATAATATTATTTTCATATCTATTTAGCCAATAACCTTCAACAATTGCTTGTCTAAAATATTCATTTAATTCTTCATTAACTGAGTTTTCATTATCTTGCTCTTTTTCTTCACTATTTTTTAAATTTTCACCGTTAACTAAAGCATCTATATTATTCTTATAGTCTGTTTTATCAATAGCATTTTTAATTAAAATACTCATATCAATATTATTTTTAAAATAAGCTATTGGAACCTCTTTACCAGAATAATTCATACTTTCTTTAATATGTTTATAGCTATCATATCCACTAGATTTAAACACCTCTAAAATAAGATCAGCTAGCTTTTCATAATTTTTAATTACACTATCTGATACCCCATTAACTTTTAATATATCGATATTTTCCATAATACCATTGTATATACGTAATTGATTATTAGCTATTCTTTGAGCTTGTTCTAAAGTATCTTTATAATAATCATTTTCAATTAACTCTTCATTGTTACGAACTGCATCCATAACTTCATAAAAGTAATTATTTTTCTTTATTGTTTCTTGAATTAGTTCTCTTGAATCCATCGTCATCCCTCACTCTTCACATCATAATCTTATCATAGTAGTATAAAAAAAACAAGCAAGCATCACCTTACTTGTCAATTACTATTCAATAGTTTTTATATTATCATTATTATAAGAAAGTCCAAACTCACTAGCTACTTGTTCAATATTTTCTAAAGACACCAGTTCATCTATTTGCATATTTAAACTTTCATTAATACTTTCTTGTTTTTCTATCTTGCTAGTCATTTTTTCTAGCTTAATACTTGTTTCAGATAATAGTGCTTTAGAGTATACATTAACTACTGGTATTGCAATCAAAAGAAGTACAAGGATAAAATACATAAATTTTTCACCTTTTAATAGTTTTACTCTTTTAACTTTTTTTGTCATAAGCTACACCCTTTCTATAACTCTTAGTTTTGCACTTTTACTCCGACTATTTTCTTTTAGTTCTTCCTCACTAGCTGTTATGGGTTTCTTATTAACCAATTTAATCTTTGGTTTATATTCTTCTGGAATATCAGGCAAACCACTAAATACTAATGGTACAGAACTATATTCTTTAAATATATTTTTAACAATTCGATTCTCTAAAGAATGAAATGTTATAACACAAATTCTACCACCTGGTTTAAGCATATTAATAGCATCAGGTAAAACACTTCTTAATACTCCAAGTTCATTATTAACTTCAATACGAATAGCTTGAAATATTTTACGTTCTGGATGTTGTAAATTAAAATACTTTAAACCTACAGCACTTTTAATTATTTCTACTAATTCATTAGTAGTTTTAATACTGCTCTTTTTTCTAGCTTCCACAATATTTTTAGCAATAGTTCTAGATGTTTTCTCTTCACCATATGAGAAAAAAGTTTCAGTTAAATCTTCTAAGCTATAATCATTAATTACATTATAAGCACTAAAATCTTTAGTAGTATCCATTCTCATATCTAGTGGTCCATCATTCATAAATGAAAATCCTCTATCTGGATTATCAATTTGAGGTGATGAAAACCCTAAATCAAAGATTATTCCATCAACTAACTTACCATCTAGCTTTTCTTTCATATTACTAAAATTAGAATGAAAGATTTCAAAATTATTAGATATTTCACTTAATCTTTTTCTAGAATATAGAATAGCTTCTAGATCATTATCAAAGGCGAAAAGAAAACCCCTTTTCATTCGCTTTAAAATTTCACTACTATGACCTGCATATCCTAGTGTGGCATCTATGTATATACCGTCATCGTGTATATTTAAATTATCAATAACTTCATTAAGCATTACACTATAGTGTTTCATTAGTAGTTACCATCCAAAAATAAATTTTCAGCGATATCTTCAAGCTTCTCACTATTGTCACTTAAGAAGTTGTCCCAAGCAGCTTTATCCCATATTTCAACTCGATCATTAGCTCCTATTATTAAGCACTCTTTAGTTAAGGATGCATAATTAGTTAATGGAGTTGCAATATTGATACGTCCTTGCTTGTCTAACTCGCATTCGGCAGCGCCAGAAAAGAAAGTTCTTATAAATGTACGAGCATCTTTTTTAGTAAAAGGTAGTGTATTTAATTTTTCTACTATTTTATTCCATTCATCATAAGAGTAAACATATAAACATTTCTCTAACCCTTTAGCAATAACAAACTTATCACCAAGAGATTCACGGAATTTAGTAGGAATTACAATACGGCCTTTTTCATCAATATTATGATGATATTCACCCATGAACATTTAAATCCCCCACTTTCCACCACAATGTACCACTGCTTAACTAAATACTACCTTAAAATATAAAAAAAGTAAATAGATTTATAAAAAAATATCAATAGTTGACAAAATTTTACACAAATAAAAAAAGTAGTTTTTTACTACTTTATTGGTTCAACATAAATCCTAAATTTCAAATTCTTTTCTTCCGGATTATATATATTTATTTTATAAGAATTATTTTCATTACTATTGATTACTTGTTCAGTAATTAAACGCTCGTCTTTGCCAGTAAATTCATGATAATCATTACTACCTAAAGTATTAGATTGTGATAAATAGTATGTAATATTATCTCCATCTTTTTGGATATCTAACAAGTATACATTATACCTTTTTTCTGTATCACTTAAATTAGTTAAAGAAAAATATATTTCATCACTTTTCTTAGATGTAGTTATCTCTTCTCCATTTACATAATTAATTGATAAACCATCTATAACACTAACTTTGCTAACTAATTCTTCTTTTTCTTTTAATTCAGTTTTATAATCAAAACCTATTATAACCACTCCAACTATTAAAAGAAGTATTATAGTAAGTAACATTTTATATTTTATTCTCATTTACCTTCAACCTCGTATATCCTAATAATAGATTACTACAAAAAAATAAACTTGACAACTATATTTTACACAAAAACAAAAAAAAGATACCATTGGTATCTAATCTATATATTCATTAAACTCTCTAAACTCTTTAGAATTATCTAACTCAGTTTTAGATAACTTTTTAAATAAATCTTTTTGGGTATGATTTAATTTAGAAGGTATTACAACGTTATAAACTAAATACATATCACCTTTGCCTATTGAGTTAATTCTTTTAACACCTTTACCACGTAGTTTAACTTTATCACCGCTTTGAGTTCCACTTTTAACTTCTACTACCACTGTACCACTAATTGTTGGTACTTCCTTCTTGCAACCAAGTACAGCTTCAGTAATAGTTAAAGGTACACTTAAATAGATGTCTTCTTCATCTCTTTCAAATAAAGGATGACTTGCTACTTTAAATTCTAAGTAAATATCACCATTAGGTCCTCCATTTCTACCAGCATCACCTTTACCACTAATACGTAATTGGTAGCCAGTATCTACTCCTTCCGGAATATTTACTTCAATATTTTTATTAACTCTAATTTGACCCTTACCACGACATTTATTACATTCTTCTTCAAATGTTCTACCAGCACCACGACAAGTTGGACAAGTAGTTTGAGTTTGCATCATTCCAAATAGTGAATTTTGTTGGGTGATTACACGACCACTACCACCACAAGTAGAACATTTCTTTTCTTTAAATCCACCTTTGCCATTACATTTATCACATTCTTCATTTAAATCGATGTTAATTT
This sequence comes from Bacilli bacterium, assembly GCA_017484065.1. Classification (GTDB taxonomy): domain Bacteria; phylum Bacillota_I; class Bacilli_A; order RF39; family UBA660; genus RGIG4822. The sequence continues at coordinate 23,052 of JAFUTX010000016.1, forward strand.
CCTTTTTGCACCCAAAAGCCGCTTCTTCAAAACTTAAGTTAACACGTACTAACTTATCTTCTCCTCTAACTGGGCGATTAGAATTTCTACTGCCTCTGCCACCAAAATTAAAGTTGAATGAAGAACCAAATAAATCATCAAATATACTACCTAAATCGATATCTTCAAAACTAAATCCGCCGAATCCACTAGAACCTTGTTCAAATGCTTGATGACCAAATTGATCATATTGACGTCTTTTATTAGGATCAGAAAGAATTGCATAAGCTTCTCCTACTTCTTTAAACTTAGTTTCATCACCAGTTTGTTTATTATCTGGATGATATTCTTTAGCTTTTTTTCTAAAAGCTCTTTTTATTTCTTCATCAGTAGCAGTTTTACTTACTCCTAATATTTCATAAAAATCTTTCTTATTCATACTTAACCACCTTACATTAATTCTTTTAATTCTTGTAGTTTTTCTTTAAACATATTAAATGCTTTTTCAAATGGTTCTTTACTAGTTATATCTACTCCGGCTTTTTTTAAGATATTAAGTGGATAATCACTACCACCACTACTTAAGAATTCAATATAACGCTCTCTTGCTCCATCCACACCATTTAATATGTCATAAGCAAGTGATAAGGCACTAACTAAACCAGTTGCATATTTATAAACATAGAATGGTGTATAAAAATGGGGAATACGCATCCATTCATAACGAATTAAATCATCACTAACTACATTTTCTCCAAAGTATTTCTGATTTAATTCATAATAGCTACTCGATAATTCTTCTTCAGTTAAAGATATTCCTTTACTATTTTTATCAAACATATTCATTTCAAATTCTGCAAACATAGTTTGTCTAAAAATAGTAGTTCTTACCATGTCTAGAAAATCAACTATTAAATTAATTTTTTCATCTTTATCTTTAGCATTTTCATAACTATAATTAAATAATAATACTTCATTAACAGTAGATGCGATTTCTGCTAAAAATATAGGATAATCATGATATTCATAATCTTGTACTTCGTTAGAATGCACTGAATGCATAGCATGACCTAATTCATGAGCCATAGTAGATACACTATTATATGTATCATTATAGTTTAATAAAACATATGAAGGTGAATCATAGCAAGACCATTGATAAGCTCCTGTTTTTTTACCCTTATTAGGATAAATATCTATCCAACCTTCATTAAATGGTCTATTTAATTTTTCTAAATACTCATCTCCTAATGGTTTTAAAGCATTAAATACCATTTCTTTACCCTTATTAAATGGATACTTTTCTTTGCTTTCATTTGGTTCCATATATATATCATACATATGTAATTCATCAACATTTAGCATTTTTCTTTTAACAAGTAAATAATCATATAAATCTGGTAAATACTTATGTATTTCTTTAATTAAATTATGATATACTTCTTCATCAATATTATCACTATATAAGCTAGCATTAAGAGCACTACTATAACCTTTAACATCACTATAAAAATGTGATGATTTTATTTTATTCTTGTAACATGCTGCAATAGTATTCTTATGTTTTTCATAAAATTTATAGTATTCTTCAAATACTTTTTTTCTTAACTCTCTATCTTTACTACGTAATAATTCAATATAGTTACTTTCACTTATTTGAATAGTTTTACCATTATGCTCTACACTACCAAATGTTGCATCAGCATTATGTAAATTATAATAGATTTCACTACTAGCAGATAAAGAAGAACTAGCTTTACTAATTAATTCTTCTTCCTTTTCACTTAAAGTATGTTTCTTAATTCTAAATAAGTCTTTAAATGAAAACTCATATTTTTTTAGTTTTTCATCAGAATTAATGAGATTTATTACATCATTTTCTTCATTAGATAAAATCTCTGGTAACACAAATGCTGTAGATTTAGCTATTTCATCCCCTAAGTTTTCACTACGCATTTTTAAATCTTGCAATTTACTATCTCTTGTATCAGTATCGCAAGCTAAATGACTATACAAATAAATCTTACTATACAATCTATCTAACTTTTCATTTGTTTTTAAGAAATTATAGAAAGTATCTTTATCTTTTAAGATTTTACCTTTCATCTTTTTTATTTCTTCTAAATACTTTTTACAATCTACATAAGCTGCATTATACTCATCATTATTTTTAAATAGATAAGTCAAATCCCATTTATATTCATCATTTATTTGATTTCTATCTAAATTATCAAATTTTTCTATTTCTTTATTATTCATTTATATTTCCAATCTATTTTATTTTATCTTTATTTAATTAATAGTTAACAAAGTTCTAGTATATTCTAGAACTTTGTTATAACTACTTAATTATTTTTCTTCGTAATCAGCTTCAGCTACATCGTCTTTTTTCTTACTATCTTTTTTATCTTCTTTTTCAACTGATTCATCAGCACTTTGTGCTTCACGTTCTTTAGCAGCTTGTTCATAAACTTTAGTTGCTAAGCTCATTGCTACTTCACTTAATTTTTCAGTTTTAGTTTTTATTTCGTCGACATCTGTTCCTTCCAAAGCTTTCTTTAAATCTTCAATTTTTTCTTCAGCATCTTTTTTATCTTTGCTATCAACTTTATCACCTAGATCTTTAATAGCTTTTTCAGTTTGGAAAATCATAGCATCAGCATCATTTCTAACTTCAGCTTCTTGTTTACGTTTTTCATCAGCTTCTTTATTAGATTCTGCTTCTTTCATCATTTTTTCAATTTCATCTTCACTTAAGTTAGTTGATGATGTAATTGTAATAGATTGTTCTTTATTAGTTCCTAAATCTTTAGCTTTAACATTAACAATACCATTAGCATCAATATCAAATGTAACTTCGATTTGAGGTACTCCTCTTGGAGCTGGTGGAATATTTGTTAATTGGAAGTTTCCTAAAGTTTTATTATCACTAGCCATTGGTCTTTCACCTTGTAATACATGGATATCAACGGCTGGTTGATTATCTACAGCAGTTGAGAATACTTGGCTCTTGCTTGTAGGAATAGTTGTATTTCTTGGAATTAATACAGTCATAACATTACCCATAGTTTCTAGTCCTAATGATAATGGAGTTACATCAAGAAGTACGATATCTTCAACTTCACCAGTTAATACACCACCTTGAATAGCTGCTCCCATTGCAACAACTTCATCAGGGTTAACACTCTTATTAGGTTCTTTTCCTAATTCTTTTTTAACTAATTCTTGAATATATGGTATACGAGTTGAACCACCTACTAAAATAACTTTATCAATATCTTTATTAGTTAATTTAGCATCTTTTAAAGCTTTATGTACTGGTTCAAGTGTTGAATCAAATAAATCACGACATAAATCTTCAAATTTAGCCTTAGTTAAGTCCATGTCAATATGTAATGGTTCACCATCTTTTTGAGTAATGAATGGTAAACTTATTTGAGCAGTAGTCATACCACTTAAATCTTTTTTAGCTTTTTCAGCTGCATCTTTAATTCTTTGCATTGCTACTTTATCATCAGCTAAATCAACATCATTATTTTTCTTGAATTTGCTTACGATATAATCAGTAATACGTGCATCAAAATCATCTCCACCTAGACGGTTATTACCACTTGTAGATTTAACTTCAAATACACCATCACCTAATTCAAGGATAGATACATCGAATGTTCCTCCACCTAAGTCATAAACTAAAATAGTTTCTAATTTATCTTGTTTATCAAGTCCATATGCAAGAGCTGCAGCAGTTGGCTCGTTGATAATTCTTTCTACCTCTAATCCAGCTATTTTACCAGCATCTTTAGTAGCTTGTCTTTGAGCATCGTTAAAATATGCTGGAACTGTAATAACTGCTTTAGTTACTTTATCACCAAGATATGCCTCAGCATCCTTCTTTAATTTCATTAATATTTTGGCACTAATTTCTTGTGGAGTCCACTTTTTACCATTAGCTTCTACTTTTTCATCAGTTCCCATAAATCTTTTAATAGATGAAATAGTGTTTTTTACGTTAGTTACAGCTTGTCTTTTAGCTGTTTCACCAACTAATTCGTCATCACCTTTAAAGGCAACAACACTTGGAGTTGTACGATTACCTTCGCTATTTGGAATAACGATAGGTTCTCCTCCTTCTAATACAGATACACAACTATTTGTTGTACCTAAGTCAATACCTATAATTTTACTCATTATTTATCATTTCCTTTCAATTTTATATATTATTAACTTTAACCATCGCTGGTCTTATAACTTTATCATTATATGTATAACCTTTTTGTAATACATCTACCACTGTATTATCAGGTAAATCTTTATTACTTTCAGTTAATACTGCTTCCATACTTTCTGGATCAAATTCTTTATTTAAACAATCAATAACTTTAACATTTTTACTTTCTAGTATCTTAGTTAAATCAGCATAAATAAGTTTAAATCCACTTAAGAATTTGCTTAAATCATCAGCTAGATTATCATCATCAAGAGTTATTGCTCTTTCAAAATTATCAACTACTCTAAGTAATTCTTTAATTAATTCGATACCATCGTATTTACAAATTCGATTAATTTCATCATCATATCTACGACGCATATTTTGCATTTCTGCACTTATTCTTAAAACCTTTTCATTTAGAGTTTTATTTTCTTCTTTTAACTTTTCTAATTCTTTATTTTCTTTAACTTCTTTTTTATCTTTCTTATCTTTTTTTATTTCAACTTGTTCTTCCATTACTTCATCTTTTTTCTTTGGAAGAGCATTATCTTCTACTTTTTTCTTATGTTCTTTCAAATCAATTCTCACTCTCTTGTTTCTAAATTTTTAGTAATATAATCAAGTAATCCTACTACTTTGTCATATTCCATCCTTTTTGGACCCACAATAGCAATAGTTCCTTCTTCACCATTAATATTATATTTACTTTTAACTATTGTTACATCATTATCAAAATCATTTTCTTCACCAATATAAACATTAACACGATTATTCTCTTTATCTTCAACTAATTTACGAATAAGATTTTCATCTTCAAACTTATTAACTAATCTTCTAATATCTTCTGTATTATTATATTCAGGTTGATTCAACATTTTTGATTTACCACTAACATGTACATTAGTAGTATTTTTCACAAAGTCATTAAAAGCATCATGGAATATATTATATACAGCTTCATATTGATTAATTTGCCTTGAAATAATCGGTTTTATCTCAAACTCTAAACGATTACTAACTTCATCAATTGGTGTACCAACTAACATTTTATTAATAATCTCACTTGTCTTAACTAACTCTTGAATATTAGTTTTAGGTGGTAAAGTAAATTGTTTGTTCTCAACTATTCCTTTATCAGTTACTACTACTGCAACTATTTTTTCATTTGTTAAAGGAATAATGTTAACTTGTTGTAATGCATTTTCACTACTACTTGTTCCTAAAACAACACTCGTATAATTAGTTATATCACTAATTATTTCCATGCATTTACTAATAGCATCACTAAGTTTTAAGTCATGATTAGTAAATATTGTTTGAAGTTTTAATACATCTTCTCCCGTTAATTCTTTTGGCTTCATTAAATGATCGACATAATATTTATAACCTTTTTCGCTTGGAATACGTCCACTAGATATATGATTTTTTTCTATATAACCTAAATCTTCTAGAACGCCCATTTCATTACGAATCGTTGCACTTGAACAATTAAATGTTTCGCATAGAGACCTACTACCAACTGGTTTAACAGTTTTAATATAATTCTCAACAATAACTTTCAATAGTTCCTCTCTTCGTTCGTTCAAATGAAATCACCTTCTTTAGCACTGTATTTTCCTAAGTGCTAAATACATTATAATCTTATGATTAGCACTTGTCAATATAGAACTGCTAATTTTGTGAAATTTAGACACTTGTTTAAATTTAGTCAAAAAAAAGTACTTTTTCAGTACTTATTGTATTTCAACTAATGCATCAAATTTATTGATAAGTTCCTCAAATCTGCTTTCAAATTTCTCGTTAATCAATTCTTGTTCATCAAGAGTTTTATTAACAGCATCATATAATCTATTTGAAAAACTTTCTAATTTATTATTAAATTTAGTAGTAGTATTTCCAAGTTCAGTAGCAGTACTAGTTGCTATATTATCATTATCATTATAATTAGCAAATTTATCTATTGCACTAACTATGGAATTAAGATTATCAACTATATTATTTGTATATTTTCTTAAATTTTCATTATCATTATAAATATTATTTCTATCAACTAAGATCTCATAAAAATTTTGTGCCATAATTACCTCCTATACATAGTCAGATAGTCGATCAAGTTGTCTTTGATAACGATCAACCAATTTTTCTAAATTTGTTATAGTTTGATTTACTAAATCTAACATTTCACTTAATTCTTGGTAAGCTTGATCTGCTGATAAACTTTGCCATACTTCTTTTATATAATCAAGTAAGCTTCTAAGTTTTTCATTTTTACCAGTTAAATCATTTAAATGACCTTCTAATCTTCTTACACAACTATTAACTTGTTCATAATCAAAAGCCATTTCATCATTATATCCGTACATTACAAGCCTCCTAATCTAAATTAAATGAATTCAATTCAGCAGTCATATTGCTAATTGTTTCATTTAATCTATCATTATATGTAGTATTTATTTCAGAAATACTGTCTACATTATTTGTTATTCTGTTATAAAGATTTTGTGTATAGTAATTTACTCCATCTTTTTCAGTATTAACTATATTCATCCATTTTTCAGTAGTATTAATTATTGCACCAGCATTTAATCCACTGTTAACTAAATTATATAGTTCATCATGAATATTATTTAAAGTTTCTTCTACTTGATTACCCAAATTTTTTAAATCTTCAGTTAAAGTTCTTAACTGTTCGGAATCCATATTCATACGTTCATTGCTATTCATTTAAATTCCTCCAATCTAATATTTGCTGCTAGCTTCTTCAACATCTTTATAATAAGATGCTGTTACGTTAATTAATTCTTTAATATTTCTAATATAAGTATCTATAAAAGGAAATACTGTATCATCAAAATCTGTTTTAAATTCATTAGCATCATTACCAGCCCAATTTTTGGTACATAATTCTTCAACAATTTTTTCCATTTGTTTTTTATAGTCACTTAATTCATCAACTAAATCTTGTACTTCTCTATTAAACTCTCTAAAACTATTATAGTTTACAGAAGTTCTACTATTTATTGCCATAATACATTTTCCTTTCTATTAATCTTCCCAACCAACAAAGAATCCCGGAATTTCATCACTAGCTGTATTTATATTGTTTTTTACATCATTTATATAATTTGATGAGCTTGCTGTAGTTGTGTTACTACTTGTAGCTGTACTAGTTTGTTTTGCAGATCCTGCTACTTTTTCAGCTGCAGTTTTTAATTCGCTAACATTAACTGAGCTAAAAGTATTATTGCTAGTGCTTTCTTCAGGTTCAGCATTTGTCCACCCTTTATCAATTTCTGAAATATTATCTAAATCAGTTTTAATTGTTTGATATATTAAATTAATATCAGCATAAAGTGCACTACCACAATATTTTACACTACCAGCAAATTTATTTAGTGCTGTTTTCCCAGGTCCACCTACACCATCAAAAGTATCAATATTAGTTGCTATTTCATTAGATAGCTCTCTAATATTTTCAGATAATTTATCAAATGTTGCCAATAATTGATTGGCTTCATTTTTCGATTTAATTTGTATTGAAGGCATTAATAATTTCCTCCTTTCAATGATGAAGAGCTTTGTCTTATATCATTTGCATATTCTTTAAATAAATTTACAATTTCATCCATCAAATCAATATGTTTATTAGCTCTTGCTATATCATTATTTGTTCTTTCAATGTATTCTTTAGTTCTAGCACTATACATTGTATTAGCTAAACTATCACTTGCACTAGCAAGTTCATTAATATTTGTTTTTAATTCATCAGTTTTAGCAGTAATAGTGTTACATAGTCTAATAACATCTTCATAGTTTAAGGCAGTTTTATTTCTATCCTCACTACTAGAACCATTATATCCTACTGTATCTTTATTAATTGCATTAAGGGCAGAGTTCATACTGTTATATGCCCCAATATTCTCACTTTCGCCTCTACGTTCATAGAATGTTTCTATATTACCATCTTGTTTAGCGAACTTATCATATGTATCTTTTCCCATAACATATGATTTATATGTTCCATCCTCTTTTATATCATCTACTTGAACATATTTATCGTTATAAACTGCGGTAGTTCCAGCACCATTAGAATAAGTACCAGTTTGTGCATTATCATATCCACGATTTATTTCGCCATATGTTCCCTCGTATCTTCCTAATGACTCTGTAGTTGTTTCATTAGTTGCCATTTATTTTCCTCCTTCGCTTAGTAGTATCCGACTACTCTACTATAGATAATTATACAATTAGCAAATTATCTTTGTCAAATAAAAAAAGACATATTTACACAATATGTCATTAATATACATTATTTTTGTTAATTAATTGATTTTAAAGTAACTTCGTAAGCTCCATTTGGACTTTCAACTTTAATTACATCTCCAACTTTGTGTCCAAGTACTGCAACTCCTATAGGACTTTCATTACTAATCTTATTATTAAATGGATCAGCTTCCATAGAACCTACTATTTGATAAGTTTCTTCATCATCTTCATCATAAGCAATAGTAACAGTAGAACCAATATGTACTTCATCACTATTTTTCTTATCTACTATTTCAGCATGTTCTAATTGGTATTCCAATTCTTTAATACGAGCTTCTAATTGAGCTTGGTCATTACGAGCAGCATCATAATCAGCATTCTCTGATAAATCACCCATAGCTCTAGCTTCCTTTAATGTTTTAATAACTTCAGGTCTTTTAACTAGCTTTAAATCATTTAATTCGTTTTCTAGTGCTAAATAACCTTCAGCAGTTAAGTAAAATTTATTTTCTGTTTTCATTTGTTTTCACCTCATAAAAAATATCTTCCTAAGAATACTACAAATAACTATCTTTGTCAAACACTTTTAACCTTAAAATATCATTTTTATTAACTTTTTTATCAAGTGGTAGTTTAACAATCATTTTAGGATGATTAGCAACTTCAATTTGCTTACCATCTTCATCGTATATTGTATGTATTTTATACTCAAATGTTGCATTGTTTGGACTAATAAATTCTCCTACCATACCATTTTTAAAATAATTACGTTCTTCTAATGTAACTAATTTATTTTCATCATCATAATCAAGTACTATACCTAAGAAATCTTGATTAGATTCCTCTTGTCTACCTAAGAAGTATTGTTCTTTTTCTGTAGGTAGTCCCTTATAAAATTGGGGAGTTGATTCTCTATTAGCACAACGATTAATTACATCTAAATAATAACTCATTTTGCCTTCTGTTAATGTATTATCAAGTATCTTATCAATAATTTTACGATATACTCCAATTACTGTAGCTATGTAATAAACTGAACGCATTCTACCTTCTACTTTAAAAGAATTAACACCAATATCAATCATATCTTTAATATTTTCTACTTGATTTAAGTCTTTTGGAGTAATACTAAATTTATTATCATCTTTATCAAATTCCCAACGACATATTTGTGCACAAGCTCCTCTATTACTATCACGATTAGTAAGAGTATTAGAAAGCACACAATGGCCAGAAAAAGCAGTACACATAGCTCCTTGAATAAAGTGTTCTATATCTAAGCCAGTATTTTTTTTAATTGAGATAATATCTTCTCTTGATGCTTCACGAGCAAGTACTACTCTTTTAATACCTAAATTTTTAAATACAAGAGCACTCTTAGAATTTAAAGTACTAGCTTGGGTAGATAAATGCATTTCTAAATTTAGCCTTAAACGATTAATTATTTCAAATACTATAATATCACTAGCAATAATAGCATCTACACCTATACTATCTAATTCTTTTAAATACTCTTCTAATCCTTCTAAATCATCATTATGAAATAAAATATTAACAGTTATATATATTTTCTTTTTTAAATTATGAGCAAATTCTACAGCTTCTTTAATATTATCAATACTAAAATTTTTAGCATTAGCTCTTAAACTGTATTTATAACCGCCCATATATATAGCATCAGCTCCATAAAGGCAAGCTATCTTTAATCTTTCTAGATCCCCTGCCGGAGCAAGTAATTCAACTTTTTTCATTTTATCACTTCTTTTATATTAACAATACTTTTTTTATTTAAAAAGGTATTATCTAATTCTATATTTAGATTATCTAAATCTTGATTATTTATTATTCTACTAACTAATTCTACTACTATATCAGTATCTAAAAATAATGGATTAACCCAATTATATAATATATTTTTATGAAGCATTAAATCTTTATTATAATAGTATTTACCACTATAAAATATAGTACCAAAATCATTTTCCATAACTTTAAACTTGTAATTATTAATTGGTTCAGTTATATCACTAACTCTTTTTATTTCTAAATTATGATATCTATCAAAATTAGATAATAAAGTTCTTCTAGAATACATTAAGTCATTTAAACCAAAAGTATAGATAATACATGGTTTATTTGTTTTATCTAGTATTTCATTTATTTCTTCTTTAGTTATATCACTAGATATAATGACTGAATCTACCATTTTTAGATATTCATTAATACTTTGATAATTTAAACCATTATGAATCATATAATAAATCTTTTTAACATTAAGATTTAATTCATTTATTAACTCTAATACTCCTAAATCTTCAAAAATAATACCTGATATATTATTAGGAATGCTTTTCAAAATATTTTCTAACACATTTAAATCTTTATCATCTAAAATACGATTAATTAGTATATAAGCATTACTTATCTTTATCTCACTTATCTTAAAACATTGTTCATATCCAACACAAAAACCTTCTAATGGAAAAAGAAAAGTACAATCTTGTACTTTCTTTAACAATTCTTTATCAGTTACAGTCAACAAGATATTATTTACTTGCATTTTTCTTTGTACTAAATGATAAGCCATCCCCTAAGTCAAAAAACTTAGTATCAAACTCTTCATTATCCTTTAAAAATTCAATATAGTTTTCAATTTTTGTAACTAATCCTTTTAAGTTTTTGCTTTCTATTTTTTCAGATTTACCTACATAACCATGAAATTTTAAGTTATCAGTAATAATAACTCCATTATCACTTAAGAAATATTTATACTTTTCAAAAAACTTCATATATTGACCTTTAGCAGCATCAATAAAAATTAAATCATATTTATTATTTGGATCTAAATTAAGATCTAAAGCATCTTGAAATACAACATGAACTTTATTTTCCATATTGCATTTTTTAACATTTTTTAAACACTCCATATATCTAGCTTCGTCTTTTTCAATAGTTGTTACTACTGTCTCAGGATTAGCACTAGCCATTAAGATACTTGAATATCCTATAGCGCTACCAATTTCTAAGATAGATTTAACATTATTTTTCTTAATATACTTCATAATATATGCTATTGAATCTTTTTCAATAATTGGAACATTATGTTCATTAGCATACTCTTCCATTTCTAATATATATTGTTTCATTATTAACCACCTAACTCTGCTTTATATTTTAAGAATTCTTCATATGTACTTGCAAAGAATACTTTTTTAGTTTTAACATCCGCATAGAAATAAACATAATTTGTATTGCTTGGATTAAATGTAGCATCAATACTTTCTAGTGATGAATTAGTAATAGGACCAATTGGTAACTTACCTGTCATATTTACATTTCTAGTATTGTATGGACTTGTACTTCTTAAATCGTTAGCAGTTAACACATCAGTCATTTCTTTATCAACTGCATAATAAGTTGTTACATCCATTCCTAGAGGCATATTAGTATCCAATCTCTTATATATTACTTGACTTACACTTTTACGATCTTCACTAGCTATTCCTTCCATCTCAACAATACTAGCTATTGTTAAGTATTCATGAACATTATATTTACCATTTTCTATTAATGATTTATATGGTTCTAACTTCTTCTCCATATTATCAAGGATAACTCCTACTATTTGTTTAATATCATACTTAAGTGGTATTTTATAAGTATCAGGGAAGAAATAACCCTCTAATGGATATTTAATACCATCTGCAAGTATACTATCAGTTATAAACCAATATTTATTAATCAACTCTTGTAAATACTCTTTATCACTTAATGTATCAAGTATTTCATCTTCATCAAGATTAAACTCTTTAGCTATTACTTCAGCATATTTCTTTATTGTTTTACCTTCGATTAATTTAAGAGTTACATCTTGATGAGACTCTATTGTATCACCTTTAGCAATTTTCTTAAGTATATCTTGAGTTGACATACTCTCATTTAATTCATAATTACCTGCTTGTAAAACAATGCTTCTATTTAAAAATACATAAGTCATAGTAACTAATTTACTCTTTATTAAATTAGCTGTTTTTAAATCATCAATTATTTGAACCTTTGATTTACCAGCTCCTACGGTAAACTTAACATTTTTCTTGCTATCACTAACTGGTTTTAAACCCAAAATAAACACAAGTGCTACAACTAATACAGTTGTAATAGCTGTAGTACATATTATTATTGCTTTCTTTTTCACACTTCCACCTTATTACTCAAATTCTTCCTTTTTATCTTCCATTTCATACAAAATTCTTTCAAGCATTTGCCATTCTTCATCAGTTTCAATTCTTTGTAATGAAATACTTTCTTTAGTCTTGTCAAATATTGAAGCATAACAATTAGTAAACCCATTATCATCTTCTTTATTATCAGTATAAATCAAATAACTCTTATGAATATCTGATGTATCTATTTGACATATTTTAGACAAGATTTTCTTTCCTTTTTTAGTTTCAACTTCAAAATTATTAATTGCTAAATCCATTACTATTTTCCTTTCTTTTTAGAAATGTATCTAAAATTATAGTAGCAGCAACCCCATCAATAATTTTTTTACGTTTTTCTCTTCGTGTATCAGCATCAATTAAATAATTCTCTGCTTCTACTGTACTTAATCTTTCATCAATTAGTGTAATTGGAATATCAACTTTTTCTTCTAACATGTGCTTAAAGTTCATACTCCTATCTGCTGCAAAGCCTAGTGTACTATCCATATTTTTAGGTAGTCCTAAAGCTATTTCACCAACATTTTTTTCTTTAATAATTTCTAAAACTTGATTGCAAGCATCTAAATAATCCTCATTTTTAAAATGTATTACTTTATAAAATGAAGATATTGTGCCAGTTCTATCAGTAAGTGCTACACCACAAGTTTTAGTTCCTAAATCTAAACCGATATATCTCATAATTCTTTAAAATGACTTAATAATAAGTAATTAATTATCTCACTACGAGATATACTGCTTAGTTTAAGTCTAGCGTTTTTATAATTAGTTATATATGATAAATCATCACTTAGTAAATAACCAAGTATTTGATTAATTGGATCATATCCTCTTTCTTTTATTAATTTAAATACTTCATCCAAAGTTAAACCAACAAATTCTTTTCTTATTAATGACTTATCAAATAAAGTAGTATTATCTAACATATTACACCTTCTTTAAGTACATAAATATTTTAACAAATAATGTATTATTATACAAGTTTTTGTCGCTAGAAAAAAAGAGAATTAACTAAAATTCTCTATTTCTTAAGAAAGGTGGAATATCAATTTCACTATCTATATCATCAGCAAAAGTTCTTCTTCTTGGCATTGGACTTTCTTCTCTAATTTGAGGTTCAGCTTCTACTGCCCCTTCTCCTTCAAAACCTGTAGCTATTACAGTAACAATAACTTCTTCATTTAAGTTTTCATTTTGAATAGCACCGAAGATTATATTCACATCACGATTAGAAGCAAGTCTAACTGTTTCAACAGCATCTTCAATCTCTGATAAAGCTAAGTTTTTACCACCAGTTACATTAACAATCGCATTCTTAGCTCCCTCAATAGTAGTCTCAAGTAGTGGATTAGCTACCGCTTGACGAGCAGCTTCAATTGCTCTGTTTTCACCAGCATTGCATCCAATACCAATAATTGCACTACCACTATTAGCCATTACTGATTTAACATCAGCAAAGTCTAAGTTAATAACTCCTGTAACAGCAATCAAATCTGATATTGATTGAACACCACGATGTAATACGTTATCAACCTCCTTGAATGCATCTTCAAAACTTGTATTCTTATCTATTATTTCTTTTAATCTATCATTTGGAATTATAATTAATGTATCAACATGTTTCTTTAATTCTTCTAAACCAATTAAAGCATTTTCCATTCTTCTTTTACCTTCAAATCTAAATGGTTTAGTTACAATTCCAACAGTAAGCGAACCTTGGTTTTTAGCTATTTCAGCAATAACTGGTGCAGCACCTGTTCCAGTACCTCCACCTAAACCGCAAGCTACGAATACCATATCAGCACCCTTAACTGCTTCTTCTAGTTCTGCTTTACTTTCCAAAGCTGCTTCTCTACCTATTTCAGGATTTGCTCCTGCCCCTAAACCTTCAGTAATAGTTGCACCTATTTGAATTTTATTTTCTGCTTTAGAAGCATTAAGAACTTGTAAATCAGTATTAACTACAATGAATTCAACACCTTTTACTCCTTCTTCTATCATTCGGTTAACAGCGTTACATCCACCGCCACCTACACCTAATACTTTTATCTTTGCTATTTGATCGACTTTTATCATTTGCTACTCTCCTTTAATTATCAAAAAAATATCCAAATAATTTTCCTAGAACTGAATTTTGGGAAACATTATTATTATTAAAGCCACTAAATTCTTCTTGTTCTTCTATTGAAAATAAGGAATAATCTATATTTTTCTTTTTTAAATCATTATTATAGGATTTTATTAAACCAACTGCTGAACTATATTTATTATTTCTTACACCAATTTCTTTAATACTACCTATTGTAACAGATTTACCAAACACTTCTTCTAATATAATATCAAAATCAGTAGTTTCTGTTACTCCTCCTACAAACATTATATAACTAATTTTCTTTTTTGTTAAGTGATTTATTTGTTTTTTTACTAAATTTAGTATTTCGGCTAAACGATACATTACAATTTCACTTATTTCGTATTGGTTTATTTTAATTGCTTCTCCAAGTTTGTTAGTTACTTCTACACTCTCGCTAGCCTCAGCAAAACGATTATGAGCTAAACTTAGTTTTTCTTTTAACTTTTTAGCTTCATTGTTAGTAATTTTATATATAAATTCAATATCTCTATCTACGTTGTCTCCACCTAAATCTAAAGTAATAGTATTAGTAAGAACTCCTTTATTAAAGCTAGATAATGTTGTGGTAGAAGCTCCTATATTTACTACTATTCCACTATTAGAATCCATATTTTTATTTTTTATACTATAGTAATCTCCTACTGTTGATAAATACATACCACTAACTTCAATACCTAAGTGTTTTAAACATTTTCTAATTGGATCAACATTACTATTAGGTACATCACACATAACTGATTTAACAGCTATTTTATTACTTTGCATATTAAGAGGATTAGCTACTAAATTATCATCATTAATCCTATATATTGTGGGAGTAGCACTTATAACAGTTCTATCATCTTGCATTTTACTATGAATAGACGATTGTAATACCCTATCCAAATCAGCCTCTGTAATTATTTTGTTATCATTTATTACATTAGTTTGGCCTTCGCATATGACAACATCGGCATTTTTAGATGATATACTTAAAATAACTTTTTTTATCTCTAAACCCACTACATCATTAGCTTTATTAAATAATTCTCGTAATGAGCCAACTAAAGCTTCTGGTTGAGTTACAATTCCTTTTTTTAAACCTTTACTAGGATGTTCTACTACAGCAAGAATATTTAATTTATTTTTAAAATATTCTCCAATTACTAACTTTAAGTTATTTGTACCAATATCTAAACTAGCAATTATTCTCCTCATTTTTATTCACATCCTATTTTCTACATTTTTAATTATATCGAAAAATTATTTATTGTGCAACTTTTATTAAGATAAATTTTAAATTAAAGGCAAAAAAAAATAACGAGTTACCTCATTATTTTAAATTTGAAATTAATTCATCTTTTTTCATAGTTGAATAGCCTTTAACACCTTGTTCTTTAGCTATAGCTTTTAATTCAGCTAATGTCTTTTTACTATAATCAACTTTTTCTTCTTTTTTAGGTTCTTTAGCAGTTTCTTTCTTTTCTACTTTTTTAGTTTCAGCTTTTGCTTCTACTTTCTTTTCTACTTTCTTTTCAGCTTTAGCTCCATTTTTTAATGCATCTTTAGCAATTTCTACTAAATTTGTAAAAGCTTCAGCATTATCAATAGCTAATTCACTTAACATTTTACGGTTAACTGTAACACCAGCTATATTTAAACCATTAATGAATTTAGAATAACTAATATCATTCATTCTACAAGCAGCATTGATACGTGTAATCCATAATTTTCTGAAATTACGTTTATTTTGTTTTCTATCACGATATGCATAAGCTCCACTATGGAATAGTTGTTCTTGTGCTGTTTTATATAATCTATGTTTACTTCCAAAATAACCTTTAGCTTGTTTTAATACTTTTCTTCTTCTGTTTTTAGAAACATTTCCACCTTTAACTCTTGCCATTTAAACCACCTTCTATATAACAGATTTAATTCTGCTAGTATCTCCTTTACTTAATGTACCTTTATTTCTTCTTTGTCTAACTGCCTTAGAACTATCTTTGCTAGTCTTATGATTTCCATTACTCTTCTTATAAGATAATGTACCATTTTTTCTCTTTTTAAACACTTTACTGCTAGCCTTATGTGTTTTTTGTTTATTTGCCATAAATATTCCTTCTTTCTACTACTTTTTAGGTGCTAGTAATATAAACATATTACGTCCTTCTTGTTTGGGTTTAGATTCAATATCAGCTACATCTGATAAAGCATCAGCAAACTTTAAAAGCACATCACTGCCTAATTCTGGATGAGCCATTTGTCTACCTTTAAAATGAATAAATGCTTTAATCTTATGTCCTTTTTTAAGATATTCACTAGCATTTTTTCTTCTAGTTTCAAAATCATGAATATCGATTGTCACAGATAAACGATATTCTTTAACATCCTTATTAGTCTCTCTTTGCTTTTTTTGAGCTTCTTTTAGCTTTTTTTGCTTTTCATAACGGTATTTATTATAATCCATTATTTTTCCTACTGCTGGTGTAGCATTACCATTCATTAATACTAAATCAAGTCCAGCATAATTTGCTAATGTTAAAGCATCAGCTTTTGATTTAACTCCCATTTGTTCGCCGTTTGGCCCAATTACCATTAACTCAGCAGCTTTAATTTCATCATTAATTGGTAACTCATTTTTGTCCTTTGCTATAATTCGCACCTCCACACAATCAAAAAGGATGGACACGTAAAAATATCCATCCAAAAATCCATATTTAAACTATTATATAATTTCTATTCTATGGCTTGGTACCTACTAACTTTAGCTAGTCAGGTGGATATTTAAATCGCTTTCCTTTTCAATAACAATAGTATTTTATTATTTTTTTATTTATTTGTCAACTATAAATTTACATTATGATAAATTTCTGAAACATCTTCTATTTCATCAAGTAATCCATATAAACGATTAAATAACTCTAAATCTTCTCCTTCTAAAGTTACTTTATCTTTTGGATACATTCCTATTTCATCAATTTCATAATCAACGTTAGGTATAATACCTTCAATAGTATCTTTTAAATTACTTGCATCATTAGGATTAACACTAATAGTAATTATTCCATCTTCGCTTTCAAATTCAACTGGTTCTATTCCTTTATCTAGTAGAGCCATTAATACATCTTCTTCTTTATCACTTTTAAAAGCTATTACTGCTAAATGATCATAGTTAAACGCTACTGAATTAGTAACGCCTAAACTTTTATGTACTTTATTAAAAGCAGCTCTTACGAAACCAACTGTTCTATTTACATTATCAGTTAATGTTTTAATTATAAGTGTTGAAGCTCCAGGACCAAATCCTTCATAAATAACTTCTTTATAGTCTTCTCCACCTACACCTTTTGCTTTATCTATAGCTCTATTAATTATATCACTAGGAACTTGTTGTTTCTTAGCTTTTTCAACCATTCTTTTAAGTGCTATATTACTATCTATTTCTGGAACACCTTTTTTAGCTGCTAAATATATTTCTTTTGCAAAGTTTGAATATAATTTAGCCTTAGCTGCTCCTGTTTTTGCAATACTTGCTTTTCTTACTTCATATGCTCTTCCCATAACTATCTCCTTAACCTCTTGGATTTCTAAAATGATTACCACTATTTATTCTAGGGGTATTATTAATTATATTACTTTCTCTAATATTTCTATTATTAAGCATTGGATCATTTTTATTTAGTAAATCATCATTTCTATTTAAACCATTATTTCTGCATATTTGCTCACTACTTTTTCTAGTATTCATACTTATATTATTTGGATTTATATGTCTAAGTTCATTTCTTGTACCTAAAACTTTATTGTCATCCACACTTATCACCTACGTTTTTTACTCTTTTTCTTACCTTTTTTCTTTGGTACATTTCTTTTTACTTTATTATTAGTTTTCTTTTTATTATCAGTATTAGCCACTTTTAAAACAGTATCATCTTCAATTAATTCATTTAATGATAATACCTTTTTATCCATTATACCATTTTTCTTAAATTCAATACCTTTAATAAAAGATAATTTATGATATTTAAAGTTTTTAATATTCCATTTTATATTAGCAAAACGTTTCTTTAAATCATCCATAAAATGATTTTCTTTAACTATTTTATCTTCTTTATTTTCTTCAACTTCAGTAACCGTTACAACGGCAGGTTTGCGATTTTTCTGAATAAACATCACTATTAAAATAATTAGTAATACTATTAAATAACTAAAAATTAAACTCATAAATAAAATATCAATTTGATCAAAATGCTTATTCATACTCTTCACCCCACTCATTTACACGTATTATATAACAATTTTTTTAAAAATCAACCATTATTTTTCAGGATTATACTCAATAACATATAATTTATCTTCTTGTCTAACTATTGTTACTGTTGCTTGCTTATCATAACCCAAGTCTTTTACATAATCCCATTCTAACTTTATGTTATAAGCATCTATTTTAGAACCATTAAGTTCATACTCTCCTAAAGTATTCTCAACAACATTTATTGAACTAACTATAGGTAGCTCTTGATTACGTTTAATACTAGTACTATCTTTAACTAATTCATACAGTGTATCCATAACTTTAGTTTTAAATTTTTCTTGTTCAGTTTCAAATATATATTCTAAACTACCAACATCATATTTATTAATTTTATTATCAATAGTATATAAGTCAATTACGAATAATTTTGCTAAGCTATTAGCATATTCATTATAATCAATTTCATCTTGGCCTAGTATATCTTTTAACTTATTATATTCTTCCTTCATTAGATTAGAATCTCTTTCATCTAATGTATAACCGAATTTTTCGATATTATCAACCACATTACTAATAACTTTAGGTGTTATTTCATCTTTAGCTTTATGAAAGAATTTAAAATAGATAAGTAATGCTACTGCTAGAGTGATAATAACTACTATTATGGTTAATATAATCTTATATTTTTTACTCATATTAATTTTCCTCGCTATTCCTATTTTCAATCATTTTTTCTAAATTGTCTTTTTCATTTTTAATTAAATCATGAACGATTAAAGCATTAGATACTTCTAATCTTTTTTCGGCATAACTAGCATTTTTTTCAACATAATTTTCATTTAATACTGCTTTATCACTAATTATTTTATATTCATTCTTACTATTATTATAATAAACATAATTTGTTACATAGTTACCATTAGGATATACAACTAAATTTTTATCTTTAATATTAAAGATATCATGTCCTAAGGCAAAATCATTTTTGAATCCCATCATATTACCAATAGTTGGCATAATATCATACATACCCATAACATTACTATTAGTACCATGTAATTTATTTCTAATACTCTTATTTTTAGTCCAAATAATTAATGGAGTATTTTTATTAAGTTCATGATCAAAATAATCATAATTGGTATATTCAGGATCATCTTCTTCATATACTTCACCAGTTTTATAATCATAATTATATAAATAATTTAATTCTTTTCTACTTAGTTTAGCATCATGATCACCATACATAACAAATACTGTATCATTAAAGTATGGACTAGCATTTATATAATCAATAAATTCTCCTAATGCTACATCAGCATAATGAGCACTAGTAATATAGTTACCTACTGGTGTATTAGCTAAATAATTAGTTGTAACATCATTACCTGCTTCATCTTTATATGTTACAGACATATCATATTCACCATATTTATCTAAGAAAATAAATGGTGAGTGATTAGAAAGTGTAATAATAGTACCCATATAATTCTTATTATCTTGTTCAATCTTTTCAAGAATTGGAATTGCTTGTTTAAAGAACAATTTATCATTAATACCTAAATTAATTACATCATCTTCCGTAAAATCAAAAGATTCTTTAAAATACATTCCCTCGTAGCCTAAGTTAGGATGAACTTTATTTCTATTCCACATGCTAGCTAAGTTACCATGCATACTAAATGTATAATAGCCTTTTTCTTTTAATAACTTAGGTATAGTTACATATTCTCTATCATAATAAGTTGTAAATACTACTCCACTGCTAGCTGGTAATAAACTAGTTAATAAAGTAAATTCCGTATCACTACTTGTACCAGTACTAATTTGTGGATAGAAATGATCAAAGAATAATCCTTCTTTAGACAACTTATTTATAGTAGGAGTAGCTTCAACACCATTGAAATTTAAATTCATTAAGTATGTTTGAATACCCTCCATATGAACAAATATTACATTCTTACCTTCTAAGATATTGGTATATTTATTAGTTTCTTCATATTCTTTTGATTCGTTAGATGAATAAAATTCTTTAAATAATTTAGCACTATCTTCGTAGCCAAATAAACTACTAAATTTTGGTGTTAGAGTTTGAAATAAGTCATTACCTTGATACATAATAATTCCAAATCTTTCAACAATATATATTCTATTCCATTGTTTATTTAATCTACTATAATCCGATTTACTAGCAGTAATAAATGTAATACCTAAGAATACTAAACCTACTATAAAAGTAGATAAAAACATCTTTTTACCTTTTTCTACTTTTGACATATAAGAGTAATATGGAGAAGTTTTAAGAATATGATGAATCAATATAAATAAAAGTATTAAAAAGATATATGAAAAGTCAGTTAACTTTAATCTTTCAATAATTGAACCAGTTACAGTATCAGTTTGACTTAAACTAGATATTTCTCCAAAAGATGCAAAAGACACAAAGAATGTATAATATATAGAATTAAGTACTTCTGCTACTGTATAAACTAACATACATATAAAATAATATCTAAATTGTTTTTTTGGTTTAACAAAATACCCAAAAGAACCTATTATTAATATTAAAGCTATATCACATATAATTGGTTTAATGCTTAATGCCTTCCCTACAGTATTATATCTTAATAAAATAGTTCCAATCAAAGATAAAATAAAATATGATATGAATAATCTATTAGTTATAATATAAGATGCCACTTTTTTTCTAACATTGCGTGGACTAAAATTCAACTTCTTCTTCATTTTCTCCCTCTTCACTAGATTAATTCTATCATTGATTACATTTTTTTTCAATTTATATTTGCATTATTCTCTTTTTTTTGATATTATCTATATGTACGCAGGTGTAGTATAATGGTTAATATGCGACCTTGCCAAGGTTGAGATGGGAGTTCGATTCTCCTCACTTGCTCCATAGTGAAATCTGCTCGAACTTTTCGAGTTTTGATAAATAACTAATCCAATTTGGATTAGTTTTTTTGTGTTTCGAACTTCCACAGGTCAGCTTGGAAGAATTAAAACTTTAAATGATACAATTAAAGAAAAGGATAATGAAATATCATTTTTAAAATCTAAAATACAAGATATACAAAATACTCTTAATTACTGGAAAGACAAGTTTGAAAAACTAATATCATTTCTACATAGCAAACTTCATAGTTGGTATGATAAAGATGATAAATATATTGATGTTGTTAATGATATGTATGAAGATAATGTTTTAGATGATGATGACATTGAAGAATTAAATTTAAGCAAAGGAAAAGATGACTTTGAGAGATAATCTCATTGCCATCTTTATTTTATTTTAGTTAATTTAAGTGAAACAGCTTCATCAACTGGTGGAACATAATCAACTAAATAGAATCCATATAAATGACCATATTTTTTCATTTTTTCTTTAACTCTACTTACATTTCCAGTTTTATCAAACAATATTTTAGATTCTGCAAGTTGCTCAACTCTGAGAACTTCACTAGGATTCATAGCAGTTGTTGAATATCTATTTTCATAGTCATAATCAAATGCAACATTGACACCTGTCTTATTACCTTCGGCTATTTTAGAATTTAATTTTTCCATTAATCTGTCATAAGTATAATAATCTGCTCCTGATTCTAATAAAACAACTATATTTAATGTTCCCTTACTATGTTTTGAATCTTGATAATTTGTTAAATAAACAGAATCTATATTATCATCTTTATATAATCCTTTAATAGTATCAGTTAATTCTTGTGATAAAAATGAATGCTCTTCATCTGTAAGATTTATTCTTTCTCTTACCACTTTGTCTAAATATAATAAATTATTTGCTCTAGCAATTTTTAATATATTAGCAAATTCTGGGAATTGATTATCACCTGCATATATAGTTTTATCCCATTCATACCATATATCAAATGCATCTTTTGCTCCATCTTTAACCATTTGTTGAACTCTTGAACTATTGAAAACAACATTATTTTTTTGATCATCTAATGAGTGATGCATTCCTTTATTTTGATAAATCTTTGCTTGTAAATCAGCTTCGATTTTATCACAATAATGTGAACATTTAGCTTCTGGAGTTTTTTGCTCATCAAATTCAAATAATAAGTTTAATAAACTATCTTTATCTTTTAGATTGCCTAAGGCATCTCTCATAGCTTGATGTTCAATTTCTTTTTTCTTCTCTGGAGTTATTCCATCAAATGGTGTAATATCACCAATTAATGTTTCACCTGTTTCATGTATAACTAACATTTTTAGTTCTCTATCAGTATCGAAATTATATTCAAATTCAGAGTTTAATACCATTGCTAAACTTATAGTTCCAACAACGTGTTCAGATATTGTTTCAATTCGATCTGATTTAATATTCCAATGTTTACTATCCCAGCCAGTTCTTACTTTATTTTTTAATCTAAAGTTTAAATAATAAAATCTAAATATTTCTTCACATTCAAAAGGTTGCTTACTACATAATGAAGATATAATAGTACTTCCTTCTTTAATTAATTCTGATTGTGAAATGTTATTTTCTTTTTCTTTAATTAATTTAGTTAAGAAATAATCTAGCATTTTATACTTAAATGCTAACTTACCACTTTCAGTATTCATATCTCTTGCTTCTAATATCTCTTTAGCATATTGCTTTCCTAATTTTAAATTTTCGAAATCATAATTAGGATACGAAATACTAAATTCAGAAAGAAGTAACATTCTATATATTTTTGATAAATTATTTGCTTCTTTAAATTCAGAATCAATAGCAGTTGCTAATATCATACTACCAAATAAGTGATCAGCTACACTATAATTATTTGGTTCATCAATAATCTCATTCTTTAATTCATTTGAGCAAACATAAAAGTTTAAAGATTTTCTTATTTCATCTAATTTTTCCATTTTATCCTCCACAAATAAGTAATTGAGTAATATTATAGCACACATTTCTATTATTTTTACAAAAAAATATAAATTTGCTTAATTATAATAGATTTCGTATCATTCAATAGAATGATACTTTTTTTATTGAAAGGAGTATTATATGATTTCAGAATATTTTGAAGTAAATATTGATGATTTGCAAAAATATGGAGCTATAGATATATCATTAGTTACTGATATACCTATGTTTATAGATCCTATACTTATTTTTACTATTAGGAGTTTCGAATAACCTTTGTTATCGCTCCAATTGAAAATAACTTACGAACTTTAATTAGTTCGTAAGTTTTTATTTTATAGAATTATAATCTATCAAATCACAATTTATTCTTTTTCGTAATCTGGTTGCCATAAAGCGTAGCTTTGTAATTGTGCTTCAGTGCCATTATTTAATCTCATATTTTTTCTCCTCTCAATACATTTTAGTAACTAAATTTCATATCTTCTTAATTTAAATCCATTCTTCAACTATTGTTTTAGAATTTTTAGCCTCTGAGCCACGTATAGCTAAAGCATTATCTAATATATTTGCTCCAATACATATTTCTTTTACATCTCTTACTACACTGCCTAATTCTGATCCTTCATGAGTAGTAACAACTCTAATTGTTTTACCGCTGAAATCTAAATCTTTTAAAGCAGTTTCCATTTCTGGTGCATATGTACCCCAATATATTGGACTCATAACATAAATTACTTCATAACTAGAAATATCTGTTAATTTGTTTTTAATTGGAGCATTGCCAACCCTTTGTTTAGCTTCTTCAATACATGTCATATATTCTTTTGAATAAGGAACTAATGGTTCAACTTTAAACATATCAGCATTAGTTAACTCTTGTATATATTCTGCTACTATTTCTGTATTACCTTTTTCAATATATCCTACTCCATAGTTTTCATCTGCTCTACTAAAATAAATAATTAAACTCTTTTTATCTTTCATTTTTTTATTCCTCCTAATTATTATTTTAACATAATTTTTTTATAAAAAAATTCTTTGTTTACTCTTCAAAGAACTTATCTATTCTAACACCAAGAATTATTGAAATCTTATACAAAGTAACTAATGAAATATTATTTCTATCATTAGCTGACTCTATTCTTTTTAAATGATTAACTGATAAATCCAGTTGCTCAGCTAAGACCATTAATCTAATACCCTTTTCATTTCGATACTTCTTTATATTTCTACAAATGATTGCTTTAATATCATCTCTATACTCTGAATACTCGTTCAAAATACCACTCCTTAATCAAATTATAGAAATTTTATTATAAAAAATAAGCAACCT
Organism: Bacilli bacterium; assembly: GCA_017484065.1. Classification (GTDB taxonomy): domain Bacteria; phylum Bacillota_I; class Bacilli_A; order RF39; family UBA660; genus RGIG4822. The sequence goes on from JAFUTX010000016.1 coordinate 48,328, forward strand.
TTTATGCCATATAACCAAAGTTGTGGTATACTAATAATAAGTGATATGAGTTCTATATATATAAATAAAGAAAAGAGCTAATTCTTCATATTAACTCTTTTCGGCAAATGTTTGTGCTTTTGTTCTTTTAATAATAGATATGGTTCGACTTTTAAGATACTCGCAATATCCGAAATCGTATCTAGTGGAATATTTCCTCTTAAATTCTCAATATCACTTATATACCGAGGACTTAAATTACACTTTTCAGCTAATTGTTCCTGAGTATACCCAATTGAAAATCTGTAATATTTAACATTAGCACTAACTACTTTGCGGAGGTTATAACTTGTCATATAACACCACCAGTTCTAGTTTAACCAAAAACGGTCAAAATAAACACGAACTGCCGTCGGTATTATTGTATGTAAATAAAGAAAGGACTAAACTAGAATGAAAAATGATAAAAGAAAAGTACTAGAAATGGTAATAAAAGACGATTATTATGTTAATGACGTATTAATATATAAATTTATTAATAATGGCTTATTTGATGAAATACTAAGAAATTTAAAAGATATTAAAGTATTGTGCCCTACTACAGAAAATAAGAAAGGTTACTTAAATAAGTATGAGCAATTCTTAAATATAGTGCATCACTTTATAAGATTTTTTGATAATGATTTTTACTTTTTAGGTAAATATCGTGCTTTTATTTTAGCTATTATATTTGAACAAACAGATAATAATGCGTTTTTATTATCTGATAAGTACTATGCTGATAATAATGATTATTATATTAATAGTTTTAAAAAATACATAGTTACTGGTTTAAGTAATTCAATTAATGATTTGCTTAATAGTGAAATAATCCATGAATATTTTCAAAAAGAAAATATTTTAAATAAGGAAATAAATAATCTAGAATATATTAATAAATTATATAATGTGATTTTAAGACTAAGCCTAGTAAATGCGAAAGAATTTAAAACAATTTACCTATTTGATAATAAAGAAGATACAAATTCTAGTTATTTAGATAATAAGATTAAAGCTATAGAACTAATTATTAACAATTATTATAAGAATATTATTTTTATTAATTATTGTTTAGATCATAATATCTTTTAGTTAATTCAAAAGTTAATTGACTTATTCTAATTTTTTTATATAATATATTAAGTCATTTAAGGGGTGAAATATATTATGGAAGCAAAATATTTTAACAAATATGAATTAGAGCAAGCAATAGTACCAATACAGTTTAATCCAAGTCTAAGTATAGCTTTACTTGATAGCTATATTAGTAAATATCCTAAAGATTATCCAGCTTATCTTTATAAAGCTATAGCTTTAATTAGAATTAATAAATTAGAAGAAGCAATAGCAATTGTAAATTACATTGAAAAAAAGTTAAGTAGTGATAATATAAAAATTAATAATTACAAAAAAGATTTAAATAAATATCGTATTTTACATCTTAATTTATTATACTTATTTTTTACAGAACAATATGATGAACTATATAAATACTACAAAGATAATATTGTTGATATAAAAAAAATGAATGAAGCATTTAATGAAGATACTAGTATTCTATTATTTACTAGCAAAGTTAAAACTAATAGAATCAATCCTAATAGAAATGATTATTCATATTTGTTTAGACAAACAATAGAATACCAAGAAGAAGACTTTTTAAAGCATTTGGAAAGGCACTTAGCAGATAAGAGCATTAATCAAGATTTAAAAAACACTAGTTTATTTGTAGAAGAATTTCCAATTCAAGAAGTTTTAAAAGAAGTTAAAAAGAATATTAATTCTAATAATAAACTTCTAGATGATTTAGGAGATACATATGTATTTAAATATGATGGATGTGGAAGACACAATTATAAATTAGAAGATTATTTTAAGATAGTATGTATGGCTAATACAACGAATATAATTACAATGTATCCGTCTAATTTATGTGAAAATTTACCATATATTGATTTAAACTATTTAAATCAAGTAATAGAAAATCAACCTAAAGTTAAAAGGCTAAGTCAAGTTGATAAATTTAAAATGAAATACAATTTAAAATAGGAGAAATTATTATGAAAAATACTAAAATATTTAATGAATATGAATTTCATAAAGCAGTAAATACTAGTAGAAACAATTTAAATAAAGCTATTATTATGCTTGAAGAATATATAGAAAAATATCCGGATGATTATTGTGCTTATGATTACTACGCTTTATTCTTAATTAGAAATGGTATATATGATAAAGCACAAAATATCATTAATGTTACAAAATCCAAAATAGATAAAGATATACAATTTCAAAGAGAAGTTGAAAAATATAAAAAATCTTCATATAGATATATCCATAATAAATTACTAATATTAGCTGCTAAAGAAAAATATCAAGAATTTTATGATTACTACATTGAAAATATAAAAATAATAAAAGAGATGTATGAAGCTTTAGATGTAAATTTAGAATCACTATTTTTTTATAGCAAAATACAATTAGGTATTAAGCCAAAACATAATCGTGACTATTATTCCTATTTATATAGACAAATTATAGAATACAATGAAGAAGAATTTTTAGAACACGTAAAAAAACATATGGCTGATTATAACTATGAAAATGATTATTATAGTAATAGTCTTTTTGCAGAGAATTTTGATTATAATAAAATATTAAAAGAAGTAAAGAAGAATATTCCTTCTAACAACAGAAAAATTGATGAGTTTATTACAGATTATTATTATTTTAAATATGATAACTGTGGAAGATATGATTATAAAATACAAGATTATTTTAAAGTGATTGTTTTACATAATACAGCGAATATAATTACAATGTATCCAACTACTTTAAGTGAAGATATACCTTATATTGATTTAAATTATTTAAAAGCATTAGAAGAACAACCAAAAACAAAAAGACTTAGTCAAGTTGATAAGTTTAAAACGAAATACAATTTAAAATAAGTGGAACTAATTTAGTTACCACTTATTTATTTGTTAGTTCAATAACTTTTTTTAATACATCACCATATTTATTAATTAAAGTTTCTCCATCATTAATTAAAAATTCAGAAATATCAATATCTTTAGTTTCGATATTAATACCATTACTTGTTTTAATTATTTCTATTCCTTTTACTAACCCGCTACCTTTTAAAAATAGATTTAATGTGTCATTAGCATTAACTTTAACAATAGAACTTAATTCTTCCTCATCATAATTAAATTTAGTATCGCTATCATTATATTCATAAACATTTACATTAGCAAATGCTCTATCCTTAAATATCGTACCATCATTCTTAATTTTATCCATTTTAAATTTAACAACATCAACTAAAATAGCTTCTTCATAGTTTATATCTATACCAAGTTCTTCTTTAATTTCTCTGCCAAAACCCTCTTTAACTGTTTCACCAGCTAAAATATGTCCTGAAGCAGTGGTATAAAGCGTTTTTCTATCCTTTCTTCTTTGAAAATAGATATTTCCATCTTTATCAAATAACCAACAATGAACTGTTTTATGCCATAATGCATCTCTATGAACAACATCTCTTAATTCTTTACCTAAATAATTTTGATTTTCATCATAAATATCTAAATATTCCATATAGTATTACTCCTAACTATATAAATATTATATCTTACATTTATGGTTCAAACAATATATTATTTTTGAGAGTCTCAAAATAATTAAAAAGACTTCTAAAAATATCTTAAATATGCTATTATACTTAAGTATGTTGAAAGGTTGATAAAATGATAGAATATACAAATTTAGATAAGATAAATAATATAACTAATGATAATTTTTATGTCGTAACTGATTTTGATAATACTATAACTACTAAAGATAGTAATACAACATTTTCTTTATTTGGAGCTAGCGGTTTATATCCAGAAGAATACAATTTAGAAAGACAAAAACATTATGATTATTATCGACCTTTAGAACTTGATCTAAGTTTAAGCAACGAAGATAGACTTAAGTTAAGTATAGAATGGTTAATGGCTAGTTTTAATTTAATGTTAAAATATCAAGTAAAAGAAAGTGATATAGAAAAAATTATATCATTTAAAGATTCTCTAAAATTAAGAAAACAAGCTATTGAATTCATAAAATTATTAAACATACACGAAATACCATTAATAATTAACTCAGCAGGAGTTGGCAACTTTATAATAGAATCTTTAAAACAAAATGGTTGCTATGATAAGAATATTTTTGTTAATAGTAATATGTTACAATTCAAAAACAATGAAATAGTTGATAAATTAGACCCTATTGTTCACAACATGAATAAGTATGATATTAATTTACCTAATGAATATAAGAATAAATTATTAAATAAAGAGTACGCTATAGTTATTGGAGATCAAATAAGTGATGTTAATATGGCTAAAAAGTTACCAAAAAAAGATACTTTATCCATGGGTTTTCTAGAATCAAATGTGGAAGAAAATAGAAACGCTTTTAAGAAAAAATATGATATAGTTCTAACTAATAATGAAAGTTTTTATAGTATTATAAAAACACTTAAATTAAAATAAAAATTTACATCACTTGATTAATCTTTTAACATTTTTTAAAGCACTCTTTTCTATCCTAGATACTTGAGCTTGACTTATATTTAAATTTTCTGCTATTTCGGTTTGGGTTTTTCCCATTATAAATCTATCAATAATAATATCATGTTCTCTTTGTCCAATACTGTTTAGGGCATTATATAGTGATATATATAAATCTTTATCTTCATTTTTTTCTTTATTATCCGCTATTTGATCTAGTAAATAGATAGTATCTCCCCCATCATTAAATATAGGTTCAAAAATACTTACAGGTTCCTTTAAACTATCTAAAGCATAATTAACTTGATATTCATCTATATTTAATTCTTTAGCTATATCTAATGTAGAAGCTTCTACTCCATTTTTATTATAATAGGCTTCTTTATAACGCATTATTTGATAAGCTAAATCTTTAACACTACGACTTACTCTAACCATTGTATTATCTCTAATATACCTTTTTATTTCTCCAACAATAAGAGGAATAGCGTAAGTACTTAATCTTAAGTTATAAGATAAATCAAAATTATCAATTGCTTTAATTAACCCTATTACTCCAACTTGGAATAAATCATTCATATCGTGTTTTTGATTATTAAAACTTTTTAATACACTTAATACTAATCTTAAATTACCGTTAACTAAATCATCCTTAGCTTGTAAATCTCCTGCTTGATACTTTCTAAACAGTTCGTTTGTTTCTTCACTAGTTAATACAATAATATCATTAGTATTTACTCCTGTTATATCAACCTTGAACTTGCTCATAACATCATTCCTTTCACTATAATTTTGCTAAAAAAGCACTTTTTTTATGCATAAAGGAACGTACGTTTGCTTTTTTTCTTAGTTTATGGTATAATCAATCTATGTATGGGGGTTGAATATGATGAATAATGCTATTCATTTAACCAAAAATGATTTAGATAAATTAAAAAAGATAGGTGCTGGTACTGACGGTACTGTATATCGAGCTAAAAATGGATATTTATATAAAATATATCATCGTAACATTGAACACAGTAATCATTTAGAAGATATAATCCGTGATGAAGATGGCGTTATTATTTCTAAATATAAAGATACAAAGGTTAATCAAAATTACCAAGAACCACTTTATTATATTGAAGATGATGGTACTAAATTACATGGTGATAGTTCAATTTATAAAGCAATAGAAAAACAAAAAAATATTATAAATACTAATTTACCAGTAGCACCAATTTATATTGATAAAAGATTTGTCGGATGTGTACTTAAAGAGTTTAAATATGCTATTGGTATTCATTCCTACTTTAATTTAACATCTAAAAAGAAACAATTAATAGTATTAAATCAATTATTAAATAACATTAAAGAATTATTGGATAACCATATTTATATGTTTGACTTACATAACAAACCTGATGATAATACACTTCATCATAGTAATATATTAGTTAATTTATCTGGTAAACCAATGATCATTGATATTGATGGTAAATCTGCTTTGTACCGTTCTAATTATGATGCTTTAAATTATCATCAAACTTTAACATCTGTTTTATATTTATATATTGATTTATTATATAATATTGACTTATTTGAATTAATAAACAATTGTGATGATTATTTTGAGGATAAACTAGAAAATATAGAATATAGCTTATATAATAAAGGGCTTAATGAAGAACAAGTTGATAAAGTTATATCTGGTAGAATGGGTTTAGGAGAAATAAAAAAATTAATCAAAATTTAGTGAAAATTTAAGTCACTAATTTGATTAATTAATTTTATTAAATTATATCTTTTTAATAAATTATATCCATATTGCCAATTACTACTATTGATAATCATTTCAACTTCGCTCATAATCCGATTATTAGAAAGTTCATCTACTAAAGATGAATTTTCTTTTATTTTTTTATCTAATTCTTCTTCTATTTTAAAATCTAATATAGTTGCAAACCTTATAGCTCTTAAAATTCTTAATGGATCTTCTGTAACATCTGCAAGTTCCCTAATAATTCCATTTAATAAATCAATCTTACTATTATGATAATCATATATTTGTAAATCTTTATCCATAAGTAACGCATTAATAGTAAAATCACGTCTTACTAAATCTTGTTCTACATCATTAATAAAATTAATATTTTGAGGTGTACGTTTACGATAGTTTGATTCAGTTCGATAAGTACTTATTTCATAAACATTATCCCCTATTCTAAATTTAATACCTGACTTTAAATAGTTAGCTTTAGAACCGGGAAAAATATTAGCTAATTCGCCACAACTAGCATTAGTACATATATCTACATCATTTGTTTCTCTTTCTAATAAATAATCACGAATAAAACCACCAACAACATAAGCTTCAAAATTATGTTGTTCTAATCTTTCTAACACTTTTTTTATTTCATCAAACATTCTAATCAACCTCTATTGTACTTAGTATTATAACATTTTAAATACTATTTTAAAATATTATATTTCTATTTTATACTCTCTAATTAATTCATTAATCTTATCTTTATTTAATTTAATAATAAAATATTCTGCATCATATTTATTCTTAGTACTTATATTTTTGATAAAATCTTGATAGTTAATTGAGCCGACAATCTTATTATTAACAATAAAACTTATATACCAATAATCCACTTTTTGTTCCTCATTCATAAAAACACTTGGTTTTAAAGGAAATACTGAATTTACATCTTCTGTTATAACGTAAATTCCAAAGACTGTATTATCACTTTTTTTATAAACTTGAGGTGAAGCATAATAAATATCCATACTTTGTAATTTATTTGTGTATACACCTAAGTCATGGCAATTCTTAATTTTCTTTAAATTTTTCTTATCAAAACTAATTGGATTTAAAGCACCAAATAAATAGAAGCTTTCTTCCTCTTTATTATCCATTTTGTTCTTTATTTCAATTAATGTCTCATTACTAGTATTAATATCATTAGTAATATATTTATCAATATCATCAAAAGTGGCTTTTATTCCATCCCTATAAAAATATTTGGCTTTTAATTTATTACATATCTTATGGATGTAATCATAAAAGAATAAGATATCATTATCACTAGTAGGTAAGCCCATGATTAATTCTACAGTATTATTCTTTATACAAATTTCATAACCACGACAAATATCATCTTTATTAAAAACAACTGTGTATTCTCCTACTTCATTTTCAATTAAACGATATTTTTCATCCATAATACCATATCGCATATTATCGAAAATTAATTTACTAACATCAATCTTTCTTTTTAATACTCTTTTATTCTTTATTATTATATTTACTGCCATATTATCACCTTGTACTATATTTAGTTTACCATATTTACTTAATCAAAAAAAGCATTAATCTATTTAACATAGAAAAATGCTATACCCACTAAAAATCCTAAATATAAAATCAAGGTAATAGAACCATTTACCATATCACTTTTACTACTTCTACCTCTAACTCCTACAGCCATAGTTGCAAGATATCCACCAATTAATCCTCCAATATGAGCAAAGTTATCAATACCACTAAACATAAAACCAATAGCTAAGTTAAGAATTATAATTGGTACTATTTGCGTACGGATTACAGTACCTAAATAAACACGATAATGATAGCCAAAATATAATAACGAACCAAGTAAACCAAAGATTGCCCCACTTGCTCCTACACTTATATTTTCACTAAATATAATAGATAATAAACTACCACTAATAGCACTAATTATATAAATAACTGCATATTTAATTTTACCCATATAGGTTTCTATTTGACTACCAATTATAAATAAAGAATACATATTTACAAGTAGATGTAATATTCCTGCATGTAAGAATGCACAAGTTAATAATCTCCAAACTTGTTTATCACTAACTACTGCTTCTCTTAAATTAGCGCCCCACCTAAATAAGTTATAGGCACTGCTACTTCCTCCTGTAAATGTTGTTATTAAAAACATTAATAAACATAAACCTATAATAGCTAGTGTTACATAAACAAACTTAGGTTTAAATGTATCTTCAAATAATTTATTATTTTCTTCTGTTTTAACATTAATATCATTAGTAGCATCTATAAGTAAATCAAAGCCCTCATGATCAAATAAAGCTTTATCTTTTAATTTAGGAAATAAGCTATTTAAATCTTTTTGATTTTTAATCTCTTCTACATCACCTATCTTTATACTATCAATATTTTTAATCGGTTTAAGATTAACGTTATCACCTAAGTCCAAAAAGATGTTTAATGTATTCATTGTAAACGATAATGTTTTCTTTCTTACTTGACGCATTATATTTTTAGTTTTAAATAAGTCATATTTTAATTGTTCATCATTGTGGATATGATTAGAATTAATTCTTATTATTCGATAAGGGCCTTTAGTATTTTCTAGCCATACTTCATCTTTAACACCATTTACAATTATTGGTGTATAGTTTTCTTCTGTTACAAAGTAGTGAGCTAACATAATTACTAATTCATCTTTTTTATTCATTACTACTGCCATGTAATCAAATCCTTTCTATATTGTTTCTAAATTATCTAAAAACTCTTGAAATTCTTTTGGTAACGCACTCTCAAAATGTAAATGCTCTTTAGTAATTGGTTCAATAAAATCAATACTAGCAGAATGAAGAAATTGGCCAAACTCAGTTGCATTTTTATTTAAATATACTGGATCATTATATATAGGATACCCTATGTAACTTAAATGTACTCTTATTTGATGAGTTCTACCTGTTTCTAATTGTAATTTAACTAAAGTATAATCCTTATATCTTTTTAACACAGTTAAATGAGTTACTGCATTTTTACTATTATCACTAGTAACAGCCATTCGTTGGCGATTAACTTTGTCTCGACCAATTGGAGCATCGATAGTGGCACTATTGTGAGGTAAAACGCCACAAACAAGAGCAATATACTCTCTTTTTACTCTTTTATTTTTAAAATCTTCAGCAAGAATTTTATGAGCTTCATTCGTTTTAGCAACTAACATTAAACCACTAGTATCTTTGTCAATTCTGTGCACTATCCCAGGGCGTTCTTCCCCTCCGACATTACTAAGATTTTTAGTATAATACATAAGGCCATTAACTAATGTATTATTATAATTACCACTTCCAGGATGAACTACTAATCCACTTGGTTTATCAATAACTAAAACATTTTCATCTTCAAAAACTATATTAAGGGGCATTTCTACTGGTTCAATATTAATTTCTTGTTTAAAAGATTCATCAATAGTAATTTCATCATTTTCTTTTATTTTATAACTACTTTTAATGTTTTTTCCATTAACTAATATAGCATTATTATCAATCATTTTATTAATAAATTCTCTACTATAAGATAAACCTTCTAAAGTAGCTAAGTATTTATCTATTCTAATATTATTTTCATTTGCTTTGATTACCACTTTTATCTTCTCCTTTAAATACAGCATAGATAAGAAGAATTACCCCAATTACTATGCACATATCTGCTATATTAAAAATTGGATATTTATATTTAAAAATAGTTACATCTATAAAATCTATTACATAGCCATTAAAAATTCTATCAATAAAATTACCTATAGTACCTCCAATTATTAAGCCAAAAGATATATTATTACGCTTATTATCCTTAAATAAATACATAAATCTAAATAGTATTACTAAAGCAATTATACTTATAATAATAATTATATAAGAGTGATTATTTAAAATACTCCATGCTGCTCCTGTATTTTGAGAATAAGTAATCTTGAATATATTCTTTATAACTTTTATGCTTTCATTAACTTGTAAATTAGATGATACTAATCCTTTAATAATTTGATCAATAATTAAAACTATTATAGCAATCTTAAAAATTCTTTTATTCATTTTAATCACCTAAACATCTTAAATTATACCATAAACAATTATAAAAAGCTATAGCTCGACTAATATTACATCATCGCCTATTTTCTTTATTTGACTAAAATTAACTGTAACATCACCACTATTGTTAAACCATCTAAATAACCTTTTTTGTTCTACTACAAAGTAAATAATTCTACCATCTATATCAATTTCAACATCTACTATTCTACCCAAGTTTTTACCTTGAACAACATTAATAATACTTTTTGCTTGTAAATCACTTAGACGCACATTAATCACCAATTAATTATATGCGTATTTTTTTAATTTAAAAAAGTAAAATATTACTAAAATATTTTACTCTTCTTCTAACTTTATTTTATCTATTTCTTCGATAGATAAACCTGTAGCTTGAGATATCAATTCTTTAGATTGACCTAAGTTTAACAGATTCTTTGTTATTTCAACTTTTTCTTGTTCAATACCTTGCTCTAAACCTTTCTCTACGCCTTTTTCATATCCTTCTCTCATCATATCTTCTCTTCCAAGTCTATCTAACTCTTCTTTATTATAGAATAGAAATGAATCAAGTACTGCTTGAATTTGGTCTGTTTCGTCTCGTAATGTTTCCATAAACTTATCTCCCTTGTAGATTTCATCTAATATAGACTTATCTTTACAGACAAAGAAGTATAATAATTTCTCTAATGATTCTTTGTCAGTTATGAATTTATTATAATCTTCTTTTTCAAGTTTTACAAGGTTTAAATGATGAATAGCTATATCTTCTGTTTCAATTATTCCTGTATGTTTTTCTGTTAAAACACTTTCATAATGAAATAGATCTTTATTAAAATAATCAAAATAATCTATATTTATTTGGATATTTTTCTTCAAGTTATTATACTCTTTAGATGTTGGTACTTGTTTTAACCATAAACAACATAAATATGTTTTATTCTTTATATCATTTCTTTTATTATCTACTAAATTAATCTCAATATTAGCAATAAAATCATTATGTTCTAATAAAATATCTGTTTCATTATTTACAACATTAATATTAGGTGCTATTTGGGGATGAGAATACTCTAAATTTTGTTCAAGTATATCTTCATCCATATTAAG
>JAFUTX010000017.1 GCA_017484065.1 Bacilli bacterium
AAGTATTAACTTTAGCTCCCCACTAAATCTTGTAGCTCTTTTAATAAAACTCCCCACTAAAACGTGTAGCATAATCAGAAAAACTCCCCACCACATCGTGGTAAAGAGTTCATTTTACTCCCCACTAAATCGCGGAGAACCGATGTATTATCTATCCCATCTTAATACAAAATTATGACATTTTAATTTTAAAATTTTTGTGACATTTTATATTGACATTTACAATTTTTCTAAAATATGGTTAAAAAAGACTAAAAATCGTTACCTATTGGTCGCAATTTTTAGTCTTTTCTTACCCTTATTTACTGGCTTTAACTAAAACTGTCCGGAACGACCTCGCCGTCCATCGGCACTTGTTCGTTACGCACTTAATATGTACGGATCCAAACTTGTTCCAATTCCACCTACTATTTTAACTGAAGATTTCAGATAAAGGACTGGGCGAAGACCGAAAGCATTGTACGGGTCGCCGTAGCCGTTGACAAGGCCACTGGGATACACGGAAGCCACGTAGCCGGAGGCATCAGCACGCGGAGTCATTAACCATTGATACCAACCATCATATAAATAATTATTACCTCTACAGAACGTTCTATCACCTTGGCTCCAAGTATATAATGCATAACTATCACATAAAGCTTTATTACTAGTTGATCCACCACTTGTTGCATAACCATAATCACTTGGATACATCATACCAAATGGCCCCGTCCAAGTAAGTGGATTATAATTATTTATTGCTTGGTTAGTTCTTTCTGCTTCATACCATTTTGAAGATATCATTGTTTGATAAAAATATTGGTCACCACTTGTTGCATTATATCCACCTAAATAATATGTTGCATCATCTACCAGATTTTTACTATTAACATTCATTCCACTTCCGACAAAATTCACATCTAATCTTTCCATATACCAATTTGTACTACCATTGAAATTTTCATATACTAAATTATTATATGAACTATCATAAGTACTATTATAGTAAGCACCTAATACTTTCTTTGCATCTGATGTTTCCCAGTTATTGTTATAAATATAGGAACTACAAGCTTTTGTTTCCCAATTTATATTGCTATCTCTACAAGCTTCACTATATGAGTATCTACCTATATTTTCATTTCTTATTATTTTTACTCTAGACTCACCAGTCCCATCATCAGTTGATGAACCCGTAACATTGTTCATAACACCTATTATTCGCCATAGTTCATTATTAAACTTAACATAGTTTTTAGGGTTACTACCCATATATCTTAAGTTATTATCACTTGTTCCATCATAATACATTTCATCAGTATTATTTGAAACTATACTAGTAAGATAAGTTACTGCATTTACTGGATTAAAGTTCTTAAGTTCTCCATATACGGTTACTTTACCTTCCCAAGCCTTATCCATCTCTGTTTTCGGAGCATCTTCATCTATCCATACTCTTAATGTAAAAGTTCTTCTTTCATTACCTGTTAAGAAACCACTATCTAAGATTCTTGTATCATAAGCTTCATTATTTAATAAAGTAGATGTAGATTCATAACTATTTATTGGGTTTATCCCATTATCGTCAATTACTGCATCTAAATATGTTAAATCAAATCTATCAGAACTAGCTACACTAGTTAAACTTTCTAGATTAATATTATAAGCTATATAGCTATCACAACCATTTACTAATGTAAAAGTATAACCATCTAATTCCATTCCTTCTCTATCAAGAATTGGAAAAGCATCTTCTAAAACTATAGCATCTCCTTCAGTATTTCTATCTATTTCTAATGATATACATGTACTTGCTACTTCATTTTTACCATTTTGTGTTCTTACTCTAATCCATAAAGCTAAAGTTGTACCTATCATTAATAAAAGTATAAAAATAATTATTAAGCCTCTTTTTACGTTTTGGGTTATCTTTCTATGAAAAATACCCCCCCCCCGAATGTTTGTTTGATAATCCATTTTTTTAACAACACCTTTCGTATTTCTATTCTATCTAAACTAATTTTATCACAATTAATTATACTATTTCAAGTTATTTATAACCAAGTTTGTTTATAATAACACTAGATGACATTATAAGTTATATTTGTTAACAAAAAAGTTTGACATTTACATTTACTACCCTAGGAACAATATAATAAATATCTGTAATTAAATCCTTGTATGACTTTCCTTTATCCAATAATCGTTCAAATAATTTATCATAACAAAAAATTTGAATATTATGTTCATTTATATATCCATGATTAAATAGTTCTAATGTAAGTATATTATGTTATTCAGGAAAAAAGATGTATGGGTTATACATCTTTATAGGTTAAGCATCAATTATTTACTAGCTCCCACATATTTTGGAAAAAAATATAGTTGCAATCCCATTAACTTTAGATGATGTGTTAAGACTATAAAAAAAATAAAAAATAGCATTGACAAACAAATGTATGTATAGTAATATTTACTTATGAGCAATAGTATTTTAACTCATAGATATAAAATCTTTATTAATATTATAGAAAATCAGGGGTGATTTTTGTGTTAAAAACATATAAATATAGAATATATCCTAATAGTGTTCAAAAAGAACAAATAGTTAAAACATTTGGATGTTGTAGATTTGTTTATAATGTATTACTATCATACCGTATAGAAAAATATAAGAATAATAATGTCAATATGAGTAAAATTGATTGTAATAATTATTGCAATAGAGTTTTAAAAGAAGAATATCAATGGTTAAAAGAAGTAGATAAATTTGCTCTTACTAATTCTATATATAATATGGATAACGCTTTTATTAACTTTTTTAAAGGTAATTGTAAATATCCTAAATTTAAAAAGAAACATAGTGATCATAAATCATATACAACTAATTATACTAATAATAATATAGTTGTAGATTTTGATAAAAATATAATAAAACTACCTAAATTAAAAAGTGTTAAAGCAGTTGTTCACAGAAAATTTAATGGTAACATTAAAAATGCTACTATAACACAAACTCCAACTGGTAAATATTTTGCATCAATATTAGTTGATACCAATATTGATACATTACCTAGGATAACTAAGACTATAGGAATAGATCTAGGAATAAAAGATTTAGTTATAACATCAAATGGAGATACTTATGAAAATATAAAACCATTAAACAAATTAAAAGAAAAATTAATTATGCATCAAAGAAGACTTTCAAAAAAAGTTAAAGGAAGTAGTAATTATAAAAAAGAAAAATTAAAGATAGCATTACTCCACGAAAAGATACATAATACAAGATGTGATTACTTACATAAGATAAGTAGCAGAATAGTAAACGAAAACCAAGTTATTATTACTGAAGACTTACAAATTAAAAATATGATAAAGAATCACAATTTATCATCAAGTATTATAGATGCATCATGGAGTATATTGTCAAACCAATTAGAGTATAAATCAAGATGGTATGGAAGACAATATGTAAAAGTAGATAAATTCTACGCTAGTAGTCAAATATGTAGCAGCTGTGGTTATAAGAACAGTGATATAAAAGATTTATCTATAAGAGAATGGATCTGTCCAAATTGTGGCAAAGAACATAACCGTGATATAAATGCTGCTATAAACATACTACATCAAGGATTACAACTAGTATAATAAAAAATATATAGGGATGGAACAGCCCGAATTCAAGCCTGTGGAGAAAGTAGGTTACGAAGTCTATGAAGCAGGAAGCCCATAAACTTTAAGCTATGGGTAGTTCACCTTCCAAATCCTAATATTAATTGGAAAATATTAGGGAATAATACTAAACCAGCAATGAATCCAGTACTTTTTCCAAATGATTTACCAAGTTTAACAGCCATCATAATTGCTAATACTAAACCATAAATACCACTTACAGCATTAGTAACGTTTTCTTTGTTTATGAAGCCAGCTATAAATCCTAATACTAGAGGTAAAATAATAACAAACTTCCAAAAAGATAAACCAATTATTTTACATAAAATGTAAACATTATAAATTGGAATTAATGCTTTCCATCCAGCTTCTCCAGCTTTAGTAAATATTTTCCATTCAGCAATAACAGTTAAAACATAAAATATAATAACTCCTACCACAACTGCTACTAAAGCTCCACCTACTATACCGCCAGCAAGTGATAATGCTTCTGTATCACTCATAAAGCACACTCCTTTCACCAATTTGACATGATTATAATACTTAATAAAAAATGCAAGAATTAATATTAATATTTCTAGTTAAAATTCGTCAAAAAAAGATATTGCAATGAGTGAATATCTTTTATATAATTAAATTAGTAGAACGTTTAGGTTTCAACTAGACGGCTACTCTGGTTGACCATCTAATCTAGATGGTTTTTGCAATTAATAGGATAATTATAGCTAGTAGTGCAATCTCTAGCAACTTATGATAGATTTTATCGCTCATAAGTATCCCTCCTCTCATCAAGTAAAGTTAAGTATTACCAAAACTGCCCTGAATAAGAGTAACCATCAACTAAACGTTCTGATGCTTTATTATAAGTATAAAAATCTAAATTTCAAGCGATTTGACAAATGATGCCAAAACTTGTCAAAACCCCATTCTAAAACAAAAAATGAGCAAAATTACTTGCTCGTTTTTTCGATATATTCTTTTAATTCTCTATAATAAATATAGCTGCCTATTACAAATGATATTAGTGTTGCCATATTAAAATAGAATAATACAATTTTAAAATGCCAATCTAAAAATGCTAATGTTAATACTGATACATCAATTAAGAAAAAACAAAAGAATACTATATAGCATAATACAAACATTATCTTACCATAAGTAGTACTAGAAAATTCTCTTATTTTTTTACCTAATTTTTTACTATTTAGTTTATATATCATAAAATCATCCCTACTTCTTAGATTGAACTAATGTTATAGCTATTAATATAAACACAATAATTCCTAAAATTATTATTATATAATTAATACTTTTTGGATTGTTAACCGCTTCATTAACTACTGATGCTGTCAAAAAGTAATCACTACAATGTTCAATATCAAATTCAACATAGCCATTATTTACTTTAATATCTTTATCAATAAATTCAATTTGATTTAATTCAGGATTATAATAATATAAATATAATTCGTCTCCATCTTTAAACCTATTGTTAACATTAATCTTTATTTTAGCACTAGTTGGTAAATCACCATGATAATCAAATGATACAATTAACTTATTTTCATTAACCATATGATTAATATTATTAGTCACATTAGTGATTGCATCAATATTTAATCTTAAATTAATATCCATTTCAATAGTTTGATTTAATGGTACATTGCTTTTATTCTCATCTTTATTGAACGTCCAACTATAAGCTAGGTTTCTTTCGTAATCAACTACATTATAGGTAATATCATTTTTACCTTCTGTTTTAAATATTTTATAATCGCCATTATTAGCTTCTACTTCTTCACTTACTTTACCTAATAAACTAATAGATGAGTCTTGTTTATCAATGTACTTATATAAAAGTATACTAATTGATAAAGAAAAAGTAATAAACAACAATAAACCACCAATAATACCCTTTTTCATAAAGACTCCTTTCTATTATTTTATTTTAACCATTATATGAATAATAATACTGGTATTAGATTATAAGCAAATTTAATAAGCATTAATAATACAATATTTCTGTTGCCGCGTACGTATGCTGTTGAGAAAAACAATGCTGGTATAAAATAAACTAATAAATCTATAAAAATATATTCACTGTTATCCATAAACACAAAATGCATAGCAGTATAAATTAAAGAACTAATAATAATGTATAAAATATTATTATCCACTACATCACTAATTGATTCTCTAAATAATATTTCTTCTGCAACTACACCAAATATTAAAGTTTTAAAAATCATATATCCCTTTGATAAATTCCATAAAGCTTCAGTATTACTATCAGTACCATCTGGCACCTTTAAAACATATTCAGTAAATGCCCCCATAACAATGTTCAAAACAAATATAAGAGCAACCCAAAACAAAATTCTTTTAATTACTTTACTTACTTTTACTTTCTTTAAATTCTTTATATCATTTTTAACATTCTTATAATACATAAGTACAATAAATATTAAAAACAATAAATCAGAAACAAACATAGTAATAACATCATTTTTTATTCCTAAAGACTTTCCAATATTTAGTGAGTACATTGAATATACAAAGTACACAAAGAAACAAATAACTGCTTTCAATAAATTTTGCGTTTTATCTTTTTTCATAAACAACACCTATCTTTCACTTAAATTATAACATAGTGTTATTTTTTGTATACAAAAAATTTAAGTGATTGACTGATGGTTGACAATAGTAAAGACCTTTTATACAAAAGGTCTCGCTTTACTAGTGTGAAATCTTCTTAATTAGAAGAATCTTTTTAACCATCTTAACATGTGAACATATCTCCTTTCCATTATTATTGTACTATAATTATAACACAATTTTTGTCGAATGGATGCATAACCATATTTCGCGTGTCAATTGACAGTAAAATTTTACTTTATTTTTAAACGAACTACAGTCATTCCGGTGTTCCACGGATGAATATAGTATTCTATAACATTCTTATTACTTTTTAATACTTCATGAGTCTTTCTGGTCATTAATCCCGTACTTTTGCCATGTACTATAGCTATATATTCATTTTTCATTTTAATATTATCATTAATAAAATCATTGATTAAAGTAGCAGCTAAACTACAATACTCTCCGTGTAAATCTAAAGTTGGAGATTTACTAGTAAACATTATAACATCTCTTCACTTTGATTAGGATTAGGATAAGTTCCATTATTAGCCATTGGTTGATTCATTTGATTTTGATTAAATTGTTGATTGTTTTGTGGTGAGGACTGACTTTGCATCATTCCTCCAGGCGTTGGTTGATTAGCTGGAGCTTGATTGTTAAAATTATTCATTGGATTTAGTTTTTGGTTATAAGTAGATATAACATCATTTAAACTTGGAATTGAAGCACTACCACCTATTTTTGTAACCGATAAACCTGCAGCGATATTAGCATAAGTTACACTTTTTTCAAAATCAAAACCATTAGCAATACCATATACAAATGCTCCATGGAAAATATCACTTGCACCAGTAGTATCAACCGCTTCCATTTTTAATCCTGGCATCACTTTTATTTGTTTGTTATTACAATAAAGTGCTCCACCGCCACCTAAAGTAACAATTACTTCAGAATTAGTAAATCTATTCTTTAAACTATTATATACTGCTACCAAAGTTTGAGTATTATTATAATCAATCTTAGTTTTAGAGACTTCTTCTGCAAATTCACGAGATGCAATAACATAATTACTATATTTACATAATTCAATAATATCTTTTGTAGCGCGATTAGCATCACAAATCTTAATCGCATTACCGTACTTATTCATTGCAAAACGACTAGCACTATAATCATGACCATCCATAAATATAATATCTGGTGTTATTAAGTATTCATACTTTTTAATAAAATTAGTTTCATTACCAACATTTAATGTTGTCCTTTTACCATTTGGCGTAACAATAATCATAGATAATGATGTAAGCAATTCATAGTTAGTCTCTAAATATTTAGTGCTTACATTAGCTTCTTCTAATACTTTTTTTATTGTATTACCAAAATTATCAGATCCGATTACGCCTGAAAAATAAGTTTCAAGACCCCATCTACCTAATAAAATAGATACAATACAAGCAGGACCTCCTACTCCTTCAACTTTTTCAGTAAAACGGTTTTTACTATTTTCTCTTGGATATTCATTAGTTGGACAGCTAATATCATAAGTACAATGTCCAATACTTAATATAGTCATTTCCTTCACCTTTTCTTATTCTAAAAATATTATACACTATAATTTTAATAAAATAAAATATATTTTTTATTTATTTTAATAAATCTATTTGGTTTTGATAATTATCACTCTTACAAATAAATGAACCACTAACAACATAATCTAGATTATAATCTCTTACTATTTTAATAGTTTTATCATTTATTCCACCATCTATATTAATCTTAATATTATATGAATCTTTTACTTTATTTAAATAAGATACCTTTTCTAATACACTAGGTATAAATACTTGCCCACCTTGACCTGGATATACACTCATTATTAAAACTTGATTAATAAAAGGTAAATAAGGATTAATTTTATTAATATCAGTATCTGGATTAATAGCTAACCCAACATTACAATCAAGTTTCTTTATTAAATTAATATACTTCATTAAATTAACGTTACTCTCTAATTCAATATGAAATGTAATATTATTTGGTTTTAAAATACTTAGTTCATTTACATATTTTTCTACGTCTTCAACCATTAAATGAATATCTAATTTTTTATTAGTATTTTTTAATAAATTAACCAACTCATTAGTAGGCATAGTTTTATTATTAACAAATATGCCATCCATGACATCAATATGAATAAACTCTACATCAGTATTATTTATTCTATCAATAGTTTCAACACTACTATAATTACTACTTAAAAAAGATACTTCTATTTCCATAAAGACTCCTTTGCTTCATTATAAAAATCTATATAACTTTCATATCTTGAAGATAGTATGTAACCATTATTAACTGCGTCTTTAACTCCACAGTTTATTTCTTTATAATGGTTACAATCATTAAACTTACACTCATATTTTTTAAATTCAATAAATCCATTTTTTACATCAGCTTTTAATATTTCTTCAAAATCTATACTAGAAAAACCTGGGGTATCTACTACAAAAAAATCAGCTATTTTGTATAGTTCTACATGTCTAGTTGTGTGTTTACCTCGACCTAAAGCTTTGCTTATTTCATTAGTTTCTAAATTTAAATTAGTATCCAATTTATTAATCAATGTGGATTTGCCTGCTCCGCTTTGACCAGTAAATACTACAGTTTTATTTTTTAAAATATCCTTTATTTCATCTATATTTTGATTATTAACTACTTTGATACCAATACTTTTATAGTATTCAATTATTTCGTTTATTTTATTAATTTCATCTATATTTAATAAATCTAATTTTGTTAAACAAATAATTGGTTCAATTTTTTTTATAGTTATAATCATTATTAATTTATCTAATAAGTTCATACTTAAATCTGGTTCTTTTAAACTTGTTACAATAACAGCAGCATCGACATTAGCAACTACTGGTCTTGTTAAATTATTAATACGTGGCAATATTTCCATTATATAATTGTTATCAGTATCAACTACACAATAATCTCCTACGGTCGGGGTTATCTTATCATATCTAAACTTACCACGTGGTTTACATTCATATAGTTTATTAGCAACTTGCACAGTATACAAGTTGCTAATATTTTTAATTATTTTGCCTTTATTGTAAACCATCGGTAACGCCTATATTATCTGCATCAACATCATCACTTTCACTTGATGTTGGAGCAATTGCTACTTTAATTTTGAATGATGAACCACTTAATACAGTATAACCAGCTGGTTTACTTTGATAGAATATTGTACCAACTTGATATTCGCTAGTTTCAATTTCTTCAATTTCTACTGTTAAACCATTAGTTTCAGCAAAGTTTTGAACATTAGTTATATTAAACGAACCATCAGTAAAATCTGGATATTTAATAACAATATTAGGAATATAAATAGTTATTGTGTCGCCACTTTCAAGTTCTTCGCCACTCTTCTTGGATTGATCAATTATCTCTCCTTCACCATATTTATTTTCATCATCAATATCTTTTTTCTCAACTAAAACTTTAACTCCTTGTGCTTCTAAGGCACCTTTTATTTCTAAATAATTTTTACCAGTATAATCTTCTACAGCTATTTTGCTACTTCCTGTAGAAACATATAAAACTATTTCTGTGCCTTTTTTCTTCTTAGTGCCTACATTTGGATTAGTTTTAACTACACAACCTTCGGCAACGTCACTACTACTAATTTCTTGTTCATCATCACTGATAACAAACCCTTTATCTTGCAGCTTTTCAATAGCTTCTTCAACCGGCATGCCAACTACATCTGGTATTTCAATCTTTGCTTGATTCGTAATTGCTGGTAAAAGCAAGAATATTGATGTAACAATAACAATCAAACCAGTAAAGATTGATAATAGAATAATTAATAATTTATTTTGTTTTTTCTCTTCATCAGGATTTATTTTAATAGCTATTTCTTCATCTGTCATAGGCTTATTGACTTTTTTACTTTCCTGAACCATTTTAGCCATTCTAGCATCATCATAATCAAACTCAGGGAATTTGTATCTAACTCTAGGTTCATTTCTTCTAGACTCTTCTAAACAAGTTTTTAAATCTTCATGCATTTCCCTAGCATCTAAATATCTATTTTTTGGATTCTTAGCTGTAGAACGTAAAATAATATTTTCAATACTTTGTGGTAAATTAGGCAAATCTACCATTATACTTGGCAATGGTTCTTTTAAATGTTTCAAAGCTATTTCAACTGCATTATCGCCTTTATATGGTAGTTTTCCGGTTAATAATTCATACATTAAAATACCCATTGAATAAATATCGCTTTGAAGTGTTGCACCCTTACCATTAGCTTGCTCCGGAGGTAGATAATGTACACTCCCCATAACCGAATTAGTTTGGGTAAGTTGGGTTGCGTTCATGGCCATAGCAATACCAAAATCGGTTATTTTAACCATACCATTTTCTAAAATCATTATATTTTGTGGTTTTATATCACGGTGAATTATATAACTATCATGAGCAACACTCATGCCATCAGTTATTTGAAGCATTATATCTACTACTTCACTTACAGTTAATTTACCACGTTTTTTAAGTAAATTTTTAAGATGTTTACCATCAATGTACTCCATAACTATATAGTATTGACCATTATCTTCTCCAACATCATATACTTCAACTATATTTGGATGATTTAAACTCGATGCTGATAACGCTTCTCTTTGAAAACGACGAACAAATTTTTCATCAGTAGCTAAATCTCCGCGTAAAACTTTAACTGCTACATTTCTGTCTAATATGGTGTCATATGCCAAATAAACATTAGCCATACCACCTTCACCAATACTCTTAATTATTTGGTATCTTTCACTAATCTTTTGCCCTTTCATTATCATTTTATTCTTCACCGCTTTCCATTATTAAATACGCAATTGATATATTATCAGTTCCACCCCTTGAATTACATTTTTTAACTAATTTTATTAATTTACTTTCAATATCTAATTCTTCATCATTTAATACTTTTTCAATCTGTTCTACGCTCATTAAGTTTGTTAAACCATCGCTACATAAAAGTATTGCTTCACTACGCATATCAACATCATATAAATCAAGTTCTGCCTTTTCTGTAGCTCCTAAAGCTTTCATTAAAACATTTTTCTTAGGATGATATTTTGCTTCTTCTTCTGTTAAATCTCCTGCTTCCACAAGCAAATTAACTAATGTATGATCATGAGTCACTTTCTTTAAATGTTTATCTATCATTACAAAACCAGACGAATCTCCAATATTTCCGAAAAGAAGGTAATCATGAGTTAAAAGAGCTATAACAATAGTAGTACCCATCCCAACTGAATCTGGATGAACACTCGCATAATCTAATATATTTTTATTTATTTCGTTAACATTATCATTAAGCCAATTAGCTGCATCTATTTTTGAACCCATTGAATTAACTTGTGAAAAACGTTTACCCAAATGAGTTACTGCAATAGAGCTTGCAACTTCCCCCTTCCGATGTCCACCCATACCATCAGCAATTACCATTAAATACTCATCACTAGCATTTTTTAAAATGGTAACACTATCTTCATTATGACTGCGAACACGGCCTACATCTGTTAAATAGTAAGCTTTCAAATTACCTCACCTCTTTACTCCTTAATTGACCACAAGCAGCAGAAATATTACTGCCAAATTCTTTTCTTATCGTCACATTAATATTATTCTTCTTTAGTGTATCATAAAACTGCATTATACGATTTTTGCTGCTTTTTTTAAATTCAATATGATTAGTTTCGTTATAAGGTATTAAATTAACATAAACATTTAACCCTTTTAGTAAATTAGATAACTCTATAGCATTTTCTATATTATCATTTACTAAATTAAGCATAACATATTCTATAGTAACTCGTCTATTAGTTTGCGCAATATAATCCTTTATAGCTGTTAATAATTTGTCTAAACTGTAAACTTTGTTTACATTCATTAATTTATTTCTTAGCTCGTTATTTGATGCATGCAAACTTATTGCCAGATTAACTTGCAATGGAAATTTAGCAAATTCATATATTTTAGGAACAAGACCACAAGTAGATACGGTAATATGACGTGCTCCAATAGCAAGACCTTTACTATTATTAATAATAGTAATAAAATTCATTACATTATCATAATTATCAAAAGGTTCGCCAATTCCCATGACAACTACACTAGATATTCTTTTATTTATATCTTGTTCAATAAGGAGAATTTGTTCAACCATTTCATATGTCTCAAGATTTCTTATTTTTTTAAGACGGCCACTCTCACAAAAAGCACAACCCATATTACAACCTACTTGACTAGAAACACAAATACTTAGTCCATAATCATGCTCCATTAATACTGCTTCTACAAATTCACTATCACTAAGTTCAAATAAATATTTTTTAGTTAGATTATCTTCTTCTTTTTTTACTATTTTAATAAAATCTAAAGAATAGTCTTCCTTAATTTTTTCTCTAATATCCTTCTTAATATTAGACCAATCATCTACATTAAATTCTTTCTTTTGATATAGCCATTCATATACTTGTAAAGCTTTAAATTTCTTTTCATTAATACTTAAAAAATACAATTCTAATTGTTCTCTAGATTTACTCATTATATTATTTTTCAAAGTTAATCACCTATGTAATTATATCAAACAAAGAAAAAAGTAACAATATGTAGTTGTTACTTCTTTAAAGATAAAGCTTTTTGATATATTATCTCATTAGTTGGAATCAATTTATCTTTAACTGTTAAAGGTATAATAACTATATAATCTATATTACCTGCACTATTTAAATATATTTTTAAATGAGTTGCTCCATTATGAACACGGTCAAAAGTTAAAGAAGGTATTAATAAACTATTATTAATAGTATCAAATAAACTCTTATGAATATGTCCAAATACATCTAAATAGACATCATCTCTACTTTTCTTTTGAATATCATAGTAATCAGATAAATGTTTTTTTATTAATAAATTTGAACTATTAATAATATCCAATCTTAAATTAAGATTTGGATGATGTAACTTGATTATATCATTATTAATTTTAATATTAGCATAATTATACCCTAACGAATGTAAATCTATTCTTCTTTCGTTTATTTTCTTTAAACAATCTATTCCATAAGCTAAAATAAAATTATCATGGTTTCCACCTAAAATATAATGTTCAACATTCTTAGGAATTATCTTCAATAATTCTTCCATTTCTTTTTCAAAATTAAGCATTATTTCATAAGGTGTCTTATCAGTATTACAATAATAATTATTAAATAAATCTCCTAAATTAATAATTTTACTAATATTTTTTTTAGCTATATAATCATATACATAATCGATATTTTCTTTTGTCAAATCATAATTTTTTGATTTGTAATGAATATCACTTATAAATAATAAATCTATAACTTCGCCATTAGTATTAAGTTTTAATGTTTTTTCACCTTCAGGTTTTATTTTTCCTATACCAAATACACCGTTATAATCATCTATACCTGTTATATAGTAGTCTTTACTTAATTCTATTAACATACTATATACATCTTCTTTAGAATATTTATCACTTAAAATATCTATAATTTCTTCTATGGTCATACTATCAAGATAAATATGTTTTAGTATTTCTTTTTTAGCTGACTGATATTCATCTTTACTATTTTTTTCTTGCTCTACTATTTTAAGTTTTTCTTGATATTCAAATAAATCATTATGCAGTTCACTAATATTAAAGTTTAACTCATTCTTTTCTTGAGCTAATATAGAAATAGAAGTATCTTTATCTTTCATATCTTCTTCTAAACTAATAATCTTTTTTTCAGCTAGTTTTAATTGTTGTTTTAATTCTTTTAATTGTTTCAATTGTTCAGTTATAGTCAAATTCTTTTCATCAATACTATCATTTTTATCAGCTAGTTTAAGTTTTAAATCTTCAATCTCTTTAGTTTTATCTTCATTACTCTTTGTTAGGCGGTTAATATCTCCTAATAAAGATGGATCAGCAACTTCTTCATTATCTTTTTTTAAATACTCATTATAACCATTAAGATATTCATTTATTTCAATATCTATTCCTATATCATATTCTTTAATATATGAATAATAATTATTCTTTACCCTTCTTATTTCTTTTTCTAATTCATCAGTGGTATTAATTATATGACTATTTAAATAACCTAATAATTTAAAAATAGCAAAATAATACTTTTTTAAAGCTAAATGATCAAAATTATTAGTCAATGTATAATCAATACGATTAATCATAAATTCTATTAATTCAGAGCCAGTATATTTAACATTTCTTTTAGGGAAAAACATATAATAACTAAAATTTTCTATACTAGTACTATTAATTCTTCCTAATAAATTCATTTTATCCATTTGAGTTAAAGCCATAGAATCACTCATTTCTTAAGAATTTATTTTATATTAATACACTAGTTGCTGTCAATTAAAAATAAGCCCTAAGGCTTACTTAATACTATTTAAACTCGTTATTATTTCGTCTTTTGTTCTAAAGCCAATTTCTTTAAGTTTGACCTCTCCATTTTTAATATAAACCAAAGTAGGTATACTCATAACTCCATATTCTCTTGCAATTAATGGAAATTCATCAGTATTTACTTTAATTATATCTATATCTTCTAATGTTTCTAATACTGGAGCTAACATTTTACAAGGGCCACACCACTCAGCATAAAAATCAACTAAATGAATTCCTTTACTTATTAAATCTGTGAAATTATCTTCTTCTTTTAAATGTTTAACCATCTTAACCTCCTAATATTTTTTTAATACTTCTTTAGCATCTTTTACTTTTAATTTACCACTATCAATTAAAGAATTAACTTGATCTTTATTAATAACTTTATATTTAAGTAAAACATCTAATGCTGCTTTATTATACTCTTTACTATCACTGTGATATTTAGAATGTAAGTCATATATTTCATTAAAAGCGTCATAAGTATCTCCGACTAAGTTAGATAATACTGGGCTAGAATCCATTATCTTAACCGCTATTTTACTTTGCCTAATATAAGCTCCACCAACATTTATTTGATTTAATATAAATAATGAAATAAAGATTACTACATACATTTCAAGCACACCAAGTATAGCTCCTAATATTTTAAAAGGTAAACCTAAAACAATAGTAGCATTTAATAATTTTTCAAATAAGCCACTTACCTTTATAATTATTTTTAATATTATTGATAATAAAGAGAAAATTATAAAAAAAGCAATTAATTCATAAATAATTATATTTAATACACTTACTCCTACAAATATTGTATCTTTAAATTGAAAGAACGGACAAAATTTAAGTAATGCAGTTGCTAAAGGATTTTTTAATTTCCAAGCAATTATAATAAAAAGTACTGTTGCTACAAATGACACGCCACTTTTAATAATTCCTCTTTTAAAGCCTAAGAAAGCTCCTGCTACTAATAATAATAAAATAATTACTTCTACCATTTAATACACCTCTATATTAATTATATAACAAAGTTTAAAAAAAACAACAAAAGATAGTTATTGGTTGACAACTATCTTTTTAATCTTTTATTCTTTTTACCTACATTTACAAAATAATTATTCTTATTTAACTCTTTTAAAATACTAGTCATATTATCATTAGGAGTTATTCTATTATTGTATTTATTCATGATAATCTTTTGTAAATTAAGTCCTAAATAATTATATGGGTCTATTACTATCATACTATCTTCATTACAAGTATCAGTATAGATTTTATAATCATCTTTTTCTAAAATATCAAATATTTTATGAGCATCTGGTTTAGCTATTTTATATAACTTATCACATATGGCATTGTGATTTTTATTTATTAAATCTTTTAAATCTAATTCACTTCTATAAATCATACTACTATTTTCTAGCATTGGTTTTAATAAATCGCTTATTATTTGATCAACAGATGTTGTTACATAATCTAAATCATAAGTATTTACATCTTCTAATATTCTACTTAAAATATTATTCATAATATTTAAATTAAGTTGATTATGAGTTACTAAATAATGATAATCATATTCATTAACAATTTTAGTAATAGTAGGTTCTACTGTTAAATATACTTTATTATCATTTAATAAATGAATATGATATGTAATAGTTGGATACGTTTTACCTTCTTTAAATTTAGGTAAATTTAAATTATTATTCGAAATATAATTAATATCTTGTTTCATTTTATCAATTAACAAACTATTATTGCTAATTAATAATCCTAGGTTCAACATATGCACATCTAATATTAATGAACCATCACTGCTATACTTAATATTATAAGCGTATTTATCATTATTACTAATTTTAAATACTTCACTACTAGATATTATATTCTCTTTATCTTTTGTAACTTCATTATCTTCTATTATTTGATTTAAACGCATTTTTAAATCTCTAATTTCTAAATTAATTTCATTTTCAACATCATCTATATTTTCTACTTGAATATTTTTAATGGATTTCTTTAAGTAGTCAATATCTCTTAAGATAGAATCTTTATCACTATAATTCTTTTCTAATACATATTTTTCTAATTCTTCTAAATAAGTATTATAGCTTTCTATATCTTCATCTTCATAATCTGGTTGTAATCTATTAAATTCATCTATTAAATCACGATAAAATTCAGGATTAATATAAGACAAACCTTGATCAACTAACTTTAATTTATAATTTTTGCCAAATGAATCCAAGAATTTTAATACTATATGTTCATCATTTCTTCTAGCATCTTTAAACTCTGGTATTGTATTAATGATATTTTTAATATATTGAAAATTTTGAGGATTTTCACTTAATATATCTATAATGTCATAATGATAACGATAATCAGATTCGATAAGTTCTTGATTTAATAATAAGTTTAAACTATATTTAAACATTTTTAGAATATCTCTATTTTTCTTTAATGTTTTTGCATCTAAACTTTTATCAGCAAACAAATGAATCTTTTTATTAATTATATCATTAATAAGACATATAAAATGAGTTCTATCTTCTTCGTTTAAATTAACTAATTGATTAATTATATCACCTAAAATCTTTTGGTAATTTTCATAACTATAATTATTATTAATCAGTTCATCATTTCTTAAAGAAAATAAAAAATTATTAAGATTAATCATTAATTCACTTGAATATGTTCCTTTAATCACTTTATTAATTGGTGTTTCTTCCATAAATTTCATTTTATTCCCCTCTTTCAGTAGTGCAAGAACTATTTTATCACAAAATATAGAAAATACAACTAGAAATTACTCGTTCTATTAATTGACTTTTAACTATATTTTATATATTATTAAGTAAGTAAACGGAGGAAAGAAATATGTATGTAAATAATAAGTTATTAGTTGGAAAAAATGATGACTTTGAAGCTTACTTACTACCTAAAATGGCCAACCGTCATGGAATAATTACAGGAGCTAGTGGTAGTGGTAAAACAGTAACTTTAAAAGTATTAGCAGAAAGTTTTTCAAATGCTGGCATTCCTGTTTTTTTAGTTGATGTTAAAGGTGACTTGGCCGGCATGAGCCTGCCTGGTGAAATGAATGAAAATATAGCCAAAAGAGTTGAAAAACTAAAATTAGAAAGCTTTGAAGTTAAGAGTTTTCCTACAAACTATTTTGATGTCTATGGCAAAAATGGAATACCTATTAGAACTACAGTTAAAGATCTTGGCCCAAGACTTTTATCAAGAATGCTAGATTTGTCAGATGCTCAAGAAGGAGTTCTAACAGTTGCATTTAAAATTGCAGAAGATATAAATAAAGAATTAATCGATTTAAATGATTTAAGAAATCATTTAGTAGAAGTTGCTGATAAAAGAAAGGAATATTCTTTAACTTATGGAAATATCACTACTCAAAGTGTCGGGTCAATTCAAAGAAATATATTAGCATTACAAGAAGATGGCGGTGATGACTTCTTTGGCAAACCATCATTTAATATAAAAGACTTTATTCATTTTGATGAAAATAACGGTTATGGTTTTATTAATATTTTAGATGCAGTTACCCTATTTCGTAAACCTAATCTATATGTATCATTTCTTTTATGGTTACTAAATACAATTTACGATACCATGACTGAAGTTGGAGATTTAAATAAACCAAAACTAATTTTCTTCTTTGATGAAGCCCACTTATTATTTAATGAAATGCCTGAAGGTATAATTAAATCAGTAATTCAAATAGTTAAACTTATTCGTTCAAAAGGCGTTGGCATCTACTTTATAAGCCAAACTCCTAGTGATATTCCTGATGAGATATTAAGTCAACTAGGAAATAGAATTCAACATGTACTACGTTCTTATACTAGGAATGATGAAAAAGCTGTTAAAGCTGCTGCCAACTCATTTAGAGCTAATCCAAACTTTAATACAGAAGAAGTAATAAAGACATTAGCTACTGGTGAAGCTTTGGTATCTTTCCAAAATGAAATTGGTGAACCAACTATTACCGAAAAAGTTACTATATTACCTCCACAATCTAAAATGGGTACAATAGATGATTTAACAAGACAAGATTTTATAAAGAAAAGTCATCTTTATAGTAATTATGAAAAAAGAGAAGAAATTGTTAAACCTGTAGAAGAAAAGAAAGAAGTTTTATTTGAACATACCAAAGAAGTACAAGAAGAAAAAACAATGCTTGATATTGATACTCAACCACGTATTAAATTACAAACGCAAAAAGAAGAAGTTGAAGTAAAACAACAACCTGCATCCGAAACAAAAGTAAAAAAGCAAGTTGGTCGTCCAAAGAAAAGTGCTACAGAAAAATTTACTGATAGAGTTATTTCAACTACTGGTAATGGCGTTGGCAAATTGATTGTCAAAGGATTAAAAAATTTATTTAAATAATAAAAAAAATAATTAGCTTGCTAATTATTTTTTAATGCAATGATTTTGCCATCCATAATAGAATAAAGATAAGCATTAATCTTTTTATTAGAAATACTTTCTATATATTCTTTATATCCATTAATCTGTTTTAAATAATTATCATCAACAATATTTTTTAATTTATAATCAATAATATCAATATGATCATCATATTCTAACATTAAATCGATTATACCATGGTGTTCTTCATTAATGCCCTCATAAACAAACTCATATTCTTGATAAACATTAGCATCTTTAATATTTTTAAATAATTCATTATTAAATAAATCATTTATCTTTTCTTTAATAAATTTATCCTCTATTAAATCTGGATTATAATTTTTAAAATCAAGCATTTCTAAAGTTTTATGAATTTTTAAACCAAGTTCAATGTTCTTACTAGTACTTATATCAATTAATTCATTAATACTTTTAGAATAATGATTACTTTCTTTAGTTATGAATTCAATATTGAGTTCATTTACTTCCAAATTAGTATTAGTACTACCTTTATACTCTTCTATCTTTTTTAAATATTTATAATCTTCTGTTATATTTAATTCATTCATATCAATTATACTAGTATAATCTTTTAAAGTATTTTTAATTGAATAAATAATATCTGCAAAAGAGCGATATTTTAGTCTTATATTATCATTAACTACAGTACTATTACTTAAATACTCTTTATCAGTATTAGGAAGAATTAGTATCATTTTTTCTTTAGCACGTGTAAGAGCTACATAGAATAATCTTATTTTTTCAGATATTTCTTCTAGAATATAGTTTTGTTTTAATAGTACTTTAAGAACGTTTTCTCTTTGTCCATCTTTATAGTAAGGTATAATAAAGCCATACTTATTATTAAATATAAACTTATCCTTAATATCGCTTATATTAAATGATTTATATAGACCAGTATAGTAACAGATATGATATTCAAGTCCCTTACTTTTATGAATAGTCATTATTTTAACGCTATCACTACTATCAGATTTAACACTATATTTCATATCGATATCTTTATCTACAATATGTTTAAAATATTCACATACTTCATTATATGAATACCCTAGTTCATCTAGATTACTAGCTATTTCTAACACTTTAGATAAGCGAACACTTCTAGCTTCAATATCTCCGATGAAAATCATTTTTTCATATATATTAGTACTTTCATAAATTAAATTAAATAACTCATAATTAGTTAAACTATCTATTCTTTTAGCTATTTCATAAAAACATTTATATACTTCATTATCATAATAATTATGAGTATTAAACCAAGTAAATATGCAATTATCTTTAATATTAAATAGATAACTACGAGCTAAACTAGTTAAAGCATATTTAAATTCTGTATCTATAACTTTATTTTTTATCTTGCAAATAAGTACTAGTATATTTTTTAATAAACTTAAATCTTCGCTATCTTTAAAAGATTCGTCTTTATATAAAGTTAAAGGAATACCAAAATATTCAAATACTTTTTTATAAGTATTAAAATCTTTAGTACGATCCATTAATATTACAAAATCATTATAAGTGATATCTCTCAAGTTACCAGCATCTTTATCAAATACCGGATAATGGTTACTTATTTTTTCTTTTATATCTTTAGCTACTGCAAATATTTCTATTTCTTCCTTATTAAATAGTATTTCTTTATCATAATTATAATATCTTATTTCAAAGTGATTATTCTCATTAGTACTTCCCTTTTCAATATATGATGAATTACCAAACACCATTTGATGAGTAGCTAAGTAGTCTGCTCCACCAATAAAATCATCCATTACTTTTGTAAATAAAAGATTAATATCTTCTAAGACTTCTTTTCTTGAACGAAAATTCTTTACTAAATCAATTTTATATCCGCCATTATTATTACTGTAATTGTCATATTTAGATTTAAAAAGATAAGGATTTGCATTACGAAATCGATAAATAGATTGTTTTATATCCCCGACCATGTAAACGTTATTATTACTTATTAGATTAATAAATGTTTCTTGGATATCATTAGTATCTTGATATTCATCTATCATTATTTCTTTATATTTGTTTTTTAATTCGTCTTTAATAAAGGTATTATCTTTAACTATTTTAATAGCCATTAAAGCTATATCTTGAAAATCAAATAATTCTTGTTCTAGTTTTATTTTATTATACTTTTTATTAAAACGATTAATAATATCTACTATTACTTTTACATTATTCTTTGTAGATGCTATATTAGCAATTATTTCATCTAAAGAGCCATACTTACATACTATTTTTAATTCCTTTATCAAGTTGCTAATAACTTCTTTAGCTTCTTTAACCTCATCAGTTGTTTTACTAAGTCTTGGTAATGTAACAATATTTACTCCCCTTATAACATCATCAGTTGATTCATAATTTATGATGCCAGATATCGCCTCTAACATTTTATTATATTCATCATTAGTAGCTACTAAACCATAATTATTTAAAGCATCCTTAATCTCGGATATTTTTAATTCAATTATTTTAGAATATTCTTTAATAATATTTTCATAATTTTCTTTTTTATAATAACTATCTATATAATCATCTAAATATTTTTGATAATCTCCAATTCGTTCTAAATTAAATATAAAACTAGTAATAGCGTTCCTAATATCTAAGTCATCTTTATTGCAAAATTCATTAATAAACCTAATAAATTCACTATCATTTTCATTGTAGTATTCTTCCATTACTTCATCTAAGATTTCTTCTTTTTTTATATTAATGATAGTATTATCAACTATTTTAATATTTTTACTAATCTTTAGCATATAATGATATTTTTTTACGATACTTAAAGCAAATGAATCAAATGTAGTTATATAAGAGGTATCTATTTTATCAAGTTCATCTTTTAGTTCTGGAACTTTTTTTATTGACTTTCTAATTCTTTCTTTCATTTCCCTAGCCGCAGCATTAGTAAATGTCAGAATTAATAGTTCATCAATATGTATACCTTGTTTTAATTTTTCAATAACTCTTGTCGATAGTACAGCAGTTTTCCCAGAACCTGCTCCAGCACTTACAATTATATTGGTACCACTTTTTTCAATTGCTTCTAATTGTTCTTTAGTCCAAGTTGGCATATTCATCACCACCTAAAAAATCTAAGTTCTTATATTCTTTTAATAAAACTAAATCTTTTTCTTTCATAAAACAAATATCTTTAAACTTGCAATACTTACATCCTTCATTATTAATGCCTATTTTTTTAGGATTAATATCAAACTTACCATTTAATATTTTATTAAAACTATCTATAACGTTATCTTCAATTAATTTAGTTAATTTATTAATAGTTAAATCATCAATTACTTTACTATATTGGTAAAAACCTTTACTACTTTGTTTTAATCCTTTGATTATCTTGCTATCATTATAGTTACTATCTAACTTTTTTAATACTTCAATATCACTATTACTGTAACCATATAGTTTTAAATTATTTTTCTTCTTAGTATCAATAACCTCGTTACTATCAAGTAATCCATCATTATTTAATATTTTTTGTAAATAGAATCCTGCTATATGATAATCTTTAAATTTAGGATGATGTTTAACTAGATAAAGATATATAGGAAGTTGCATACCTATTCCATATTTAGAATTATATAGATTTATATCTGGATTACCAGTTTTATAATCAATAATAGCTAGAGAATCACCATCATATTTTATTTTATCTATAATACCAGTAAATGTATTATTACCATATAAAACATCTATTTTTTCTTCATATAAACTGCTCTTATAACTTGTATAAATATCTTGTTCTTTTATAGTTTTAATCACAAATTTTAGTTCTTCTTTTAACTTTTTTAAAAAGAAATTTTCTTTATTAGTTAGTTCTCTATTTAATATAGCATTATTCCAACAAGTATCAAAATCAAAATCATCATTAAAAGATTTTTGTAAAATATCATGATATACATTACCAATAAATATCATAAATGTTTCTTCAAAATAATTTAAATGTAATACATTATTTAAATAGTATCTAAAATTACATCTATTATAATTATCTAAACTAGAATACGATAAAGTTAATCTATTATTTAGGTATTCTTTTAACATACTATTATCAATATTAGTATAGTTATTATCATATTTAAGATACTGGTTATTCTTATAATTATTAGCTAATACACTCATGTTTGTATTAATAGTTCCATATTTGTAATACTCATCATACATTTTAGCAAGTTCTATATTATTATAAAGATTACTATTATTATAGTTATTGTTATCTACATCTATTATTTCATAATTTAATATATCATTTATATTACTTATATAAACTTCTCCTCTGTCATCATATTCTTTATAAGTAATATATAAGTTTTTAATTGATTTAATTAATCTACTATATTTATTTATATTATTTTTCTTTATTTCTTCACTAGTAAATAACCCTAATTTTTCTTTTTCATAATCATTAAAATAGTCTTCATCTTTTTTTATTTTAGGTAGTTCGTTTTGATTAAAACCTAATAAAAATACATATTTATTAACATCTACTATTTCAGATATATCTATTTCATTAATAGCATTAGTATATTTAATACTTTCTTTTTTAGAATTCTTTAACTCATCAATAACTAAGTCTTTAACTAATAAATAATCTTTACACCAGACATATTTATTATATATATTTACTATGTGATTATATATTTTCTCAGTATCTTTATCATTAATTATTTCTTTTATTTTATTTAATGTATTAACTATATTAGATTCATATTCTTTTATAAAGGTTTGAACAATCTTTGTGCTATAAATACTTACATTATCATTTAAATTAATTGGTAAATTAAATATATAAGAGTATTTTTTAAAAAGATTACGATAACTACTATTTAAGTTAGATATATAAATATCATTAATACTAATACCATCTTTTATTAATGATACTATTTTATTGATACAAAATATAACTTCTTCTTCACTCGTCTTGCATTTATATATACTATTACTATATACATTAGTATTATTTTCATAATATTCAATATCAGTTATTTCTTTTAATTTATTAATTATATTCATTTCAAATCTACTATATTCTCTATTATCTAAAACAATCTTATACTGTTTTAAACTATTTATAAATAATTTATTCTTTATTAATAAATTATTTTTCTCTAATTCATTTTTGATATTAAATAAAAAATCTATTTTATCATCAGTATAATATTCATTAAGATAAATTAAATTATTCAAGTATATTCTAGCTATAT
Source organism: Bacilli bacterium (assembly GCA_017484065.1). GTDB lineage: Bacteria > Bacillota_I > Bacilli_A > RF39 > UBA660 > RGIG4822. The sequence goes on from JAFUTX010000017.1 coordinate 24,490, forward strand.
CAACATTCATATTATATTTATTAACTAAATAATAAATAGTTTTTTCGTCATAAGTAAAATACAATTCTTTTAATAGCTCATTAAAAGTAATATATTTAATATTTATTAATTCATTTTTCTTTAAATATTTATTTTTATTATCTGTTATAAATAATGTTTTAATCATTATTACCACCTTTATATATTGTACTAATTTTTTAGAAAGAAAAAAAGCCCTAAAGGACTTATTTCCATGCTGGACCTACTCCATCAGCAACAATACATTTCTTACTAGTACATTCATCTGATTGTAACCAAGTTTTAAATAGTTTACTAATATCTCTATTACTACTTCCTAATAAACCATCTAAATAACTACTAGTACAAACAACATTTTTATACTTGATAACTGTCTTATCATTTTTATATTGATTAGTAGTATCTATTATATATTGTACATCATTATCAGATTGTATACCAACAATATCATAACATGATAATGTATCATTAGTATATCCATTTTTATTATTATCTTCCCTAATTTGTCTTATTATACTCGGAGTTAATTCAAACTTATATTCAGCTTCTGCTTGGTATGTAGCTTCCTCACTCTTTTTCATTGAATTATATTTATCAGTTTCATAATAAGATGAAAAACCTTGTTTTGGATTAGGATCAGGATTATCTAAAGATACTTGTTTAAAATTAACATTTAAGTTTACATCAGATGTAGAGCAATTATTACCAAAACATTCTGTAGTACAGAATAATGAATCACATCCACCATTATCATCATCCGTTGAACCTGTTTTTCCTCCTGTGCTACCAATATCACATTTATCGTTTTTATAGTTTTGCTCACAACAAGTATTCTTATTACTATCTATTTTTAATTTATCACTACAACACTTAGTACCTTTGCCATCAACTACATAACTTTCAGTAGGACAATTACTAAAATCACATGCTCTCATTTCACCAGATGCCACTTTATCTTGGCAACATTCTCTATTACAACATTCACCTTCTGAAGCATCTATCGTAGTTAAACACTTATTACATTGCCCAGAACTAGTATCAAAATCTTCTAGACTACAATTACTCTTGTATTCATCTTCTGTTGTTTCATAATAATATGATGAAATTCCCCAAGAGCGATAATATCTGCCATTAATTAAATAATAATTATACTTTGAATATGTACTTTGATTACAACATTTTAGTTCTTCTTTGGCTACATCTTCACATTCATTTAATAAGCTATTATATTTTTCTTTACAACAATAAACGCCATATCTATCTTTAGTATTACAATCATCATCAGTAGTACCAGAATCCGTACATTTAAAGTGGTTGGCATAATATTTTTCAATACAACATGATTTACCACTAGAATCAGTTACACTTCTACTACATGGGCCATTATCTGTTGATCCTCCACCGCTAGGATAGTTACCACCATTACCACCACCACTATTATTACCAATATTATAAGTACAAGCATAAACATATGGAGCATTATCTAATAGTGATTTACTGTGTTCATTTTCAGTTCCTATTAATCTACCAGTATTACCTGTATCATAGAACTCTCCTAAGTTTTCTATAAATATTTTTATATCATACGTTCCATTAGGAGTAGAAGATGATATAGGAAGTCCATTGGTAAATATTTCATAATTTTCATCATCTAAAGTACCATTATAAGCTTTTATTTTTCCTATATTATTAATATCAGTACCTAAATATACTTGATATTGTTGTTTTGGTTTATATTGAATTTCTTTCGTTATAGTAGCTTTAATATAATTATTTGTTGGTATTCTTACTTCTTTAGCTAAATCACTAAAGAATTGATTACAATTGCTACAACTAGAAGAATTAATACTACTTAAATCATATAAACTATAGCGAATACTATCAGCATTTTCTCTTTCTTCTGATGGATATTCGGTTGGATAATTAGAACAATTATTAAATTTTGATTCTATTTTAGACTCTATAGTAATATTTCCAACCGGAGCACTACATTCCCATAGTTTTACTAATTTGTCTTTATTTAATGATGGTTCTAGAATACCTACACTTTCACCTGCTATTTTTTTATTTAACAAATCTATATAACTTTCATCATAAGTATAGTACGCATTTGGTTCTTTTAAATCTAAATTATCATACCATCCCGAACAATTATTTATTTGTTCAATAATCGATTTTAATTTATTTTGATAATACCAGACATTAGCTTTAGCACTATCAACATCGCTTTTTAATGTATTTGGATTGTAATCACCTACATAATAAGCAGGGCTGTAAGTGGTAATATATCTAGTTTCAAAAGTATTAGTAGTATTTTGACAATTAACAGTTTTATTTATTGAATCATATGTACAATTATCATAATTTATTGTTTTAGAACATACTTCACCTTGATTTATTCCATTAACTATATCATCGTCACATCCACCATTATTTGTATTATATAAATTGTAGTATTTACTATAATTTGTATATGCATTAACTAAATAAGTTAAAGTCTGATTTATATCACTAATCATATTATTACTATTAGACTTTTCATAGCAAGTTTTAGTACCGGTCAAATTTAACAAATATTTATCTTTATAAATAGATTTATATGAGCCACCCGACTCAGTTCTATTAGTTTGAGCTGAGCTCCATGAAGACAATCCATATCTAAATGTATAATCTTCTTTACAATAAACAGTACAATAGTTATTATTTTTAAAACCATCTAGTATATAAGAATTTCCTTTTTCATCCACTGCTTTATCCTTATCTTTTCCAAAGAAACAAGCATACGTATTAGTTGGTCCAGTAATCCCTGCATTATAAGAATAATTATCACAATTATCTGCTAAACTGCTTTTTGTTTCACATGAGCCACAATAATTACTGTAATTTGAATATGGTGAACTATCTCGTGTTTCATCATAGTACTTGTCTTTATATGCATTACAACAACCATTAGCAAAATAAGTAGGTTCATCTACTACATCACCATTAAATGTATATTGTTTAAATCCATTTGAATCAAGTATTGTACAATCATTAGCTATTTTAGGTAGCGAAAATTCAAAATAAATATTATTTTTACTGTCAAAAGAATTTTCAAAAAATCCGATTAATCTTGCAGAAGATGTATTTACTTTATCAGTAGCAATGCCACTTGCTTGATTTAATACTATCATTCGATCAAAATTTTTCTTAAATTTGTATGGAATAGCCAACTTCACTGAGAAATTTTGACCGGCAATATTTCTAAAGTCACCTTCCACAGTATAGGTTATTTTAAATCCATCTTTAGTTTCGTCTATTTGTTCTGTACCATCTCCATTATACTTAATATTACCATTTTTATCATATTTATATACTTTATCCATTTTTTCAGATTTCATTGAACAATTACCATAAGGAACGATGCACTCACTTAAATGGTCATTATTAAAGTCATTTCTATCTAACTCAGTTGTATCCTTATCATAAATAACAATCATCGTAGTTGATAGTCTTAAATTTTTAGCTTGAGTATTTGTAATAACATAATCACCATTTTCATCAACAGTCGGTTTATTAATCTTAGTATATTCAGTAGCAATTGGTTCTTTTTGCTCAAATGTCCAAACTCCAGCATATTGTCTAGTTGTTTTATAATTTTCGTCTATTAAATATGCTTTAATAGTATCAGTATCTTTGTAATTTTCTTCGTTATCAGCATATTTATGGGCTTTTTCAAACATTTTAAAAGCTTCAGTTAAATAATCATATGTATCAGGAAGATAATGTTCTTCATCTACTAATGAATTGTAATTACAAAACACCCATCCATCTTTTTTACAATCAAAATTTGGTTGTTTATGATTTTCTTGTTTATAATTTCCATAATCTTTTATAAATTTTACAAATGCATCATGTCTTTCACGATAACCTATAGCATTAGATTGATTACATGATTGACTACCACATTCAAAATATACTTGGTCATCTTGAGCCATATCATAATAATATGCTAAAAATTTAACTACAAATTCAGCTACAATTGGATTATTAGTTAATAATATATTATGATAATTAAATAATTCATTACGAGTTGTTCCATCTTCTAATTTATCCCTTAGATTTAATTCATTCCATTTATTATTTAGATAATATAATGCCATGTCAAATCGATTAGTATTTTTTGAAAACTCTAAATTAGTTGGATCTATTTCTCTTGTACACCACCAAGTATCAATATCTAACATATCCTTAGCTGGATCTATATTATACCCATAAACTTTTGGTTCATTAATAGTGCCTATTCTATCAGTATATTTCAATATATAATAAGAATCAGCATATAGCGGATGATTTATTTCATAATTAGTCTGAACACCATTTACAACTTTGCCGTAATTACCAGATATTTTTTTAGCATTATATTGTAAAATATTAGAGTGATAGTATTTTACAATCGTATTTAACTTTTGTTGTTTTTCACTGCTAAGTTCTGCTTTAAGTGAAGCATCAGTAGCATTTTTAATTTGATTATCGTAATCTTTTTCATAATACTCATCAAAACTGTGCAAATCTCCTAAAAGATCATTCGTCATACGAAATTCACTTGGGAAATCAGGGCATACACTTTCAGCATGAGTTATACTAGGAAACAATAGCAACAATAAAAAACATATAATTCTATTTCTTTTTAACATTTTTTATCACCTTTTTTCTAAATATAACAACTATAACAACTAAAATAAATAATCCTAGAATATATAATCCATATTTTTTATTAATACTTACTTTTTCACCTGATTCGTTATTCTTTTTGGTATCTGTATTTTTTTCTAAATACTTATTCACTTCTGTAAAAAACTTATCTTCTGAAAAATCATTAGAAACAAAGGTGTTACAATAAACAATTTTATCTCTAATACCATCACAAATAGTATAATTAGAATAAGGATTAAACTTAGGAGTACTCATGTACATTGTTCTAATTTTATTAGTATTACATTCACTTTGTTCATTATTTACAAAGACATCCGCTTGATATGTATTAATAACGTCTATATCATAGTTTTTTATTAGTATTTTGCCTTCTTCAGTATCGTTATAATTATAAAAACCAATTAGCTTATTATCATCATTAATTCTAATAGATAATTCTGGGCTTAATCCAGCTACGTTTATATTTAGCACACGATATTTAGCATAAGAATCGGGAGATCCTAAAACTTTAATATTTTTATTTTCTTCTATAGTATCTTCATAAGATAATTTAATTTGACCTGCTAAAGAGCTATATTTAGCCAATTCTTCATTACTACACTCAGCTTTAATAAATGTTGGAATAAATAAAACCATAAGTAAAACAATTTGTACAATTTTCTTCATTTTATTCCTCCATCTACTATTTTTCTACATAATAATTATACAATAATAATTAGATAAAGTATAGACTTTTTTAGAGAATATGCTATTATATCTTTGGTGAAGAAAATGCAAGTAATTGGTGTAATTGTTGAATACAATCCATTTCATAATGGCCATGTATATCACATTAATAAAATCAAAGAAAAATACCCTGATAGCATTATTATAGCAGTAATAAGTAATTATTTTTTAGAACGCGGAGAAATATCTATTCTTTCTAAAGATGCTAAAACTAATATCGCTTTAAAGCATGGTATAGATATAGTTATAGAGTTACCAACCATCTGTGCTGTTGAAAGCGCTGATATATTTGCAAATAATGCCATTAAATTGTTAAACTACTTAAAAGTAAATAAAATAATATTTGGCAGTGAATCTAATAATATAGAGCAATTAGAACAAATAGTAAATATTGAACTAAATGATAAGGAATATGATAAAAGAATTAAAGAATATTTAGACTTAGGATATAACTACCCTACTAGTATGAATAAAGCTTTAAATATTGAAGGAATTAACTCACCTAATGATTTATTAGGGATATCTTATATAAAAGCTATAAAAGAAAATAATTATGACATAGAATATGAATCTATCAAAAGGACAAATGATTATCACGATACTGCTAGTAACTCTACTATTATAAGTGCTAGTAACATACGTAATAAAATAAGAAATAATGAAGATATTAATAGTTATTTACCAGAAGATTCTTATAAATCAATAATAAAAATAAATGATAATAAATTATTTGAATTATTAAAATACAAAATTATCTCTTCTACTAATTTAGATATAATTAAAGGTGTTGATGAAGGTATACATAATAAATTAAAAAAAGAAATCATTAATGCAAAAAATATTAATGAGTTAACAGAAAGAATTAAAAGTAAAAGATACACTTATAATAGAATTAATAGAATGTATATTAATATATTATTAGATATTCAAAAAAATGTAAAATACGAAATAGACTACATAAAAGTATTAGGGTTTAATGATAAAGGCCGCAAATATTTAAATAGCATAAAAAAAGAAATAGATAAATCTCTAATTCCTAATAACAATTCCTATATTTACCAATGTGAACTAAAAGCATCTTTAATCTATGATTTAATTACTAAGCAAAATACATATATATTTGAAATTAAAAACAAGCCAATTATTAATTAGCTTGTTTTATTATTAGTTTTTCTTAGTAATTTCTTTGAATTTGTTATATGCAACGTCATCCATTGGTTTAGCACCAACAAATTCATCTTTACCAAATCCTAACATTGGCCAGAAAATTACTGGTAATAGAATTAAACCTGCTGCATATCCATCGCTTTTACCAAAGCTACGAGCTACACTTACATTTAATAAAATAGTAAAATATAATGCTACTACAAATTGAATTAAACTACCTACTACAGGTATTAAGGCTAATATTGGACTTAATAGTACAACTATAACCCAATAAGGATTAACTCCTACCATTTCACACATTACCCAATTATTATAAATTGGAATAATAGCCGCCCATCCAGGTTTACCACCCTTTTTTAAAGCTTTCCATTGACCAATTATTACAACAATTGAAATAACCAATGCAATAAGAACAATAACTAAAAGAAATGCTCCTAATGCCGCTAAGATACCAGCTCCTACGCCTTCAGTATCAAAATTAATAGTATAATTCACAAATACTCCTCCTTTTCTTGCCTAGATAATAACATAAAACTTAAAAAAAAGCTACAAAAATGTCTAAATTTGTAGCTTAATCTTGTTCAAACGATAATAATGTTCTAATATCTTCTTCGCTTAAAGTATCTAACATTGTACTTTCATCCGCATCAATAATTTTATCACTAAGCATTTTCTTTTTAGCTTGTAGATCAGCTATTTTTTCTTCTATAGTTCCCTTACTAATAATTTTAATAACCTCTACAGTATTCTTTTGTCCAATACGATGAGTTCGATCGGTAGCTTGGTTTTCTGCTTGAGGATTCCACCACAAATCTAAGTGAATTACCACATCAGCACTTGTTAAGTTAAGACCGGTACCTCCACTTTTTAACATTATTAAGAAAACGTTAGTATCATCTTTATTAAATTGCTCAACAAGTTGTTGCCTCTTACTAGCCGCTACATCTCCCGCTATCGTATAGCTTGTAATCCCTTCTTTATCAAATTCAGCCTTTACTATGTTTAATGCAGTTTTAAAACTAGTAAATAATAGAATTTTATGACCATTGTCAATTACTTCATGAACCACTTTGATTAAATTATCAATCTTACTGCTTCTACCATTATAGTTTTCATAAACTATTTTAGGGTCTATACATATTTGTCTTAATCTAGTGAGTAATTGTAGTATCATAAATTTAGCTTTCAAAAATCCCGATTCTTTAATTAAAGCATTCATTTTTTCATTAGTCTCTTTTACAACTTTTGTATATATCTTCTTTTGATCTTCGTTTAGTTCAACATATATATTATTCTCGATTTTAGGAGGTAAATCTTTTAATACATCGCTTTTCTTTCTTCTTAAAATAAATGGATGTACTTGTTTATTTAAATCATCTATTGTTTTTAAACTTTCTTCATCAAAATCTTTAATAACATATTTGCTGTTAAATTTTGACTTATTATTTAAGATACCTGGCATAATAAAGTCAAATATACTCCATAATTCAATAACTGAGTTTTCAATTGGTGTACCTGTTAAAGCTAGTTTAGTTAAAGCTGGTATTTCTTTTACGGCTTTAGTAATTCCTGCAGTAGGATTTTTAATATTTTGAGCTTCATCAATAATACACACTCTAAATTGTTTTTCTTTATATAAATCAATATCTATTCTAGCTAAACCATAAGTAGTAACATAAACTGTATGTTTAAATTCATTTAATATTTCCGTTCTTTTTTCTTTTTCACCATTAACTAATACTACATTAATTTCTGGAGCAAACTTTTGAAATTCATTTTGCCAGTTATATAAAAGTGATGTAGGTACCACTATTAAGAATTTGTTAAATTTATCTTCTTGTAATAATTTACGAATATATATAATAGTTTGTAAACTTTTTCCAAGTCCCATTTCATCAGCAAGTATACCCCCTAAATCACATTTAGTTATATTATATAACCATTTAACACCAGTCACTTGATAATCTCTAAGTAGTTTTAATTCGTCTTTAGTAAATTCTACCTCACTATCTTGATATTTTTTAAAATTATCTATAAAGTTATCAAATAAGTTATTAGTTTTTATAATACTATATTTTTCTTTCTTTAAACTATCTAAGTAAATAGCACGATATTTAGGTATTACACCACTATCTCCATCAATATCCAAATCTTCCATTAGATTACTTAATTGGTTTAGAGAATCATCTTGCAAATCAACTATGTTACCATTTTTTAAACGATAGTATTTTTTCTTAAGTCTTAAAGATTCTATTACTTTATCTAATTCAGATTTATCAATATCATTTAATTCAAAGTTATAACTTAGTATATTATCTGTACCAATACTAAATGTTGTGCTACCAACAGCTTTTTTAACTAACTTAGTATTCTTTATTTTTTTAGTAGTAAATATTTGATATTTATTACTTAGTTCTTTTAATCCTTTTTCTAAAAAGGAAACCATTCTTTCTAAATCTTCAATGACAAATTCATGAGTGGTATCAATAAAGCCTTGTATTAATAAATCGTTAACTACACTATTTTCAAAATCGTAATCTCTTATTAATTGAGTATTATTATTTATGTGATAATCTACTTCTTCTTCATTATACTTAAATTTTAAATTAGCAGTAATAAATTCATCAGTCATATCAAAATATATTTGTGGTTCTGCTTTAATGTCTAAATTTAAATCTTCTACTCCAGCACCTAAAGCTAGATTATCTTTAAATATAGGTAATAAATTCTCTGTAAAAGAATTAAAATCCTTTTCATCAAAAACTAATTTATCTAATCCAAGTTCATTCATACTATGTAAAAATTCTCTGTTTTTCTTATTTAAATGGTATAAAGATCCTTGATAATAAATATATTCTAAATCATCAAATAATTCATAGTAATCGCCGCTTTCAAGAGCTAGACGATAATTATTATCTTCTTTTTCTAAAACACTTTTAAAAGGAAACTTAGTTTTAATATGTTCAATAAATCCTAAGTTGTCTATATAAAAAGGCGTATCTTTTAACATATTAAGTAACTTTTTTAAATCCTTTTCATTTATATATAAAGTATTATAATGATAATTGCAATTTGAATCAATAAAATCTATAATTTTAGAGTTAATATCATTAAAGAACATTTCATCACTTTTATATACAAAGCTTTTGCCAAATGCTACTTCACTCACTCCATCTTTAAACGCACTCATAAAAGCATTATATTTAGAAGTTAATGAATATAATTTATCTGTTCCTATTTTTATTTTTAAATAATAGTTTTTACGATAATAATAGTAGTAATGATCATCTATGCCAACAGTTAATTCTAAAAAGCACTCCTTCTTAATCTTTTTACTATTGTCATTATTGAATATTTTAAACAATTCTTTTGTTTTATTAATGATATCTATTTCACTTTTAAAATTAAATAGTTTATTACTATAAGTTATTAGGCATGCTGCTACATGTTTACATGTTTTTTCTTTTTGATGGTCAATACAAGTACATTCAGTGTATTTAACATCATTTTTTTGTGTAACAATTCTTACTATGTAAGGTTTTCTATCTTCTTTAACAATGAAATTATAATTATTATCATAAGTATTCATTAATATGATATCATCTTCATCAATTAATAAACCATTATTATAATCTTCTTCTGATACTACATTTTTAATTATATTATCTATTTCTTGTAGCATATAAACACCTCCAAGTAGCCATCTATTATTATAGCAAAAATATGTTCGTATAGCAAATTAAATTTCAAAAAAAAGAAACTTCTATTTTCTAGTAAGTTTCTTTACTTTACTGTTACTATTTATTTCTTCTTTAAAACTATTATTTAAGAAATAATCTATTCCATTATCTTCTAAACCTTGTTCATATGATAATGGTTCATGATATCCCCTAGCAGAAAATAATACATTTTCACTTAATAATGTTTTATGTCTTTCATTAACATACCATTTAATCTTTTCTATATTAATCCATGCATAGCTATCAACCGGATAAAAATTACCATCACTTAATATTACACCATCTTTACCATAGATTAAATCTTTATTAATATGGCATCTAATATACTTTTTACCATCCAGTTCATAAACGATTTTATAACCTGGAATAAAATCATCATAATTTAAGCTTACATTTTGACTAATTACATCCTTAGATATTGTTAACTCTTCATTTTGAAATAAACTCTCTAATATATTTTGTTGTTTAGAATTTACAACATTCATCGGATATTGTCCATAATTAATATATTTTATGTCATTTTCAATTATTAATTCGTTAGTTAATTCTTCTAAAGTATCATAATGAATTATTGGTCTAACACCTGCAAAACGATAATCATGAGTATGAGCAAGTCCACTACCATCTATTATAACCACATGGTTATGCTCATCATTTTCTTCAAATTTAGTTATATAGTAACCTGTTCTATTAGCCAAATTTGAACGGATTATATCGGTATAATAATCTCCTACAAAAATACCATTAATAATAGCATAATCAGTTACATTAGCTGGCAAACCAATTTTATTTATTATATCTAATTTGTTTTTGCCAAATAAATCTTCATTAGTTGGTACAGTAATATAAATCATAGTCCATCACCTTGGTGGTTATGATAGCATAAGTATCCTTTTAAAGCAATAAAAATAAAAAATCAATTCCATTTCTAGAATTGATATTTATTAGTAAATTGAACCAAAGTTCAACCAGATTCTTTAATGGTGCTGACTGAGAGATTTGAACTCCCGACCTACGCGTTACGAGGGCGTTGCACTACCAACTGTGCTAAGTCAGCTTTTTGTACCTTGAGTACATAATAAATATATCAAATAATTATTCTTTTTACAAATACTTTTCTTCAACTAAATTATTTTTTATTTTTTCATTTATTACTAAATACTTAGTTGTAAGTAACATAGCTGCTACAGAACTAGCATTTTTTAGTGCTGTAATTATTACTTCAACAGGGTCAATTATATCAATATTGTCTTCCAAAGAATTATTCTTTAAATTGATTATTTTTTGATAATTACTTTTTCTTATTAATTCCTCCATAGTTTTATTATCTACGCCACTATTTATCATTATCTTATTAAATGGTTCGCTTAGTACCTCTTTTAAAATGGCATCTCCAGCATTATTTACATTTAATTCATTGCTTATTTTTAACAAAGTAATACCTTCTCCTGTAACAACTCCCATGCTTGCTATATGTATAGCATTTAAAGCATCCTCTAAGCGCATTATTTTTTCTCTTATTTCTACCTTAGTTGATCCTCCTACAAATAAAGTTGCTATTCCTGTATTTAATTTAGCTAATCTATTTGCTATAAATTCTTTATCATAATCACTATTACAATTATCAAACTCATTCTTTAGTTCTTTTATATATTTTTTATCTATATCATTATATATTACTAATTCATCTTTATTAATTGTTATGTATTTACATAAGCCTAAGTCTGCACAATCCACACTTTCATAATCAATATTCTTAATATTTGCTGTAGTAATTGTTGAAATATCTTTAATAATACTTTCTTTTCTTGTAGCATATTCTGGTAAATTAAATAAGTAGATATTCTTATCATTGTGTAAATTATATACTAATAATTCTTGAGTTAATACATTATCATAATCTTCTGCTAATATTACTATTTTTTTATTATTCACTATGCCTTCATTAATAATATCACTTATTTGTTCTAAACTATTTAAATAACCTTTGATAAGTAAAATATAAACATCTTCTAATCTTATTTCTAAATCATTAGAAAAATATAGATTAGATACATTATTAAGTTCAATACTGTAACCATTTTTGATTTCATAATATGTTTTATCATTATTACTTTCTTTTAAGATAATTGCATATTTGCTTTTAACTATTTCAAATAATTGAACTAATATTTTAGCTAACTCTAAATCGTTACAAGAAGTACAAGCCACATTAATTAAATCTTCTTTATTAGGTTTTCTTTTTTCATTATTAATCATTTCTACAACTTCTTTAGTAGCAGATATTAACTCTTTTTTTAAAACTATGGCATCCTTACCATTATTAATTAAATCTAAACCATGCTTAAATATACTTTGTAATAGCACTAAAGTTGTTGTAGTCCCATCTCCGACTAATTGATTAGTTTTATTAGCAGCTTCTTTCAAAATATCTAAAATAGTATTAATTTTAATATCATCACTTTCAATTGAATTAGCAATAGTTACCCCATCATTTGTAATATATGGACTTACCTCATCATTATTAATTATTACATTATTACCACTTGGACCTAATGTAGATGATACTGTATCACATAGTAAATTAACTGCATCTAACATTACTTTTTTTAATTCTTCGTTATTTATTACCTTCTTCATTACTATCCTCCATCTCAATTATATAATTCCAATATTTTTTAGGCATAAAGTTCATTTGACACTTTAAGTTTTTTCTTTCTTTTATAGCAACAGTTTTAAAAAATGTTTTCCATAAATCTTCAACTATGTCTTCTTCACTATTTTTATCTAAATTAAGTTTTATTATTTCATCTTCTGTTAAATACATTATCTTTTTTAAATCATATAAAGCATAATTATTTCTTTTAACATCTTTAATAATCCAATAATCTTTATTAAGTCTTTTTTTAAAATGATTAGCAAGTATTTCTATAACATTATTAGTAGATTCGTATTCTGCATAATAAAAATTATTTTTCATTTGTTTAAATCTTAAAAAGCCTTTTAATTTATGGGCTTCATTACCTACATTATGAGCAATCTTCAGTATTTTATTTACGCAATTTAAATCACGATGATTAAATATTTTACTTTTATATTTTAAAGCATTTTTAATAAAGTAATAGATAATTAATTCTTTATTGTCTACACTGGATAGATAACAATAATAAACAATATGAATGACATTATAAGATAAATAATCAAATAGATTAATCTTCTTTTCTAAATTAAGCTGTACGGGTTCATCTAATAAATTTATTTTATATTCTTTATCACTTTTAATATCACTAGGAGTTATTTTTAAATAGATTAAATCTCCTACTAAAGATATTAATGAGTTAAAACTACCATTATATAAATAAGTTTTATTCATTAAATAAGCACAACTGTCTACCCGTACTATTAATACTTGCTTTATCTTCTAAAACTAAATTCTTTTCAATAAAGTTTTTATTAAATATTGAAGATGCAGCAAAATATTTACCATTACACGTAATAAAATACTTAGCTCTTTTTAATGATATTCCCATTTTCTTTAAGTCGTTAAACTCTATTTTGAATACTCGTCTAGCTAATATAATTTTTTTGGCTGACTTAGGACCAATACCAGGTATTTTTAATAAATCATAATAACTAGACTTATTAATTTCTTTAGGAAACTCATTTAAGTGTCTTAAAGCCCAATCAGCTTTAGGATCAATTAAAACATTAAAGTTAGGATTATTCTTATCTAATAAATTATCTACTTGGTAATTATAAAATCTTAGTAACCAGTCCGCCTGATAAAGGCGATGTTCACGAGTTAAAGGTGGAAGTGATAAAGAAGGTAATAGCTTGTCTTTATTAACCGGAATATATGCAGAATAAAATACTCTTTTTAAATCATATCTGTTATATAAAGATTCACTTTTGCTTAATATATCTAAATCGGTTTCATGAGTTGCTCCTATTATCATTTGCGTACTTTGACCAGCCGGTGCAAAATTCCTACTCTTATTTTCTTTAACACTTTTCATAATTTTACTAATGTTATCATTATTTTTATCTGGCGCTAGTAATTTCAAAGAAGAATCAGTTGGTAATTCAATATTAGCACTAATTCTATCTGCTAGTCTTCCTAATTTCTTTAGTAAATACTCACTTGCTCCTGGTATAGCTTTTACATGGATATAGCCGTTAAAATGATATTTACTACGAAGTAAATACAACGTTTCAATAAGACGTTCCATAGTGTAGTCGGCACTTTTAATAATACCAGAACTTAAAAATAAACCTTCAATATAGTTTCTTTTATAAAAATTCATAGTAATCTCGCATATTTCTTCCGGAGTAAATATAGCTCTTTTAACATTATTACTTTTACGATTAATACAGTATTTACAGTCAAATATACAAGAATTAGTCATAAGTATTTTAAGTAATGATATACACCTACCATCACTACTAAACGAATGACAGATTCCACTATAAGCTACACTACCTACTCCATCTTTGTTTGAACGTGTACTGCCACTAGATGAACAAGAGGCATCATATTTGGCACTATCACTAAGAATAATTAGTTTTTCTTTTAATGTCATATTTACCACCTATGTATAGTATACAATAGTTCGTGTTATTTGTCACGAACAAATGATTGGTAATTTATGCTATTTTATATCACTCTTCTTTATTAAAAAGATTTTATTATATTTGTAAAATGCATAAAAGATATCTTTACTAGTTAAGTTTCTTTTATTTAATTCTTCATCTAGCCAAGCTTTATTCTTTTTGATTTGACCTAGTGATTTATATTGAATTACCCCATCGATTATTATTGGCATTGGGTAGTAACCTTTAAGTTTCATAAAATTATATTTAAATATTGATAATTTACCATTGGGTTCTAAAAAAGCATATTCAACATCTTCTAAATTTCTTATTTCTTTTTGCCTTAAACTTAAAAGCAAATCATCCATCGTATATCTTTGTTTAATCATTTCATGATAATTTATTTTACCATTACTAATAATTAAAGAAGGCTTACCATCTAATATAGTTCTAATCTTTTGATTTTTTAAAGAGATAAACCCTAATACTAATTCAATACCTACTAAAAGAATAATTGGTACAATAGTCATAAATATAGATTGTTTAATATTCTCAATACTTATAGCAACCATTTCAGCTATTAATATCGATATTATTAAATCAATTATTCCTAGTTGGCCAACTTCTCTTTTACCCATAATACGATAACAAATAGTAATAAAAAAATAAAAGAATATAGTTCGATATATAATTGAAAATAATTCCATAATAAAATCACCTATTATAATTATGGTATATTTCATAATTTTTTAATCATATCATACGATTAATTAGGTGATTATATGAAAAAGTTATTAAATTATTTAAAAAATATTGGCTACTACATTGCTATTATCTTTATCATTACTTTAGTTTTATCTCTGTTGAATCTCTTTGGTTTAAACAAAAATGTAACAACAGTTATTTCATTAATAAGTATGGTAATCTTATTCTTAGTATTAGGATATATTCATGGTAAAAAAGCTAGTAGTAAAGGGTTTATAACTGGATTAAAGCTAGGTATAGTTATGCTTATTATTTTACTAATATTAAATCTAATATTCTTTAGAACCAAGTTTAGTATTAATACTATAATCTATTATTTAATACTACTTACTTCATCTTCTTTTGGAGGTACGATTGGTATAAATAAAAAGAAATAATACTAATGTACTATTTCCTAAATCCATCTAGATATATTAATTTTCCTTGTTGCAAACATAATATAGTTTTCAAAAATATCAATTATACTATCAACTATATTTCTTAAAACATCTCCTGTTTTCTTAACTCTAAGAGTTAAGATTTTTTCTTTCATTTCTTTACGAAACATATTATCTTCTATATATTTATTAATTGCGGTGTCAAAAACTTTTAATTTATTTAATTCATCTAAATTATTACTATTTATTTTGCAAACATAATTTTCATATATTTTTATTATTTTTTCCGTAATAATATCATCTTCTGTATAATCAGTATTAACTATCTTATAATAATTAGGACAATACTTTAAGATTTCTTTATTATTATTCACTACTATCACCTTACTATCAAGTTTACTACATCCTTATATTATTGTCAAAAACTTTTTTTACTGATATAATTATTTAGAAAGTAGATGGTTGTTTTGACAAAGAAAAAGAGAAAATTAAAAAAAGGTGTTTATAAATTTTTAGTACTTCTTATTATAGTAGGATTACTTGGTTACAGTGGAATAAAATTATATAAAGATTATAAATATAAACAAACATATGAATATAAATTATTGCAACATGGTTATAAATTAGAAGAAGTTAAAATTTTAGAAAAAAACTTTGATAATAAAAGATTAGATTGGTTACTTTCTGTACCTAAGAATAAAACTGTCCTAAATCTATTAAAAGAAAAGTATTATATAGCTAATAAATTAGATGATTATTTAGCTTATGAAAAAGAAAATGCTAACTTATCTTTAACTGAAATAGTTTTAAAAGTAAATACATTAACTAATTATGATTTTTATGAACATACAATAGAATCAGATATATCAAAAGGTATTTTATTAAATTGTAATAAGTATTATCGCTTACCGGAAGATTATGTACCTGAGGACTTAGTCACTATTAACACTAACTATGCTTTTGGAACAAGACAAGCTACTAAAGAAACAGTAGATGCATATATAAATATGTGGAATGCTGCAAAAGAAAATGGTATTCATTTAATGGTTAATTCAGCTTACAGATCATACTCTGATCAAGAAGCTGTTTATAATAGTTATAAAGCAAAAAATGGTGAAGCATATGCTGATAAATATGCTGCTAGACCTGGGCATAGTGAGCATCAAACTGGTTTATCATTAGATATTTTTAGTATAGATAATACTTCTACAAAAACTTTTGAGAACTCTGCAGCTTATGCATGGTTAAAAGATAATGCTCATAAGTATGGATTTATCTTACGTTATTCTAAAGATAAAGAAAATATAACTGGCTATAGCTTTGAAGCTTGGCACTATCGTTATGTAGGTGTTGAAGCTGCAACTAAAGTTTATGAAGATGACATAACTTATGATGAGTACTACGCTTACTATATAGAAAAATAGCAACATGATTGCTATTTTTTTATAAAAAAGATTCCCGTCAACCACAATTTTTCAAGCAAATAAAAAAAGCAAATCACTTTGCTTAAATAATAAATTTACAATGGCTATCATTTGGTAAACTTTGGGTCTTAGGTCAAGCAGGATTTCCCTAGTTTCTACAAGACCGTTACCAGTCTAGCGGTTCCCCATTTCTAGAAACTAATACAAAAATTCTGTATGGCTTGATCACCACTTAGTACCCACTGCAATCCCAAACGACATCACTCTAGGAGATTTCCTCACCAAGCTTTATTATTAATTCTTTTTTGCAAAATAGATTTCATTATGCAGTTTACTAATTAGTTTGGCCAAATTAATTAGTCAGCTCATAAATCCCAACTATTTCACTCAAGACAAGCTACGCTACTCATAACTTTCGCCACATAGTAGGTTTCAATCCTAAGTCGTAGATGATCCATCAGCTTATCACGTATAGGTCTTCCACAAGTTTAGGTCTCCAAAATAATGGGCTTAATTTATATGCCATTATAAACCTCCCATTATTCTATCCTTCCAGCATCCACCCCAAACTGGGCGTAAGAAGCAAACACCAGAAGTTTCACAGGTATGCTCTTTAACGGTGGTTTATTCCCGTCTTCATAATAAAGGATTTGACTAGAATAGTGTGCCATCTCCATTACGTGAACAATTGTATCACATTTTTATAATTTTGTCAAGTTCATGTAAATTTTTATATATTTTTGATTCTATTTAATACTCTTTCTTTACCAAGAAGTTTTAGTATCTCATATAAATCTGGGCTTTGGTCTTTACTAGTTACTGCAATTCTAATAACGTTAGATACCTCAGCTATACTACCTTTGTAATTATCCGGATTTTCTTTATACTCTTTCATATTAGTACAATAGCCTAATTTTTCAGCCATTTCTTTCATTTTATTGAACCAAGTATCTTTATCGTCTGATTCATTATAATAATCATTAAAATAAGTATTTAATATTTCTTTTATATCTTCATTACTAAATTTTGTATCAAAATTATACTCTACATTAGTAAATAATTCATTATACATATACCAAATACCATTTTTAATTTCACTTAGTGATGCATAATCTTTACGAGGCTTCTTTTGCTCTCTTTCAATATTTAGTACATTAATAGTATATTCTTTGTATTTATTAATTATTTCATTAAAATCTTTATCATATTCCTTAGTATAAGTATCTAGTAAATCAAATACTTCTCCAGCTTTTAATCTGCTTAAATAGTTTTTAGAAATATTATCTAATTTATCTAAATCAAATAACGCCCCACTCTTACTCATCTTTTTAGGTGAGAATTCAAATTCTGTAAAATCAGCATCAGGATGTCCTTCTCTCCATGCTTCATAATTAGAATTAGCAATAGTCATTATAGCTTCAATAACAGCATAAATAGGATAACCTTTTTCTTCATAATAAGTCATACGTGCCTCTGGATCTAATCTCTTAGATATTTTTCTAACTTTGTCTCCATCTTTTTTCAAGATTAAAGGTATATGAACATACTTAGGCATTTTAAACCCAAAAGTTTTAAATAATTCATAATGAATTGGTACTGAACTCATCCATTCTTGCCCTCTTACTACGTGAGTAGTACGCATTAAGTGATCATCTACTAAATGAGCAAAATGATATGTCGGAAGTAAATTAGATGATTTCATAATTGGAATATCAATATCATTTTCTGGAAATTCCATTTCCCCATTAGCTAAATCGTTAAATTTAAACTTACGATTAAAATCTCCTTCACTTCTTAAACGAATAGTATATTTTTCTCCATTATTAATACGTTCTGCAGCTTCTTCATTAGATATATAACGATATTTAGCATATTTGCCATAAATACCTATTCTTCTTTTATCTTTAGTTTGAGCTTCTCTAGCAGCATCCATTTCTTCTTGAGTCATAAAGCAAGGATAAGCTTTACCTTCAATTATTAAATGCTTAATAAAAGCATGATATATTTCTTTACGTTTAGATTGAATATAAGGTCCATAACTTCCTTTTTGTTCTAATGTATCTTTATATTCATATTCATCAGGATTTAACTTATAATGTTCTAATACGTGTCTAATGTATTCTACTGCTCCTTCCACTTCTCTGGCTTGGTCAGTATCTTCATTTCTTAAAAAGAAAACTCCTCCACTATTTTTAGCAATAACATAATCTATTATAGCTGCTAAAAAATTACCAATATGCATGAATCCAGTAGGACTTGGAGCATATCTCGTTACTTTCGCATTTTCTGATAAATCTCTTTCTGGATATAAAGCTTCATAATCTGCTACTGTTTTAGTAATATCGGGAAATATTAAATCTGCTAATTCTTTATTTGTCATAATACACCTTCTCTTATTAATATAACATAAACTATTACTTTTTTAAAATAATTATTTTATTCTTTTTAAACTATTACATTCAAGTAAATCAAGTTCATCGATACTATAATTATTAATCATATAATTAATATCATCTTTATTAGTAGACTTTATAAACATATTTAAACTTAATAAAGCATTTGCTTCATCTTTTAAATACTTATCATAATATACAAGTGATGTTAATCTACTATAGAAATTATTAGTTTCTTTTTGTAATTTAACATAGTTATTTAAAATGTTAGCACTTTTACTTTCACCTTGTAAATCATACATTAAATCATTTAATCTTAAAGAATAATCACATAATTCATCTAAATATTTATTTATCATTTGTTTTTTGATATCAATTATCTTTAACTTAGCTAAATAATCAACTGCTGCTAAAGAATTAAAATCTCCTAAAGTATTATTGAAGCTGATTTTTAAATCGTTAAATGGATTATTTTTATTAACTATCTGGTCAATCATAGTAGATATATATTTAATTATTACTAAAGCATCTTCTATTGTATAATTATCTTTTTTAATTATTAAATTGGCTTCATTTAAAGAATATGAATATAGATA
Organism: Bacilli bacterium; assembly: GCA_017484065.1. Taxonomy (GTDB): domain Bacteria; phylum Bacillota_I; class Bacilli_A; order RF39; family UBA660; genus RGIG4822. Next base: position 44,981 of record JAFUTX010000017.1, read on the forward strand.
AGTATTATAATCTTCACCTACTATAATATTACTTAATATATTATCTACTAATTCAAAGTATTCTGGATACTTGTTACTAAAAAACACTTTAATAATATCTAATAAGTCATTTAATTCAATTTGAGGATTGTTATCATTTTTATTTTGATATGTAAAATATGATAATAATTCTCTTTGAATACTATTAGTTAATTTTATTGTATATTTTGCATTAGTTAAAAAATTCTTATAAAAACATTTTAAATTATATAATTTCATCTTATTAATAACATTTTTAATATTTTCATCATCAATTAACGAAATTAAACTTATATCATCATTTAATTCTAATATTTTAGATGAATATAAATAAATATCACTTATTATTATATTTTTCTTGTTTTTATCAGTTGTATTTTCTAATAATTTAATCATGTCATCTAAATCATTATATAGTTTTTGATAGTCCATTTTTATCCCAATCTTTCTATTGATTTTTTTAACAACAAGAAAAATTATACCAATAATATACAACTTTTGCAATAGCAAATATTGTCTAAATTTATCAAAAAAGAATTGTAAATATTACAATTCAAATTGAGAGTTATAAAGGTCGGCATAGAACCCTTTTTGTTTCATTAATTCATTGTGGTTACCTTGTTCAATTATATTTCCGTCTTTCATAACAAGTATTAAATCAGCATTTTTAATAGTAGATAATCTATGAGCAATAATGAATGATGTTCTACCTTCTGTTAATTTATCCATTGCTTTTTGAACTAATTCCTCAGTTCTAGTATCAACATTACTAGTTGCTTCATCAAGAATCAAGAATGGTGCATCTTCAATCATACCACGAGCTATAGTAAGAAGTTGTCTTTGACCACTAGAAACACTATCATTATCACTAATAATAGAATCAAATCCTTTTGGTAAAGTTTTAATAAAATGATCTATTCCGACAGTCTTACATACTTCTTTTAATTTTTCATCACTTACATTTTCACGATTATAAATAATGTTTTCCTTTATCGTTCCTTCAAATAACCATGTATCTTGTAATACCATGGTAAATAACTCATGAATGTTTTCTCTACTTAAATCATTAATTGATACCCCATCAATTAATATATCTCCATCATTAATATTATAGAATTTCATAAGTAAATTAACCATTGTAGTTTTACCTGCTCCAGTTGGCCCTACTATAGCAATCTTCTCTCCATTTTTAACTTTGGCACTGAAGTTTTTAATAGTTGGTTTATCATTTCCATCATATGTAAATACTACATTTTTAAATTCGATGTTACCTTTAACTTTATTCTTATCTAATTTTTTAGATAAGCTAGATTCATCAATCATTTCTTCTTCATCAATAAATTCAAATACTCTTTCACTAGCTGCTGCTGCTGATTGTAGACTAGTAGCTGCTTGGGCAATTTGTGATAGAGGGGAAGTAAATAATCGAACGTAAAGAATAAATGCTACAATTACTCCAAATGTAATTTTATCATTAGATACTAGTAATGCTCCTACTATGCATACTGCAACATAGCCAAAGTTTCCAATAAATTGCATCATTGGCATCATTAACCCAGATAAGAATTGACTTTTACGATTACATTCATAAACACTTTTATTTAACTTATCAAACTTTTTATTAGCTTCTTTTTCACCATTATACGCTTTAACTATGGTAATACCCGAATATATTTCTTCTATGTGACTATTTAACTTACCTAACTCTATTTGACGAGCATTAAAGTATTTTTGACTTCTACCTAATACTAAAGCCATAAAAATAAAACCAAATACACTTGCGAATATTGCCGTTAAAGCCATAATCCAGTTAGTATAAAACATCATAATAATTGAGCCAATAAATAATGCAATAGCACTAACTAAAGTACCTAGTGATGTATTTAAAGTTTGAGCTATGGTATCAACATCATTAGTTACTCTGGATAATATATCACCTGTTTGATGTTTATCAAAAAACTTTAATGGTAATTTATTAATCTTATCAGATATATCACTCCTTAATTCTTTTGCAAAATTATTTGATACTAAAGTCATACATATAGATTCAATAAAATTAAATAATGCACTAATTAAGTATATAATAGCTAATACGATAACTATTATATAAATATTTTTCATGTTCATACTAGGAGCTACTATCTTTCTAATACTTTTAGGCATAGTATCTAATTTTTTATATATTTCACTTTGATTATCACTATCAATTTTAGACATTTCTGTAATAAATGTAGCTTGTTCACTACTCGTAATAATTGTTCCATCTATTTGTTTCTCACTAAATAAAACTTTGCCAATACTTTCTGGTAATGTAATGTTATTCTTTTTTCCTTCATTACTCATATTACTACTTATTTTTAATAATGCAATTTTATCATTTGTAGTAATTACTACATTATTATAAATAGTTGTAGGTAAAATACTTTCTAGTATGCTATTTGGTAATGTACTTAATTTTTGTAACATACTATTATCACTACTAGCTAATATATCAAACAATTTCTTTTTATCTTCATTACTAATATTTTTATCGCTATTAATTTTATTGATAGTAGATTCACTTAAATCCATTTGTAAAATATTAGGAATAATTCTAGGTAAATCATTTTTTAATTCATTTGTGATACTAGTAGTTAATTGCTCCATATTCTTAGTATTAATAATTAAGCCTTTAGTTATTTCATCAGTTAAATCTGATAATTTATTTGGAGCTATAATAGATAATACAGAAGCTAGAGCTGCTACTAGTAAAGAGATTACAATAAGTTTTTTATATGATTTTAATTCACGAAATAATCTTTTAAATGCTAGCTTACTGTCCTTTGCTTTTTCTTCTTGTTGATTATGCATTTTCTAACTCCTCCTCTGTTATTTGTGACAAAGCAATTTGCTTATATACTTCACATTTTTTTAACAATTCTTTATGAGTGCCGATACCAACACACTCGCCATTATCTAAAACTACTATTCTATCAGCATGCATAATCGTACCTATTCTTTGAGCAACTATTAAACATGTAGCATCTTTAGTATATTTCTTTAATTCTTTTCTTAAATTAAAGTCAGTTTTATAGTCTAAGGCTGAGAAAGAATCATCAAATATATAAATTTCGGGATGCTTAGCTATAGCCCTGGCAATAGATAATCTTTGTTTTTGGCCACCACTTAAATTGGTACCAGATTGAGCTACATGATTATCATACTTTTTATCTAGTTTAAGAACAAAATCATTAGCTTGAGCCACTTTAATTGCTTCTTCTATTTTCTCATTAGTTACTTTTTCTATTCCTTCACCATAAGCTACATTAGATTTAATAGTACCATTAAAAATTACTGCTTTTTGGGATACATAACCTATTTTTTTATTTAAACAACTTAGTTTATAATCTTTAACATTAATTCCATCAACTAATACTTCACCATCAGTAACTTCATAAAAACGTGGAACCAAATTAATTAAAGTTGATTTACCACTACCAGTTGATCCAATAAATGCAATTGTTTCCCCTTTACTAGCTTTAAACGAAATATTTTTAAGTAAATATTCATCAGCATCTGGATACTTAAATGAAACATTTTTAAACTCTACTTCACCTTTAATATCAGTATCACTATTATAAGTACCATCTTTAATAGTTATTTTAGCTTCAATTACTTCATTAATACGACTAGCACTTACACTAGCTCTAGGTAACATCATAAAGATCATTGCAAGCATTAAAAATGACATAATTACTTGCATTGCATATGATGAGAATACAACCATATCACCAAATAGACTAATTTTATCAGCAAGCATAGCATCTTTAATTAAATAAACTCCAATTAAATAGATAGATAATGTTAAGAAATACATTGTTAAATACATTACTGGAGAAAGTATAGCAAATATTTTTTGGTTAAAAATATGTTGATATGTTAAAGAACTATTAGCATCTTCAAACTTATCGGTTTGATATTTTTCAGCATTAAAAGCTCTAATAACTCTAATACCTGTTAAGTTTTCACGAGTAACTCCATTTAATTTATCATTTAGTTTTTGAATTAATTTAAAGCGAGGTATTACTACTTTTATAACAATGGCAATTAAAACTAATAAAATTAAGACCGCAATAGAAGTTGCTACACTCCATTGCCAACTTTTGCCTAATATTTTAGTAATTGCCCAAATAGCTGTAATTGGAGCTTTAATAAGCAATTGCATTCCCATTGAAATAAACATTTGAACTTGAGTTATATCATTAGTAGTACGTGTTATTAAACTACTAGTTGAGAATTGTTTAACCTCTGATAATGCTAACTTTTCTACTTTATCAAATAATTTTTTTCTAACTTTCATTGAAAAAGTCGCAGATATATTACTAGAAATATACCCTACTAGAAAAGCTAAGGCAAGGGAGGTAAAAGCACATAACATCATATATCCACCATTGGTTAGTATATCTTTCATCTTGCTACCTTTAGTTTGAACTAAAACTGTAATTTCTGACATATAATCTGGTATTTTTAAATCTAACCATACTTGTCCAAAAATTAAAGTAAAACATATTAGAATTAAAAACCAATCTTTTTTAGTAAAATTTTTTATTAATTTAATCATCAACATAATTCCTTTCTTAATATTCTATTTATATATGAATAGAACATTATTAATTATAAATGGATATTTATAAAATGACAATCATTTTAATTAGAAAATAAAAAAAGAATACTTGTAAAGTATTCAAATTAATAATTATAAATATTTTTTTAAAGCTTCTACACTTTCTTCTTGCATAGTTACATATTTTGAAACAATATCTTCAACTTCTTTATTAATTTCTTTTTTATTCAAAATTCTTCTACCCTCAATAACCCCCATATTAACTCCTTGTAATAACAATTCTGCTAATTTAGAATCTGATTCATCAGTTAATGTTTTCATTTCAATATGCATACTAGTCATAGCTTTGGTCATTACTCCAGTTTCATGAGGATTACCATCATTATACTTAGGATATATTTCTTCAATTATCTTTTCGATATCTTGATAATTATCATATTCCCTTTCAACTTCCGCTTTAAAGTTTTTATCATTAATTTTGTCTAAGATACAATCAATTGCATCTGTACCCATGCAAGCTCCTTTATGTATTTCATCTAATGCATTAATATTTTCCATATTCGTTCCTCCTAATAATTAGGATAGGCCAAAAATATTATTTTATACTAACTATTTATGAAAACCTATTTGCTTAGTAGCAGGTTTATGAAATAAGCTACTGGTTAAACTATTATTTATATCTTCACTGTGGATTGTTGTTAAATACTCAGTATCAGTTATTTGCTCAGTATTAAATGCATGTTCTAATATAATATTATCAATTAAATTATCAATAAATCTACCATTCCCAAAGTGTTCTTCTTTCATAGCATCTTCTAATATACTAATCACTTTATCTTTGACATCATTTTCTATTTTTAATTTCATATTCTTTACTTTACTTTCAAATATACTATATAATTCATCTAAAGAATAATCTTTATAATTCAATTTTACCCCTATTCGAGATTCAAGCCCTGGATTCATCTCTATAAATTGTTCCATTTCATTTTTATATCCTGCAAAAATAAATACTGTCTCATTTTTTTCTAATTCTTTTAATATTTCCACAATAGCCTCATCACCAAATTTTTGGGCTTTTCCAGACAATATATAAGCTTCATCAATAAATATTACTCCACCCTTATTAGCATCAATAAAATCTTTAGTTTTTACAGCAGTTTGACCAACATATTCTGCTATTAATTCACGAGGTGTTGCTTCAGCAAAAGTATTATTCTTAACATAACCCATTTTATATAATAACTTACCTATTATTCTAGCTACTGTAGTTTTACCAGTTCCAGGGTTACCATTAAATACCATATGTAAGTTAGGTGCCTTTAAGTTTAATAAATCTTTAGTTTTATTTCTAAATATCAAATTTTTTCTTAATTTCTCAACACGATTTTTAATATTATCTAAGCCAATTAAACTATTTAATTCGCCCAATATTTCTTCAACAGTCTTTGTATCGTTCATTATTTTAACAGCATGTTTAAATCTTTCTCTTTGATATTGATTTGCACTACTTGTTTCAAGTATTCTTTCTTTTAAAAAGGATGTTTGGTTATCTTCAATTAATTTAACTATATCTTTTAAATCTTTTACACTTAAAGATAATCTTTCTTCTTCATCACTATCATAAGATAAATAACATGAACGTAAAAATTCTTCTTTATCAAAATATTCATGTAATGCTACTTCGTTTGTAGTAAATACTTTAATACCATCTTCTTCTTTATCATAATATGTAAATACTAGACTATTTTTAATTGAAGAAAAATAGATATCAGCTAGCTCATCATCATCTAAATCATATCCATATTCTTCTAATAAAGATTCTTTATCGGTAGAATAAAAATAGCAAATATCTTCATCACTAAGTATATAGTATGGATTTTCTAAATATTTAACTCTTTTTTCTTCGTTATTATCATCTGTATATTGAATCTCATAAAAATAATCTTCATAATCCATAATAGCGTTTTTCGCCATACCGATACATTTAAAGGCATAAGAATTATCAGTTATTTTTATTTTCTTATAAATTAGAGCATAATATAATTCTTCACTCATAGATACCCTCCTTAAATATAAAATTTATACTATCATAAATAAAAATTTAAAACAAGAAAAAAGCAGTAATAATTATTACCACTTTATAATAAATTCACCATTCTCTACATCAATTACTATTTTAGAATTATATTTAATCTTGTCTTCTATAATATAATTAGCAAGCAATGTTTCTATATTTCGAGTTATATATCTTTTAATTGGTCTAGCACCGTAATTAGAGTCATATGCTTCTTCTAAGATAAAATCTTTGCAACCTTTAGTAAGTTTAATACTAATTTGTAAATCACTTAAACGAGATTCAGTTTCATGAATTATCTTATCAATAATATCATATACAACTGATTTATCTAATTTATTAAAGACAATAACCTCATCAATACGATTAATAAACTCTGGTCTAAAATGGTGTTTTAATTCATTTAATACTAATTCAGTAGAATTATTTTCATTATCTAAAATATATTCACTACCTAAATTACTTGTCATAATAATAATAGTATTTTTAAAATCAACTGTTCTACCTTGTGAATCAGTTATTCGACCATCATCTAATATTTGTAATAAAATATTAAATACATCAGGATGAGCTTTCTCTATTTCATCAAACAAAACAATACTATAAGGATTACGTCTTACTGCTTCAGTAAGTTGTCCACCTTCATCATATCCTACATATCCTGGAGGAGCTCCGACTAAACGAGAGACATTAAACGCTTCCATATATTCACTACAATCAATTCTTACCATATGTCTTTCATCATCAAATAATTCATAAGCTAAACTTTTAGCTATTTCTGTTTTACCTACACCAGTTGGTCCTAAGAATATAAATGAACCAATAGGACGATTAGGATCTTTAATACCACTACGAGCTCTAATTATTGCTTCACTTACTAACTTAATTGCATTATCTTGCCCTTTAACACGTTTCTTTAAGTTATTTTCTAGGTTAAGTAGTTTTTCTTTTTCGCCACTTACTAGTTTTTTAATTGGAATATTAGTCCATTTAGCAATAATACCAGCTATAGATTCTTCATCTACTACATCACTTAATATTTTAGAATCAACTTTATTATTTAATTCATTTAATTCTTTTTCTAATTTTGGAATAGTACCATGACGTAACACTGCTGCTTTTTCTAAATCATAGTTGTTTTCAGCTTTATCTAAATCAAAGCGTGCCTTTTCAATTTCTTCTTTCTTATTATTGATTTTTTCATTAAGATTTTTCTCATCTTCCCAAGTATCGCGCATAGCTTTTTCTTTTTGTTTTAAATCTTCTATTTCACTTTCAATCTTTTCACGACGTTTAATACTTAATTCATCTTTTTCTTTTTTTAGTGCTTGGCGTTCTATTTCTAAACGCATAATATCACGAGTTAAAGTATCAAGTTCAACTGGAACACTATCAAGTTGCATCTTAATGGTAGCACAAGCTTCATCAACTAAATCTATAGCTTTATCTGGTAAGTATCGATCAGTAATGTATCTATCAGCTAGGGTTGCTGCTGCTACTAAGGCATTATCTTTAATATTAACTTTATGGAATACCTCAAATCTTTGTTTTAATCCACGTAAAATAGTTATTGTATCAATAACACTTGGTTCACTAACCTTAACTTTTTGCAACCTTCGCTCTAACGCACCATCTTTTTCAATGAATTTTCGATATTCATTTAATGTAGTAGCACCAATCAAACGGATTTCACCACGTGCAAGCATCGGTTTTAACATATTACCAACATCCATAGTACCTTCTGCTCCGCTACCGACAATCATATGGATTTCATCAATAAACATAATAATGTCACCATTACTATTTTCTATTTCTTTTAAGACTGCTTTTAATCTTTCCTCAAATTCACCACGATATTTAGCACCTGCTACTAACGCACCTAAATCTAATTCCCAGACAGTTTTGTTTTTAAGGCTATTAGGAACATCACCTTTAATGATACGCCACGCAAGTCCTTCAACTATAGCTGTTTTACCTACACAAGGTTCACCAATTAATACCGGATTATTCTTTGTCTTACGTGATAATATTCTAATTACATTACGGATTTCTTCATCTCTACCAATAACTGGATCAACTTTGTTATCTGTAACATTTTTTGTAATATCACGTCCATATTTTTCTAAAACATTTTCTTCCTCTTGATTATTTGGATACATCATAATCCCCTCACTTTCATGACGATTATAACTCTATAATTAGCAATTGTCAATACCGAGTGCTAATATTATATCAAAAAAGATAACACTATATATTTGTAGTGTTATTAGTTTGCTATCCAGTTGGCTGTATAAGTTCTATTACCTGTGCTACCTTTTGGTATTGTTACTGTAGTTTGATTATTAATGTATGGTTCATAATCTGTTACTTCAGTACCTTCTTCTATTTGTAAATATTTCAAATAAACTTTTGAATTGACGTAAGTCCCTCTGCCATAAGAAAAATAAATTTTAATTATGTCTTTATTTATATCTGAAATATCAATTTGTTTAATATCATTACTACCACTTATACGAATAAGACTAGATGTGCCATCATAATAATATTGATTAATATCAAACTGTTGATATGTACCATATTCTTCTTGATAATCGGTATGGCCAAGCGCTGAAATGGCATATTTTGAATTCGCACGAATACTCAAATTAGGTATTCCATTTTCAAAAGTCATAACATGTGCATAATATGGGTGAAATATGTAATAATCATTTTCTTTTTTTGCTCCATCAATAGCCATAAGTATCGTTTCTTCATCAAACAAATTCTTACCACCACTCCATCCTGCAAAGGTATATCCTTCCCTAGTTGGAGTATTCAATGTAAAATCAATATCATTTTCATCATATTCTGTTCTGTTTATTTTTGAGATTGTTCCTCCATCTAAATCATATGTTATATGCCATTTAGTTGGATTAGTATTTTCTGGTGCTTCTGTATTTACTATTTCTATCTTACTTTCAAATACTTTGTTATTAATATCTTCATATGGTGTATCTTCATCTATCCATAAATATAGGTTATATTCTTTGGTAGTGTTTCCATCTATTTTTTCTATCTCTAATTTCTTAGCAGTATTATATCTATCTATATTTATTTCACTACTATCTGATAATTCACTTATAGTAGATGGCCATACTATATAATCATTATCACTTATCAATGATAATCTTAAATTGTTTGTAGATAGTGTATTACTACTTTTCATATCTAACTGAATACTTACATACTCATCACTATTACAATTATTAGTTATTTTAAAGGTATATGGTACTTGTTCTAAAGCTTCACTATCACTTAATTGATATGCATTAACTAAGTTAATTGGTTTATTATCATTAACTACTAAATCTAAACAACTAATATTTACTTGATTAAAACCTTCTTGTTGTTCTGTAGCACTCCATAAAGCGTAACTATAACTACTTACTACTATTACAAGTATAGCTACTATTATTGAGCTTATTATTATCTTTTTCTTTTTATTATTCTTCTTTAAATAAAGATTTTTACCCCTGACTATCATAGGTTCTCACCTACTAAAGTTTTAGAAAGGCTTGTTAATTTTTTATTACAAAGCCCCCCCCCGATTTTGATTTTTAGCCATATTCAACAACACCTTTCAAAGTCGGTATAAATTTACCAGACTCTATATTCTTATAAAACAATTCTATCATATTTAATAATATATTTCTATCACTTTTTAATCTTTTTTATTTTTTTCTAATTTAACTCTTTCATATCAATATTCATTATTTCTAAATAATCTTTTTCTGCTTTTGTTAAATGGTTTTTCATATATTTATCATATTCTTCGTGTGCTTTGATTAATGCTTGTTCATGTGAAATACTACCTTTAGACTTTAAAATATCATTGTGAGTCATAGTTAAGAAACTATCTAATTCCTTTATCCAATCTTCCATAGTCATCACCTTTCGTTTTAAGGCATTAATTTCAGCAAGGTCAAGGTAAGCTGATACTAATCTATTTAATATTTCTAATTCCTCTAATGATAAATAATTTTTAGCGATTTCAGTCTCTGACCTAGTAGGAGTATCTCCCTTAAAATTTGTTAAACCTATATTATTCTTATTGCAATCTACTCTATTATATACAATTTCAGCAGCAGTTTTTTTTGAAACAGCGTAATGCATTTTGTTTTGAACAGTTTTAAAGAAATCAATAGTAATTTTTTCTTTCGGGTTATAATCAATACTAGTAGCATAAATATCCAACACTTTTCTCCAAAAAACTTTTTCACTAGATCGTATATCTCTTATTTTTTCTAGTAACTCATCAAAATAAGGATCATAACCATTATTTTTAAACCTTTCAACATTTAAATTATATCCTTTTACCAAATATTCTTTCAATATTTTATTTGCCCATATTCTAAATTGTGTACCACGATTAGATTTAACTCTAAACCCAATCGCTATAATCATATCAAGGTTGTAATAATTGACATTATAATTTTTACCGTCATTCGCAGTTGTTCGGAAATTCCGAACAACTGAATTTTCAATTAATTCCCCTTCTTCAAAGATATTCTTAATATGTTCATTAATTGTTGATTTTGCTTTATTAAATAAATTACCTATTTGAGATTGAGTTAACCAGATATTTTCATCTTGTAATAAAACCTCGACTTTTACATTACTATTATCTTCATAAATCAAAAAATTGTTATCTTCTTTAATATTATTTTTCATATCGTTGCTCCTTTGTATCTCTTGTATATACAAATAATATCATAAAGAACAAATGTACGTCAACAATAATTTATTATTATAAGCAAAAATATTCATATAATAATTATAAAAATTGTTTAATAACAATGTATTCTTTTACTAAATCATCTAAAGAATACTTAGCGTTAGCACTCGAAGGACTTGGTAAACATATTGCTTCAATATTTGTTTCTTTAAATAAATACTTATTATATAATTCATAAGCTTTTTTACCAGTAACAAATATTTTAGTAATATTACTATTTTTTAAGATATAATTAACGTCATTTACTTCAACATTTTTAATACTAGCATCATTAGAACCATCTATATCACAAGATTTTATAACATCCCATAAAGCTATATAATTATTTAATAAAAAATTAATTTTATCATTTATACTTGTATTAAATAATCTTTCTAATACAGGCCAAAACCTATTTTGTGGATTTGCATAGTAAAAATTTAATTGTCGAGATTTAACACTAGGCATACTACCTAATATTAATATTTTGCTATTACTATCATATATTGGATTTAATGTGTGTATTACTTTCATAAATGAATCTCCTTATAATATTGTACTACAAAAAATGCCAAAGTTTATCTAAACTTTGACAACTTATTAATCTATTAATAATTATTAGCTTTTCTTTCGAAATAACTTTGTGGATGATTACATACTGGACAAACTGTTGGAGCTTTTTTACCAATATGAATATGACCACAATTACGACAAATCCAAATAGTATCACCATCATTTGAGAATACTACCTCATCATTAATATTAGCAAGTAATTTACGATATCTTTCTTCATGTTCTTTTTCTATTTTGCCTACTTCTTCAAATAGATATGCTATATGATCAAATCCTTCTTCTTTGGCAACACGTGCAAATTCAGCATACATATCTGTCCATTCATAGTTTTCACCTTCAGCTGCTGCAAGTAAATTATCAGTGGTTGTAGGTATATTACCACCATTTAATAATTTAAACCATATTTTAGCATGTTCTTTTTCATTATTGGCAGTTTCTTCAAATATTGCAGCTATTTGTTCATAGCCATCTTTCTTAGCTTTACTAGCAAAATAAGTATATTTATTTCTAGCTTGACTTTCACCAGCAAATGCTGCCATTAAGTTTTGTTCTGTTTTGCTTCCTTTAAGTTCCATTGTTTTTCTCCTTTATTTTTTACTATTTTGTTTTCTTATCATCATCTGATAACATTTCTTTTAGAGTTGTACCTATTGTTGCTACACCTTGTAAATCTGCAGGTATAAATATTTTAGTAGCTTGTCCATCAGCCATATTATTTAATGTTTCATAGCTCTTTAATGCAAGTACTGCCTTATCAGCTTTAGCATCTTTAAGTAATTTAATACCATCAGCTTCTGCTTGTTTAAGTTTTAATAATGCTTCTGCTTCACCTTCAGCTATTTTAATTTGACTTTGTTTTTGAGCTTCAGCTCTTAAAATAGCACTCTCTTTTTCACCTTCAGCAATAAGGATTGAAGATTTCTTTTCTCCTTCTGCTTGTAGGATTTTTTCTCTTCTTTCACGTTCAGCACGCATTTGTTTTTCCATTGCATCTTGAATATCTCTTGGAGGTAAGATATTTTTTACTTCTACACGGTTAACTTTAATTCCCCATGGGTCAGTAGCTTCATCAAGAATTGAACGCATTTTAGAATTGATAATATCACGACTTGTTAATGTTTGGTCTAATTCAAGTTCTCCGATAATATTACGTAGAGTTGTAGCAGTTAAGTTTTCAATAGCACTTATTGGATATTCAACTCCATAAGTATATAATTTAGCATCTGTTATTTGAAAATAAACTACTGTATCAATTTGCATTGTAACATTATCACTTGTAATAACTGGTTGAGGTGCAAAATCTTTAACAATTTCTTTTAATGATACTTTATTTGATATTCTATCAATAAAAGGTACTAAGAAATGTAAACCATTACCCCAAGTTGCATAATATGATCCTAATCTTTCTACCACATAACTTTTAGCTTGTGGAACTACTTTAATATTTGGAATTACTATAATAGCAATTATAACTAATAACGCAATTAATATTTCCATTATTCATCTTCCTTTCTTACTCTTAATTTAACACCTACTATTTCTTCAATAATAACAGTGTCATCTTTTTTTATTGGAGTATCACTAATAGCACTCCATTTTTTGCCATCAACTTTTACCTCACCAACATGATTCTTTTTGATATCTTCAGTAACTATACCTATCATACCAATTATCCTATCAGTATTAGTTTTAGTATTTCTTTTACCAAAAGTCTTTAATAACATAGGACGAGTTATTACCATAATAATTAAACCTCCTACTACAAAGACTAGCGATTGTACAAAGAAACTATCTACAAAGAATGATAAGATAAGAGCTATGATAGCTGATGCTACAAACCATACTGATACTAAATTAATAGTAGCTACTTCTATTACAGTTAAAAGAATAATAATAATTAGCCAAAATAACCAGTTTTCCAAAATACTTCACCTACCTCAAATATATTATATTAAAAGCATTACAAAAAAACAACAAAAAAAGGAGTGATTATTCACCCTTTACAATTTCGATAGCTTTATGCATTCTCATATCATATTTAACGATATCCATGCTTCCATAAGCCTTAATTAATTCATCAACACTAATACCATAGTTATCAGCCATTTCTTTAGCTTTAGCTTCTACTTCTTCTTTAGTAAATTCTATTTTTTCCTTATCAGCTATAGCATCTAGTAAATAACGATATTCTACTCTCTTACGAGCTTCTGGTTCCATTTGTTCATGCATCTTTTCATGAGTAATACCAGTAAATTGTTGATATGTTTCCATATTTAAACCTTGCATTTTTAATTGGTCTTCTAATTGATGAATCATTCTATGTACTTCTTCGTCAATTATTTCTTCATTAATATCAACTTTCATGTTTTTACTAGCTTTACTTAAACATTCTTCAATGTATTCATCTTCAGCATGAGCTTTCTTTTCTTCTCTGATATTTTTTTCAATTTCTTTTCTTAAATCTTCTTCAGTTTTAACATCATCCATGCCTAAATCAAGATAGAATTCTGTACCAAGTTCAGGTAATACGCGAGTTTTAATTTCGTTAACTTTAACATCAAATTTAACTTTCTTTCCTTTTAAATCTTCAACATAATCTTCTGGAAATTTTAAATTTAATGTTTTAGTATCTCCAACCTTTAATCCTAGTAAACCATCTTCAAATCCTGGAATAAATGTATTTGATCCAATTTCTAATGGATAGTTTTCACCATGTCCACCATCTAGAGCTTTACCATCTACAAATCCATCAAAATCAATTACAGCAGTATCACCTTTTTCAACTACTCCATCTTCTTTAGTAGTTACTTCAGCATATTCATTTTTTAATTTTTCAATTTCTTCATCAATTTCTTTTTTAGTTACTTTAACTTCTTTTTTCTTAATACCTAAGTTTTTATAATCACCTAAAGTAACTTCTGGTTTAGTGATAAAAGTAAATTTAAATGTAACACTTTTTTCATCAATAGATTTAATATCTAAAGTTGGTTCTACTACTGGAATAGCTTTAGTTTCTTCTAATGCTTTTTTATATGCTTCATCTACTACTTTGTCCATAGCTTCTTGATATAATGATTCTACTCCATAATGTTTTAAATATACTTTCTTAGGTGCAGAACCTGGTCTAAAGCCATCAATTTTAGCTTTTTTATTTAATTTAGTAAATGCTTTATCTAAAGCTTCTTCCCAAGCCTTACCTTCTATAGTTATTTCCTTTTCTATAACGTTTTTCTTCATTATAATCCTCCTCAAAAACTTCTTATATTATATAAAATAGTGTTATAAAAGTCAACGTGAGTTGACTTTATTTTTAAATTATTCTAATTTATCTAAACTTGTAGTGTAATTAATCCCTTATAATAATAGATTCAAAGAATCTTTCTTGGAATTCAGTTAATGCTTTTATTGCATCATCTGAGTAATTAATACCATCAGGTACTACAATTAGTTTATCATCATTATCATTAGTTCGATGAATAATAGCTATTACTATTCCAACAAACTCATCAACAGGTTCAAACACGCCTAATAAATAAGCATCTAATTCTTCTCCATCTCCACTAATAGTATTAGGTACATAACCATAATTTACTGGATATATAAATCCATGTTTAGGATGAGCACTACCTAGCTTCCTATCAATTTTAATTAATATTTCTTTTCCTAAAAAATCTTTAGCATCTACTTGATTTATTACTTAACCTTCTTTCTTTTACAACTTCAAAATATAATTTATATGTATCTGGATAAGTTAAATTATTAGGTAAATCATCAGATAACATTACTTTCTCCATTTCATATTCCTTTGGTAATTCTTCCATTTCTAATATTTCACAATAACATAGTAATCCATAAGTACTTATTTTATAAACACATATTGGTTCAACTTTTATTTTAGTAGCACCTGTTTCTTCATACATTTCTCGTTTAGCTGCTTCTTCCCATGTTTCTCCTTCTTCAATATGACCACCAGGTATTTCCCAACCATTTCTCTTTTTATTATAAGAGAAAACATATTTATCTTTATACCTACATACACACACTACTCTAGTATACTCCGTTTCAGAACAGTAACCTAAATCAAATATCTTAACTTCTAACATTTAAATCACACTTTCTTAAAATAAGTATACTACATCACATACTTAATTTGCAAAAAAAGTCGATAAATTTTACCGACTTAACAATTATTTAATTCTTTTTAATATAGGACCATTTTCTTTTTCTAATGAATCATGTAAAGGTTTAGTTAAAGTGCCGGAATAAACTATATCTAGTTCATGTAAAGCTCTAGTAATAGCAACATATAACAATTTCATATCTAATTTATTTTCTGATGAATATATTTGTTCATTAGCATTATTGATAATAACTGCATCAAATTCTAAACCCTTTGCTAATTGATTAGATATAGTACAAATCCTAAATCTTTCTTCTAATAAATCATCATTAACAGAAACATTAGGAATATAGATTTCTCTATCCATTAGATCATCGTTGATATAATTTGATAATAAATTAGTCTTACTAATAACAGCTATAGTTTTATATCCCTTTTGTTTATATTCTTCAATTTTTTCTGCAATATAATCTGGTATGTTATCACTATCTTCTATTTCAGTTATTACAACATTATTACCATGTCTAACAACCATATCTGAACGTCCTAAACCTATACTATCAGCCACATCGTCAGCTACATTCATAATTTCAGCAGTTGTACGATAACTTTTTGCAAATTCAACAATTTCTCCTTTGTTGTCAAACATTGTTTCATTAACACTTTCCCAATTATCAACACCGCGATAGTCATAAATGGATTGTGCTAAATCCCCAAAAATACTAAATGTCGCAGATGGAAGTATTTCTTTTAGTACCAAGAAATTAAATTCACCTAAATCTTGAGCTTCATCAACAACTACATGTCTAATTCGTTCATTTTCTTTATTTTGAACTAACCTTTTCTTTATATACATTAAAGCAGGTAAATCTTCAAAATCAAAAGTTTTATTTTTTATGTTATCTAAAGTTAGTTTTTTTAATAAGTCTAAATGATCATAATTATATAAATCATAATCTTTAATAGTAGTTAAAAACAATTTATATAATTTAGTAACATCGACTTTTGACTTTGAAAAATATTTTCTAATACTTGGTCTAAAATTTTTATCTAATTCTGCTCTAATTTTCTCAATGTTTTTTTTTCTTCTTTCTTTATCTTCTGCAGCAATGTCGCTATTAGTGGTATCATATGAATAATTAATAAATTCTCTATATATTCGATTATAATCATTTTCAATAATTTTGCATAGCCTATTAATAGCACTTTCAACTCTGTTACTTAAACTAGAATTTGTATATAAAGTAATACTTTCAAACGTTTCTTTTATAATAGATTTATCTAAAATTTTAAAGTCTCCAATCATGAGATCATTTGCTGTTAAACTCATAAAATAAACATTCAAGAATTGATCTAGCATTTCCTTATATTTAGCCGAACTCTTAAACTTGTCAATGTCATTATCTATTTTACCTAAAATATTATCATTGGCTTTTTTTTCTGAAGACTTAATATCAATTTCTTCACCAATATAGTTTTTAGCGTATTCTTCAAAAGTTGATTGTTCAACTCCTGAAACATCTAAATCAGGTAATACAGACTTTATATATTTTATAAATACTGGGTTAGGTCCTATTACTAAATATTGATCTTGTCTAATATTATTTATATAATTATAAACTAAATAAGCAATTCTATGTAATGCTACTGTTGTTTTACCACTACCAGCTACACCTTGAACAATCAAATTATCAGATATTTTTCTTCTAATAACAGCGTTTTGTTCTTTTTGAATTGTAGAAACAATACTTTTTAATCTAGCATCATTATTGCTATTTAAATATTTTTGAAGTAAGGCATCATTTGATACTAATTCAACATCAAAATAATCCAGTAATTCTTCATTCTCTATTTCATATTGTCTTTTTAAAGACATAGTTCCACTAATTGTTTCTTCAGGTCCTTCAAAACTACATTCTCCTATTTCGCCATCATAATACAAACTGCTAATAGGAGCTCTCCAATCTGTAACTATTATATCAGTGTTTTTCATAACTCCATTTTTACCTATATATACAGTACTTTGTTTTCCACTATCTTTATAAGTAAAATCAATTCTAGCAAAATATGGTTTTTCTAAAGATTCTTCTAAATTATGAATATGAATTTTTTTTCGGTCAGTTATTTTCCATAAATCTTCTCTACTACCGATAAATTCAGTATATAATTTATCTAAATCCATTCTTTCATCGGAAAGTATTGCTTCTATAATATCTTTGGTCTGAGTAAATTTTTTTCTTTCAATTTCTAATTCATTCATGCTATATTATCTCCTTCACAAGTTTATAATTAATTATATATTAATTTAAACAAATATTTTTGTCAAATGATTCAACAAAGAAAGTATAATTAGAAATGTTGGTGGTGATTTTACGCTTAAATTTATGAATCTTTCTTAAATTATTTAGATTACCAATTTAAGAAATTTAAAGAAAAAGTCAGAATACAATAAACAATTTTACATTTTCGACTTTATTTTTTTAGAATTATATATTAAAAATATTATTCTCTAATAATTCATCATTTAAAAGTAAATACCACCATCTCCAATAATCTTTTTTTTGTTCAGGGCTTTCAAGATCCAGCGAATGAATTCTATTGTAATATAATTTTTCTAATAACACTTTCACAATATATAAGTAATAATTATTCTTTACATATTCTATTGAGTATCCTCTTTTCTTATAAAAACGTACAATTTTTCTTGCTTTATTAACATTAAACTTACCATTTTCAAAGCAATTTTTTATTAAAAAACAAGACAATTCATACTCTTGAGGTGCAATTATGCATTCGTCAAAATCAATAAAATTCACATGTTGATTCCATATAATATTTGTATATACTAGATCGCCATGAATAATTGTCATCGTGGAATTTGATAAGGTTGATAATTGAGCATATTTTTTTACTATATTTTTTATTACTGGATCATCAATATTTTTTAATGCTTCATAATATAGATTAATCTTATCAAAGATATTTTTATAGATATTATTCTTTATATCTATTTTATGTATTTTGTCACATTCATTAAATATTTCTTCTAATTCTCTTATAGAAAAATTCTTTTTTATTCTTCCATCAATATAATTATATATACCTACAGAAAAAATATCAAATTTATATAAATTTATAAGTTTATTACAATGAATATTTTTACTTAATATTTCTTTTATTAAATCATAGTTATACATTTTTAATTTATGATAATATTTAATAATTACTTTTTTATTATTATATTGACCTTTTACAACACGGTTTGCTTGTCCATTATTTACTTTTATTATTTTTTTTAATCCTAGCTTTGTATTTATTGATTTAATTTCTTTTGTTTCATTGTAATTCTTGATAGCATTCTTATATATCTTAATATTCTTTTTAGCTATTATATCAGGAGAATATTTTCTTAATATTTCTTCTCTTCCTTTTTTTCCCATCTCTCTTGCTAGTTTTTGATTTAAATATAGTTTTATAACTCCTTCTGCTAGTGCGTTATAATCTTCAGGAGAGTATAAAATTCCAGATTCATTATTCTTTATCATTTCTCTTATTCCAGTATTTGAGCTTGCTA
>JAFUTX010000018.1 GCA_017484065.1 Bacilli bacterium
AATTTATTGATGATATTGTTTGGGATAATAACAATTATCGTCCTAGTTTTGCGTTAAATTATAAAAACCCCGTTGAATATAGAAAACAACTAGGTTTTAAATAATATCTTTTAACTGTCTACTTTTCATTGACAACTTCAACTTATACTCGTACTTTTATGGATGATGTTAGAGATAGTTTATTCTCTTATGCATCTTTAGTGTTAGTGGCAATCGTATTTAGTTTTATTTTTAAAGAATCGTTTAAGAAAATGGCTAAATTTGAAAATAAAGATATTGCTAGCATGATTGGTATAGGTTTTGGTGTTTTAATGTTAATTCCATTTATTTCACTTATTTTGTTAATGACTGGAATAGGAATATCATTAGCGTTAATAACATTTGTACTATATATTATTGCTTTATATATTGCTAGAATACCTGTTGGGTACTATATAGGTAAGTTAATAGGCAAAAGTTGGGAAAATAATAAATATAATGTAATTATTAACATGGTAGTTGGTTTATTAATTATCTATATTCTTAACTTAATACCTATAGTTGGAGGCATTGTAAGCTTTATTTCTATTCTACTTGGACTTGGAATGATTTATAAAGTAGTTAGAAGTAAATAGTAATAAAAAAGATTTCACGATATTTGTGAAATCTTTTTTATTATTCTATCTTTTAAGATTAATCTTCTTAAAGCATCCACTGCTACTGCTATTGCAGTATCTGTATCATAGTTTTCCGGATTATCTAAGCCTAATTCTTTTCTTGTTTGGTTGGCAAATACAGTAAGTATTGCTCCTACTCTAACTTTACGAACAGATCCTACAGTAAATAATGCTGCTGTTTCCATCTCACTTGCTAAAGCTCCACAATCAAGCCATGCTTGCCATTTATTGTTTAGTTCATAACTTACTGGCATAGAATTAGGGTCATGTTGGCCATAGAAACTATCTTTGCTTTGAACTACACCTATATGAAATCTATTTAAACTATTTTCTGCACTTAATCTTAGAGCATCAACTATATCGTAATTAGCTACTGCTGGGTATTCAATTGGAGCATATTCTTTACTTGTACCTTCTGCTCTTATCGCTCCCGTTGCTATTACTAAGTCTCCACCTAATACTTCTTTATCGATACCACCAGCTGTACCTATTCTAATAAAAGTATCAGCTCCACAATGAATTAATTCTTCTAAGGCGATGCTTGCCGAAGGTCCACCTATACCTGTAGATGTAACCGTTACTTTTTCACCTTCTAAATATCCTGTGTAGGTAACAAATTCACGGTTTGAAGCCACTTTTTTCGGACTATCAAAATAAGATGCTATTTTTTCACATCTTCCAGGGTCTCCTGGTAATAAAACATATTTACCTATATCACCCTTAGTTAAATCTATATGAAATTCTTTACCTTTACTTTCAGTATAAATTAATGCCATTGTTTAATCCCTCTTTATCTTAATAATAGTATACTTTATTTTTTAATGAATTCCAAGATAAAAATGCAAAATAAATAACCACTAGTAAAACTAGTGGTTTTAACATGGCCTATAAGGCCAAAATATCTGCAAGCCCGCAAATGAAGGCTTGCTTTCTCTATGTTCAAGCCCTGTGCAATGACTACTTCAATATACCCTTAAAAGGGTTTATATATTCTTTTTTTGTTAATTTATCTTCCATTTGATCTTCTTTTTCTTGTTCTCTTATATATTTTGCAACTGTTGCTTCATTTAATCCAACTGTACTTACATAATAACCAGTTGCCCAAAAATTTCTGTTTCCAAATTTATATTTTAGATTAGTATGATTTTCAAATATCATTAAACTACTTTTTCCTTTTAAGTATCCCATAAAATATGATACACTCATTTTAGGTGGAATTTCTAATAGTAAGTGAACATGATCTGGCATCATATGGCCTTCTATTATTTCTACACCTTTCCACTTACATAATTCCTGAATATATTTTTGGATATCTTTTCTAAGTTTGTTATATATTACTTTTCTTCTAAATTTTGGTATAAATATAATATGATACTTGCACATGTATTTTGTATGTGCTAAACTTTTAGCCATAACATCTCTCCTTTCATGCTTAATATTGAGCCTGAACAGCCATATTATAGCATGAAGAGATGTTATTTTTTCTTTAAGAATATTAACTCACACCGGCTTAGCCGGTGGTTTTTTATGTCTTGCCCATAGCAAGACACATCCTAAAGGTTAATAAAAAAAAGCCCGAAGGCTTTTATACTACATTACTTGAGTTCCGCAGTTGCCACAGAATTTACCAGTTACTGGTTGACCACATTCACTACAGAATTTAGCTTTTGGAGCTTCTTCTGTACTTTCAGTTTGTTCTTCAACTTCTACTGGTGCTTCTTCCGCTGGTTCACTAGTTACTGGAGTTTCTTGTTCTACTTCAGTAGGTTGTTCTTGTTGTGTCTCATGTTTAAATAATGAACCTGGCTCTGGTTGAGTATTTGCTTGTGCTCCTTCTTGTTGTTCTGGGGCATTTTGATATACTGCTCCCATCATAGTATTACCTTGGTTTTGAGCCATACCCATTCCCATGAAGCCCATCATTGCTCCGTTTGAGTTTCCTGCTGCTGTTTTCATTGCATCGGCACTTGCTTTAGCCATTAAACCAGCTTGAATATTACCATTACCAAAGATTGTTGCATCGTCGATAGTATTTACTCTTTCCATAGATTTTTCAGTTAAGTTAATATCTTGAATAGCAACATCTGTTATTTCTAGACCATATTCTTTTCTCCAAGTTTCGTCTAGAATTGTATTCATTTCATCAGAGATATCTGAACCATACATTCCAATATCGCCAAATGGAATCTTATGTTTTCTCATAACAATTGTAATTGCTTGAGTTAATTGTTCAACAAATTTTCCTTTTAATTGAGACCCTAGTACATCTTCAAATGTAACTGTATCTTTAGGATTTGTTCCGATTACGTTATGTACTAATGCTACTGGATCTTTAACTTGGAATACATATTCTCCAAAGAATGTAACTTCTAATATACCATATTTATCATCTGTTATTTTTTTAGGTTGTGGTGATCCAAATTTATTTTTTGCAATTTTTAATAGATTAACATAATATACTCTTTGGTCTTTTGCAGTTTGGCCACCATAAGTAAATCTGTTACCAATTACTTTAATTGTATCTTTTAATCCTTCACCTAGTCCTCCAACAAAAACGCTTGGTTCAGAACTATTTTCATAAATAAAGTCTCCTGCTACAGCACTGAATTCAGTGATAGCACCATTATCGACAATCATCATTGCCATACCTTGAGGAATGATTATTTTACTTCCGTTAGTAATAACTCCTTCACTTGGATTACTATTTCCAGCTCCGTGTTCTACTATTCCTCTTTGAATTAAAACGTCTTGTTCAATAGTAGGACATTTAATGACCTCTTTAAACTGATCTCCAATTGCTGAAGATGCAGAATTAACTATTGCTTTAATTAAACCCATATTTTACCTTCTTTCTTATTTTTGTTTAATATTATTTAACATCCATGTCTTTTTTACTAAGTCATAGATCTCTGAGCCACAGTACTTACAAGATTTTATTCCAACACTTGTTACTGGTGCTCCACAGTTTGGACAATTAAGCCCAATGGCTTTGCCATTTACTTTGTTTTTCAAAGCATCAATAATATAGATAAATTCAATTTCATATCGATCTTGTTTTTTTCTGCCGATACCATTATCTTTCTTATAGAAATATTCTAATGATGTTTGAAATTTCATTGTAGCTATTCCAGATTCATTTCTATAATCATTTATTACTGTGCGATGAAATTTTATTGAATCGAAATGGACATCAGTTGTATTTAAATCATCAATTTTACTATTTACCCAGCTATTTATTTTATCACTATTGTATTTTTTTACTTTTTCAATATCTTGATTTTCTATAGCACTAAAGACATCTAATAATGAATTTTCAACCATTGATTTTAATTCGTTAATATTTAAATCCGGAAAATCTTTAGATATTTTATCTAATAATAATGGTTCCATACTTGATACTGATTTTGGTGTATTTTCTGCTTCTATCTCACTTAGTTCAATAGCTTTTTTTATATCTGTTGTACCAAATAGTTGTTGTGATAAATTAATAAGTTTGGTATGAACAATATTATAGATAACTAATAATGTGATAATAATACCTAGCAATAGTACTAATATTATTATAATTGAGGTTAACATATATCACCTTCTTTATAGTTTAATGTTTACAACTTGAAACGGCATTCACTTCCATTCGTGATTTTATTATATCATATTTGCTTGTTTTGTTATATTCTTTTTTTAATTTATTTGATAAAATATAGACAGGAGGGTTGGATTATGAAAAGAATACTAATTTATGGTGATAGTAATGTTAATGGTCGTAATTTTATTACGGCTACTACTATACCGGAAGATAAACAGTGGCCTGGAATTTTAAAGACCGAATTAGGTAGTGGTTATGTAGTATATAAAAATGGTTTAGCAGGGCGACTTGCTGGAGAATGTGATGTAGCATATAAAGAAAGAAATGGTAGAAATGAGTTTCTAAAGATTTTCAAAGAACATGCTCCATTTGATATTATAATTATTGCTTTAGGTACTAATGATTTACAACCCAAATATCATAGGAATGCTTTAGATATATGCGAAGATTTATATTGGTATAAAGAAATACTTTATAAAATGTACGAAAATAAAACTCTAAAAGATAGATATTTTAATGACAAATTACCAGAGTTTATATATTTGTCTCCTATTAAAGTGGATTATCAAAATAGAGCAAGAAGAATGTTTAATCATACTTCAAATGATACACGCGAGCAATTAAATGAAATTGCAATTGATAATTTGGAGAATTATCAGATACTTGATGATGTTCAACTTTTTCTAGATGGTATACATCTAAGTAGCGCTGGGCATAATGAAGTAGCTAAAAAGTTATTAAAAATAGTAAAATAAAAAAGCAGAATTCATGTAATTCTGTTTTTAAAAATTTAAATCTTGGTTCATAGAATATATTCTTTTTTTATTATTTATGACTGGGGCATAACTATTATTATATTTTTCATATATATATTCATATTCTTCAATATCTATTTCACCATTTATAAATGAGTCATATTCATGTGTTAAATCATATGAACTAATAAAGGGAGTTGAATTTAAATAATTAAAAGATGTATCATATGTTTTAGTATAACAACTAAAATCTAAAATATTAACTGTACTTTGATTAGTTGGTTTTCTCTTAATTATATTAAATGCGTGATATACCTCATCAAATACTTTAGTAGTTTCATCTTGAATTAATATACTTCCTAATACATAATCGATGTCACATCCTAAAAAACTTAGGACATTTTGAGCAATTATGCCGTATTCTGTACACAAGGCCATATTGCTATTTTTAAAATCACTAAATAATCTATGATTTGTAGGATTAAAATAAGATGTATCATTTTTAGATATTAATGTATAATACTTATCACGTTTATTTTGTTTTGTAATACCAAAATATTTAATGATAAATTTTAATAGATAATCGTATAAATCGTACTCGTTATATATTTCACTATTTATTAGATAATTAATACATTCAGGTAAGTATTCATTAGTATCTATATAGTAGTAATCTCCAGAATTACAATACATGTTATTTTCGTTTCTTGTTATACCATATATTACTTTGGTTTTTAATGGAATATAGCCTCTCCAACAATTGTTAATAGTTATGTTAATTTTTAATTCATTATCAGTTATATTATTTATGTTTTTTAAAGATGGATTAATGTCTAAATCATACCCAATAAAATCACATTCTTTTTTTATTTGTTCTAGTCTTGCTAATCTTGAACTTATAGCAGTTTGTAATTGACCACTATTTAAAGTTTTTAAATAATCTAAATAATCCATTATTGTTTCCTACTTCTTTAATATTTTTCTATATTCTTCTGATATTGTAGTGGTATTGTTATAATCGGTAAAATCATGATAATATAAGTCAATTAACTCTTGTGGAGTATTTAAGCTATATTGTTGTTCTTCTAATTGTTGCGATAATTCATATAATGAATAATCTCTCGTAAATGGTATAGGATTTAAATCATAATTAAAATTAGAGTATAGCCTACGATAATTTGGACCTTCATAACCATATTTATAGTCATTAAATATAAGTTTTCTATCGTTATGTAATACTATTAAATCAGGATTCTTTGAATTAATATATCTTGTACTCATTTCAAATTTACTTGAACCTATGTTATATCTAATTAATGCAAAATCATTGGTTAAAGAATTAATTTGATAGAATTCAATTAAATTATCTTCACTCCAATCCGGAGTTACAAAGTTTAATTGTTCAATTTTATGATTAATACTATCTTCTCTTACTAATCCTGTTACATTGTTTTTGTTATATGAAAAATAATTCCACTTATCTATTATAGTTTGGGATAGATTATTATCGCTATAAATAGTAGCATTGTACGTTACTTTATCTTCATTTATTTTAATTACTAAATAGCTATCCTCTTCATTTGTTATTTTGGCAATTAGAAAGTTACCATTGTCTGTTTCAAATAGTATTGGTTGGGTAAATTCTTGATTATAAGTTTTAAAAAATGATAAATATTTTTCATTTATGTTATAGTTTGTACTTTTTATATTCATTTGTTGCTCCTTATTTTGTTTTAATTAATTTTTTATAATTATTTGTAATTGTTTTAACTGAATTATAATCTTCATTTTGTTCACTATAAATATCAATTAGTTCTTGGGGTATTATAGTTTGATATCCACTTTCTTTTAATTTGCTATAAAAATCATCTTCTTGGTATGTTACATTAAAAAGATTAGGAATGTATATATTTTTTGTAGGAACTTTAATATGGTTTATATATTGTTTGTCTTTTTTGATAAAATATTTTGTAATTGGAAATAATATATGGTCTTCAATAATTACCTTATCAGCTTTCTTGTTGGTTATATGACTAAGGTATATTGCTTCTGGATGGTTAGAGACATCATAAATTAGTTGAAGATTAACTTTATCATCTTCAGAAGTTTGGATATAGTGATAGTAATTACCTATTTCATTTTCATTTCTAAAGAATAACTCCCCTGTAAAATCGATAGATGATTTACGACTTACTCCGTGATTTACATTATTATTAATGTAGTAATATATATAGTCTCCAATAACTACTTCATTTAATTCATCGTTTTTTAAACATGCTCCTAAAATTTTAAAACTCTTATTTTCAGTGGTAGCAATCATATAGATATTTTCTATTTCTGTTTGTGCTGCAACATAGATTTTTTCATTAAATTCAAATACTATAGGGTTATTAATAAAACTAGCATTTTCTTTCATAAAGGATAAATAAGCTTGATATTTAGCTGATTCTAAATCATTGATTATTTTAAGTTCAGACATTTCAATCACCTTGGTTTAATATTTTATATTTTTTTACATTGTTTGTAAATATCTTTTTATTTATTAATGATTTTTTTATAATTTTGTGATATAGTTTAGATACATCTTATAAAGAGCGATGGAGGGACTAGCCCTAAGAAGTCGCACCAACCTATTAAGTTAGGTGGTAATGCTAGATCTATAAGATAGCTTTATTTACTCAAGAGTTATCTTGGGTATTTTTTTATGGGATGTTAGAAAGGAGTTATTTTTTAATAAAAACATTTTATAGAAAGAAGGAATTAAGATGATAGAAAAAGTAAATCCGAGCCATCCGGACAAAGTGGCAGATAGAATAGCTGGGGCTATTGTTGATTTAGCTTATAAAAAGAATAATGAGCCTAAAATTGCAGTAGAATTACTATTGGGGCATGGTAATTGTAATATAATAATTGAATCAAGTGAAGATTTTAAAAAAGATGAAATACTTGATATAGTTTATAGAATTACTGATAATGTTAAGGTGAATTTAAATGTTGTTAAACAAGATATTTATTTAGCTAATAACCAAAATGATAAAATTAGATGTGGGGATAATGGGATATTTAAAGGAGTTCCTTTAAGAGATATTGATAAAAAGTTAGCAAAGATTGCTAGAGATATTTATAAGATTGCACCTTATGATGGTAAATATATATTGGATAAAGATAAGTTAGTTATATGTCAAAGTAATATTAGTAATAAAAAACTAAAAGAGTTATATCCTAATGCTATTATTAATCCTTTAGGAGAATGGATTGGTGGTACTAATGTTGATTGTGGTGCTGTAAATCGCAAACTTGGATCTGATATGGCTCTATCTGTTACAGGTGGTGGACTTCATGGTAAAGATTTATCTAAAGCTGATGTTGCTATAAATATATATGCTTTTTTAAAAGCACAAAAAGAGAATAAAGAAGTTAATATAAGTTGTGCTATTGGAGATGAAGTTGTAGATGGCATACCTTATGAAGAAATAGTTAAAATTGCTAAGAATTATATTGATAATATTGGTGGTTTTGAAAAATTAGCTGAATGGGGTCTTTATTAAAAAAATATAGTATAGTTTATAATTATTCTGTAATATGTTATACTATATAAAAATAATAAAGTTATGGAGGTAGTATGAAATTTATAATCTCTCAAATTCTAGGCGCTATTGGTTATTTTCTACTAGCATTTAGTTATTTTAAAAAAGAGAAAAGAGAAATATTGTTTATACAAATAATTGCTTATATTGGATTTACTACTCATTATATTTTATTAGAAGCTGTTACTGGTACAGCATGTAATGTGTTAGGTTTTATTGCATTGATTTTGATTTATTTCTTTTCTAAAGATGAGAAAAAGAAAAAGATATTAGTTTTAATATTAATACCTTTGTTAATTCTTATGTCATTTTTGTCATATGAAAATATATTCTCACTATTTCCCGTAATTGCTTGCTTATTAACTTTTAATTCATTCTTAAGTAAGGAAGAAAGTAAAATTAGGTTTATAGGAATCATATCAGCAGTATGCTGGTTAATATATGCTATTATTCATGGATCTTATTCAGCTATTATATTTGAAGTGGTAACAGTTGTTGCTACGACTATAGCTTATGTTAAATATAAAAAAGTTAACGCTAGTTAACTTTTTTGTTGTTATTCATTTCCTTTTAAGCTTGATACCATATCAATATTCTTGATTTTTCTTGCTAAGAACTTAGATACTAAATAAGATACTAGGAACGTGCCTATTGCTGAGATAATAAAAGTAATTGTATTGATATATGCACCAAAATCATAGTGTTCTTCTATAGCGGTTTTAAATAACCAATCTGTTAAGTAGAAGCCTAGTGGACATCCTATGAATATTGAAATTATTGCTATCCAATTGTTTTGTTTTACAAAGATATTTTTTATAGCTTTATCTTTAAATCCTAATACTTTTAATGTAGCAAATTGATATTGTTTTTCAGTGTAAGATAGGATGCCAAGATTATAAATGATTATGCCTCCTAACAGTACTGCTATACCTATAATTAAAACTAACATTGTTTTCATCATAGATAACATATTTGACATACCTTCTTTAAGGTTTTCAATATCTTGAATTGTTTCAACATTTTTAATCTCTTTTGTATTACTTAAATCCATGTTGGTATATATTGCATCTGGCTTATAATCAATATTTAAACTTTCTAAATAATTTTTTGTCATGGTAACATTTTGATTTTGAGGATCTTTGTTAAAGCCAATTATCTTAGATGTATAGTATTTATCTTCACCATAGATATGCCATGTGATCTTATCTCCTAGCTTATAACCTTTATTTTCAGCTAGTTTATATGTAACATATACTCCATTGTCAGCTGGCTTAGATATAATATTATTTTTTCTATCCACAAATCTAACATAATTGCTAGCATCAGTTACAAAGATATTATTAGCTTCTTTTTTTCCATCTTTATCTTTAATTTCAATACCTAAAGTTTCAGATGTATTTTTTCCATATTTACTATATAAATCTTCTAATTCTTTATCAGTAATAGTTGAGTTAATATTTAGTTTATAATCAAAATTATATATTGTTTCAAATTGAAGATCTACAAAATAATTCATTGAATCTAACATACCTAAGGCACATACTATTAACATACAACAACCTACTACTCCTGCTAGACCCATAAATGTACGCATTTTATTTCTTAAGATATCCCTAACGTTCCATTTACTAGAGAAATTAAGTTTTTTAAATATACCTTTTTTAGTTATATCTAAGACATTACCTTTGATACTTGGAATTTTATTTCTTAGTGTTTCAGCAGGATTTTCTTTTAAAATTGTTCTTCCTGTTATATATGTTATTAGTGCTACTATAAGTACTACTATAACTGCTACTATATAGCTATTAGAATTCATAACTGGATGGCCATTTGGTATTTCAAACATAGCCATTTCTAAATCAATAAATGTATTACCTATAAAGAAGTAACCAAGTAATAAACCTACTATTGATGCTGCTATTGAAATCCAAAAACCGTAGCCAATATAATGGAATAATACTTTAGTATTACTAAAACCTAAAGCTTTAAGTGTTCCTATTTGTGTTCTTTGATTTTTAACTACTCTTGTCATAGTGGTGATAACTGATAACATAGCGATAAATAAGAATATTCCAGAAAATACTCCAACATAAGTTTTACCTTCATCAATTTCTCCTTGGTAAGTAACATATGATGATGTATTTTCAATATTTATAATTGCTTTAGCATTTTCGATATTTTCTTCTATTTTATCTTTTACTTCTTCTTTTTTTTCTACATTATCTACATCTACCATAACATTATTATATGGAATGTATTTACTGTATTCAAAATTAGGATTAATGCTATCAAATACTTTTTCATCAGTTATATTGAATTCTTTCATTACTAATGATTTTATATAACTTTCAGGAATTTCATTTGTTGAAATGTATGCAAATCCAAATTCTTTTCTATCAGGATATAATTCAGATGCATCTCTTACATCATATAAGTGATCTGGTACGTTAATTAGTCCTAATACTTTTTCATGTAATTCTAAAGTTTCGTATTTAACTAAGATTGTATCTCCAACTTTGATATCATTTTCTATGGCATAGAAATTATCTAACCAAACTCCTGATTTGTTAAAATCAAAATTTTCTCCTTTATATACATAGAATTTTGAAATATTATTTGAGTCAATAAAGTTTAATAATAAAGTTTTATCATTATCTGTTGTGGCAGTTATGGATAGTTTAAGTTCTGCATCTTTAACATTGTCTATTTTTTTAATATCTTTTAAATCATCTTGTGTTAATGCCCCCATAACATTGTAATCTTGAAGATTATTTTCAGAGTAAAATTTATCACTAGTAGCTTGCATACCATCCATATATGCTTCTATACCAGAATATGCCATTACTCCTATCATAATCATTAAAAAGATTGTAATAAATTGAGATAAATTTTTTCTAATATCTCGAAACATTTTTCTTTTTAACATTACTACCACTTAACCTCATCAATATTTTTTGGATGGTTGTTAAATTCATTAGATTCTACTTTTCCATTTTTAATTTTGATTACTCGGTCTGCTATTTCTGCTATTAATGAATTGTGGGTAACAATGATTACCGTAGTGTCTTCATCACTTTGTTGTTTTAATAATTTAAGAACTTCTATTCCTGTTTTACTATCTAATGCTCCAGTTGGTTCATCACATAATAATACTTTAGGATTTTTCATTATAGCTCGAGCTATACTTACTCTTTGTTGTTCTCCTCCTGATAATTCCTGTGGGAATTTATCAGCATGTTTTAGTAATCCTACACTTTTTAATATATCTTTAGAATTTTTTGATGTGTTAGTAACATCTTTAATAAGATTAACATTTTCATCTACTGTTAGTGTCGGCATGATGTTATAAAATTGAAATATAAAACCAACATCATTAGCACGATATCTAGTTAATTCTTTATCGGTGTAGGTTGCTATATCTTTCTCACCTATTACAATACTTCCACTTGTTGCTTTATCCATTCCTCCTAGTAAATTAAGTAAAGTTGATTTTCCTGCTCCGGATGGACCTAGAATAACAACAAATTCACCTTGATTAATGCTTAAATCTATTCCGCTTAAGGCATTAAATTTTTGTTCACCAATTTCATATGTTTTTTTAACATTTTTAAGTTCTATAAAACTTGACATTATACTCCCTCTTTCTTTAAATATGAAACAAATTTCATGTTTATTATATTACTAAGTTATTTAATAGTCAAACAAAATATGAATTTTTTTTCATATTTTGCTATTTTTTTAAAAATTATGTTATAATTGAACAAGGAAGTGATATCATTGGAAGAAAATATTAGAATGCCTAGACAAAAAAGAGCGATTGAAAAAAGAGAAAAGATTATAGATGCTGGGTTTACTTTGATTTGCCAAAACGGCTATTACAATACAAATACTGCAGAAATAGCTAAAACAGCTGGAGTATCTACAGGAATTGTTTATCAATATTTCAAAGATAAATATGATATATTTTTAGAAGGATTAGAAAAATATGGTGATGAAATATTCTTTCCAATGTTGAAAATTGACTTAAATTCCTTTAAAAAGGATACTTTTGAAAATACTTTACGTAATATGATTAATATATATATTAATGATCATAAGTTATCTAAAACAGCTCATGAAGAAATTACTTCGATGATTCATTCTAATAAAGATGTTGCTGATTACTTTTATAAAAGAGAAATGTTGATGACTGAAACATTAGTAGATATATTTTTAAAGAATGGTTTTAATAGTAACCATTTAATAGAAAAAGTACATGTTATGCTTGGGATGATTGATAATTTATGTCATGAGGTTATTTATCATCAACATGATAATATGGATTACAATGCTATGACTGATATTGTAATAACAAACATTACTTCTTTATTTGAATAATTATATTTATAAATACTATTGTGATATAAAACAATAGTTTTTTTCATAAAAGTTATACTCCTAAAAATAGAACTCATAATAATAATAATAATAATTAACACTTTAAGGGTATAGTCTTATGGTATAATTATTATATGAGGTTGTGATATTAATGAGATATAGACTTAAAAATCATACTATTTCAAGAAAAGAATTTTATAATTTAAATGAAGATAATTTAATATTTATAACTAACCCAGGAAGAATGGGAGATGAGGACGGTTCAACATTTATAATAAAAAAAGGTCATAGTTATATTCCTTATAGAGTAAGTGGATGGGTATACTATGACAAAAATAAAAGAAATAGTAGTAATTATGTATCTTTAGATGATATGTTTAATATATTTCCAAAGTGGAAGGAATCATTGTATAATTACTATGAAAGCGAAAAATGTAACGGAAAATATAAATATATTTATATGGGATTTGGTAATGGATTATGTGTTGATAAAACTATTTTCGATAAATATTATCGTTACTTAATTGAAGAAGTAAAAAAAGTAACTAAAGAAATAGATAAAGATAATAACTATGATTTTTGTTTAAATTATTCTTGTTGGGAGCAAGCTTTAATTAATATGCTTCTTGATGACGATATAAATATAGGTTTTGAAGTATATAACTCTGAAGTAAATAATTCTAATGAGATAGAAATACCATCATTCTTAAGAAACAATTAAAATAATGCTTTTATTATAAATCGCTTTTATGTTTGTAACAAAAAAATAACCACTTCATTCATTCTAGTGGTTAATTATTTATTTAAAGTCCTAATTATAAATGATAGGACAACAAGTACTAATGGCACGCTCTTTATGAACGTTTACGAAAAAATAGGGATAAAACCTGATTACAAATATATTGTATCACAATAAATAAAAAGGATCAACAATTATTAATTGTTGATAATTTTTTCAATCATTTTATTATTTTTAATATTATTTAATTGTAATTCTCTATTTTTGTTTATTTCTTCAATATCAAAGCTTAAATTTTTCAAAATGAAGCAAGATAATAAATAATCTAGTATATAAATGCCATATTTTAAATTTGTTCCAGATAAACTCTTAGATTTTTTTGCTTCACTATAGTGTGTATAATAATGCCTTGTATCAGAAAATATAGTTGTAATAATATCTATATTATTAATTATATTTTCATCAGTTTTAGTTAAGGAAAAATCATTAATAAATAAGTCAATCAATCTATTTTTTAATATAATAAATTCATCGCTCTGATTCGGATTATTTTTTACTAAATCAATTATATTAGAATTATCTTTAAACTTGTTATCTATATGGTCGAAGAATTTTTTTACTTTTTTAAATTGCTTAGTATGTAACAATTCTAAAGCCTGCATTAAATTACAGAACCTTATTTCATCTGGTACATCATTATTTATACCTAAATTATATAAATTATAAATACTGCTATATTCTTCATAAGAATCAAACCATCTTTTTAATCTATTTTTATATGCTATATTATTTAAACTAAATAAATAAGTGTTAATACGTTCCGCATCAAGATTTTTAACATTATCATGTTTTACTAAATTTGTTATAATTTGATATTTAATATAATTCTTCTTTGTACCAACTGCACCATTATATTTTTTATAGTTAATTCCTTTAATCTCTACTACATTTATTTTGGAACTTGTTGCTAACGTTATCATATTAGAAATCATTTTAAAAGTTTCTAGAAAATTATCGAAGGTAGTTTCTTTTTTATTTATTATATGAACCTCTACATGTTGAGAGATGTCTAATTTTTCAACCTGCATATCAAAATTGAAACTTCCTAAATAAGGTACAAATTCGACACTCGTATTATCATCAATTTTAATTGTAACTTTATCTTTAAATTTATATCCGATTTTTAATCTATAATCTTTATCATCAAAATATTCAAGTCCACTTAATTGAGACCACTTAATAATATTTGAAATATGAAAATGAACCTCATTAAACTTAAGTAAATCCTTTTTATTTTTTGATAAATTTAAAAACATACTTCTAGCTAATATTACAATGTGATGTCTAACAAATGAATCAGAATGTCTTTTAACAATTTGACAATCAGTTAAAGTACATTTAATTTCTTGATTTAGTTTACCAGTTATAACATCTATTTCAGTTGGTTTATTCATCCAGGCTATGAATTCCTTATTATCTTTATAATAAATGGATAAAACAATCATTCCATTTTCTTCATTGAAAGTAATATCTCCTTGATAATCTTTGCCAAGAATATTCCATTTACCACCAATAGTCATATCTTTATTCATAATACTCCTCCTAAAAGACTAATTTCTAAACTATATTTTACCACACAAATAATAAATAGTTTCCTTTATGAATTAAAAAACAGCAATTATTCATTGCTGATTATTTTTTCTAATTCTTCTCCAATTTTTTTAATAATGCCAACAACTAAAGCATTACCCATCATGAAGTTTCTTTTTTTGTCAGTCATACCAGTATTAGTCCAATTGTCTGGGAAACAATTAATTCTTTCACATTCAATTGGAGTTAATAATCTAATCTTCTTGGTTTTATAATCCTCAACTATATGAGTTGTTCTACTAATTCCACCTTCACTAGTTAACATTGTTCTAGCTGGTGCATCTAAATTATCAGGACATGGCATAGCACCTTCGGTATAGAAATATTCTTCTCCATTAGGTTTAACTCTTGGAATTCTTTTATTACCTTTAAGATATTCAAATTTCTTATATGTTTCATCACTTAAGAAGAACTTTTTATCTATTTCTTCATGTTGAATAATCTTCTTTAATGGGAAAACTTCATCACAATCAGCAGATACTTTTGAAGTATATACTTTACCATTTATCATAATTCCAGCATTGTAAAATTGTGCCTTAAATTTATCACTTACTTCAACTAAATCTTTATATGAATCTTTTGATAAATTAATTGTATTAAATTCTAGTTCTACATTTTTAATTGGAAATTGTTTAACAAACATTCCATCTTTAAAAATTATATCTTTAGGATTACTCTTTGATAATGATTTATAATACTCAGTAGATTTATGATAAGCAAATATAAATACTCTTCTTCTTTTTTGTGGTAAACCATATTCACCAGCATTTATAACTCTCCATTGAACTGCATAACCATTATCCATAAAGCTTCTTAAAATTATACCAAAATCTCTACCTCTTTGTTTAGCAGGAGATAATAATAATCTATCAACATTTTCTAATAGTACAAATGGAGGTTTTTTAGCTTTTAATATGTCATTGATTGCCCACCATAGCACTCCTTTTTTACCTTCAATACCTTTACTATTCGAAAGAGTTTGAGCTACTGAATAATCTTGACATGGAAAACCACCAACTAAAAGTGTATGGTTTGGAATCTTCTTTTTATCAACTTGAAATATATCAACATTGCTTGCATCTTTATTTCCGAATCTTTTAACATAACAATCAAAAGCTTCTTGTGTTTTGGTTGCAGGTTCCCATTGATTAGCCCAAACAAATTTCCAGTCTCCATTTTCTTTTACTTTATCATTTTTGAGTTCGACATTGTTTAGACCACATCTAAATCCACCAACTCCGGCAAATAATTCTACTACAGTTTTTTCCATGTTTTTGTACCTCCTGACATTGTCTAAATCCCCTAAATATATTATAATATATTTGATTAAAAAGATCAACTTTTGACAAATAATATTATATAATAATTAATTATAAAGATCAACCTTATATTTATATTTTAAACTAATTTTTAAATTAAAACAAGATCGAAAGGAGAATTTTATGAAAAAAGGTAGATTATACAACAGACAAGAAATAGAAATAATTTCTAAATCAGCAATCGGTAAATCAATTAATGATATTTTAGATGAAGAAGTAATTACTATAGAAGATAAGAATAATCCTAACAAAGGTGGATTAGGACAAATGGTAGAACAATTCTTATTTGGTATTCAAACTAATAGTGATTCAGAACCAGACTTCATGCCAGCAGGAATCGAATTAAAAGTTACTCCTTATAAGAAATTAAAAGATGGTAAGTTATCAGCTAAAGAAAGATTAGTATTAAATATAATTGATTATATGAGCGAATATAAAAATGAATTCAAATCTAGTCATTTCTGGTTTAAAAATAATACTATTCAATTACTATGGTATTTATGGGAACCTAATAAAGATACAAAAGATTTAAAGATAACTCATGAAAAATTATTAGAATTAGTTAAAAATGAAGATTTAAAACAAATAGAAGAAGACTGGGAATTCATTATCAATAAAATAAAAGAAGGAAAAGCCCATGAAATATCAGAGGCTGATACTATGTATCTTGGTGCTTGTTCTAAAGGAGCAAATGCTAGTTCAGTTCGTGAACAACCATTTAGTGAAATTCCTGCTATGCAAAGAGCTTTTTGCTTTAAAAACTCTTATATGACTCAATTAGTTAGAAAATATATTGGAGACTATTCAGATGTTGAAAAAATACTTAAGGGAACAACTGATTCATTTAATGAATTTG
Source organism: Bacilli bacterium (assembly GCA_017484065.1). Classification (GTDB taxonomy): domain Bacteria; phylum Bacillota_I; class Bacilli_A; order RF39; family UBA660; genus RGIG4822. Next base: position 17,526 of record JAFUTX010000018.1, read on the forward strand.
TAAATAGCGTTATTAATAAATATAAAGGTAAATCACAAAAAGAATTAATGAAAGAATTTAATATTGATTCATCTGCAAAAAACGTTAATAGTATGTTAGTTAGTAGAATGTTTAATGTCAAGAGTAAGCTTGGAGAAACTGAAGAATTTCAAAAAGCTAATATTATTCCAAAAACAATTAGAATTGAGGAAAATGGAAGAATTAAAGAATCTATTTCATTTCCAGCATTTAAGTTTACTGAAATAGTAAATCAAGATTGGGAAACTTGCGATTTAAGAGAAGAATTGGAAACAACTAAATACATGTTCTTCGTATTTAAGAAAGAAAAAGATGATTACATATTCAAAGGTATCAAATTATGGAATATGCCTGAGATGGATATTGAAACATCAGTTATGGAAATGTGGAAGAAAACTTACAACACTATTAAATCTGGAAACATTGTAAGATACATTAAAGATGGAAAGAGAAAAACAAATTTTGTTGGCATGAGTGAAAATGAAGTATGCCATGTAAGACCTCATGGAAGAGATGCAAAAGATACAATTAAATTACCAGTAGCAGATAAACTAACTGGTGCAACTGAATATACAAAGCAATGTTTTTGGATTAACAATAATTATATTAAGAATATATTTCAAGAATATATAAAAAAATCGGAATAATCCGATTTTTATTTTTTTATAAATTTCCTATTTTCATACTTATAGGAGCAACCTGTTTCTAATCTTCCTTTAGTAAAATTCATTCCTACAACAATAGAATCAGTAAGTTCATTTATTCCAATCCATTCTGGAAAGTCATGCTCCATATCGGCGACAAGCATAATTGCAGGAAGCATTTCTTCTTTAGAGCATTCAATCTCAGCTGTTTTTTCTCCTAGGATATCATAGATTGATAAAGAATATGATTCTTTATAGTTTTCTGAAATATAATTACTTATTTCATCAAATGATTTTTGTCCAATAGACAATTTTAATTCTTTCATAAAATTCCTCCTTGTTACTACCATTATAACACTATTTAATAACAGATCAACATAATGGTTGATATTATGGTTGAAATTGGTTGATTATTGACCATAATTACATTATTTTTAGTAATAAAAATAATAAGAGCATAAGAGATTGTTCTATCACAACCTTTCCTACAACAAAAAAACTTGATTTTTCAATCAAGTTTTATCTCAACGTCGAAAAGGTTCGACGATTTTTTCAAATGGCAGGGGTAGCAAGACTTGAACTCACGACATTTGGTTTTGGAGACCAACGTTCTACCAACTGAACTATACCCCTATGTAATTTTTTAACTACAGATTAATTATATCATAAGATGGCTTATTTTCAACTAATTTTTGATATATAGTTTTAAATTTAATAAAAAAACTGGAATTTTTTATCATTTCAGTTTTAACTTGGTATTAATAGTTTTTGACCTATACTTAGATTAGTTGTTGCTAAATTGTTAATACTTATTAAATTATTAACAGTAGTATTGAATTTTCTAGCTATAGAATATAAAGAGTCACCATTAATTACTGTATATGTAGTATATTGAGTTTTAGTTGGAATTTGAAGTTGTTGACCTATAGTTAATGTATTTGATATTAAGTTATTTTGTTTTTTAATATCTTCTACTGTTGTATTTGATTTAATAGCTATTTGATATAAGGTATCACCTGGTTTTACTATATAGTAGTTTTTAATTTCTATAGGTTCTTCTACTGGATAATTAGAACTAGGTATTATTAATTTTTGACCTACACTTAATATATTGTTATTTAAGTTGTTTAATTCTTTTATTTTATCTACACTTACATTATATTGATTAGCTATCTTATATAATGTATCTCCACTTTCAACTGTATATGTATTAGTATCAGGTGTTGTAGTTTCATTGAGTATTAATTGTTGACCTATGGTTAGAGAATTTGTTTTTAAATTATTTAAACGTTTTATCTCATCTACTGTTGTGTTATTTAATCTGGCTATACTCCATAATGTATCTCCTTTTTTTACTATATATAATCCATTACTATTTGGTAAACTATATGGTACATTTAAGTAGTTGGCTATAGCTTTAACTACTCCTTCAGTTAGTTGTTCATAATTGTTTTTTAGTAGTACTACATCATCACCTGAACCATCTAAGAATCCATATTCTACTATGATAGATTCATTGTTTGGAGTATTTCTTAGCATGTAATAATAATCTTTTGATGAATCACTAGGTAATCTTCTTTGATAATACTTTCTAACATTTTGTCCGTTATTAATAAATTCTTTAGCTATTAATGATGATAATTTATCATTATTTCTTAATGCATATATAATTTCTGCTCCATCTCCACCACCGGCATTGATATGGTTAGATACAACTAATACATCAGAGCCTTTACCGTAAAATTCTTGAACTTTTTTAGTTCTATTAGTTGGTTCTAAAGTAATATCACTATCTCTAGTTATTGATGTTTCTATACCTAAGTCCTCTAGTCTTTTTTTCATATATTGACTTATTTTTAAAGTTAAATCTTTTTCAATAATACCATTTCCTATAGCACCGGAATCTGCTCCACCATGACCTGGATCTATAACCACTTTATTTGGCATAATATCACTCCTCTAATTATTTTATGCCTATGTAGTAAAAAAGGTTATTGTTCTCTTCTGATTAAGAAGGGCAAAAAAAGAATGCTGCTATTTTGCATTCTTTACTTTTTCTTTAAGATAATCACTTAATTGCTTATTTGTACAATATACATAGCAACCTTTCATCCCTCGAGTCATTAACGTTCTATATGTGTTTTTAATAATAGCATCAGCTACTCTATTTGCTTCTCCTTGGCCTTCTTCTTTAGCTATTTTATTTATTCCTTTCAATGATTGATCTGTAGATGCTCTCTTTTTATAATCAGTTACAATATGACCATCTTCATATCTAATATCATCACCAATTATTACACCAACATAATCAAATTCTAGTCCTTGACAAGTATGAATACAACCAATTTCATTAACTGACATTGGATCAATAGCCCAAGTTTGTGAATTACCTAAATTCCAGCTCATTTCAAAATTATATTCAGGTATAACAATATCATGAATATCAGTATTATTTTTTCCCTCACTTATCCAATTCCAACAATAACCTGCCACCATTCTAGATTTATTATTTTCTTTATTCTTTTCTTCAATTAATCTTCTTACTTCATTAGGATTATCTAATACTCTAAAGTCATAATCGAAATCCATATCATCAAAGTTAGCAGTTTTTCTTATTTCTAATAAATTATCTAACCAAGCAAGATATCCATCAGAACCATTACATCTAAATTGACTTTCTAGTTCAACTACCTTAATACCTGCCCCTAATTCATTAGCATATTTCTTAATTTCATCAACTGAGCCAATGTCTTTTAGCGTTACTTTCTGGTCTTCATCTATAAAAAATACTGAAAAATTAGCCGCATTAATTATTTCTTTTATTTGATTTTCTCCTAAATTTTGAAACATTCCTGATTTAGCATTTAATCGATGTGCTTCATCTACTATTAATACATCCACTTCATTTTCTTTTGCATCAGTAAATTGACCTGAACCTTGAAATAAGTTATTAATATAAGTCATTTTAAATGAACCTTTTAATTTATCTCTAAATACTGCTCTAGGTGCAGCGTTTTTTGTTACATAAAAACTTGTCATATTTCTATTAGTTAATTCAACTAATAGATTAATAGCTAAAACCGATTTACCAGTACCAGGGCCACCTTGAACAACTAATACATTTTTACTATTACTTGCTACTGTATCAATAGCCATTCTAATAGCATCTTCATATATTACTTTTTGTTCATCTATCATATTAAATTCTTTATTACCTTGTAACATCTTAGCTAATGAATCTTGTAATCTTTTAGAAGGTCTTATTCTACCATTTTCTATTTTATATAGTAGTTCTCTATCATCACCTTCAACAATATATTTTTTAATAAACTTTCTTAGTTTTTCAAAATCGTTAGTTCCAAACATAGGTGCTTTATTTATATATTCTTGATATTGACTACTACAAATAGGATCATCATCTCTTAAATCATAATTATGTAAAAATGCACATGGATATAATCCTATATTATCTAACTGAACAGTTTCATTAAAATCTTTAATTAGATTCGCATAACTCATCGCTTGATAAGATGGATGTGCTACTTCCCTAATTCCACCACCAGTAAAAGTAGATACAATAGCATCTTTACCTTCTACAGCAGTGCAAGTTTCCCATTGTTTTAATTCAATAATAATTACTGAATCTTTTCTATTATTATCCCTACCTGATAGTATAAAATCTATTCTTTTAGAAGTTGTTGGAATATTGAATTCAATAGCAACACCAGCATTGTCTGGTATTTCTATATCATCTAATACCCCCCTCATATATTGCATAGAATTCTTCCATGAATTTAATTGAGACTCGCTTGTTCTTCCAAAAAATTGTTTATATCTATCATAGATTTTATCAACAATTCTATTTAAATTAACATCATCTATAAAATCCGATTTAATTCCTTCATATATTAACATATTAAAACCTCCTTCTTTTATTTTTATTATTTCTACTAGGCATGCACAATACAACTATAAATAGAATTATTAAATAATACCAACCTGATGATTGCTCTTCACTTTCGACTGGATTTGATTCATTATCACTATTATATGAAGAGTCATATGAATTAGATCCTGTACTATTTGAAGTTGATGAACTGGGGCTAGTTGAATTATGATTTGATTCACTACTTTGATCACTATAATTATTGCCACTATAGCTTGAATTGTTATTACATCCACCGTGTCTAGAGCAACATCCTTTGCTACAAACTGTACAAGATTTACTTCTTGTACCATCATTACAAATGATATTTGCATTAACTTTTAAAGGCAAGAAAAATAGAAATACAATACATAATATATTTATTATTCTTTTCATACATACAACTCCATGCAATTTATACTATAATTTATTATATTTTGTACTTTTTCCTTTTGCTTTGTCAATTGGATATTTTTTAGCATTTTTTTCCATTTTATCTAAAACAATTTGTTTTGGATTTACGCCTAATTTATTTGCCATTTGAATACAATAATTTAGGACATCAGCAAGTTCTTCTTTTACTTCTTCTAAATCGTAATTATCATTCCATTGAAAACATTCTAATAATTCGCCAGCTTCGATACAAATGCTTTTAGCTAAATTAACTGGGGAATGAAATTGATTCCAATCTCTTTCTTCATTAAATCTTTCAATTTTTTTTTGTAATTCTTTCATATTAACGCCTCGCCTAAATTATAAGTTTTTTAGAATTGTTTTACTAATTTAAAAACTTTCATAAATTCTGAATGTGTTTCAGTAATAATTGTATAAGTATGTGAGCCAATTTGAATTACTATTCCATTACTTGTTTCTTGAACAGATGTAATCTTATCAAAAGTTTTATCAAAGCTTTCATTTTGAGAAGTATAAATTATTCTTCTTGTTGTAATATATAAAATTCCATTATAAGTTGTTCTTTGATTTTGTCTAATAGCTTGACTATTACCTCCACCTGTTCTATATGATAAACCTTTCATAATTCTAATGTTTACTCCGCTTGATTTACCAGTATATCCAGTAGTAATTATTTTATCTTTAAACGTATAAGCTTTATCCACATAGCAACAAGTCTCATCTACTGCAAGATTTAAATTAGTACCTTGAATATTAGGTAGTTGGCCATTATTAATTGCATTAATACCTTCAGTCCCCATTAATGACTTTTTTTGTACAGAAACACTATCAGTTACTGTTATTATAATATCTATAATCCATCCTATTCCAAATAACCCTGCAGTGAATAAATATATAATTCCCCATTTAAAATTTCCTTTTATAAATTTATGAATTCCAAATAATCCGCCAAATAAAACTATTAATAATTCTTTTTTCTTTTCTTGGCTCATAATTACATCACTCCTAGTCTTATTATATCATCATAATAAAAATTATTTTATTTTTTTGTTTAAATTTTTTTAAGAAATAACTTTATATTCTATTTTTATACTGTTACTTTTGATAGTAAAAGTTAACAAATTAATATTATTTACATATTTTAAGCCACAAAAAAACTGCAATTAAGCAGCTTTTTCTTCATTTATACCATATTTACGATTGAATTTTTCAATATTACCAGCTTTTTTAGTTTTACCTTGAGTACCAGTATAGAAAGGATGACATTCGTTACAAACTTCTACACTAATTTGTTCTTTAGTTGATTTAGTTTTAAAACTAGCTCCACAAGCACAAGTAATTGTACAATCTTTCATTTCTGGATGGATATTTGCTTTCATAATAATCTCCTTTCCCTTTTTAAAAATCATCTTTTAGTATTATATCACAATTTTTGTATTTGACAAGTAATTTTATGCTCCTTGTTTAGTTTTTGTTAAAATTTTTATATTATTTTGTGAATTATGTAAGTCTTTTTCTTTAATATCACGAATATTTACATTAACTCCAATGTTAGTTAATTTATCTATAATATTTGAATATCCTCTTAATATTAAATCAGCATTGTTAATAATTGTATTGCCTTCTGCTATTGATGCTGCTACTAAGAATGCTGCTCCGGCACGTAAATCAGTTGCTTCTACTGTTGCTCCAAGAAGTGGAGTTGGTCCATCAATTGTAGTTACATTATGTTCAAAATCATATATAGCACCCATTGCTTCTAAATGTTTTAAATATTTTTTGGTTCTTTCAGAATAAATATTTTCAATAAGTTTAGATCTTCCTGGAGCTTGAGTCATTAGGATTGCTAATATTTGACCTAAATCAGTAGGAAAGTCTGGATATGGGTTTGTTTCTATTGTTATTGGTTTTAAGTTATTGCTTTTATTAACAATAATCTCTGTATCATTTATTTGTAAATCTACACCACATTCTTTTAATACTTTAGTAAGACTTTCAACATATTCTGGATTAGTATTAGTAATTTTTAAGTTTTCTCCTTTTAGTGCCCCTAAAATCATAAATGTTCCAGTTTCAATTCTATCTGGGATTACATTTATTTCTGCTGAAGTTAATTTTTTTACTCCAGTTATTTTTAAAGTACTTGTTCCTTTTCCTTCAATCTTAGCTCCCATGTTATTTAAAAAATCAATAACATTATCTATTTCTGGTTCACGAGCTGCATTAGATATAGTAGTTACTCCATCTGCTTTAGCTGCTGCTAATAAAATATTAACTGTTGCTCCGACACTTACTTTTTCAAAGTTTATATCTGCTCCATGAAGATGAGGTGCTTCAATTAATACTCTGCCATCTTCTTCAACGGTGATATTTGCTCCCATTTTTTCAAAGCCTTTTAAGTGTAAATCAATTGGTCTTGTTCCAAAGTCACATCCCCCTGGTAAACCAATTTCTACTTTACCATATTTGGCAAGTAAAGCCCCCATAAAGTAATAAGATGCTCTAAGTTTTTTTGATAGTTCTGTTGGAATACTTTTATATTCCATATTTTCAGTTCCAATAACAAAAGTATCATTAGTTCTAATTACATCACAATTTAATTCTTTTAATATTTCTTCTAAAGCTGTACAATCTGATAGATTGGCAACATTTGTTATCTTTACAACATTATCTGATAAAATAGCAGCAGGTATTAATGCTACTACGGCATTTTTTGCCCCACTAATCTTTACTTCTCCACTAACATTTTGTGTATTGCCAGTTATTTCTATTTGTTTCATTTATATCTCTCCAAACTAGTTAAATCCTGTTATTATCTTATGTTTTATATATAAATATTATGTTTATAAATACGAGATAATTAATTATTAATAATAGTTAGTTCTATTCCTCCAATTTAACTATATAAACTTATATATACTTTGTCAACAAACAAAGTAAAAACTTGTCATATATTAGACAAGTTTTAGAGATATTTATTTAGTACTTCTTGAATAAATGATTTGTATTCGACATCTTTTATGTTTTCAGCTTTTGCATCTATAGTACATAATGGAGGAAATAAGACACACCACCAATTATGACCTTTACCACTTCCTAATGTTATGACTAATGATTCATAGTTACCTTCTTCATATGTTACTCCTTTAAATTCTTTTATTGGAAAGTAGTTATCACCAAAATTAATATCATAATCTATATTTGATTCATTTAATATTTCTTTAATTGCTGGAATACTATCTTTTATATATCTACGATATTCATTTATATTCGTTGTTGTTGGCAACTTAGTAAATACTTCATTTTCTATTCTTTCTTTTATTTTGATTTTAGTAGTTTGATCTTCTAATGAATTACTATTAGCTATTATTCTAAATCTTATTGAATCACTAGGTAATGTTATTTCTTCAATTGTTTTATTATTATTAATTAACATTATTAAAGTAAAAAAGAATAAAACTATAATTACTTTCTTCATATTATCACCTAAGTTATTTATGATAAGAAGTTATTAGTTTTATTCATTATTTAGAAAAATAAATATATATCTATCGCGATTTGTTAAATCTTTTTCTATAGTTACTTTGGCATTTTTGTAATATTTTAACGCTAAAGATTTAATATCTCTCCCCTGAGTCATACCTATTTCAAATGCTATTAAACCATTTTTATTAATATGATTAACTGATTTTTTTAAAATATTTTCATAAAATATTAACCCATTATTATCAGAAAATATAGCATTTTGTGGTTCATATTTAGTTTTAATATCAACCTCTTCATTATATGCTACATAGGGAGGATTACTGATTATAACATCATATATTCCTTCTATATCATTATTTAGTATATCTTTTTCAATAAATTTAATTTCGACATTATTTCTTTTAGCATTATCTTTAGCTACTTCTAGTGCTTTTGGACTAATATCAATAGCAGTAACATTACAATTAATTACCTTTTTTAATGATATTGCTATACAGCCACTTCCTGTACCAATATCTAATATTTTTAAGTTTTCTTTACCTTTTAAATAATTAATTGTTTTATCTACTAAATATTCAGTTTCGTATCTAGGAATTAATACATTTTCATTTACTAATATATTAGAATCAAGAAATTCAACATTGCCAATTAAATATTGAATTGGATATCCATTATCTATTTGTTTTAATACTTCATCAAGATTATCTGGATACTTTTCTTTTAATAATTCTAAATCTTTTTGTATGATATTATCCTTCAATAGATGTTTCTCCTGCTAGTTTTAGACGCATATCTTCAGTGATTAATGCTTCTATTATTGGTTCTAAGTTACCATCCATGACTCTATCTAATTCCATTAATGAGAAGTTAATACGATGGTCGGTTACTCTATTTTGTGGATAATTATATGTTCTTATCTTTTCAGAACGATCTCCTGTTCCTATCTTAGTTTTTCTTTCAGCACCGATTTCACTTTCTTGTTTATGTGTTATTTCATCATTCATTTTAATTTTTAAGAAACGCATTGCTTTTTCTTTATTCTTTAATTGACTTCTTTCAGTTTGACATGTAACAACTATACCTGTAGGAACATGGGTAATACGAACTGCTGAGTTAGAGGTATTAACTGATTGTCCTCCTGCTCCTGATGAATGGTAAACATCTATTTTTAAATCACTTTCTCTAATATCGATATTTATTTCTTCAACTTCTGGCATAACTAAGACAGTTGCTGTAGATGTATGTACACGGCCTTGAGTTTCAGTTGTAGGAACTCTTTGTACTCTATGAGAACCGCTTTCATATTTTAATTTAGAATATACATTATCACCTTTAATTAAGTATTCAACTTGAGAATACCCTCCACTTGTTCCAGGTAGTTCGTTAATCATTTCGATTTTCCAACCATTTTTTTCAGCATAATATGAGTACATTCTAAATAAATCTCCAGCAAAGATATTTGCTTCGTCTCCTCCAGCTGCTCCACGAATTTCCATTATTACGTTCTTACCATCGTTTTCATCTTTTGGAACTAGTAATATTTCTAATTCTTTTAATAATCTATCTTTATTAGCAACTAGATTATCATATTCCTCTTCTGCCATTTCTCTTAGTTCAGGATCATTTAACATAGATTTAGTTTCTTTAAGATCTTCTTCATTAGTTTTGTATTCATTGTATTTATTAACTATTTCTTCTAAGTCACTACGTTCTTTTGATAATTTTTTTAATTCATTGTAATTATTTAATATTTCTGGTTTAGCAAGTTCAATTTCTAATTCATTAAATCTAGCTACAATTGTTTCTAATCTATTAAACATTGATATCAATTCCTTTCTTTCAATAAAATTAAGACAAACATATTATAAACTGTTTGTCTCGTCTTCGTCAACTATTGCAAAATCTTTTAAGTCATCATCGTCATCATCAACTTGATCTTCATTGTCATCATAGAAGATATTTTCATCTTCTTTTTCTTCTTCTTCATCTGCTTCAACATTTTCTTCTTCAAGTTCAGTTTCGATGTCCTCTTCTTCATCAACTAACATCATCTTTGGATTATGTCTTTCTTTTAAATCCCATGAACCATTATCTAACATAATAAATCTTTTATCAGTTGACATTAATTCGAAGAAGTTACCTATTTCTTGTTCAAAAGTATTATCATCTAATTTTAGAGCATTACATACTTTTTTAAATAAGTCATTTATTTTTAATTTTCTTTTTTCTCCTGTCATAATGATATAAGCTATATCATCATAATTCATGCTTTCTAATTCTTCTTTTGTATAATCTTTTATTTTCATTTTGTTTCCTCCTAGTTTAACTATTAATTAGTCTTATTAACATATTATTCTTATAATATATAATAGCTACTAAAACTTTTTATTCTATTTCTATTATTAGTTTTTTATTATTCTCTTCAGTTTCTAATTTATACTCTATAATTACTTTTTTATCATTGCATTCATAATTTATAAATTCTACTGGTAATTCAAACAACATATTAGAGTTTAATTCTATTAATGCTTTATTATTGTTGATATCTATTACGAGCTTTCCATCATCGATTATTCTTATAAATATTGGATTGTTTTTACTAAACTGTAATATATTTTGTTTCGAATTAATACTATAAATTATCTTATCATTAGTTTTAATACCTATTGTATTTACTTCTTCAACACATTTATCATTATCATAAAATGTTGATTTAATTGGGATTTTCATCAATCTCTCCTTTTTTTCTAGAACAATATATCATAGTATATTCAAATATGCAATCATAAATTTAAAGAAATTATCTTAAATAAAATATTTATATTTTTACTCATAAATTAAAAAATATTTCTCATAATAAAAAAGGGTGAGAAACTTTGAAATTTTTGAGAATAGCTTTTAAGTCATTGGTATTTCTTTTTTGTAGTATGATTGTTATTATGATTGGACTATATGTATATGCTTATATGAGTCCTAAATTAGAATTAAAAACAGCTAACCAATTCTATATTTATGATAATAATAAAGATTTGATATATCAAGGTTCTGGTAATAGTGAATGGGTTAATATTGAAGATATATCTGATAATTTATTAGATGCGGTAGTTAGTGTAGAAGATAAGAACTTTTATAAACATCAAGGATTTGATTATTTAAGAATTGCTAAAGCTATGTTAGTTAATATAAAAAGTAAAAGTATTAAGCAAGGAGCTTCAACTATAAGTCAACAGTATATTAAAAATATGTACTTAGACTTTGGTAAGACTTGGAAAAGAAAGATTGAAGAAGCTTTTTTAACTTTAGAATTAGAAGTACATTATGATAAAGAAGATATATTAGAAGGTTATTTAAATACTATTAATTATGGGCAAGGTAATTATGGGGTGGAAAGTGCTAGTAACTATTATTTTAATAAAAAACCTAGTGAGTTAACATTAGAAGAAGCTTGTATACTTGCTGGTATACCTAAAAATCCTACTAAGTATAATCCTATAAGTAATTATGATGAAAGTATTAAAAGAGCTAAAATTGTAGCTAAGAGTATGGTTAATAATGAATATATAACACAAGAAGAGTATGATAACTTATTTCAAAATAAGATCGAAATATATGGTAAGAGTAAAGAAAATAACTTACAAATGCTTATGTATTATCAAGATGCTGTTTTAGATGAGTTAGAAAGTATACATTCTATTCCTGCTTCATTAATCGAGTCAGGGGGATTAAAAATATATACTAATTTAAATTTAGATGCTCAAACTTCTTTGGAAGAAAATATCTTAGAATATACTAAGGATACTCCTGATATTCAAGTTGCCAGTGTATTAGTTGATCCTAATACTGGAGATATTATTGCTTTATCAGGAGGATTAGATTACGCTAAAAGTCAATATAATAGAGCTACTAAATCTAGTAGACAAGTTGGTTCAACCATGAAATCCTTTTTATACTATACTGCTTTAGAAAATGGATTAGTTTCTTCTTCTACTTTTAGTAGTGAACCTACAACATTTAATTTATCTAATAATAAAAGTTATTCTCCTACTAATTATGGGGCAAGATATGCTAATAAAGATATTACAATGGCTGCGGCTATAGCTATGAGTGATAATATATATGCTGTTAAAACAAATTTGTTTTTAGGAACTGAAAAATTAGTAGAAACAGCTAAAAAGGTGGGTATAAAAAAAGAATTACCGGAGAATCCTTCTTTAGCTCTTGGTACTACTGAACTTAATATATTAGATTATGCGACTGGATATACTACTTTAGCTAGTGGTGGTTATAAGAAAGATTTACATCTAATTAAGAAGGTGGAAGATTTAGAAGGTAATACTTTGTATGAAGCTGAAGATGATAGTAAGTTAGTTTTAAATGAGAATTATGTTTATATCTTAAATGAAATGTTAACTAGTACTACTAATGCTGCTTTTATTGATTATTCTAAACCAACGGCTTTAACTATAAGTAGTAAATTAACTAAAAAGTATGCTATAAAAACTGGTTCCACTAATACAGATTTTTGGTCTATTGGATATAATAAAGATTTATTAATGTTAGTTTGGGTAGGTTATGATGATAATAGAAGTGTTAATGTAAATCAAAGTTATATTTCTAAAAATATTTGGGCGGATACAATGGAAGATGTATTAAAAGATAAAGAAGATAATTGGTATGAAAAACCTAGTAATGTGGAAGGGGCAGTTTTAAATGCTATTACTGGAGAACCTACTAATGATAATAAAAATGCTACTTTATTCTACTTTGTTAGAGGATCGTACTATGATAACACTCAAATAGTTAGTAAAGAAAAAGAGTCTTCTCTTAGTGAGTAAGGCTCGTTTTTTTATAAAAAAATGTTAATAACATATTAGTTATCAACATTAATAGTTATTGTATTGTTATCTACTACTTTGTTTATTTTCATATCTGCTTGGTATTTATTTATAAGATTTGTTAATTCTTCATTAAATTCATCAAATCTATTTGATTTATTATCTTCAATTGGAGTTTGAATGATAGGCTCTGAATTAAGTATAAAATCATCTAAACTTTCTATTTCTTCTATTTCATTGTTATTAGGTTGTTCTTCTACTACTCCAATTACACTAGTATTATCTATTGCTGGTTCTTCTAATACACTTTCTTGTTCATTTACTAAAGTAGGTTCTATTGGTTTGGATGTTTCTTCAACAGTTACTGGTTCTGGTTCATTTTCTTTTTCAATTACATTTTCTTCTATTTTAGGTTCTTCCACTGGTTGTTCGTTACCTAATGTAATAACTTCACCATTATTAGCCATTGGTGCAGGTTCATTATTATTTACTTCATTACTTTCTATGTTTATATCATTACTTTTCATAATATATTTATTTTCTTCAAATAATTTAGTAATATCAGGGATTAATTTTACGTCATTATCGTTATCTACTTCATGTTCTTTTTTTAATGCTAAATCTAATTGGCGAACTGTCATTCTTTCGTTAATTATTTTATTTAACCACTCTACTTGCTTAGTTTTATCATTTAGATTTAATAAAGATCTAGCATGTCTTTCTGATATTTGTTCTTTTAATAATGCTTCTTGAACTTCATCTGCTAATGTTAATAGCTTTAATTTATTTTGAATTGTATTAACTGATACACCCATTTTATTAGCTAATTGATTAATATCTTCAGTATGACTATCTAATATATTTTGATATGATTTAGCTTCTTCTATACATGTAAGTTCTCTTCTTTGAACATTTTCTGTTAAGGCTATTTCTGCACTGGCTTGGTCATTAATATTAGATAGAATTGCTGGTACTTGGAGTAAGCCTGCCATCATTGCTGCTCTATATCTTCTTTCGCCAGCTATGATTTCATACTTTTCGCCATTTTTGCGTACTACTAGGGGTTGAATAATACCATGTTCTTTAATAGATTTTGATAATTCTTGTAATCCTTGATCGTCAAAATTTAACCGTGGTTGAAAACGGTTAGGTATAATGTCTTCTACTGGTATTTGTAATATACTATTTTCTGTGTTCATACGATACAGCCCCTTTTATTATTCTCTTTTAGTTTATAATAATTTAAGTAATTATGCAATACTCTTTTTTTTCTATTTTACTTTTATTAACAAAAAAATTCCTTATATTAAGGAACTTTAAAACTAGATAATACTCTTTTTTACTATTTGACTATAATTTCTTGGAACATTATTACCATTACTTTTATTTTTCTTAATGATAATTATGTTTCTTTTACTATGTTCAATTGGTAATTCTATTTCGAGTATTTTTTCTATTTCACTATTTAAATAATTTATAGTTGATATTGATTCTTGTAGTTCTTCATCTGAATTTGTTTTCATAACTAGAAATTTTCCACCTATTTTAAGGTATGGAATAGATAACTCACTAATTATGCGTAGATGGGCTACTGCTCTTGATGTTACTACATCAAATTTTTCGCGATTATCTTTAATAAAGTTTTCTGCTCTATCATTAATTATTTCAATGTTAGTAAGTTTTAAGTTATTAACAATTTGATTTAAAAATTTAGTTTTTTTATTATTTGAATCTAATAATGTAAGCTTAATATTAGGAAATACTATTTTTAATACTAGTCCTGGAAATCCTGCACCACTGCCGATATCTAATACATTTACTTCTTTGGTAAAGTCATAAGCTTTTACTAATGTTATTGAGTCATAGAAGTGTTTAAGTAAGATATCTTCATAGTTTCTTATAGCAGTTAAGTTTGTATGAGAGTTATATTCTATTAATTCATCTATATATTCTTTAATTTGAATTTGTTGTTCTTCATTTAAGGTGATACTTAACTTATTTATTTCTTCTAAAAATAGATTAAAATTCATTATTTGTTATACTCCTTTTTTAAATAAATAGATAGAATTGATATATCTACGGGGTTAACTCCACTTATACGAGAAGCTTGTCCTAAGTTTTTTGGCTTAATTTGTTTTAGTTTTTGACGCGCTTCGCTCGCTAGATTTTGAATTTTATCATAATCAATATCTTCTGGTATTTGTTTTTCTTCTATTTTTAATAATTTGTCTGCTTCTTTTAAAGCTTTATTAATATAACCCTCATATTTTGCCATTATTTCAACTTGTTCTATTACTTCATCTGGATAAGCTAAATTATATATTTTACATATAGTATTTAAGTTATTCTCTGGTCTTTTTAAGAATGTATAAAGATCAGTTGATGATGTAGGTAAGTTTGTATTAAATTTTTCAAATAATTCTTTAGTATCATTATTTAAACTGATTTTTATATCTTTTAATCTATTAGTTAATTCTTCTATTAATTGTTTTTTATTTAAATATTTTTGATATTGTTCTTCATTAATAGTTTTATTTTGATAAGCTAAACCACGTAATCTTAAATCAGCATTATCATGACGAAGTAATAAACGATATTCAGCACGACTTGTTAACATACGATATGGTTCACTAGTTCCTTTTGTTACTAAGTCATCAATTAATACTCCAATATAAGCTTCGTTTCTTTTTAATATAAGTGGCTCATTATTGTCTAATTTATTAACGGCGTTAATACCGGCGATTAATCCTTGTGCTGCTGCTTCTTCATAGCCACTTGTACCATTGATTTGTCCTGCTGTGAATAAGTTTTCAATTACTTTTGTTTCTAGTGATGGATTTAATTGCAATGGATCAATAGCATCATACTCAATAGCATAAGCATATTTAGTGATTTTGGCGTTCTCTAAGCCTTTTAAACTATGTACCATTATTTCTTGGATATCTCTAGGCATACTAGTTGAAAAACCTTGAAGATACCATTCATCATAATATAATGATTCTGGTTCTAAGAATAGTTGATGTCTTTCTTTATCTTTAAACCTAACTAATTTATCTTCAATTGATGGACAATATCTAGGTCCTATTCCTTCTACATATCCCCCATACATTGCTGATTTATCTAAATTATCATAAATAATCTTATGAGTATCTTCATTGGTATAAAGTAGATAGCATTTTTGTTGATTATTAATTTCATAACATGGTTCTAAATCAAAGCTAAATGTGTGATATTTGTTATCTCCTACTTCTTCTTTTAAAACACTAAAATCTATAGAATCTTTTTGAATTCTAGGTGGAGTTCCAGTTTTTAATCTTTGGATGTTAAAACCTAATTCTTTTAAATGATCAGATAAGAAATTACTTCTTTTTTCACCATGAGGTCCTCCTGGAGTTTTTTCTGAACCAATAAGAATGCTACCCTTTAGATATGTTCCTGTTGTAAGAATAACTGCATCCGCTTGGATTTTGGTATCATCTTCTAAAATTACCCCTACTACTTTGTTGTTTTCAACTATTAATTTGCCTACTATACCTTCAATAATATCTAAGTTTGAATAAGAATTTAGGTATTCTAACATTTTTTTAGGATAAGTTATTTTGTCTGCTTGAGCACGTAGTGATTGAACTGCTGGACCTTTGCCACTATTTAACATTTTAATTTGGAAGTGACTTTGGTCTGCTACACGCCCCATTAATCCGCCTAAGGCATCTATTTCACGAACAATAATCCCTTTAGCTGTTCCTCCAATTGAAGGATTACATGGCATGTCAGCAATGTTCTTTTTATTAATTGTTATTAATGCTACTTTTTTACCTAATTTAGCACTAATACCAGCCGCTTCACATCCAGCATGACCTGCTCCAACTACGATAATGTCATATTTCATAAACTCACCTACTTCCCTAAACAGAATCTACTAAATAATTCATCTAGTAAATCTTCTTTGTATGTTTTACCTATTATTTCACCTAGATAATTCCATGCATCATTAATATCAATTGTTATTAAATCTATTGGAGTATTTTCTTTAATCATATTTAATGCATTTTCGATAGATCTATTGGCTTCTTTAACTAGGTTTATTTGACGCGTATTAGTTATATAGTTTAAATCTTGTAACTTTATATCACCTAAATTATACATTTCTATTATTTTATCTTTTAACTCTTGTAAACCGTCTATATCTATTGTATTACCTTTTATAACTGGAATGTTTGTGTCTGGTAATGCAATGTTAGTATCTAAATCATTTTTGTTAATAAAAATAATGGCTTTTTTATCTTGTAAATTATTTAAAAGGTCTTGTTCTTCATTTGTTAAAGATTCGTTATTATTTAAAATTAAGATAATAAGGTCTGCTTCTTCTATTTTTTGCTTACTTTTTTCAACGCCTATTTGTTCTACATAGTCTTTAGTTTCTCTTATTCCTGCAGTATCTATAAAGTTATATTTTATTTTATTAAGTTCAATACTACCTTCTACTATATCTCTTGTTGTTCCTGCAATATTAGTAACTATAGCTTTTTCTTCTCCTAATAATCTATTTAATATACTACTCTTACCTACATTGGGTTTTCCTATTAATGCTACATTAATTCCATTGTTAATAATCTTACCATTGTAACTATTTTTTAATAATAATTCTAAATCTTTTTTGATATTAGTTAAAGGATCAACTATTTTTTCATTAGTTAATACTTCAATATCTTCATATTCTGGATAATCAATATTTACTTCAATGTTGGCTATTATTGAAACTAGTTTTTCTCTAATATCTTCTATTTGTTTTGTTAGTGAACCATTTAATTTGTTAACTGCTAATACTCTTTGATAATCTGTATTAGCTACTATTAAATCATTTGATGCTTCAGCTTCTATTAAGTTGATTCTACCATTTAAGAATGCTCTTTTAGTAAATTCACCAGGTGTAGCTAAACGTACTCCTAGTTCTAGTAATATTTCTAATACTTTATTAGTTGATGCTATTCCACCATGAGTATTAATTTCTATAATATCTTCTGCTGTAAAGGATTTAGGAGCAACAAATTTTGATATTAATACTTCATCAATTAGTTCATCTTTATAAATTAATTTAGTATATTTAATGGTATTTGGTAACATCTTTTCTACATCTATTTTAGTTATTTTATTTACTATTTTAAAAGAATTTGCACCACTTACTCTTATAATTGATATACCACTATTACCTACTGATGTAGCTATAGCACATATAGTATCTTCTACCATAAATATTCTCCTTTCCTTTTTGTTTTTTTATATTTTATTTGGAAGATATATTCCTAATATTTCTAAAAGTGTTTTATTTGTTTCATATACAATTTCAGTTAATACTAACCAAGATTCTCTTAAGTCAGTATTTTCTTCAGTAATTACTCTCGTAGAAGAATAAAAGCTGTTGTATGTATTAGTTAATTGATATAAGTATTCTGCTATTTCATTAAGAGATTTATTATTTAATGATTTATATAATACAGATGTTTCTTCTAATAATTTTAAATAAATACTACGATCACTATCATTATTAATGATACTTATTTTATCTATTTTAATATTATTAGCTTTCGCTTTTTCTAATAAAGATTTCATTCTTAATGTTGAGTATAAAAGGTATACTCCTGTTTTACCATTTAAGTCACTAAATTTTTCAATATCAAATATATAATCAGTTGCTCTATATGGTAAAAGGTCAGCATATTTTAATGTTCCTGTTCCAATTATTGTTGAAATTTCTTCTCTTTCTTCTCCTTTTATACTTTCATTTAAATTTTTTAATGTTTCTTCTTTAACTAAATTAATTAAAGTATTTAAAGTCATTACCCCACCATCTCTGGTTTTAAATGGTTTACCATCTTTACCATTCATTGTTCCAAAACCAAAGAATTCTAATTTTACATTATTTGGTACTATTCCGGATTTATATGCTGCTCTAAAAACTTGTTCAAAATGAAGTGCTTGACGATTATCTACAACATACCAGATTTCTTCTGGGTTAAATTTTTTCATACGTTCCCAAATAGTTGCTAAATCTGTTGTTTCATATGATACTGATCCGTTTGATTTAACTAATAATAATGGTGGCATTGGACTGTTATCCTCTAGATTGCTAACATCCATAATAAGTGCTCCATTACTTTCTTGGACTAATCCCTTGCTCTTTAAATATTCAATTACTTCTGGTACATATTGATCAGCATCACTTTCACCTTCCCATAAGTCAAATGAAATATTTAATATGTCATATAATCTTTTAATTTCATCAGTTGATATTTTTACTATTTGTTTCCATAAATCATAATATCCTTTTTCTTTTTGTTGTAATTTAGTTGTAATAATTCTTGCTTCATTAAGATATTCTTCGTCTTCTTTAGCTTTATTACTTGCTATTGGATATAATTTTTCTAAGTATTCATTAGTTATTGGACAAGTATCTGGATATTCTCCTTTGAAAGATTCATCGAAGTAAACCCATTCAGGATGTATGTTTTTAAGTTCAAGTATAACAAGCCCTAATGGTCTACCCCAATCTCCTAAATGAACATCACTAATTACATCATAGTTCATATATTTAGCTAATCTTTTGATTGCTTCACCAATGTTTGCACTTCTTAAGTGACCAACATGAAGTGTTTTAGCTACATTAGGTCCACCATAATCAATAACTATTTTTTTAGATGGTATGTCTATATCAACTTTTTTATTTTCTTGTAAGGCATTAAAATAATTAGTTATTATCTCATCAGTAAATGATATATTGATAAAACCAGGTCCTGCTACATTTAGATTTGTATAATCTTTATATTCTTGCATTTTATTAATAATTTCATTTGCTATTTCATTAGGATTTTTGTGATATGCTTTTGCTAGTGACATAGCACCATTATATTGATATTGTCCTAAATCTTTACGAGATGATACTACTAGTGATACTTCATTAACTTCGTATCCACATTCAGTGATAATACTTTTTAGTTGTTCTTCTTGTTGTTTAATAAAATCTTTCATCTTTGCACCTCCAAAGTCATAAGTATTTTATCATTTTGTAAGAAAAAAATAAACATAAAAAAATATTTCGCTTGGAAATACTTTTTATTGTATTGTTTTTGATTATTTTTTATATTTTATTACAACATGACGATTAGGTTCTTCACCTTCACTTATTGTTTCAATATGATTAAAATCAGTTAAAGCATTATGTACTATTCTTCTTTGATAAGAATTCATATTTTCTAAATGAGCTTCAGCTTTAGTATGTAATACTTCTCTTGCTATATTTTTAGCTAATCTAATTAAATATTTTTCTTTCTTTTCTTGGTAATTTTCAACATCTAATCTTACATTAATATATATGTCATATTTATTTTTTAAATATGCTTTAGTTATATGTTCTAATGCTTTTAGGTTTTTAGCTTCTTTACCAATTAATATTGAATTATTATCACTAAACATTTTTATATATAAATCTTTTTCTCTAATCTTAGTTTCGAAATTTGTTTCAATCCCCATATTAGTTAATAATTCTTTTAAAAATGTTTTAGTTTCTTCTAATATTTCAGTTTTTGTTATTGCCTCGATTATAAAGGTACTTTTTTTAATTAAACCTTTTTTGGTTTCTGTAACTTTATAATAAATATCTTTTTCTTCTAAATTGTTTTCTTCTAATAATTTATTTAATACTTCTTCTTGTGTTTTTGCTTCTACTTTAATCATATCTATTACCTCTAATTCTAATTCTTTTTTGTTTTCTTTTCAGGTTTTATTATTCTATCCTTTTTATCTTCTTTAGCCATCATTTTTTTGATTAATGCATTTTGGAATATTGCAAAAGCATTTGTTACAATCCAGTATAATCCGATAGCTGTTGGTAAACTAAATGATGCTACTGAAATCATGATTATCATAAATTTAAACATAAAATTCATTTGTTTTTCTGCTTCAGTTCCCATTGCACCTGCTGCATTACCACTCATACTCTTTTTAAATGAGAAGTATGTAGTTAGAATTATTAATAATATTAATACTATATATATGTATTGACCATTAGCTATACCTTTGTATGGAGTCATACCTAAATTCATTGTTAAGAATTTATCTTCAAATATAGCTGGTACTCTATTAATTGCTTGTAAGAAGGCAAAGAATAATGGTAATTGAATAAATGTTACTAAACAACTACTTACTGGATTAACTCCATATTTTTTATATACCATCATCATCTCTTGGCTTTTTGCCATCATGTCTTCTTGACTTGTTTTATTAGCATATTTCTTTTCAATTCTTTGTAATTCTGGGTTAGCTTTTTTCATATTTTCTGATTGCATCATAGTCTTTTTACTAAATGGTAATAAGATTAATCTTATTAGTAATCCGACTAACATTACCGATACACCAAAGTTCTTTATTAAGTATCCTAACTTTAATATTATATAAGCTAATGGTTTAACGAATATACTTTCCCATAAACTATGATATGTTCCTGAATTTATTTTGAAATTTTTACAAGTTGGTAATTCATCTAGTTTATAATCTAATTGTTTTTCATTATCCTTATAAATTTTTAATAAGTTCTTATCTGTTGGTTGACATAAAATATTCTTTTGAATACTTTGTCCTGTTTCTGGATTAGTTATTATTTGTTTTCCTTTTTTTAGATAACTATCACTACCACATCCAGTTAATAGTAATGTTGTTACTGCAAGTGCTATTATCTTTTTTGTTTTTTTCATATAGTTTCCTTTCTCATTAATTCTATTATATGTTGTTCCATTTCTTGATATTTAAGATTTAGACAACTTTTTTTTACTAATATTATATAACTAAAACCTGATTTAAACAACATTTTATTTTTGGTAATAATCATTCTTAATTGTCTTTTTATTTTATTACGAGTTACAGCATTACCTATTTTTTTACCTACTGCTATACCAAATAATGGTATGTTATTATTATTAGCTTTTTTAAATATAAGATAATAGCTATTATTTATTTTATGACCATTATTCATTATATCATTAAAATCAGCTTGACTTTTAACTACTTCGTATTTTTTCATGGATTACTCTCCCCTATTATAATAGAAAAAAAAGACCACTAAAAATAAGTGGTTTATTTACAAAGTTGTTTGCGACCTTTTTTTCTTCTTCTACTTAAAATTTTAGTATCTTTACGTGCAAAAAAACCATGTTTTTTACTCTTTTTACGATTATTTGGTTGATATGTTCTTTTCATTTGTTCGCACCTCCACATCTAATAAAGCTCACTTATTATAATACGATATTTTTTAATATGTCAAGAATTTTAGGTCTAATGTTAGATTTTTTTTACTATTTTTTATTATTTCTTTATTCATTATATATATATTAATGATTATAAATTTAATACGATAATGGATTTTTGTATTTGTTTTATTATTTCTTATAACAAGTAATAATGTTAGTAACTTTGATTTTTTGTTAGTAAGTTGATAACTTTTAAATATTTTTAAAATGTTGATTGAACTTAGATTTTAACTAGATAAACTTAAAATTGTGAATAACTTTTTACTAAGATTATGAATGTTAGTAACTTTAAATGAAATGTGAATAAATTGTGGATAAAATGTTAGTAAAATATGTCGATTTTTGTCATATTTTGTAGAACTTTGAATTATTTATTAACATTATTAACAATAGGGTATATGTTATTAACTTTTATTAACTAAAAGGAAAATGTTAGTAATTGTTAGTTTGGTTAATAAGTTATTTTTAGTCTTTTATATTCTAATTAAAGGGAATGTTGATAAGTTATAAAAAATTGTCAGAAAAGGGTTTATTTTTGTTGACAATTGAGATAAAATGTTGATAAGTTATTTATGAAGGTGGGTGTGGGATGAACAAAGATGAATTATGGCAAAAGTTTTTAAATGAGATAGCAAGTGAAATTAATCCTGCATCTTTTCACGTTTGGTTTAATGATTTAAAATTAATTACTTTAACTGATGAACGTATTGTTATTCAAGTCCCAATGGAAATACATAAGAAAATGCTTGAAGATAATTATTATAGTTTAATAGAAAGTAAGTTATTTGCTCTAACTAATACTAATTATGATATTAAATTTGTATTAGAGAGTGATAAGATAGAGGAGACTAGTAAGAAAATAGAGGAAGAACCTAGTTTTGAAACTAATCTTAATCCAAACTTAAACTTTGAAAACTTTGTAGTAGGTGAGACTAATAGACTTGCTAAAGTTGCTGCTATGGCAGTAGCTGAGAATCCAGGTAAAATGCATAATCCATTATTCTTATATGGAAAAAGTGGGTTAGGTAAGACTCATTTGATGCATGCTATTGGTAACTTTATTACTAAGTATAGTGATAAAAAGGTTTTATATACTACTAGTGATGATTTTATGAATGATTATATCGGTATATCTGGAACAAGCCAAGGAAAGAATACTATAGATTATGCTAATAAATTTAAAGAAAAATATAGAAATGTGGATGTATTAATAATTGATGATATTCAATATTTAGTAGGAGCAGAGAAGACTCAACAAGAATTCTTCCATACGTTTAATACATTGCATCAAGCTAATAAGCAAATAATTATTAGTTCAGATAGGTCTGCTGATGATTTAAAAATATTAGAGGAACGTCTTCGTAGTAGATTAATGTGGGGCTTACCAGTTGATATATATCCTCCTGATTTTGATTTGAGATGTAGAATTATTAGGCAAAAGTTAGAAAGTACAAGCTTAAATGGTAAAGTAGGAGAAGAAGTTATAGAGTATATAGCTAATGCATGTACAAATGATGTAAGATTCTTAGAGGGAGCTATTAATAGATTAATGGCTTATACAGCTATGGTAGTACCAGAACATATAGATTTAGATTTTGCTTGTGAAGCTTTAAAGGATTTTGTTAATAAGAATATATATAGTAACAATAACATACAAAATATTCAAAAAGCAGTAGCAGATCATTATCATATTACAATAGATGATTTAAAAGGTAAGAAAAGAAGTAAGAAAATTGCTTACCCAAGACAAATTGCTATGTATTTATGTAGAGAACAAACGGATGAAAACCTAATGAAAATAGGGCTTGAGTTTGGGGGTAGAGACCATTCTACAGTAATATTTGCACATGATAGAATAGAAAAGGATATAAAGACTAATCCAGAGTTACAAGAGATACTAGATGCAATAAAAAAACAATTATAATGTTAATATAAGTTGATAAAAAGTTAGTAAGTTTTTAGTTATTAACATTCCATTTATCCTTTAAATTACTGGGTAAGTTTAAGTTATACACATTACTAACACTATTATTATAATTATTAAATAAATAGAAGGAAGGAATTAGAATGAAATTTACAATTGAGAAGAATGTTATTTTAGATAATTTAAATAATGTTATTAAAGCTATATCTACTAAGAATGTTATACCAATACTAAATGGTATTAAGTTTGAAATGAAAGAAGAAGGGTTATATTTAACTGCTAGTGATAGTGAGTTATCTATTAAATCTTTTATAGAAAAGAAGAAGATTAAAAATGTTGAAAGTTTAGGTAGTATTATAATTCAAAGTAAATATATTTTAGAAATCATTAGAAAGATGCCTCAAGATATTATTAATTTTGAAGTAATAGATGGATTAAAAATTAAAATATATACTGATAATAACCAATATAATTTAAATTGTTTTGATCCTAGTGATTTTCCTAATATTAAATTTGAAGAACATAAAGAACCTATTATGATAAAGAGTAGTGTACTTAAAGATATGATAAATCAAACAGTATTTGCTATATCTACACAAGAGTTAAGACCAATACTTACAGGAGTTAATTTTAAATTTTCTTTAAATAGTATTGTATGTACTGCTACTGATTCTTATAGACTTGCTAAGAAGAGCATTAAAACTGATGTTAATCTAAATAATGATTTAGAAGTAGTTATTCCAGGTAAAAGTATTACTGATTTAGAAAAGATTATGGGTGAAGATAGTGATGTAGCTATTCACGTATTTAATAATAAAATACTATTTGTATATAAAAATATTTATTTCCAAAGTAATTTATTAAGTGGTAGTTATCCAAATACTGATAACTTAATTCCTACGGAGTTTGAATATGTTATTAAAACTAAATTACAAGATTTTAATGATGCAGTTGATAGAGCAGCACTTTTAACTCAAGGAAAAGATAAGAATATAGTAAAAATGTTGGTAAATAAAGAGTTATTAACAATTTCTAGTAGTTCCAGTGAAATAGGTAAAGTTGAGGAAACTATTAATATAGAATCTAATAATACTAATGCTCAAGATATTTCATTTAGTTCTAAATATATGTTAGAAGCTTTAAAAACTATGAAGGAAGATGAAATATTAATTCTTTTAAATAGTGATGTTAAACCAATAGTTATTAAGAGTGTTAAAGATGAGAGTTTAATCCAACTTATTTTACCAATTAAGTCTTATTAATAATAAAAAAGTTAAAAAATACAAAAAAAATGATTGTCATGACAAAATGTGACAATTTTTTTTATATTGATATGTTATTATGGCCTTGAGGGGGCGATATATAATGGAAAATTATATTGTTAATGGTAGTACTATGGCTTTAATTTATGAAGAAAGACATACTGTAGTATATGAATTTGAAACTAGTTTTATTGTTAATAAAACACCTTTAGATATTATTAGAGAAAGTTGCTTATATTATGGAAGTTCTTTAGATGGCAGAGTATCTGCTAGTAGGAATATGTTAAATTGTAATTATAAGTTACCAATTATTGTAGAAGAAGTGGGAAATTTAGTATTTTTTCCAATATCTTCTATCAAGAATAAAGAAAATAGTTGGTTTGCGCTTTCTTATGTAAATAATATTCTTAAATTCGATAATAAATCGATTATAAAACTAGATTGTGGTGTTTCATTAAATGTTAATTCTTCTAAATTTTCTTTAGAAACTCAGATGTTAAAAGCCAGTAGATTATTACTTATTTTAAATCAGAGAAAACAGTAAAAAGTTTTTTCTTTTTTTTGCCAAAATTTATTAAAAAACCTTTTTAAATGTTAGTAACTTGTGATATAATGTTAGTAGGTATAGGAGTACACTATATTGTTAAAAATCAAAATTTGTTGTGTTTACGAGGGTCTTATGTATTTACAGTCTTTAAAATTGCTTAATTTTCGTAATTATCAAAATATAATTATTAATTTTTCACCTAAGATTAATATTTTTTATGGCTTAAATGGGTCGGGAAAGACAAATTTAGTGGAAAGTATTTATTATTTAGGATTGACTAAGTCATTTAGAAATAATAATGATTTGAATTTGATTAAGAAGAATAGTAATTATGCTAAAATTTATGGTCAAATAAGTGATGATTTTGTTAATGATTATATGATTTATTTTGATAATTCTGGTAAAAAAATCAAAATTGATAATGAAACTATTCAAAAATTAAGTGATTATGTTGGGCGAATTAAAATTGTACTTTTTCATCCTAATGACTTAAAGTTTGTTAAAGATTCACCAACAATAAGACGTAAGGTATTAAATATTAGTATTTCTCAAGTTGATAAGGATTATTTATTTTATTTGAATAAGTATAATAAAGTATTGAAACAAAGAAATATGTATTTAAAAAAGATTAGTAAATATGAGAGCTTAGATATTCAATATCTAGATATTATTACTAAGCAGATGATTGAACTTGGATATCATATTTATGATATTAGAAAAAAATATGTTAATGATATTAGTAGTGATTTAACTAGTATGTATGCAAATATTATGGGAAATAATAGTTTAAAATTGAAATATGTTTCTTATTTTGATAATCATACTAAAGATGAGTTACTAACAATGTATCAGGAACATTATAGTAGAGACTTTATGTTTAAACAAACTAGTTCAGGAGTCCATAAGGATGACTTTTTGTTTCTTTTGGATGATGAAGTGCTTAAAGAATGGGGTAGTGAAGGCCAACAAAAGAATGCGGTTATTGCTTATAAGTTGGCTGAAATCATGAATATTAAAAAAGTATTTAATAAACAACCTATTTTGATTTTAGATGACTTGTTTAGTGAATTAGATAATCAAAAAATTAATAATATATTAACTTTACTTGATGATAATACACAAACATTTATTACAACTACTGAAATAGAGAATATTCCTGAAAAAATTAAGAAAAATGCAAAAATATTTAAAGTTAATCAGGGAATTTTGAAGGAGGAAAAGTATGGATAATTATGGAGATAGTGCGATACAAGTACTTGAAGGATTAGAAGCAGTTAGAAAAAGACCTGGTATGTACATTGGTAACACTAATGTAGCTGGATTACACCATTTAGTATGGGAGATTGTAGATAATGCAGTAGATGAAGCATTGGCTGGATATTGCGATGATATTGAAGTTGAAATTGAAAAAGGTAATGTGATTACTGTTAAAGATGATGGTCGTGGTATGCCAACTGGTATGAATGAAAAGACTGGTTTATCAACAATTGAAACAATTTTTACTGTATTACACGCTGGAGGAAAATTTGGTGGTGGCGGATATAAGGTAAGTGGTGGATTACATGGTGTTGGTGCTAGTGTAGTTAATGCCTTATCAGATTGGTTAGAAGTACGTGTTTATCGTGAAGGTAATGTTTATTATCAAAGATTTGAAAATGGAGGACATCCTGTTGAACCACTAAAAGTAATTGATAAATGCAGTGCTGAAAGAACCGGAACAACTGTAACTTTTCATGCTGATCCTACTTGTTTTGAAACAACTATTTATGAATGGGATATCTTAGCTAAAAGATTACAAGAAATGGCTTTCTTAAATAAAGGTATTAGAATTACTTTAATTGACCATAGAAGTGATGAAAGAAAAGAAATTTATCATTATGAAGGTGGTATCATTGAGTATGTTCAAATGATTAATGAGAATAAGACTCCTTTATTTAACGATATTGTTTATGTTGAAGACAAACAAGATGATATTTTAGTTGAAGTAGCTATGCAATATAATGATACTTATAATGCTAATATTTATTCATTTACTAACAATATTCATACTACTGAAGGTGGTACTCATGAAGATGGTGTTAAGCAAGCTTTAACTAGAGTTATTAACAATTATGCTAAGAAAAATAAGTTTTTGAAAGAAAATGACGAGAATTTAACTGGTGAAGATGTTCGTGAGGGTGTTGTAATGATTATCTCTTGTAAGCATCCTAACCCTCAATTTGAAGGTCAAACTAAGACTAAATTAGGAAATAGTGAAGTTAAAAAGATTGCTAGTGATTTATTTGGTAAAGGTTTTGAAAGATTTTTACTTGAAAATCCCGATGCTGCTAAGAAGATTATGGAAAAATGTTTAACAGCGTCTAAAGCTCGTTTAGCTGCTAAAAAAGCTCGTGAAATAACTAGAAAAAGTGAAATGAGTAATACTAATTTTTATGGTAAATTAAGTGATTGTAAGAGTAAAGATCCTAGTGTAAGTGAAATATTCATAGTCGAAGGAGATAGTGCAGGTGGTTCTGCTAAAAAGGGTCGTAATAGTATGACTCAAGCTATTCTTCCTTTACGTGGTAAAATTTTAAATGTAGAAAAAGCAAGACTTGATAGAGCTTTATCTAATGAAGAAATTAGAACTATAATAACTGCATTTGGTACTGGTATAGGAGAAGATTTTGACTTAAATAAGTTACGTTATGATAAAATTATCATAATGACCGATGCTGATGTTGATGGTAGTCATATTCGTGTATTATTATTAACATTATTTTATCGTTTCTTTAGACCTATAGTTGAAGCTGGGCATGTATATGCTGCTCAACCTCCATTATTTAGAATAATGTATGGTAAAACTAGAAAATATGTATTAAATGAGAAAGAATTAGATGAATACATGGCTTCTTTAGATGAAAAGACTAGAAGTAGAGCAGAAATAGCTCGTATGAAAGGTCTTGGAGAAATGGATGCAGAAGAACTAAATGAAACTACTATGGATATCGAAAAGAGGGTTTTACGTAAGATTACAGTAGAAGATTGTATAGCTGCTGATGCAATATTTGAAAAACTTATGGGTGATGAAGTTGCACCAAGACGTTCCTTCATTGAAGAAGGAGCAGGTTATGCTGAGCTAGATATTTAGGAGGTTTTATAATGAATAATGAAAATATTGAAAATGAATTAGATAATAATGAACTTCAAGAAGATATCAATACTGAAGAAATTATAGAAAACGCCGAAAACAATGGTGACGATAGTGCAAATTATTTTCATGAGCATGATAGTTTAACTGAAAATGATATAGTTTCTGAAGTAAAAAAATCTTTCTTGGATTATTCAATGAGTGTTATAACTTCTCGTGCATTACCTGATTTAAGAGATGGTTTAAAACCAGTTCATCGTCGTATTTTATGGAGTATGTATGAATCTGGATATACACCTGATAAACCTCATAGAAAAAGTGCTAAGACTGTCGGAGAAGTTATGGGTAATTACCATCCACATGGGGATAGTTCAATTTATGAAGCTATGGTTAGATTAGCACAAGATTTTAACCAAAGACATATGTTAATTGATGGTCATGGTAACTTTGGTAATATCGAAGGTGATGGAGCTGCAGCTATGCGTTATACTGAATCGCGTTTAGCTAAGATTTCATTAGAATTATTAAGAGATATTAACAAAGATACAGTTGATATGGCAGACAACTTCGATGCTACAAGAAAGGAACCTAAAGTTTTACCTAGTAGATTCCCTAATATATTAGTTAATGGTACAATGGGTATTGCTGTTGGTATGGCAACAAATATTCCACCTCATAATTTAGGTGAAGTAATTAATGGATGTATTGCTTATATTGACAATCCTGATATTGATACTGCTGGATTGATGGAACATATTAAGGGTCCTGATTTTCCTATGGGTGGTATTATTCTTGGAAATAGTGGTATAAGACAAGCATATGAAACTGGTAGAGGTACTATTACTATTCGTAGTAAAGCTAGTATTGAAGAAGAAGGTAATCACTATAATATAGTTGTTACTGAGGTTCCATACGGAGTAAATACTTTAGAATTAAAGAATAAAGTTGCTGAGCTTGTTCATAATAAGATAATTGATGGTATAGCTGATTACCATACTGATTTAAAAGATGGTGTTAAAATTACTATTACTCTTAAAAGAGATGCTAATCCACAAGTCGTTTTAAATAATTTATATAAACATACTAATTTCCAAGTGTCTTATGGTATTATTTTCTTAATGCTTGATAATCAAATACCAAGAACATTAGGTTTGAAAGATATTATTAGTAAATATATAGATCATCAAAAAGAAGTTATTATTAGAAGAACTAAGTTTGATTTGAAAAGAGCTGAAGAAAGAGTTCACATCTTAGAAGGATTAAAGATTGCTTTAGATAATATAGATGAAGTTATTAACATTATTCGTGGTAGTCAAACGGATGCTGAAGCTCAAGAAAAATTAATGAGTAGATTTGGCTTAACTGAGGCTCAATGTCAAGCAATTCTTGAAATGCGTTTACGTCGTTTAACTGGTTTAGAAAAAGACAAAATAGTTAACGAATTAAATGACTTACTAACAAAGATTTCTGATTATAAGGATATTTTAGCTAATGACTCTCGTGTATTCGGAATTATTAAAGATGAATTAATTGAAATTAGAGAAAAATATGCTGATGAACGTCGTACTCATATAGATATGACTGCAATTGATTATATTGATGATGAAAATTTAATTCCAGAAGAGAACATTATAGTTGCACTTACTAACAATGGTTATATTAAACGAACTGTTGTAGATACATTTAAATCACAAAATCGTGGTGGTGTAGGCATAAAGGGTATGGCAACTAATGATGAGGATTTTGTTAAGGATATTATTAACTTATCAACACATGATTACATTTTATTCTTTACTAACAAAGGTAAAGTGTATAGACTTAAAGGTTATGAGATACCTGAATTTAGTAGAACATCAAAGGGATTACCAATTATTAACTTATTAAGTCTAGAGAAAGATGAAGTTGTAAATTCGGTGATTCAAGTTTCTAAGGAAGATGAAGCTAAATACTTAATGTTTGCTACTAAAAAAGGCTTAGTTAAGAAAACATTATTAAGTGAATTTGCTAACATTCGTACATCTGGTAAGATATGTATTAGTCTTAAAGAAACTGATGAATTAATTGCTGTTAAAAAGACATACGGTGAAGATAGTATCTTATTAGGTACAAGTGCAGGTCGTATGGTTAAGTTTAAAGAAAATGATATAAGAGCAATGGGTAGAACCGCTAGTGGAGTTAAGGGTATTAGCCTTGATGGTGATGCAATTTGCGTTTGTTGTGAAGTAGTTAATGATTCTGATACTATTGCAATTGTTACTGTTAATGGTTATGGTAAGAAGACATTAGTAGAGGACTTTAGAGAAACTAAACGTGGTAGTAAGGGTGTTAAAGCACTTAATATTACTGAAAAGAATGGTCCTATGGTAGCTGTTAAAGTTATTAAGAATCAAAATGAAGTTGTTATTATGACTGATGCTGGTATGACGATGCGTATGCCACTTGATCAAATTAATACATTAGGTAGAGCTACACAAGGAGTAAGACTTATCCACTTAAGAGATAATCAAAAGGTTACTTCAATTAGTTTGATTGAAAGCACTAATGAAGAAGATAATAACGATAATATAAATGAAGTTACTAACATTCAAAATGAAGATAAGACTGAAGTAACAGAAGAAAATAATTAAATAATTATCTTTATATAGAAGACTATTTTATATAGTCTTTTTTATATGTATTTTTTAAGTTACTAACATTGCTTTTTAGCATGTCATATTAAAATTCTGTTTTTTTTAATAATATTTTTAATATAAAAGTTTAATATTATTAACATTTATTTTTAGAATTTATAAACATTTTAACTTAATTTACTAACAATGTATTTCAATTAAGTAAATTACCAATTTTTGAAAATAGTACTCCAAAACTACAAAATCTGACGCGATTTTGCCAACCTTTTTTAAAAAAGGCACCTTAAATTTAAAATTGGGTTTTTAATCTCATTTAATGTTACACGTGTAACATTGATATTAACGAATTATATATTTATATTAGTTTTGAAACGAATCTTTTTATTATTTATTCTAATTAATTATATATATTTATTGATGGCGTGTTATTACTTGTTCTAATGTTACACGTGTAACATAGTAAAAGTAAGAAATTAATGGCAATTATAATTTTATTATTATTTGCATTGTTTAAAATAGTTAAACATATTTTAATTTATTAACATAAAAATTTCAATGTTACACGTGTAACATTGAAATTAATGAATTATATATTAATCTAAAATATTAAATATGCTTTTATAATATATTCAATTTAATTATATTTTCTCTAGATAATACATTATTATCTGCACTGATGTTACACGTGTAACATTGGATGTTTTAAATTAAATTTGAGTGTTTTTTCATCATATTATTTTTTTATGTTTTATTACTTATTATTTTATAAATAAGATTAATTAATGTTACACGTGTAACATTAATTATATGATTATAATTTATATATTTTTTATTTTTTAGTTTTCTAATATTGTTATTGATCATTTTTACTTTCAATGAATCCAAATTCAATGTTACACGTGTAACATTGTTAGTAACTAATTTTTTATCTATGATTTATCTTTTTTTATGTTTATTGTATATATCTTAAACATTTTATTTTATTTAATTATCATTTTTTGATTAAGCAATGGGTCGCACAATGTTACACGTGTAACATTGTGTATAACTTTTAAATTCATTTATAAAATACTTATAAAACAAATACTTAATTTAATATTTTGAACAATTATTATTAAAAATATGTTGATGAATGTTACACGTGTAACATTGTTAGTAATATCATTTTATATGTTATTAATAGTTTGATTGATTTATAGATTCCATTTATATTTTATATTATTTAATAAGATGTTATATGCGTAATGTTGAATGAACCGAACAATAACAAAGCAATATATTATAATATTAAATAAATATTTCTTTTAATAAAAAAATGATGTTACACGTGTAACATTAAATTGTTTGTATTAATTATATTGATGTGCTATAATTATTTTGTGCAACAAATATATTGTAAATTGGTCAGGATTGGAAAATAGCAGCCATATCAGTCACTATTTGTGTGCACTTTTTATATGAAAAAAATATATAGACGAACGTATGTATGTGTGAGGTTTTTAATGAATACAGAGTATATGAATTTAGCTTTAAAAGAAGCTATGAAAGCTTATCGGAAGAATGAAGTACCTATTGGTGCTATTATAGTTGAAGATAATAAAGTGATTGCTAAGGCATATAATAAGAAAAATATTAAGAATTTTGCTTTATTTCATGCTGAAATTTTAGCTATATATAAAGCTACTAAAAAACTTAAAACGTGGAATTTATCAAAATGTGAAATGTATGTCACATTGAAGCCTTGTGGAATGTGTGAAAAAATCATTAAAGAGTCTAGAATACGTAACGTTTATTATTTATGTGATAAATTAGAGAGTAAAAAAGAATATGATAAAACATCATTTATGTTATATAATGATAATGAGAAATGTGCTGAATATAAGGAGTTATTAGGAGATTTCTTTAAAAAACAAAGAAAGTGAGATTATTTTATGAATTATAAAGTTTTATACAGAAAGTACAGACCTACAGATTTTGATTCAATAATAGCTCAAGATCAAGTAATTAATATTTTAAGAAATAGTGTTAAAAATAATAAAATTTCTCATGCTTATATATTTTCCGGTCCAAGAGGTACTGGTAAAACAACTACAGCAAGGGTATTTGCTAAATATATTAATTGTTTAAACCCTAATGATAGCGGACCTTGTGGGGAATGTGATATGTGTAAATTATCTAAAGAAAATGTAGATGTAATAGAGATAGATGCCGCTAGTAATAATGGTGTAGATGAAATTAGAGAAATTATTAACAATGTAAAAATTGCACCAGCTTATTCTAAATATAAAGTTTATATAGTTGATGAAGTTCATATGCTTAGTCAAAGTGCTTTTAATGCTCTATTGTTAACATTAGAAGAACCACCAAGTAATGTTGTTTTTATATTTGCAACAACTAATATAGAAAATGTTCCAATTACGATATTATCTAGATGTCAAAGATTTGATTTTAAAAAAGTTAATGAAGAAAGTATGTATGAAAGATTAAAAGATATTGCAGTTAAAGAAAAAATCAAAATTGAAGACGATGCTTTAAGAGAATTAGTTTATTTAGCTGATGGTGGAATGCGAGATGCTTTAAGTTTATTAGATCAAATAGCTTTTGATAATGATGATATTACTTATGATATAGTTGTTAAGAATTTAGGAATTATTTCTAATAAAAAGATAAGAGAGTTAATCGAATGTATTTATGAAGAAAATCCACAAGAATTGCTTAATATATTAAATGAAATTCAAAAATTAAACATAGATTTTAAACATTTTATAAAAAAATTAATTGATGAAATAGAAAATATTGCCATAGATATTAAATTAGGTAAATTAGATTACGATTATGATAAAAATGTTTCTTTAGCGTTTGATTTGGCAGATCTTTTAAATAAAGTTAATGTGAATATTAATTCATATTCATTACTAACTATTGTTTTGTTAAAATATGTTGGTAATAATACTAATCCTAAACCATCTGTTAAACAAGATACTCAAAAAGATGATGCTACTAAAGCTGGTAATAATCAGATTAATAATATAGTAAAAAAAGAAGTTAAGGATTATGCTAATCTAAAAAAAGTTAGAGTAAATAATTGTTTTGTTAATGCCAAGAAATCATATTTAACTAATATTCAACAATCATGGTCAAAGTTTGTTGGATCTATTAGTGAAAATAAGAAGATAATGATGTTAATGGTAGATAGTGATGTAGTAGCAGCTTCAGATAAATACTTAATTATTACTAACGAATTAGAATCTACTTCAAATATGATTAATTCATGCTTAGAAGAACTAGAAAAATTAATATATAAAGTGTATAATATTGATTATAAGATTGTTTCTTTATCTAACGATGAATGGTCTAAAGAAAAGAAACAATATATAGAAAATATTAAAAACAATTATACTTATAAAATGATGAGTGATGATAATATGGAAGTAACTTTAGATAACGTTCAATCTAGTGAAGAAATAGCATCATCAATATTTGATAAAAGTAAAATTGTTATAGAGGAGGAATAAATATGAATATGCAAAAATTAATGGCTCAAGCACAACAAATGCAAAAGTCAATTAACCAAAAAAAAGATAAGATAGAATCTATGGAGTTTAAAGCATCTAACGAATTTGTTGATGTAATAGTTAATGGTAAAAAAGAATTAAAGAATGTAATAGTTAAAATGGAATCTTTAGATAAAGATGATATAGAAGTATTACAAGATATGATTTGTTTAGCTATAAATGATGCTAATAAACAAGTTGATAAAGAATTTGAAAAGGAAATGGGAGCTTATGGGCAATCATTGAATGGTTTATTCTAATGATTTATCCTGAAGTATTAGAAAATTTAATTCAAAGTTTTAAAAAATTTCCTGGTATTGGTGAAAAAAATGCTGAAAGATTAGCTTTATATACTATGGATATGAGTGATGATGAAATTAATTTGTTGGCAGATTCATTGAAAAATGTAAAAAGTAAGGTTCAACATTGTGAGATATGTGGTTATTTATGTGAAAATGAGATATGCAATATTTGCGCTGATAAATCTAGAGATCATAATTTAATATGTGTTATTGAAGATTATAAGAGTGCAGTTTCTTTTGAAAAAATTGGTAATTATAATGGAACATATCATATTTTAAATGGCTTGATTTCCCCAATAGATGGAGTAACTCCGGAAGATATTAATATTCCATCATTACTTGCTAGACTTAAAAATCTAGAAAATCCAGAGATAATATTGGCTTTGAAGTCGTCTATTGAAGGTCAAACTACAACTATGTATTTACAAAAAAAATTAGAAAATCAAAATGTAAAAATTTCAAGGTTAAGTTATGGTATATCTATGGGAGCAGATATTGATTATTTGGATCCGATAACTTTAGGAAATGCTTTAGAAGATAGAAAATTTATAAATTAAGCATATTTTTAAATTTTTGGCATAATCTTTGTTGGGTGATTATATATGAAAAATGTAGTAATTGTCTTAGTAAAGAGATTATGCATTGGATTAGTTTTTCTTTATAGTTTAAATTTAATACTAAATGATTTAGATATAATGCTACCAATTAATTTATTTTCTATTCTTATATCTACTTTTTTAGGGATACCTGGGGTGATTGCATTACTTTTACTAAATATTTTTATAATCTAGGTGAAGTCGAATGAAGATAAATAGTAGTTTAGAATATTTATTGTTGCGATATAAAGAAAATAAGTTATCGCAAAGTAATTTAATTGTTACTGATGATATAGATAAATGTGTATCAGAATTGAAAATTGTTGTTAAAAACATTTTATGCTCTGATACTTTTTCGGCGTCTTGTGATAAATGTAATATATGTCATTTAATAGATGAAAATAGCTTGAGTAATTTTATAGTTATTGAACCAGATGGTGCTGCGATAAAAAAGGAACAGGTTAGTACTTTAATGAATAAATTTATGTTAAAGCCTGACTTAGTTAATAATAATGTGTTTATTATAAAGAATGCTGAAAAGTTAAATGCTTCATCTAGTAATACGATGCTTAAATTTATTGAAGAACCAAGTCCGTATAATATTGGATTTTTAGTTACCAATAATATAAATGCAATATTGCCTACTATTATTAGTAGATGCCAAATTACTAAAGTAAATTATAATGAAGAAATAATAGAAGATGAAGAAATAATTGATTTAGCTAGTGTTTTTGTAGATAAAATTGAAAATGATTATTACAATGCTTTGTTTTTTGTTAAAGAAAATCTATTAAGTAAAGATTATGATAAAGATAGATATATTTTGCTTTTAAGGAAAATGTTAGATATTTATTATGAAGTTTTAGTAAATAAAATTAATGAATTTAAATCTAATAATGATAATTTTATGTATCTTAATAATCTTAATTATGATATATTAAATAAAAAAGTTCAAATATTAACTGGTTATTTAGATAGATTAAATTATAATGTTAATATGAATTTATTTTTTGATAGTTTAATAGTAGAAATGAGGTAAATACAATGGTTTATAGTGTTAAATTTAAAAATGATAATAAAACTTATAATTATAAATCTGATGTTGTATTTTCTTTGAATGATTTTGTTATTGTACCAACTGGCCGTGGATTACAATATGGTAAAATTGTTAGAAAAAACTTAAATGGTAATGAAGATAATTTAGAATTAATTGAAAGATTAGCTACAAAAGATGATTATGAAATATATTTAGATAATTTAAAGTTAGCGAAGGAAGCTTTAGAAACGGCAAAAACAGAATCTGAAAAACTTGATTTAAAAATGAATTTTATAGATAGTAGTTTTTCATTTGATAAAAAACAATTATTATTAACATATTTTGCAGAAGAAAGAATAGATTTTCGAGAACTTGCGAAAAAATTAGCTAGCATTTATAAAACTCGGATAGAATTATATCAAATTGGAACTAGAGATAAAGCAAAAAAAATTGGTGGATGTGGTCTATGTGGACAAGAATTATGTTGTTCAAGATTTTTAAATCATTTAAATTCAGTTTCAATTAATATGGCTAAAAACCAAAACTTAGCTTTAAATCCAAATAAGATTAATGGGGTTTGTGGTAGATTATTATGTT
This sequence comes from Bacilli bacterium, assembly GCA_017484065.1. Lineage (GTDB taxonomy): Bacteria > Bacillota_I > Bacilli_A > RF39 > UBA660 > RGIG4822. The sequence continues at coordinate 55,725 of JAFUTX010000018.1, forward strand.
GTTTAGCATATGAAGATGATGTATATGTAGCTTGTCGTGATGGAATACCTTCAATTAATCAAAAAGTAAATACAATTGATGGTGAAGGTAAAGTTGTAAGTATTGATATTCTAAATAGAAAATATACTGTTGATGTTGATGGTAAAATGGTTGAGGTTGTACTAAATGAAGAATCAAATTAATGATTTATTTGATTATGACTTAAAAATAGTTCAAAATAGTGATGATTTTAAATTTTCATTAGATTCTATTTTACTAGCTGAATATGTGGAAACAAAAAATGCTAATAAAATTATTGATTTATGTAGTGGAAATGCTGCTGTTAGTTTAATTTTATCTACTAAAACAGATGCTAAGATTATTGGAGTAGAGTATCAAAAAGAAGTATGTGAGTTAGCAAATGAATCAATTAAGCTTAATAAATTAGATAATCAAATAGAAATGATTAATGATGATGTTAATAACTATATGAATTATCAACAACTTAAAAATGCTGATGTGGTAGTATGTAATCCACCATATTTTAAAGTAAATGATAGTAGTTTAACTAATACTAATGAAGTAAAATCAATAGCTAGACATGAAATACTAGTTGATTTAGAAATTATAATTAGAATTGCTAGTCAATTATTAGAGAATAAAAAGAGTTTTTATTTAGTTCATAGAGCTAATCGGATAGATGAAATTATAATTCTATGTAATAAATATAATATAAATGTTAAAAAAGTATGCTTAGTTAATACTAAAAGTAATAGAACTTGTGAATTAGTTTTGATAAAAGCAGTAAAAGGTGCTAAATTTGATGTTAAGGTTAGTAGTATTAATGTAAAAGATATGATTTCTTATAAAGGGATATTTGATTAATATAATTAATGAGAGAGTGATTGTTATGAAATTGATAGTAGGGCTTGGAAATCCTGGTAAAGATTATGAAAATACAAGACATAATATTGGATTTATGGTAATTGATAATTATGTTGGAAGTGTTAATTGGAAAGAAAAGTATAATGCACTATATACTGAACAAATTATTAATGGAGAAAAGATTGTTTTTGTTAAGCCTTTAACTTATATGAATCTATCAGGAAATAGTGTAATTCAATTTGTTAATTTTTATAAAATTGCTCCTGGTGATATAATTGTTATTCAAGATGATTTGGATTTACCTTTAGGTAAAGTTAGAATTAAGAATAATAGTAGTAGTGGTGGGCATAATGGTATTAAAAGTATTATAGATAGATTAGGTACTAATTCTTTTATAAGAATCAAAATAGGTATATCTAATACTATATATGATACAAAAGATTATGTTTTAGGTAAATTTAATAATGAAGAAAAAAGTATATTAGATAATAATATGGTAGTTTATAAAGATGTTATTAATACAATTATAAGTGAAGGTGTTGTAGAAGCGCAAAGTAGATTTAACTAGGTGGTTAAAATGGATTTTTTAGATAATTATTTTAAGTATGAAAATGGTATTAATGTATTTGGTTTAACTGATGAGTTAAATGTTTTTTACATGCTTAATATTTTTAAAAAAGAAGATAGAAGTTTATTAGTAGTAGCTAATTCCTTGTATGAGGCTAATAAAATTTATAGAGCTTTAAAAACTCATGTTGATGATACAATGCTTTTTTTAATGGATGATTTTTTAACTAGTGTAGCTGTAGCTGTTAGTCCAGATTTAAAAATTAATAGATTGGAAGTATTAGAAGAATTAGAGAAATCTAATCGTAAAAGAATTGTTGTTACTAATCTAATGGGTTATTTAAGGTTTTTACCAAGTATAGAACATCGAAAAAATACTAAATTAGAATTTAAGTTGGATAATGATATTAATAGAGATAGAGTAATTGAATTATTAGAAGAGTTTGGATATCGTCGTGAAAGTTTAGTTACAAATACTGGTGAATATGCAGTTCGTGGATATGTAATTGATATATTTGGTTTAAATGAAGAACATCCTGTTAGAATTGAACTTTTTGGTAATACTATTGATTCTATTAGATATTTTGATGAAAATACACAGCTTACGACAGAAAAGATTAATTATATAAATATCTTGCCAGTTACTGAAGTTAAAACTAGTGATAATAATTCTTTATTTGATTATATGAAAAATCCATGGGTCGTTTGGTATGATAAAGAACAAATTGATTCCACTTATAACAGTTTACAAAATGAAATACTTAATTATTGTGTAAAAAATGAATTAGATACTACTACTAAATTTATGTTTGATATAAACGAAATCTTGGTAAATAATGAGATTGGAATATGTAAATTTGATAATGGTGGTAAATTATTAAGATATAATTCTAAAGAAATAGTTAATTATAAGCAAAACTTTGATTTATTAAAAAATGATGTTAATTCTTATATTAAAAATGGTAAAAAAGTAATTTTTTGTTTATCTAATGAAAAAGAAGTTAAAAAAATTAGAAATGAAATAGGATTAAATGTTTCTTTTGTAATGAAAAGAATTAACAAGGGATTTATCTTGGATAATTATGTAGTTATTGGTGAATATGATATTGAAAATATTAAAAGGGAAAGTAATAATTATAAGAATACTTTAAAAATTGGACGTAAGATAAAAGATTTTGATCAATTACAAATTAATGATTATGTTGTACATAAGGAACATGGTATTGGTGTTTATAAAGGTATAGTTACATTAAATGCTGGTGGTTTTAATAAGGATTATATTCAGATAAACTATTTAGGTAATGATAAGGTATATGTTCCAGTTGAAAAGATAACTACTATTTTTAAGTATTCTAGTAAAGATGGTGTAGAGCCTAAAATTAATAAATTAAATTCTACAGCTTGGGCAAAGACTAAAAGAAGTGTTGAAAAAAGAATTAAAGATATTTCTGGTGAATTGATTGAGCTATATGCTGCTAGAAGTAGAATTCATAAAGAACCATATAAAAATTATGAAGAAGAAGAGTTGTTTGCTCATGAATTTGATTATGTGGAAACTGATGATCAGTTAAAAGCTATTAATGATATTAATGAGGATTTACAAAAAGATATTCCAATGGATAGATTATTATGTGGTGATGTTGGATTTGGTAAAACTGAAGTAGCATTTAGGGGAATGTTTAAAACTATACTTAATAATAAACAGGTAATGTATTTGTGCCCAACAACAATTCTTTCTAAGCAACAATATGAATCTGCTAAAGAAAGATTTAGAAGTTATCCTATTGAAATAGCTTTACTTAATCGATTTACTAGTACTAAAGAGGCTAAGGAAATATTGTTAGGTTTAGAAAATGGTACTATTGATTTAGTATTTGGAACACATAGATTATTAAGTGAAGATGTTAAACCTAAAAGACTTGGAATGCTTGTAGTTGATGAAGAACAAAGATTTGGAGTAACTCATAAAGAGAAGATTAAATCTATGAAAAAAGATGTTAATGTTTTAACTTTATCTGCTACACCAATACCTAGAACACTTAAAATGGCAATGAGTGGATTAAGGGAACTATCTATTATTGATACTGCACCGACTAATAGATATCCGGTTCAAACTTATGTTATTGCAGAAGATGATGTTTTAATATGTGACGCTATTTATAAGGAATTATCGCGAAATGGTCAAGTTTTTGCTTTATATAATCGTATTGAAACAATCGAAAATATGGCTGGTAAGATTAAGAGGTTGGTGCCTGAGGCAAGAATTGTTTATGCGCATGGTAGAATGACAAAATATGAGCTTGAGAAAATAATGAGCGATTTTATTGAACATAAGTATGATGTACTATTATGTACTACCATTATTGAAACTGGTATTGATATTCCAAATGCTAATACTTTAATTATTTTTGATGCTGATAGATTTGGGTTAAGTCAGTTATATCAAATTAGAGGTCGTGTAGGTCGTAGTGATAAGATTGCTTATGCTTATTTACTTTATAATAAAGAAAAAATGTTAAATGATATTGCTGTTAAGAGATTAAAAGCTATAAGTGATTTTACAGAACTTGGTAGTGGTTATAAGATAGCTATGCGAGATCTTGCTATTAGAGGTGCTGGTGATATTCTTGGCAGTAGTCAAGCAGGTTTTGTAGATAGTATAGGTATAAATATGTATATGCAAATGATTGAAGACGAGATTAAGAGACAAAAGGGTGAAAAAGTCTTAAGTGATGATGAAAGTGATAAGAGTATTATTAATGTTAGTACTCATATTAGTGATGATTATGTTAGTGATGAAGACTTAAAAATTGAAATACACCAAAAGATTAATGAGATTGATTCTGTAGAAAAACTAAAAGAAGTTAAAAAGGAATTAGAAGATAGATTTGGTAAAATTAATGATGATATTGAAGTATATATGTATGAAGAATTATTAGAAAAATTAGCTTTAAAATTAAATATTAAAGATACTATTCAAACAAAAGAACAAATTACTTTTAGTATTCCTGAAGAATTAAGTAATACTTTAGAAGTAGATAAGTTTATGTTAAAACTATATAATATTGAACCAAGTATTAATTTAAGATATGTAAGCAAACAAATTAATGTAATAATTAATTTAAAGAAAATAAAAAAACATTATGTTTATATAATGATAGATATCTTTAATTTGTTGTTAGATAAATCTTTTTATAGATAGTATAAATTTACTTAATTAGGTCATATTACTATTGTAAGGAGTTGGACATTAAAGTGAAGTCAACTGGAGTAATAAGACGGATAGATGAATTGGGAAGAGTTGTAATACCTAAAGAGATAAGAAAAAACTTAGAAATTAGAGATGGTGAATTCTTAGAAATATATACTGATGATAATAGTGTTGTTTTAAAGAAATATTCTAAAATGGATGCTAATATTAATTTAGCAAAAAAAGTTTGTAAAATAATTAATGAAACTTATGGTTATAAAATTATGATTACTGATAGAGATAAAATAATAGCTAGCGAAGATGGTTTATATACAGAATTAATCGGTAGCAATATTACAGATAATATGAAATCTTTAATTGATAATAGATATTCTTATATTTCCCAAAATGAGGAGAGTATTACCATTGCCAAAAAGAATGTTTTAGGGTATTTTGCTATGATACCAATTATTGTTTCTACTGATTGTTTAGGGTTAGTAGTGGTTTTTAGTGGTAAGCCAATTGATGATACTATTAATAATATTCTAAAATTAACTGTTAAATTATTTGAGTATAAAATTGATATTGCTTAAGTTTATTTAGTGTGTTAAACTAACAATGGTTAGTGACGTACTAATATAAGTTTATAAGTCATAAATAATGATAAGACGTCATATTTATGATTTTTTTAATTAAAGGAGGATTAAGTTATGAAAGATAAATTTTATTTAACAAGTGCTATTGCTTATACTTCTGCTAAGCCACATATTGGTAATACTTATGAAATAGTTTTATGTGATGCAATTGCTAGATATAAAAGATTTAAAGGTTATGATGTTTATTTTCAAACTGGTACTGATGAACATGGAGAAAAAATAGAAATTAAAGCTAAAGAAGCTGGTATTGAACCTCAAGAGTTTGTTGATAATGTATCTAATGAAATAAAAACAATTTGGGATTTAATGGGAGCTAGTTATGATAAGTTTGTTAGAACTACTGATAAAAAACATGAAAAAATAGTTCAAAAGATATTTAAAAAAATGTATGATAAAGATGATATATATTTAGGTAAATATGAAGGTTGGTATTGTATACCTTGTGAATCTTTTTTCACTGAAACTCAATTAGTTGACGGTAAGTGTCCTGATTGTGGTAGAGATGTAGAAAAAAAGAGCGAAGATGCTTACTTTTTTAGATTAAGCAAATACCAAGATAGATTAGTTGAATATATAGAAAGTCATCCTGATTTTATTAAGCCTGAATCTAGAAAAAATGAAATGTTAAACAATTTTATTAAACCAGGTTTACAAGATTTATGTGTTACTCGTTCTTCGTTTGATTGGGGTATTAAATGTCCTGTTGATGATAAACATGTTATTTATGTTTGGTTAGATGCTTTAACTAATTATATTACTAATATTGGTTATGATCCTGATAGTAATAATGAAGAATTTAATAAGTTGTGGCCAGCTGATATACATATAGTTGGGAAAGATATTATTAGATTTCATACTATTTATTGGCCTTGCTTTCTAATGAGCTTAGATTTACCGTTACCTAAACAAGTTTTTGGACATCCTTGGTTAGTTGTAGAGGGTGGAAAAATGAGTAAAAGTAAGGGTAATGTTATCTATGCTGATGATTTAGTAAATAAATATGGCGTTGATGCAGTTAGATATTATCTTCTTCATGAAATTCCTTTTGCTAGTGATGGTATGTTAACTATAGATTTATTAGAAGAAAGAATTAATAGTGATTTAGTTAATGTTTTAGGTAATTTAGTAAATCGTACTATTACAATGATACATAAGTATTTTGATGGTCAAGTATCTTTATCTAAGGAATATGATGAAATTGATAAAGATTTAATTGATACTATTAAAGATATGGATAGTAAAATAGAAGATAAAATGAAAAATTTAGAAATAGGAAAATCTATTGATGAGGTTTTTGAAGTATTAAGAAGAAGTAACAAATATATTGATGAGACTATGCCTTGGTCATTAGCTAAAGATGAAACTAAGAAAGATAGATTGAATGATGTTTTATATAATTTACTAGAATCTATTAGAATATGTGCTGTTTATTTAGAAAGCTTTATTCCTACAACAGCAAAGGATATTTTAAGTCAATTAAATACTTTAGATAAATCAACGGAATTTGGTAGTGTAAAAGAATATAATGTTAATGAGGCAAAGATATTATTTCAAAGAATTGATAAGAATAAATAAAAAAGTGTTAGTAACTATAATGTTATTAACATTTTTTTTATTATTTGATATTATATTGATGGTGATTTAAATGTTTACGGATACACATTGTCATTTATATAATGAATATTATGAAGATATAGATGAGGTTATTAATAGAGCAAAAGAAAATGATGTTAATCGTTATTTTGTAGTTGGTTGTGATAGAAAAAGTACTGAAGAAGTATTAAAAGTAATAAATAAATATCCTAATACATATGGTATTATTGGTTATCATCCAGAAGTGGCATTGGAATATACGAAAGATGATATTAAATATTTAGAAGAGCATGTAAAAGATAATAAAGTGATTGCTATTGGTGAAATAGGTTTAGATTATCACTATACAAAAGATTGTAAGAATGAACAAAAGGAACTATTTGAAGCGCAATTAAGTATAGCTCAAAAATATAATATTCCAGTTTGTATTCATAGTAGGGAAGCTACACAAGATACAATTGATATATTAAAAAAATATAATGTTAAGGGAATTATTCATTCTTTTAGTGGAAGTTTGGAAGTAGCTAATATTTATATTAAGATGGGATATAAATTAGGTATAGGTGGAGTAATAACTTTTAAAAATAGTAATTTAAAAGATGTTATTAAACAAATTCCTTTAGAAAATATTGTCTTAGAAACTGATGCCCCTTATTTAACTCCGCATCCATATAGAGGTACACCAAATGAACCTAAATATATAAAAACAATTGCTGAATTTATAAGCGTTTTATATGGGGTTAAATTAAGTCAAGTATCAAAAGTTACCAATGACAATATAAGAGAGATTTTTGACATAGAATAGTAAATATGTTAATATAAAGCTGTACCAATGAGAGGTGAAGTAATGAAAAAAGTATTTAAAGTATTTCAGGTTGGTATAGTGGTTTTTATTGTGTTAATCATGAATGCTAGTAAAATAGTAGAAAACAAAATGGGTAATACAAATATAAAGAAGAATGTTGATTTGGCAGTAATGGCTGCTAAAGCTGAAGAATTTAAAGAAAAAGAAATAGAAGAAGAACGTAATAAATTATATAGTGCTATTGATTCTTTTACAGGTAGTTTAACTGGTTATGTTTATAATTGTCCTTTGTGTGGTGGTAGACTTGCTTGTAAATCTAGTTTAGATTTATCTGGTGGAAGAGATAGTTATATGGATGATACTTATGGAAATGTAAGAATAGTAGCATCTAGTAAAAATTTAGCTTGTGGTTCAATTATAAAATTTAATTCTGCTAGAGTAAGTAATGAAGAAGTTGTTGCTATTGTACTTGATCGTGGAGTTAGAGGAAATGATATAGATTTATTAGTAAGTGATATTAGTATTGCTTATGATAGAATTGGTCGTAGTAATATTACTTATGATGTTTTAAGATATGGGTGGTAGTCATACCACTTTTTGTTTAGGAGTTGGAGTTAATGGATAATATAGTTGCTAAAAAAAGTTTAGGACAAAATTTTTTACAGGATCATAATATTTTAAGAAAAATTAGTGATAGTATCGATGTTACAAAAAGTGATTTGATAATTGAAATAGGTCCTGGTAAAGGAGCACTTACTAATTATTTAGTAGAAAAAGGTTGCCAAGTTATAGCATTTGAAATAGATGAAAGAATGAGAGAAATTTTAGATTCTTTTCATTATGATAATTTTAAGGTTTATTATGGTGATTTTTTAAAAGCTAATTTAATAGAGATATTAAATAATTATAATTATGATAATTTATATGTAATGGCAAATATTCCTTATTATATAACTACTCCAATAATTGAATATATTATTGATTCTAAAATAAATGTTAAAGAAATGGTGTTGTTAGTTCAAAAAGAAGTAGCTGATAGATTTTCAGCTGGTCCTGGTTCAAAATTGTATGGATCAATTAGTGTTTATCTACAGTATTATTTTGACGTAAAGAAGTTATTTAATGTGAGTAACAAATGTTTCTTCCCTGTTCCTAAAGTAGATAGTGCAGTTGTCAAGTTTACAAGGGATGATAATAAGATAATGATAGATACAAATAAGTTTTTTAAATTTGTAAATGAGTGTTTTCAATTTAAAAGAAAAACTTTAAGAAATAATTTAAAAGGATATGACTGGAGTATTATTTACAAAATACTTTTAGATAATGGTTTTGGGGATAATGTTAGAGCAGAAGAATTAAGTATAGATGTTTTTATAGAATTATTTAATGAATTGAAATAAGATATCAAATTTAGACAATGTCTTATTTTTTTTGCAACTTTTTGTTGACTTTTAGTTAATTTAGTGCTATTTTATATGATAATTAATTTGGAAAGGGGCATTTTATGATTATTTTGTTGTGGTTTTTAACTAAAATTATGTCATTGAAATGCTCAAATAGAGGATTAATTAAGGGGGTTAGAACGGTCAATTATTAATATATAATGGCCGTTTTTTGTTTAAAGCGAGGTGTATAATATGAATAATTATGTAACAATTAGTACTATTGATGAACTTATTAATGCTATTAGTAAATATAATAATAATGTTGAAGATTTAATGTTAATTAGAAAAGCTTACGAATTAGCTGAAAATTTGCATAGTACCCAATATAGACAAAGTGGTGAACCTTATATTATTCATCCATTAAATGTTGCATATATTTTATCTGAGATGCATGCTGCTCGTGATACAATAATTGCTGGTTTACTTCATGATACTTTAGAAGATACTAATATAACTAAAAAAGAATTAGAAGAACTTTTTGGTTATGATGTTGCTAATTTAGTTGATGGTGTTACAAAAATATCAAAAATGCATTTTCAAACTAAAGAAGAAATGAATATAGCTAATACTAGAAAAATTATTAATGGGTTTATTAATGATGTTCGTATTATTATTGTTAAATTAGCAGATAGACTTCATAATATGAGAACTTTACAATATAAAAAGGTTAATAAACAACAAGAAAATGCATTGGAAACTTTAGAAATATTTGCTCCAATGGCTTATTTTATAGGTGCTTATAAAGTTAAGGGTGAATTAGAGGATTTATCTTTAAAATACTTAAAACCAGATGAATATAAAATGGTGGAAGAGATTAGGAATAAAGCTGTGGAAAGACATAGTGATGCTTTGAATGAAATGACTCAAAATATTAGTGATTTATTAACTAAAAATTATGTTTATAATGAAGTTTTTATGAGAGTTAAAAATATTTATGGTATTTATAAAAGATTATCTGAAGGGGCTAAAATACCTGATATTCACGATTTGCTTGCACTTAAAATTATGGTAGATGAGGTAATGGCTTGTTATATGGCTTTAGGTTATGTCCATTCTATTTATCATCCTACTAATGATTTGTTTAAAGATTATATTTGTAATCCTAAAATTAATAAATATCAAAGTTTACATTCAACGATTATTGGACCAGATGGACGTCTTGTTCAAGCTCAAATTAGAACATTTGATATGAATTTATATGACACTTATGGGTTATCTGCTTATTGGTATATTAATAATGGTGATACTAGAAAAAATATGCAAGAAGAGTTTAAAAAAGATTATGCTTTATATGATTCTTTAAAGGAAATGAATAGTATTTATTTTAAAGATAATGATGCTTTTGTAAGACAAGTTAAAGGTGAATTATTTAATGATAAAATATTCGTTTATACTATTAATGGGGATATGATTGATTTACCAAATGGTAGTACACCAATTGATTTTGCTTATAAACTTCATACTGAACTTGGTAATACTATGGTTAGTGCTATAGTTAATGATTTAAAAGTTCCTCTTAATGCTAAATTAGAAAATGGTGATAGGGTTAAGATTATTACAAGTAATTTAGCAGATGGACCTCAAGTGGAATGGTTAAATATGATTAATACTACACATGCGAAAAAGAAAATTAAAGAGTATTTAAGAAAGAAATAGAATTGACTTTACTGAAATGGTAAAGTTTTTTTTATTTTCTAGGTTAAAGTTATAGCACTTAATATTGTATGTGTATATATTATATTAGGTGATTAAATTGAAAGAAATTAAATTAAAATTTTCTGGATTAGGTTATTGCAATATAAATCAAGCATGTGTTGATATATATGATGAGTGTAATAAAAAAATATGTAGTGGCAAGACTTATAACTCAGTATTAAAGGTAAAATTAAAATGTAATAAATTATATAAATTAGTAGCAACTAGTAAGTATGAAAGAATTAATAGAAATTTTTATGTTAATCAGTATAATAATTGTTATTGTTTTGCTTTTCCTAATTCTTTAGTAAGAAATAATCAATCTAGAATAGTCACCTTATTATTATCAGATTACTATTACGATAATATGCCAATTGCGAAAGGGGAAATTATTCTATGGCAAAAATAGTTAATATAGTTAATGGTACTGGTTCAGTAGAGTTAATTAATGGTACTTATACAGTTACAGCAGAAGTTAATGGCTATGATAATGCGACTATTAATCCGGATAGTGTTGTAGTTGATGCTGCTACTAATACTTATTCTTTTACAATAGGTGCAACAGGTACTTTAACTTTACATGTTACTGAAGATGGTACAGAAACTGGTACTGCGATAGTAGGAGCTACATTTATAAGAACTGATGTTGATGGCAATGAATATGGTGATGCTATTACTACTGATGCCAGTGGGAATGCAGTATTTAATAATGTTCCATTTAGTGCTACCGATGCTCCTGTTATATACTTTAAACAAACAGCAAGTGATGGAGATCATGAATTTAGTAGTGCAGTTCAAAATACTACACTTACTACTGATACTGCTACTTTACAAATAACTAATACAGTAGGAGCTACTAGAACAATAAATATTACTGATGCAAATTATGCTAATCTTCCAATTGGTGTTGCAACATTAACCTTTACAAATTAATTAATTTTAAGGCAAATCTATATTAGGTTTGTCTTTTTTGAATAAATATTTTTTTTGTTCATAGAATTAATTGGTGATATATTTTGGAAATTAAAAAAGGTGATTATGTAACTAGGAATAGTTATGATAATGACACTATATTTAAAGTTATGAATATAAAGAATAACATCTGTTATCTAAAAGGTGTAGATGTTCGTTTATATGCTGATAGTGGTATAGATGATTTAGTAAAAATTGAATATAATAAAGATAATCAAGAAGATGTTGTAGTTGAAGAAATACCTAAAAATGATAGGGATGAATTTTTTTATTTACCGGGAAAAATATTGCATATCGATGGTGATGATGACTATTTAAAAAGATGTTTAAAATATTATAAAGAAGCTGGGGTATTTGCTGTTGGAAAAAAGATAAGTGAAGCTAATATATATGAATGTATTATTGATTTACTAAAGGAATATAAACCAGATATAGTAATAATTACAGGCCATGATGCTTATTATAAAAAAAGAAATGATGTTAATAATATTAAGAATTATAAGAATAGTGAAAACTTTGTAAAAGCAATTCATCAAGCTAGACGATATGAAAGTAGTCATGAAAAGTTGGTAATTATAGCAGGGGCTTGTCAAAGTGATTATGAAGCTTTAATAAAAGCAGGGGCTAATTATGCTTCAAGTCCTAAAAGAATTAATATTCATGCTTTAGATCCAGCAATTATTGCAACTAGTTTGTCTTTAACAGAAAGAAATAAGTTAATTGATTTACCTGCTTTACTTGATAAAACTAAATATGGCAAGGATGGTATTGGAGGTATTATTGGTAATGGGCTTATGTATGTGGGGTATCCAAGACAATGAATATAGATATTGTAAAGGAAGACTTAAGTAAAAATTTAGGTAAAAGAGTTCAAATAACTGAATATGGTATGAGAAATAAAGAAAATAATTATTATGGAGTATTGTATAAAATATATAATAATATCTTTTCTATAAAGACTAATGATATGGAAAAAAGCTTTTCTTTGGCAGATTTAATTATTGGTGATGTAGTAATAACTTACTATTAATTGACATATTATGGTAAAAATTCTTGATATTATAAAAAAAATTTATTAAAATGGAAGTATGTAATAGGAGGATTAAACATGGAAATTACATCAGTAAATGTACACAAAATTGATAGAGAGGATTCTCGCGTAAAAGCTTATGCATCTGTAATATTAGATGACTGTTTTAAAGTAAGTGGTATTAGAGTATTACAAGGTGAAGAAAAACTTTATTTAGCTATGCCTAATAGAGTTAATAGCAATGGTGAAAGACATGATATTGCTAACCCTATAAATGCAGAAACTAGAAAAATGTTTGAAGATAAAATTATCGAAGCATATAATAATATGGAAAGTTAATCATTTAACTTTCTTTTTTTGTTCTAATTTTATATTGTGTTCATATACTCTTATTAGGAGGAATGAAGCAATGAATAATAGTAATGAACAAATTATTGTTGGTAGTCACGAAGTAAAAGTATTTGATAGATCACAAATATTATTAACTGGAATAAAGAAAATTACTAGTTTTGATAATGAAGAATTTTTAATGGAAAGTAGTTTAGGTATGATTTTACTTAAGGGTGAAGGTTTAGAAATTTTAAAGTTAGATACTCATGATGGTAATGTTAAAATAAAAGGGAAAATAAATAGTTTTAATTATATAGAAGATAAGCATGTTAAAAGTAAAGATGAAAGTATAATTGCTAAATTATTTAAATAATGAATAGTAAGTTACAATTAACTATGTTTTTTTGTTCATTTTTATTTGGGTTTGTATTCTATTATGGACTTATTTTTAATTATAAAATAACAATGAATAGAAATGCTTTATATAAGTGGTCTATTTCTTTAGTATATGTATTTGATTTTGTTTTAGCTTATTTATTGTTTTTATATAAAATGTATTATGGATACTTTCATATATATTTTATGTTGTTCATATTTTTAGGATTTATTGTAGCTAATTGTGTTAAAGGGATGTTAAGAAAATTTAATTTTCATTTACATAAGAAATAGATGGGTTTATAATAATAATGGTGAAGAATAATGAAAAATAAGTTTTCTTTAAAAAGTAGACGTAGGTTATTTTTACTTGTATCATTGATATTTGTCCTAGCCATTAGTTTAGTATCAAGTGTATTTAATGATTGGATGAATATTTTAAGTAATGATAAGGAGTATAAAAAATTAAATGAAAAATATGATAAATTAGTTGAAGAACAGGCTAGTTTGGAAAGTGAAGTTACAAAACTTCAAGATAATGATTATGTTGCTAGATATGCTAGAGAAAAATATTTATATACTTTACCAGATGAAATTATTATTAGAATTAATGAAGATGATGAAAAAAAATAGTTATCTTCTTTTTGTTTGTGATAAAATGTGGTAAGAGATGTGGTGTTGCAAGTGAAATATTTAATCAAATGTAGTTATGATGGTAGTAAGTTTTATGGATTTCAAAGATTAAATGACTTAGATACTGTTCAAAAAAGATTGGAGGAAGCTTTATCTATCATTAATAAGGAGCCGGTTATAGTTAAAGGGGCTGGTAGAACTGATAAAGGAGTTCATGCTTTAAGTCAAGGAGTTAGCTTTTCACTTAATTATGATATAGAGCCTAGTAGATTAAGAAATGCTATTAATAGTTTAGTTCGTCCTTATATAAATGTAATAGATGTAAGGGTTGTTGATGAAGATTTTCATGCTAGATTTAGTGTTTTAGAAAAAAAATATGTTTATAAAATAAATGTTGGTAAGTTTAATATATTTGATGTTGATTATATTTATCAATTAAATAGAGAACTTAATGTTGATAAAATGAGAGAAGCTGCTACTTATTTATTGGGTGTCCATGATTTTAGAAACTATGTAAGTGGAGACAGAGATAAATATGTTAATCAAATTAGTTCTATAGATTTTTCTATGGAAGAGGATATTTTAACTATTACTTTTGTTGGTAAAAGCTTTTATCGGTATATGGTGAGAAATCTAGTTGGAGTTTTAATTCAGGTTGGTTTAAATAAGTTAGATGTAAATGAAGTTAAAGATAGGTTAGAAAATCTTGATAAAGAATTTACATATTATACTGCTCCAGCTTGTGGTTTATATTTGTTTGATATTGTATATTAGGTAATTTTTTGATATATTAATTTATGATAAGAGGTGTGACTATGATAGGTACTATTGAAGAGATTGCTAATAATACAGTAATTATTAATTTAAATCCAGAAATAATTCAAAAAGGAAATATTTTAAATTTATATGCGTCAATTAGGGATGGCCAAAAATTATTTGTTGGAGAAATTGTAAAAGTTAATAGAGTTAAAGCTGTTATTAGTTTGCTTGGTGAATATCAAAATGGTAATTTTGTTTTTGGTGTTAGTACTAAACCTTCATTTTCAGCACAAGTTAGCCTACTGCCAGTAACAGAAGTTAGTAAAATTATTGGTATAGAAGATGTTAATGATAAAAATAGTTTATATATTGGTAATAGTTTAATTTATAATCAAGTAAGAATTGGTGCGAGAATTAATTCATTGTTTGGTTCACACTTTGCTGTTTTTGGTACTACTGGTACTGGTAAAAGTTGTGGAGTATCTAGAATAATTCAGAATTTATTTCAAAAAAATGAGAATATACCTTATTATTCTAATATATTCATATTTGATGCATCGGGAGAGTATCATACGGCATTTAAAGATTTACCTAATTTAAATTCAAAAATTAATTTTAAAATATATACTACTGATGTTAATGATGATAGTACAGAATTAGTTAAGATTCCTTTATGGTTGATGAATATCGATGATGTTGCTATTATGTTAAATGTTGAACATCAAGAACAAATGCCTATAGTAGAAAAGGCTTTAAAATTTGTTACTATTTTTGGTAGAGAGGAAAGTCAAGTCATTAAGTATAAAAATAGTATTATTGCTAAAGCGTTAAGAGATATTTTATTAAGTGGTAGACCTGCTGCTCAAATAAGAGACCAAATATTTAGTGTTTTAACTTCATATAATACTAGTGAGTTAAATTTGGATACACCAGTTTATCAACCGGGATATACTAGACCATTGAAACAATGTCTATTAATTGATAATTCTGGAAAGATTCAAGCAATGGAATTACTTAGTACTTTTTTAGGTAGTTTTGTAATTGATAAGTTAGAATTATCTATGCCAGATGGTAGTTTCCCATATACTTTAGAAGATTTATATGTCGCATTAAATTTTGCTTTAATTGATGAAGGTATATTAAAAAATGAAAAGGTATATGATTTAGCTAATGTATTAGCTGTAAGACTTAAAACTTTGATAGATAGTGATACTGGTAATTACTTTAGATATCCTAATTTTGTAAATAGAGATCAATATATATCAAAACTAATAATGAGTGATAATGGAAAAGCTCAATTAATTAACTTTAATATTAATTATGTTGATGATAGATTTGCTAAAGTAATAACTAAAATATATTCTCGTATGTTATTTGAGTTTGCTAAATCGCAAAAAAATAGAGCTAGTGTGCCTTTTCATATAATACTTGAAGAAGCACATAGATATGTTCAAAATGATAGCGATACTAGAATACTTGGTTATAATATATTTGATAGAATAGCTAAAGAAGGAAGAAAGTTTGCTGTATTATTAGGACTTATTACTCAAAGACCATCAGAGCTTAGTGAAACTGTATTAAGTCAATGTACTAATTTCTTTATGTTTAAAGTTATTCATCCTCTAGATGTTAAATTTGTTTATGAATTAGTACCTAATATTACTGAAGATATTATTGAGAAAGTTAAAACATTACAATCAGGTAATTGTATGACTTTTGGGACAGCGTTTAAAGTTCCTACTATAGTTAAGTTAGATATGCCTAATCCATCTCCTTCTAGTAATAGTTGTGATGTAAGTTCAGTATGGTTTATTAATCAATCTTAAGTACTTTTTAGTACTTTTTTTCTTTTATATATATATTTTTTATTAATTTTAGTAGATTTTGGTGTTTTTAAGTAAAAAAGTGTTTGACTTTCCATGTCTTTTTTCATATAATTTAAATTGGTACATTTTTATTTGCTTAGATGTTTTTAGACCCTGGGAAAGTTTAAAAGTGTTGAAGCGATGAAAGGAAAAAATAAAATGAAGTCATTTATGCAAACTAAAGAAAATATTGAACGTAAGTGGTATGTAATTGATGCTAGTGGACAAACTTTAGGACGTGTAGCAACTAAAGCTGCTTCTGTATTACGTGGTAAACACAAAGTTACTTTTACTCCTCATGTTGATTGTGGAGATTATGTAATTATTACTAATGCTAGTAAAGTTGTATTAACTGGTAGAAAATTAGACGATAAGATGTATTATAATCATAGTGGATATCCAGGAGGATTAAGAGAAAGAAATGCTAAAACTATGATTGAAAATTATCCAGAAGAAATGGTTGAAAGAGCTATTAAAGGAATGCTTCCTCATAATAGACTTGGTAGACAAATGGCTAAAAAGTTATTTGTTTATGCAGGTAGTGAACATAAGCATGAAGCTCAAAAACCAGAAGTTATGGAATTAAATTAGGAGGTTATGATGAGTACAAAACAATGTTGGACTGCTACTGGACGTAGAAAAAGAGCTATAGCTCAAGTTAAATTAGTAGGTGGAACTGGTAAAATAACAGTTAACGGAAAAGATGTTAATGAATATTTTTCAGACGCTACATTTGTTATGGATTTAAAACAACCTTTAACTGTAACTGATAACGAAAATAGATTTGATATCACTATTAAAGTTAATGGTGGTGGAGCATCTGGACAAGCTGGTGCTAGTAGATTAGGTATTGCTAGAGCATTACTTGAATTTGATGCTAATACTGATCAAACTAGAGAGGATTCTTATCGTAAAATATTAAAAGTTAATGGATTTATTACTCGTGACCCACGTGTTAAAGAACGTAAAAAATATGGTCTTAAAAAAGCTCGTAGAGCACCACAATTTAGTAAGAGATAGAAATTACTTATTTCAATGTTTGTTAAAAGTTCGATTTATTATCGAGCTTTTTTTGTTTTTAATAATAAATTTAAACATTAATATGATACAATATATATGGTTAATAGAGTTATGATAGATAAATGAGGTGAAGGTGTGAAAACTGAAAAAAATATATTAATAGCATTCTTATTAAATTTAAGTTTTTCTGTTTTTGAAATTATTGGTGGTATTTTTACAAATTCAGTTGCTATTATTTCAGATTCGATTCATGATTTAGGAGATGCTTTAAGTATTGGATTATCTTTCTTTTTTGAAAGAAAAAGTAAAAAGAGAGCTGATTTAAAATATACTTATGGGTATATTAGATATTCTGTTTTGGGCGGTTTGATTACAACAGCTATTTTGTTAGTTGGGTCTATTTTAGTTATTTACAATGCTATTTATAGAATAATTAATCCAGTTGATGTAAATTATGAAGGTATGATTATATTTGCTGTAGTAGGTGTGATTTTAAATTTTTTAGCAGCGTATTTTACTAAAGATGGAAATTCAATAAATCAAAAAAGTGTTAATCTTCACATGTTGGAAGATGTATTAGGATGGATAGTTGTTTTAGTCGGAGCTATTATAATGAACTTTACTAATATTAGAATATTGGATCCAATTATGAGTATTATAGTTGCAATCTTCATATTTGTTAATGCTTTTAAAAACTTAAAGAAAGTATTAGACTTATTTTTAGAAAAAACTCCTAATGATATTGATTTAATTGAACTTAAAGAACACTTATTAGAAATAGATAATGTAGATGATATTCACCATATTCATGTATGGAGTATTGATGGTTTTAATAACTACGCTACTATGCATATTGTTAGTAATGCAAAAGATATTAAGAAAGTTAAGGAGGATATAAGAAGTGAGTTAAAAAGTCATAATATTTGTCATGCAATATTAGAAACAGAAACTGAAGTATGTATAGATAAGGATTGTAATTTAGATAATATCAAGATAGAACATCATCATCACCATCATCACTAGATAAAATAATTATAAAGAAATATTTAGAACTCATATAATACATTGTGATGTTATATGAGTTTTTTTAAGAAACAAATTAAGATAATTATGGAAAATGACCCTGCTATTAAAAGAAAAATTGAGATATTATTATATCCATCTTTTAAGGCGATGATTTATTATAAAATTTCACATTATTTGTACATTAAGAAACATATGTTACTTGCTAGATTAATTAGTGAAAGAGCTAAACATAAGACGGGTATTGAAATACACCCTGGGGCGGTATTAAGTAATAGTGTATTTATTGATCACGGAAGTAGCGTTGTTATCGGAGAAACTGCTATTGTAGGGGAAAATGTAGTTATGTTTCATGGAGTGACTTTAGGTGGAACGGGTAAGGAAAAAGGTAAGAGACATCCAACTATTGGAAATAATGTGTTTATTGGTAGTGGTGCTAAAATACTTGGTAATATTAGTATTGGTGATAATGTTAAAATTGGAGCTAATGCTGTAGTTTTAAAAAGTGTAGAAAGTAATGTTACTGTTGTTGGAGTTCCAGCTGTGGTAGTTAAAAGAAGTAATTCTTGATATTCATTAGAAATATGTTATAATAACCAAAAAAATTATTTTATTGGTGATTATTGTGTATGGTTTAAAAATGATTAGAGATTATATATCAGGCGCTTATATTGATGATAAAACTTTAGATATATTAGAAGATAGTGTGCAATTTATGACACAAGTTATAGCTATTACTAAAGATAAAAATTTTTATAATTTATGTGGAAATAAGGTAAAAAGTGATTTTAATTTTGTTAAGTTTATGATCGATGAGTTTAAAAACGATAAAGAATATTTGAGTTTAGTAGCAGATAATTTTATCGCGCAATCTAATAATGAAATTGAAAAAATGGATATTATATTAGATATGTGTGGATTAATTGATGATAAAGAAGATTTTAATTATATTAAATACTGTACACAAGCTTATGCTTTTTATAGTGAAAAGAAACTTGAAATTGAAATATGTAAACAATCTAATATTGAAGATAAATCATTGATTGGAGAAGGTTTTATATTTGTTATAGAAGATTATAGTTCTAGCTTGTTAATAAAGGATTATTTTGCTAAAAGATTGCTTTTTGATATATTTGAAGAATATGATATTGATTTAGAAAAATACTTACATCAAAGATATAGTTCATTTGAGAAAGTTGAAAGTAAAGGAATGAATAATTTCTTAATAGAATTTGTAAAGCAATATGATTCAGTTTTAGCTTCTTACTTAATGATACGTCCTTATTTATTAAATGAATATAGGAAGGAAATGTTAAGGATTAAAAACAATTGGCGAAGTTATCAAAAAAGAGTACTTGAAGATAAATATGATTTATTATTTGAAACTGTTAGCAAATATATTGATGACTACTGTTTAGATATTAGTTATGGTACTATGGATATTATAATGTATTTTGCAAAAGTATATAATGTAGAAGCAGAACTTAAAGAGTTTTTAGGATTTGAAGAAGAGTTATATAATGAAATGAATGATAGTTATATAGATTTAGAAAAAATGGATGTTTATTCTTTAAAACATTTTAATCTTTTAAGAAATATGATAAAGCGGATATTATCGCAAAGAGTTATTGAAGAACCTGATGTCTATAACTCATCTAATAATTTAATTAAAATAAATATAAAAAGATAATGAATAATAAGTAACTATATAAATATATATTAGTATGAGAAAATATTTATTTAGTTGCTTTTTTATTTTTATATTATGCATTAGTTTATTTGGTGGTATTAAGGTTAATGCTACTTTTTCATTGGTTGGTAAAATAATAATAATTGATGTTGGGCATGGTGGTAAAGATCCTGGAAGTATAGTTAGTAATACTATTGAGAAAGATATTAATCTAACTATTAGTGAATATTTAGAAAGTGAACTATCTAGAAATGGCGCAATAGTTATTAAAACTAGAGATGGTGACTATGATTTAAGTAAGCCGAATGCAGTATGGCGTAAGAAAAGTGATTTTGATAATAGAATTAAATTAATTAATAATAGCAGTGCTGATATGTATATATCTATTCATTTAAACTATTTAGAGGATAAGAGTTATAAGGGACCACAAGTATTTTATAATACCAGTAATAAAGATAACGAAAGTATAGCTAAGATAATGCAAGAAACTATGAATAAAAGCTTAAATGGAGATAGGGAGTATAAAAGATTAAGTAAGACTATTTATATGTTTAATAAGTTAGATGTAAAAGGAGTATTAATAGAATGTGGATTCTTGTCTAATTATAATGAAAGAAATCTCTTGAAGTCTAAAAAATATCAAAAAAAGATAGCTAAAGCTATCAGTGATGGTGTAATTAATTATTTTAATTATTAATATTTGTAAATTTCTATTTTATTTTTATTGTGCCAATCTAGTCCTGTAGCATAAGATAAATCAGCAATTAAGTCGGTTAACTGTTTTATTTCTGTTTTATTATTTAAAATGCTGTTAGCAATTTCTATTAATTTGCTAGCTTTTTTTATAGATTTATTATATAAGTCTATGAATGATTCTGTTGATGATATTTCTTTATTATTTGGATAATACCATTTATCATGATTTAAGTTCAAGATAGATTTATCTATATCTTTTATATGAAATGAGAAATATTGTATTTTACCTGGTTTAAAAAAAGTTAGATAATCTACTATTTTATATGCTACTTTTTTTATACCACTTTTATCATAAACTAAATATTTATATATGTTATAACTTTGGTTATAGCTTTTTTCATATGTCTTACCTATGTTTTTATAATTAAATGTTTTTTCATATACATTATCCATAGTTTCTTTTAATTCTTTAGAAAATTTTAATTTAGGTATTATATCTTTATATAATTTATAATCCGCATAGTCTTTATTAGTATTTAAATTGTAAAAGTAAGCATCTATCATAGCTTCATTTTTTACATGGTAGCTCTTGTATTTAAAACTTTTATTTTTAGATTTTGAATAATAATTAATAAACGGATGGCAAGTTGAATCTAATGTGTAATGATTTAAAGAACCATATAAGTAACTTAATACTTCACTATTGTTTTGTAAGTTATTATCTTTAATGTAATTAATGATGTTGATAAAATAATCGTTGATGTAGTTATCATGGGTAATATCTTGAAAATCTCTTATTTTTTTACCTGGTTTAAGTGATAAAAAATTGTAATACATAAAATAATCAAAACTTTGAGAAAACATATAATAGTAATCGATACTTTTATCAAGCTTTTTTTGAATGTTTTTATCTAAAGTTTTATATACATCTTTACTAAAATTATAATGAGTATAAATTGATGGCATATTATCGACCTCGCTTTTCTAATTATAACAAAAAATTATAGTATTTTAAAATACTTTGTGCTATAATTCATATGATGGGTGATGCTAGGTGAGACCAAAGGTTTTTAAAACTATTGATGAGCAAGTCAATATTTTAAAGCAGAAGGGTTTGGTTATAAATGATGAAGATTATGTAAAAAATGTTTTATTAAGAGAAAATTATTTTTTTATTAATGGTTTTAGACATTTATTTATTAAATCTCCAATTGAAAAAACATTTATACCAAATACTGACTTTAGAGAATTGTATGCAATGTTTAATTTTGATCGTCAATTAAGAAATA
The DNA here is from genome assembly GCA_017484065.1 of Bacilli bacterium. Taxonomy (GTDB): domain Bacteria; phylum Bacillota_I; class Bacilli_A; order RF39; family UBA660; genus RGIG4822. The sequence goes on from JAFUTX010000018.1 coordinate 78,222, forward strand.
TTATATTTAAAAATTTATTAATATTTGAAAATAATATTAAGAGTATAGTGGCATATGTTTTATCAAAACACTATGGTATTATAGAAAAAGATTATTTAAGTATGAAGAACTTTAGTCAAGACCCTAAGAAAGTTAAACAAATTAATGATTTGTTAAAGAAAATGAAAAGACAAATTAGAATTAATGGTGGCCAACATAGTGCTACTATGCATTATATGGATAACTACGGGTTTGTGCCTTTATGGATTGTTGTTAAAATATTATCTTTTGGTATAGTAAGTGAATTTTATTCAATACTTAAGAATGAAGATAAACAAGAGATAGCAGAAGTATTTAAAATTCAACCAGAATTATTAGAGGACTATTTACCTATACTTGCTAATTATCGTAATTTATGTGCTCATGAGGATATTTGTTATGCGCACAGAACACAAAAGAGAATATTGCCAACTGTATATCATTCAAAATTATGTATTCCTAAAATGAATGATGAATATATTTATGGATTAAATGATTTATTTGCTTTGGTTATAATATTAAAACAAGTGTTAAGCGAAGAAAAATTTACTGGTATGATGAATGAATTAAATTATGAAATAGAAGTATTAAAAGGTAAATTAAAAGTAATTGATATAAGTAAGGTATTAGATCAAATGGGATTTCCATTAAATTATTTAGAAATTGTAAGGATGTGATAAAATATGGAATTTGAAAATAAAAATAATAGTAAAAATTATTTAATTGTTGTAGTTGGATTTTTAGTAGGGTTAATATTAATGTATGCAATAATTCATTTCTTTCCTGATTTATTTACAACAACTACTACAAAGTTAGAAAAAGATGTAACTGTTACTGATAAGGGAATTGCAGATGCAGTTGAAAAGGTATATGATTCTACTGTAGTTGTAACTACTTATGTAAATGGTAAAGCATATGGTTCTGGAACTGGCTTTGTATATCAAAAGAAGGATGGTAAAGCTTATATTTTAACTAATAATCATGTTATTAAATCAGGAGATAAAGTTTATGTAACTTTTACTAATGGTGAAACAATTGAAACTGAAATAATTGGTAGTGATGTATACTCTGATGTAGGAGTAGTAGCAGTAGATGCTGATAAAGTAATTAGTGTTGCTAATTTAGGTAAGAGTGAAGATGTCAGAATCGGTGATACAGTTTTTGCAGTAGGAGCTCCTTTAGATGATGCTTATTCTTGGACTGTTACTAGAGGAATACTATCTGGTAAAGATAGATTAGTAAGTGTTAAGAGTTCTGATACTACTACAAATGATGAAATAGTTATGAGTGTTTTACAAACAGATGCTGCTATTAATAATGGTAATAGTGGTGGACCATTAGCTAATAGTAATGGTGAAGTTATTGGTATTACTTCATTAAAACTAGCTAGTAGTACAATTGAGGGAATGGGATTTGCTATTCCTATTGAAGATGCATTAGATTATGCTGAAAAGATAGTTAATAAGGAAACTATTGTTAGACCATATATTGGTGTTAGTATGTTAAATTTAAGTACATTATATCAACAATATTATAGTACAATTGTTAAACTTAATTTAACTGGTGGTGTTGTAATTGCTGATGTAGTGGATGGAACACCTGCTAAAAAAGCTGGTTTAACTAAAGGGGATATTATAGTTGCTGTTGATGGCAATGAAGTTAAGAGTATAGCTTACTTCAGATATCAACTATATAAACATAAAGTTGGAGATGAAGTAGAAATTACTTTCTATCGTGGAGAAGAAAAGAAAACTGCTAAAGTATCTTTGATAAGCAATGCTGAGAAGAACTAGTGTAATGCTAGCTTTTTTATAATAAAAATACCGGAAGATTTTTCAATTTTCTTCCGGTATTTATTTTTCTTCAATAAAGAAGTTTCCTATTGGTTGATTTAATACAACTGATATTTTATATAATGTATCAATAGAACATCCTATTTCACCTTTTTTAAACTCTAATCTTCTTACAAAGTCATAGGATAAGCCAATATCTACAGCTAATTGTTCTTGAGTTATACCTGCTAATTTACGATATTTTTTGATATTCATGGATACTATTTTCATATAATCGTTATCAAATTTAAAATCTCTTTTAAAAGTAGTCATTAATAATCACCTTATACTAATTGTCTATTATTACGATTTAAAAGTCCGGTAACTTAAAAGTCCTGTTTTTCTTTACAATTAAAAATATTTAATTTATAATTGTATTTAGAAAGGAGTAGAAAGTGTGGAAAAGAAAAAGAAATTACCGTTACCATTAATAGTTTTAATTGTTGGAGTTGTTATAGGCTTATTATGTGCAGCATTTGGTTATTATAAACAATTAGATGCTAAAAAGATAAATGAGGAAAGGGCTAGTGAAGCTTTAAAAAAATCAGAAGCTGCTGTAGCTGCTGCTAAAGAAAGGTTAGCTGTAATAAGCAATGAGTATAGTGAATTAGAAGAACAATATAATCAAAAAGAAAATGAATGTGATTCAATGGTTATGACTGATCCTAATTGGTTTACTAATCACACCAAATGTAAAAGAGAAGCAAGTAGTATTAAATCAAAAATGGATGAACTAAGTACTGAAAAATGGAAGATTGAAAATGCTGATTATACTGCATATTATAATTTAGTTGAACCAATGTCTTATCAAATCTTTTATATAATTGGTGGGTCAATTGCAGGTATAGCAGCATTAGGTGCATTTATAATATATTTGGTTAAGGGTAAAAAATCTTATTAGGATAGAGTTGTTGATAACAAACAACTCTTTTTCTTTGTAAAATTTTATGTTAATATATTGTTAAGTTAGGAGAATGATAATGAAATTATATATTAGTTGTGATCATAGAGGAGTTGCTTTAAAACAATACTTATTAGAGAATTTAAAAGGTTATGAAATAATTGAATCTACTGAACATAATTATGAGTTAGATAGTTATGTTGATTTTGCTTTTGAATTGGGTGAGTATGTGGCTAAACATAGCGATGTCCTTGGAATACTTATTTGTGGTAATGGAATAGGTATGAGTATAGCTGCTAATAAAGTTAAAGGTATTAGATGTGCTAGAGTATTAACAAGTGATGACGCATTTAAATCACGTAATCATAATGGTGCTAATGTTATAGCGCTAGGCAACGATTTATATGAAGACTTTAGTGAAGCCTTAAAAGTTGTGGAAACGTTTGTTACTACAGATGAAGTGTCAAATCCAAAATACATTGACAGAGTTAATAAAATCATAAATTATGAATTAGGTGAATAAAATGAATTATAAAGTGTTGTTATATGTATTTTTTATGATGTTGAGTGCTTTTGTATTAAATGGTGTTAACTTTAATAATTTTTTTAGAACAGGTAGAAAGTTAGAAGCCAATATTTTTATATTGATGTTGTGTATGATGATGAGTTATTTATTAACTAATTTTGTTTGGGATTTTATTGGACAATAGGAGAGCTTATGAAAAATAAATTATTATTGATGGTAGTAATTTGTTTAGTAGTAGTGTTTTGTTGTGATATAAAGAAGATTGAAAAGACAAAAGAAGATAAAGTTGATAATGATATAGTTGTTAACTTAAAAAATGAAAGTACTAAAAGTATAGAATCTAAAAAATTAGAGGATTATGTAATAGGAGTAGTTGCTGCTGAGATGCCTGCTTCTTTTAATTTGGAAGCATTGAAGGCTCAAGCTGTAGCTTCCCGTACTTATGCAATGTATAAGATTAATCATAGTGGTAATAGAGAATATGATTTAACTAGTACTATAGATGATCAAGCGTTTATTACAGAAGATGAAATGAAAGAAAAGTGGGGCACTTTTTTTGATACATATTATGATAAAATAAAAATAGCTGTTAACTCGACTAAAGATGAAGTTCTTACTTATAATGGTGAAGTAATAGAGGCATTTTACTATGCGATGAGTAATGGATATACAACTGATTCTTTATCTGTATTTAGTGCAGATTTACCTTATATTAAATCTACTGAGTCAAAATGGGATAATGATAGTGTTAATAATTTTGTTTATACTGTTACTTTTACAAAAGATGTATTTTGTGAAAAGCTAAATATTTCGTGTAATAGTTTACTAATTGAGAATGTAGATAGAGATAGTACTGGAAGAGTTAGTAGTATCAAGATAAATGATAAGAAGTTTACGGGAGTAGAGGTTAGAAAGTTATTAGGTCTACGGAGTACGGATTTTACAATTAATATTAGTGATGAAGTAAATATTACTACAAAAGGGTATGGCCATGGAGTTGGTATGAGTCAATATGGAGCTAATGGGATGGCTAAAGAGGGTAAATCTTATAAAGAAATACTTGAATATTATTACAATAATGTAAATTTAGAAAAAATAGTTGTATAAAAATAAAATAAGTGTCCACACTTATAAGTAGGAAGGTGAGGACATGACAAAAAGAAAATTGAGACCATTTGTATTACCCGTAGTTTATATAGCTATAGTTTTAACAGTTGCTATTGGCATTAATTATGCTACTGAACATTTAACAAAATTAAATGAAGAGGATTACGATTATGTAATTAATACAGTTGAAGATACAACTGAACCAGTAATAAGTGAACAAAAGAAAACAATTATTAGACCATATACTAGTGAAGATGTTAGTTTAGTTGTTGATTATTATAGTAAAGATGATGATGCAGTTAATCAACAAAAATCATTAATTAATTATAGCAATGTTTACTTACAAAATACTGGTGTTCTATATGGTAGCGATAAAGCATTTGATGTTGTTAGTGTATTAGATGGTAAAGTTACAGATGTTAAAGAAGATGAAATCTTAGGTAAAGTTGTTGAAATACAACATGATAATAATATTGTAACTTTATATTATAGTTTAGATGATGTTAAAGTTAATACTGGTGATGAAGTTATTCAAGGTTCTATAATCGGTACTAGTGGAAAGAATTATTTAGAAAAGAATAATGAAAATGTCTTAATATTTGAAGTTTATAAAGATGGTAATCTAGTTGACCCAGAAGATTTTTATAACATGGATTTAAATGGTTTAGAATAGGTGTTTGATATGCCTATTTTATATTTGCTAGATAATATTTTATATATTAAATGTGAACATAAAATATATGAACTAAATTTAAAAGAGTGTGTTAGATTAAATAGAATTATTAATAAAAAGAAATTAATAAAGAATATAAATAATTTTTTTAAAGATAATAAGGATATAAAAAAGATATTTATTAAAGGGGTTATCTTTGTTAGTGAAAGAACATTGTATCAAATAGATAAGGATATATTGTTTGATATTTTAGATAGTGTGAATATAAATAAAATCAAATTTGTTAATTTAGTGGATTTAATAAAGATAAAAAAGAATACTTTAATGATTAATATAACTAATTCTTATTATCAAATATTTTTTAAAGAAAAAGAAAATATAATCGATATTATGTTCTTTAAGAAAAGAATAAATGATTTAGTAAAGATACTTGTTAGCAATTATTCATTTGGTAATATTATTCTTTTAAATAGTAATAAAAGGGTAGCTAACGAATTAGAAAGAAAATATAATAAGAATACTTATTATATTTATAATAAATTAGAATATGTTTTTAATTTGATAGAGATGCATAAATGATATGTGTCTTTTTTATTGTAGTCTTTTCTTATCATATAGTTTATAATAAATACATATAGGTAGTGTGATAATGTGAAAGAATTGTTTAAAAATTTAAGATTTGCTTGGCAATATACTAAAAATCAAAAGTTTAAGTTATTTGCTTATTTGATATTTAATGTTATAACTATAGCGGTTAGTTTGATAGGACCTATTATATCTGCAAAAATAATAGTAGCTCTTACTAATAATGAATTAGTACAGATTATTTCTTTAGCAATTGTTTTATTCTTAATTGATAGTGTAAGAAATTTAACTGATTTTTATACTAATGGTATAGCACAATATATTTATAAAGAAAGCTTTGTTGCTATTCAAACCGATATTGGAAAGAATATGATGAAATTATCCAATAGAGTACTAGATAAAAATGGTTCAGGAGTATTTATTCAAAGAATGACTAGTGATACTAGCAGATTGTCTTCTATTTTTAATGATCTTAACGAAAATATGACAGCTATTTTTACTGATTTAGGTATTTATGTAGCAGTATTTTTAATTAGTAAAATTGCTTTTGTTTTCTTTATTATCAGTACGTTAGCAATGTATATGATTGAAAGAATTAGGACTAATAAATTAAATGAAAAAGATAAGGTATATCGTAAAAAATTAGAAAAGACGTCTAGTTTAGTTGGAGAAGTAGTACGTGGTGCTAGAGATATTAAAATGCTTAATGCTGAAGATAGTTTTTTAAGCGAATTACATAAGAATGTTGTTGACACTAACGAAAGTCAATATGATATGAAAATTACTAATCGAAATTTCCAAAATTTAAGAAGATTTAGTTGGGATTTTAGTGATTTTTTGACAATAGTTTTGTTGGTATGCTTAATAAAGAATGGTATGATGGCTGCTACAGCGTTAATAATATATAATTATTCTAATAGATTAGGTAATATAGTTTATTTTACTGGTAGATTAATGGAATCTATTAAGGACTTTAATTTATCAGCTAATAGAGTATTTTCTATAATTAATGATAATAAGAAGTTTGAAAAGGAAAGTTTTGGTACTAAGCATTTAGATAAGGTAGAAGGTAATTTTGAATTTAAAAATGTATCTTTTAGTTATGATAAGAAAAAAGTTTTAGATGGTATAAGCTTTAGTATTAAAGCTAATGAAACTGTGGCTTTTGTAGGTAAAAGTGGAGCAGGTAAAACAACTATATTTAACTTACTTTGTAAAATGTATGATGTGAGTAAAGGTAAAATATTGATAGATGGAGAAAATATAAATAATCTAGATAAAGATTCAATAAGAGGTAATATAACTATTATAAGTCAGAATCCCTATATATTTAATTTGAGTATAAAAGATAATTTAAAATTAGTTAAAGAAGATTTAACTGAGAAGGATATGATTAAAGCTTGTAAGGTGGCTTGCTTACACGATTTTATAAAAAGTTTACCTGATGGTTATGATACTATTGTTGGTGAGGGTGGAGTAACCTTAAGTGGTGGTCAAAAACAACGACTTGCAATTGCTAGAGCATTAGTTCAAAAAACAGAAATAATTCTATTTGATGAAGCAACTAGTGCTCTTGATAATGAAACTCAAGCTAATATTCAAAAAGCTATTGATAATATGAAAGATGAATATACAATTTTAATTATTGCTCATCGTTTATCTACAATTGTTAATTGTGATAGAATTTTGTTTTTAAATAATGGAAAGATTGAGTGTGAAGGAACTCATAAAGAGTTGTTAAAAAAATCTAAAGATTATAAAGACTTGTATGAATCTGAAATTCGTAAATAAAAAACATATAACTTTATTTAAGCTATATGTTATTTTTTTGTTTTTATTAGTTTATATACTTTTTTATTATTAATTGTTAATTCTTGTGCTCCATAACAATCTTTTTGATAATCAGAATCTGGATGTAGTAATTCTTCTAAATCAGCTGCTGCTAATTTTGCTTTAATACTACATAATCTAATAATTTTATTTTGAATCTCTTTAAAATCTTTACTACTTTTATCTAATGTTAGTAATCTTTTAGATATATTGTTTAAATAGTCTATTATTAGATCGTTAGCAGTTGTAATAGCGTATTTATTTGGTTTATAATTAAAATCTAACTCTCTTTCAAACATCGTACAGAATATTTCAAAATCATTTTCATTAAAATTTCTAACTGTATCAATTATTTCAGTTACGTTATATTGTTTTTCTGTTGGGATATAGTTGTACTCGTTATTTATTCCTGTACGTACAGCATTAACTATTTTATTATCTATAATATCTATATAAGCATAAGAACTATTTTTATAACGGTATCCTATTACTTCATCTTGGTCATTATGTAATTCTTCTATTCCGTTATTCCAGTTGTTATAATCATTTATCATTGTATTCAATTCCTTTCGTGAAGATTATTATATAATTTTTATACTTTTAAATCAATAAAATTTCAAATTTTTAAAGACAAAATAGTTAAATTATGGTAGAATTATTGTGTTACTAAAAAATAGAGGTGGAGTAGTATGGCAAAAATAATATCATTAGTAAATCAAAAAGGTGGAGTTGGAAAAACTACAAGTAGTATTAATCTAGCTGCAGCTTTAGGAAAAGAGGGTAAAAGAACTTTACTTATTGATTTGGATCCGCAAGCTAATGCTTCTAGCGGATTAGGTTTAGGTACCAATGATTTTAAAAATGATATATATGATGTTATGACTGGTGAATGTAATATTAAAAGAGCTATCATTAGAACTAAGTTTATGAATTTATCAGTTATACCTGCTACTATTAATTTAGCTGGTGTAGATGTAGAGTTTGTAAAAAAAATGCTTGAAGATAAAGAATTTAGAAGAAATGAACAATTACGTTTAGCTATTGATGAAATAAAAGATTATTATGATTATATTATTATAGATTGTCAACCATCATTAGGTATTACAACGATGAATGCACTAGTTGCAAGTGATTCTGTAATTATTCCAGTTCAATGTGAATATTTTGCATTAGAAGGAATACATCAACTACTTAATTCAATTATTATGGTTCAATCTAATATGAATAAAGATTTAAGAATAGAAGGAGTACTACTAACTATGTTGGATGGTAGAACTAATATAGGTTTGGAGGTTATTGAAGAAATAAGAAGATGCTTTAAAAATAAAGTGTTTAATACAATTATTCCTAGGTTAGTTCGACTTGTTGAAGCTCCAAGCCATGGTAAACCAATAAGTGATTATGATCCAACTAGTAGAGCAACTCTTGCTTATGAAAATTTAGCGAAGGAAGTGATAAGTAGAAATGGAAACTAATCAAAAAAGAAAAGCTTTAGGAAAGGGATTAGAACAATTATTTTCTAATGAAGTAATTGACTTTGAAGGGTTTGAAAAAGAAATAGTTAATAGTGCAAAAAAAAGTGATATTATTGAGATTTCTTTAGACGAGTTAAGAAGTAATCCTTATCAACCTAGAAAGACATTTAATGACGAAAGTTTAAGAGAATTAGCTGAAAGTATTAAAGAACATGGTATTGTTGAGCCAATTATAGTTAAGAAAAGTATTAAGGGTTATGAAATAGTAGCAGGTGAGAGAAGAACCAAAGCAAGCCGATTAGCTGGGCTTAAAACTATACCGGCAGTTATTAAAGATTTTACTGACCAAGAAATGATGGAAATTGCTTTGATTGAAAATATTCAAAGAGAAGATTTGAATGCTATTGAAGAAGCTCAAGCTTATCAAAATATTTTAGCTGCTAGTGGTATGACTCAAGATGAACTTGCCCGTAAGTTTGGTAAAAATAGAACTCATATAACTAATATGTTAGGTTTACTAGCTCTACCTAGTGAGACTAAAGATTATGTTATTAGAAAAGAGTTAAGTATGGGGCATGCAAGAGTTTTAAGTAAACTTGATGATCAAGGAAAGATTAATGAGCTTGCTCGTCGTGCAGTTAGAGAAAAATTAAGTGTTAGAGAAATTGAAAATATTGTTAAGATGAGTGAGTTGCCTAAAAAACATCAAATACAAAGAGTTGTTAATCCGGTTTATACAATGTATGAAGAGAAAGCTAGAGAAATTGTTGGTACTAAGGTTAAAATTAGTCGAAAAAAAATAGAAATTCCTTTTGACTCTGAAAAGGATTTAGAAAGAATTCTTGATATATTAAACATTAAAATAGATGAAGATTAGGTGATGTTTATGGAAGAGTACTTAATGTTTCTTTATGAATTTATGAAGGATAATCATCTTTATGGAGTATGTCTTGTAATAGTTATTAATTATCTATTGTATGTAATAGTATTAAAAATAGTTAAGAATATTGTTATAAAGGGAAAGACTCCTTTAGAGATTAAAAGAAGAAAAACTATTCAAGTATTATTTCAAAATGTTATTTTATATGTTTGTATTATATTAGCTTTATTGTTTATTTTAGATTTATATGGTGTTAATACTAGAAGTTTACTTACTAGTTTAGGGGTTGCAGGTGTTATTTTAGGTTTAGCATTGCAAGATACTGTTAAAGATATTATAAGTGGTATAGCTATCATTTCGGACAATTATTTTGTTGTTGGTGACTTTGTTACTTATGATGGTTTTACTGGAGAAGTTATCGATTTAAGTCTAAGAACTACTAAAATTAAAGGATTTAATGGTGATGTTAAAGTAGTTGCTAATCGTAATATATCTAGTGTTATTAATGAAAGCCAAAAAATGGCAAGTTTATTTATTGATATACCAACTGCTTATGAAGAAAAATCTGATAAAATAGAGAAAGTTTTAAATGAAGTTATTGAAAAAGTTAAAACGTTAGATGGTGTTAATGAAGATAGTAAGTATTTAGGTATTTCAGCTTTTGATAAGAGTAGTGTTAGTTATACTATTAAGGTTGTTTGTAGGCAAGGCAAAAAGTATGAAATAAAAAGGTCTACTTTAAAAATTATAAAAGATTGTTATGATAAAAATAATATAAAGATACCATATGAACAGATAGAGGTGCATAATGGAAAAAATATATAAGATGAATGATTATGTTATGATGAAGAAACCTCATGCTTGTGGTACTAATTTATGGCAAATTACTCGGATGGGTGTTGATATTAAATTAAAGTGCGATAATTGTAGTCATGAGATAATGATGGGGCGTCTGGAGTTTGAAAAAAAACTAAAGAAAATATTAGGTGATAAAAATGATAAAAATAAGAAATAAGTTGAAGAAAAAGATAAGTTTGCATCCTATTATGACTTTAATAATTATGATGGGAATAGCAATTGTATTAAGTGGATTATTAACTTTGTTGGATGTTGAATCAACTTATATGAAGGTTAAAGCTAATACGGGAGATTTTTCTTCTACTTTGGTTACTGTTGAGAACTTATTTAGTTTGCATGGATTAAAATATATATTTACTAATACAGTATCTAATTTCGTGGCTTTTGTACCCTTAAGTAGTTTAATTATTATTTTAATTGGTATAGGAGTTATGGAAAAAAGTGGTTTTTTAAGAACTTCTATTACCCTGTTAACAAAAAGTGCTAGAAAAACACATGTTACTTTCTTTTTAGTACTTGCTTGTGTACTAGCTAGTATGATAGGAGATTTAGCTTATATTATAATGGTACCTATTGCTGGTTTGCTTTATAAATATGGAAGAAGAAATCCTAGGTTAGGTATAATAACAGCTTTTGCTGCATTAACTTGTGGTAGTAGTTTAAATTTAGTGTTTAGTAGTTTGGATGTTTCATTAATGAGTTTAACTAAAATAAGTGCTCATGTGCTAGATGGTGATTATACTGCAAGACTAACTAGTTTCTTATTTATTATGTTAGTGGCAATTATTGCTGTATCTTTACTTATTACATATTTATCTGAAAAATATACAAGTTTACATATTGATTCTTATGAGTTTGAAAAAAATAGTGTTGAAGAAGAATTAGTTATTGGTAAGAAAGAGCTTAAGGGGTTAGTTATAGCTATTTTTGCTGGTATTATATATATGTTAATAATATTATATAATGTAATTCCTGGTTTACCTTTTTCTGGTAATTTACTTGATAATACTCAATTATATTATATTGAAAAATTGTTTAGTCCAGATTCATTTTTTAGTAAGGGATTTGTGTTTATAGTTACTATGTTATTTGTTGTTCTTGGTTTCTTTTATGGACTTGGTGCTAAGACAATTAAAAACCATAAAGATTTATGTGAAGATTTAGGTCATTCACTTGATAGTATTGGTAGTATTTTAATTCTTATTTTCTTTGCTGCTACATTTATAGGTATTTTTAAACAAACTAATATTGGTATGATTGTTGTATCAGGTTTAACTAATCTTATTACTAAATCTAACTTTTCTGGTATTCCACTTATTATAATGATGTTCTTAGCTAGTGCTATTGCAACAATAGTATTACCTGGTACATTAAATAAATGGACGATTATGTCTGGGTCATTAGTGCCATTCTTTATGAATAGTGGTATTAGTCCTGAATTTACTCAATTAATATTTAGATTTGGTGAAGTAGCAACACTTGCTATTACACCAGTGTTTGCATACTTTGTTATTTATCTAGCATATTTAGAAAGTTATAATCAAAATGAAAAACCTATAGGTTTACGTTCTGCTATTAAAATGCAGTTACCTTATAGTTTAGCTACAGCTGGTTTATTGTTGTTTTTATTAATTATTTGGTATATAATAGGCTTACCTTTGGGATTAGGAAGCTCAGTAGCTATTTAGGAGGTTTTATTTATGGCACTTAAGGCTGGTATAGTAGGCTTACCCAATGTGGGTAAGTCTACTATGTTTAATGCAATAACAAAAAAAGAAATATTAATAGCAAATTATCCGTTTGCAACAATTGAACCTAATGTAGGTGTTGTTGAAGTTCCTGATGAACGTTTACAATTTTTAAAAGAACTGTATAGTCCTAAAAATTTAGTACCTACTACTTTTGAATTTACTGATATAGCTGGATTAGTTAAAGGAGCTAGTAGTGGTGAGGGGTTAGGCAATAAGTTTTTATCTCATATAAGAGTTGTTGATGCTATATGTGAGGTTGTTAGATGTTTTGAAGATAAAAGTGTAACGCATGTTGAAGGTTCAACTGACCCAGTTAGAGATGTTGAAATAATTAATACAGAATTAATAATAGCTGATTTGGAAATAGTGGAAAATAGGTTAGGTAAGATTCAAAAAAAAGCAGAAACTACAAAAGATAAAGATGCATTATTTGAAGTGGCTGTTTTAACTAAAGCTTTAAATGCATTAGAAAAAAGCATGCCACTAAGATTAATTGATTTTAGTGAAGAAGAAAGGTTAGTGTTAAAAAACTTTAGTTTTATTACATTAAAACCTTTAATATATGTAGCAAATGTCGATGAGGAAACGCTTGTTATGGGCGAGAATGAACATACTAAAGCTTTGATAGAATATGCTAATCGAGAAGGATCACAAGTCATTATGATGTGTGCTAAGATGGAGAGTGAGCTTGCTTCTTTAGATGATGAAGAAAAGAAAATGTTTTTAAGTGATGTAGGTGTTGAAAAAAGTGGATTGGATCAATTAATACTTGCTAGTTATAAAATATTAGATTTAGAAACATTCTTTACAGTAGGAGCTGATGAGGTTAGAGCATGGACTTATACTAAGGGAATGAATGCTAAAAAGTGTGCTGGTATTATCCATACAGATTTCGAAAAAGGCTTTATTAAAGCAGAAGTTATGAGTTATGAAGACTTATATAAATATAAGGATGAAAAAGTTGTTAAAGAAAATGGTCGATTAAGATTAGAAGGTAAAGACTATTTAATGCAAGATGGAGATATTTGTTTATTTAGATTTAATGTTAGTAAATAATGTTAAATCTTTTTGTTTGTGTTATAATCTAATTATGATAGGCAGTGATTACTATGTTTGAAGGGTTTAAAGTTAATCAATTTTTTAATATTGTGGGTAATAGTTCAAAGTTAGAGCAAGCCCAGAAGCTATTTGATGATCCTAAAGTTAGAAAGAAAATTATAGAAGATAAAGGAATACATAATTATTTATTTTATGAATTTTTTACTAATAATTCATATGCTAATTTAATTACAATAATTAAAGAAAATGATAATATAGATCTTATTAAAAAATTTTTAGATGATTTACTTATGAATGTTCCATATCAAGCATTAAAAGAAATATATATTAAGTATGCAAATAATGATGAGATAGTAACTTTAATTGTAGATATATTCAAATATGATTATAAAAGAAATATAGAATTTCTAAATCAATTTAATGATGATGAAAAATTAGAATTATTGAAGAATCCAATCATTTATAATAGTGTTTGTAAAACAAATGGTGGTACTTATTTGTACTATGAAGTTGTTGAAAAATTATTACAAAATCAAGCTTTAAATAAAAAAGATGTATATGATATGTTTAAAGACGATTTAATTACTAAAGGATATCTAGATATTTTCTTAGAATTTTTAGGAAAATATTATGATGAAGATATTTTATTGGAATTATTGAATAATCAAAATGCAAAGTCTTTAATAATGAATAGTTATAATAAGTTATATGAATTAGCTAAATTAATTGATAAATTGGATAATATAGATAGAAAAAAAGAATTAATTATAGAATATTATAAAAATTTAAAAGATGAAGAATTGGCAGATATTTTTCGCGGTAGTTCAAAAAACACAATGGAGATTTTGCTTAATTCAAATGTAATTCAAGATAATAATAAATTTGACGCTACTTTATTAAATAGTAGTGATATGAATGAAGAACAATTTCTTAATTATCTAGAGCTTGTTGAAGATAAAAGTTTGGCATTATATAACGCCAATTCTAAAATAGAAATATCTACTATAATAAATGCTGCTAATAAATATAATATTGATATTTTCAATAGGCCATTTGCTAGGAAATATTGTTATAATCTTGATTATTTTTGCAAATTACCTACTGATAAAATATGGTTATTACAGTTTTATAAAAATTTTAATAAAGATAGTATCGAAAAGCTATTACAGAATATAGATGATAAAAGGAATTTTCTTGGATTTTTAATTGTTTATAAAAAAATTACTAAAGAAGAATATTATAAATATATGAGTATTTATAATTTAGATATGTATGACAAATATATTGCTCAAGATTTTGCAAAAGATGATGAGTACTTTAGTAATCTTCCTATCGAAAAGGGAGAGTTGATTCAATATTATGAAGGTAATAATATTAATATTATTTTGAAATATATTGATTATTATCCTATATATGAATTGTTTGATTTATTAGAACATAGGAAATCAAGTATAGATATTACTAAATTATTTGAAGAGGGTTATTCTAAAATAGAGGAATTATTTAATGAATGTACCATTAATGATAAAATACAAATTATTAATATGTATCATGGTAATAACGATAAATTAATATTTAATTTATTAAATAAGTATTGTAATTATCATGATAAAAGCTATATTTTAAGTAAAATTGAAAATGTTGATTTAAAAAAATTGCTTGATTATGCAATAGAAAATGATATTGATATATTTGATCAAGGATATGCTATAAAATTTGCTAATAATGATGATTATTATAAATTGGTAGCTGATCATAATATTAATTTATTAGGGTACTATAAAGGTACTAATGTAAAGTTGTTTGGTGAATTATTAAATAAGAGTGATGATGTGTTATATATTTTGTCATTAGGTGACTATAATTTTACTTATCAAGACTTATTGCCTTATATTAAAGAAACTATGTCTGATATACAACTAAAAGAAGCTGAAAGTTTGTTTAAGATAAAAAATATTGAATTAAAGGGTATATTATGTTATTTTTTTAAAACTAATTCTAACAATATAAATAATGAAAAAATTGAAAATGCAGTAGATATTTTGCAGAAAGTTTCTGAAATAAATATAGCAAATACTAAATTAGAAAATCAATTTTATGAATATTTAAGAAATAATATGGATTCATTAAATAAAGATAGAATAAGTGATGGTTTATATATTTTACAAAGAATTGGGTGTTCAAATGCTTCTGAAATTTTAAATTTTGGAGATTCTTTAATTAATCAATTATTGAACGACGATAATCCTAAAGAAAAATTAAATAAAATAGAAAATATATTCTTAAGAAATAATTTACCTACTGTTGGGAAGATATATTCTGTTTTTGAAATATTACATCCTAATTTAAAAGGTTTTGATTTTAAGAATTCAAGTATCTCTCCAATTTTAAAAACAAAATCAAATAAAGGAAGACAAAGTATTATATTTGCGGATTTAATGAAGGCTTCTTTTGGGTCTAATAATAGATCTATAAGAGATTATTTGAAAAGTATTGAAGATGGAGATAATTTATTTAAAAATATTGAAAATGGAAGTATCAAAATAGAAGAATTGTCAGAAGAGCAAAAGGTGATAATGGACTTGTATATGGCTCATTTAAAGGCATTGTATAATAACACATTATTTGGAAAAAACAATTCTATAGAATTAACTGGTGATTATAAAAGTGACATTGAAATATTAACTAGATTATTTAAAGTGGAAGGTTATGATAATTTGCCAGATAGAATAATTAGAATGTTTAGTCATTTTGCTGGATTTGATACTTTTCATGATGCTAAAGCTTATTTTGAAAGTAAATCTAAAATAGCTGATATAAAACATAGAGAAAAGTCGGATGAATTTAAATTAGAACAAGGCGATTTTGTTAAAGGTATTGGCAGTATAGCGTATTTAGGGAATATTTTACAAAATGGGTCTGTTGCGAAGGAATTTTTAGGAGATTCTTCTGGAAGTGATTTAACACCTTTAGATACTGATATGAGTATAATATTAGATGATACAGGTAGTATTTCTGATATAATTGGAAGAACTAAAGCTAATAGGTATGGTGATATCTACTTTGTTATGAAAAATGATGATAGATTTATTACAACAAGAAGAAGTCCTTCGGAAGATAATAAGAATATTGCTCAAAAAGCTGATTTGTCTAAATTAGAGGTTTTTTATACTGGCAAAATAGGTGATGGTCACTATGGTTTAAGAACAGGTTTTGCATCTAGTGAAATAGATTATATAGTAAGTCAGAGTAATGATAACCGTATTGGTTTTGAAATTGCTAGAAATGGTTTTTATATTCCAGTTGTTGATATTACTGGTAAGTTAATATTTACTCCAGAGGATTATGATAAATTAAGAGAAAAAATGGCTGGATTAAAATATTATGATGAATATGAATATAAGTTTTCTGAGAATTTAGAAATACCTGAGGTACAAGAGATTGCTAGCCAGTTAGAGCTTAATAAAAAAGAAGTAGAATATAAACGTTTAAGGATTAACAAATACATTAAAGAAGTAATATCTAATTTTAATCTAGAAATAAAGGCTAAGTTTGATGGTGATTTAACTCCTGGAAGTATTGATTTAATTGATACTGGTTCAACAGGTCGTGATACTAATATGATTGGTGCTGGAGATTTTGATTTTATGATTCGTTTAGATAAAGAGATTATGACTAATCCGGAAAAGTTATCTATGATTAAAGAGGCTTTTTCTGAAAAATTTAAACCAGCCGATATTATAGAAGATAATAATGGTAATTTAAGAAGAAAAGGTGTTACTATCGAAGGACTAGAACAAAAGGTTGATATTGATATTACTTATGTCCAAAAGAATAATAAACTTAATTATTCAACTGATATGGCTTTAAAAGATAGGTTATCTACTATTAAGGAACAAGATTATGAAAAGTATAAGTTAGTTATTGCTAATATTATTTATGCTAAGAAAGTGTTAAAGTCAGCTGGTGTTTATAAACCACATAGAAGTGATAGTTCACAAGGTGGTTTAGGTGGTGTAGGTGTAGAAAACTGGATATTACAAAATGGAGGCTCCTTTATAGATGCAGTTAGAGCATTTTTAAGAGATATTGATAGTGGGAAATTTCAAGTTTGGGATTTTGGAGAGAACCATACAGCTTTTGAAAAAGGTTATTATCCACATGATGAATTTGTTTCTCATAATATGAGTGTTGAAGGAATTGATAAGATGAAAGCTGTATTATCTGAATTAATAAAAAATTATGATAATAATAATGTCCAAGTTATGGAAGACAATTCATTTGAAAACAATTTAGATAATGAAGGTGTTATAAGAAGATAGATTTAATGTTAGTAAATAATGTTAAATCTTTTTTTGTACAATAAAAAAAATACACTTTCGTGTATTTAATTAGCTTTCCATTTAGCATATAATGTATAACTTTGATTAATAGGGGTATTAAAATCAAATAGTTGCTCGTTATAATACCATCCTAAGAATGTATATCCGTTTCTAACTGGGTCTGGTACTGGTTTTGATGCCTTATCTCCTTTTAATACGTTTTGTGCTATTGGAATATTTTTAGAACCTTTTGGATCAAATGAAACACTGTAATATATACTTGTTTTTACTTCTGTTTTTGGTATTGTAGTAGTTGTTGAATTATTTGTTGTAGTGTTGTTAGTTGTAGTATTACTATTTGTATTTGTAGAAGTACTACTTTTTGTTGTAGTTTTAGTTGAACTGTTAGTTGTAGTTGATTTCTTTGTTGTTGTACTTGATTTAGTTGTAGTCTTTGTACTTGTTGATGGTGCAGGAACAGGTGTAGTTGTTACTGATTCTTTATTTTCTACTGGAGTAGTATTTTCAGCAGGAGTTTCGTTTTCTTTATTTTCAGTATTCTCAACTTCTTCTGGTTGTTTTTCAACTACATCGACATCTATATCATCAACTTCGTTTTCTTCTTTAGTAATTGTTGAAATGATGTAATTTTGTTCATCATCACAAGTAAGTTGTACTTTTAAAGAATACTTGTTAGAAGCTGTTTTTTTCATTTCAGCAAAACTGTTAGTTGGACTACAAGAATTTCCTTTACTATCTTTTAAATTGTCGATATATTTTTGTTCGATTAGTTCTTTTAATGTTACTTTATTAGTATCACCAATTTCAGTTGGTAATTTATCATCAGTATAGTATTTTTCTGATACTTTCTTTAGATTTTGAAAATTTGTAGCAAATGTATTACCATTATTACTTGTTGTTTTATCATCCTTATTAATTAATGATCTAAATAAGAAGAATGCTATTAATAAAACTAGGATAATAACTACTATTTTAAATATAATTGATTTCCAACTTCTTTTCTTTACTACTGTTTCATCATACATATAGGATTCACCCCTTCAATTAGTAATTAATGATACCATAAAATCGAACAAATGTCAATTTATCCTTGCAAATTTCTAAGTTTTGTTGTATTCTTTATAAGTGTATTTCGTGAAAGAAGGGACTATAGTGGAGAAAATTATAAATATTGCCGTAGTAGCACACGTTGATGCTGGTAAAAGCACTTTAGTTGATGCGTTACTTGAACAAAATGGTGTATTTGATGAACATGAGGAAGTTGTAGATTGTGTAATGGATAGCAATGACTTAGAAAGAGAAAGAGGTATAACTATCTATTCTAAGAACTGTGCTATTAGGTATAAAGATTATAAAATTAACATAGTCGATACTCCAGGCCATGCTGATTTTTCTAGTGAAGTGGAAAGAGTTATTAGAACTGTTGATACTGTTGTTTTAATAGTTGATTCAAGTGAAGGACCAATGCCTCAAACTAGATTTGTTTTAAAACAAGCTTTAGAACAAAATTTAAGACCGATACTATTTATTAATAAGATAGATAAAAAAGATGCTCGTCCTGAGGAAGTAGTTGATATGACATTTAATTTGTTTATGGAATTAAATGCTAGTGATGAACAATTAGATTTCCCTATAGTATATGGTATTGCTCGTGACGGTATAGCTAAATTAGATATTAATGATGAGAGTGATTCAATCGAACCATTACTTGAAACTATTTTAAAACAAGTTAAACCTTATGAAGGTAGTGAAGAGGATAATTTACAATTACAAATATCTTCATTAGACTACGATTCATTTATTGGTCGATTAGGAATTGGACGTGTAACTAAAGGTAAAATTAGTAAAGGACAAAATGTTACTGTAGTAAAAAATAATGGTGATGTTTCTTCTTTTAGAATAACTAAACTATTTGTTCAAGAAGGCATTAAGAGAGTTGAAAAAGATGAAGCTTTTTATGGCGATATAGTTACTTTTGCTGGATGCAGTGATATTTCTATAGGTGATACTGTTTGTAGTAAAGATGTAATTGATCCACTTCCTCCAATTGTTATTGAAACTCCTACTATGTCTATGAACTTTTTAGTTAATAATAGTCCATTTGCTGGATTAGATAAGAAAAGTAAATTTTTAACTAGTCGTCATATTAAAGATAGATTAGATAAGGAATTAGAAACTAATGTTGGTTTAAGAGTAGAAGAACTACCAAATAGTGATGGATTTAAGGTATCTGGTAGAGGTGAACTACACTTATCAGTTTTAATAGAAAATATGAGAAGAGAAGGATATGAACTTAGTGTTAGTAAACCTGAAGTATTATTCGAAGAGATTGATGGTGTTAAATGTGAACCTTTTGAACGAGTTATAGTTAATTGTCCAGGTGATTATCAAGGTACTATAATTAATGATTTACAAGAAAGAAAAGCTACTTTAGAAGTTGTTAGTACAAATGATGAGGGTTATGCTCATTTAGAGTTTAGTGCTCCAACTCGTGGTTTAATTGGATATCGTAGTGCATTTATTACTAATACTCGTGGAGAAGGTATAATGGTTAGAAGTTTTGATTGTTATAAGCCTTATGTTGGTGAATTGCAAACACGTAAAAATGGTGTACTTGTTTCTATGGAAACTGGTAAAACGCTAGGTTATTCATTATATAATTTACAAGATAGAGGTACAATGATTGTTGAACCGGCTACTGATGTATATGTAGGTATGATAGTTGGTATTCATAATCGTGATAATGATTTAAATGTTAATCCATGTAAGAATAAAGAAATGAGTAATACAAGAAGTAAGTCAGCAGATGATGCTATTGCTTTAGTACCTGCTAAAACTTTTACTTTAGAAGAAGCATTAGAATTTATAAATGACGATGAATATGTTGAGGTTACTCCTAGTGATATTCGACTTCGTAAGAGTATATTAGATCCAAATGAAAGATTTAGAAGAAATAGATAATCAGAAAAGTAGCATATTTGTTACTTTTTTTAGAATGGGTGGTTTTAGTGAATATTGAAGATAGTATAAAACTATATGATAAGAATAGAAATCTATTTTTTAAAAGATTGACTAAAGATGGTTTAATTGAATTAAGAAACTATGATGGTAATATAGATAAAAACAAGTTAATTAAGATGACTAATGAATGTGTTTCATATATGTATTTAAAGAAAATGATGGATATGTTTATAATAAGAGATAGAGTATTTCCAGAAGAGTATAAAAAGTATAAAGAAGATATTTATAAATATCCTACACTTTTAGTTAGTAGTAAGTATTGTGATTTATTAAAGTTAAAAGTTCGTGATATAGTAGCTTTAATGAATTCTGATGTAGTTATTAATATACGAGACTTAAGAAATACTTATAAGTTATTTGAAGCTGTAGAAAAATTATCAAAACAGAATTTAAGTGTTGATGAAATGGTTTTTGAGATTGATACCATGTTTAATCATGATTCAGTTTATTTAAAAAGCTTATTAATTTTAAATATTATTAAACCAGAAGATCAATCTGAGTTATATAATGAAATCGTTTGTAGGTATTATTATAATAATATTTCTCCTTCTGGGGTAGTTTATAATGTATTAATAAATAATCATGATTATAAAGATCTTTTAGAAGCATCTAAAGTCAATAATGTTCGTATTCCTGATTTTGTATATCATGGATATTTAAATGAAGTTGAAGTTAAAAAAATTGAATCTTTTATAGAGCAATATAATTCTAGGAATATTAAAAAAGTAAAAAAATTATAGTTTAAGAAAATCCTTATTAAATAATTGGGATTTTTTGTTTTTTTAAGCTCACTATAGTGGACTTTAACTCTATCTTTTGATACAATTGATTTAGTTTAAGGATGGTAGATATTTATGAATCCAGTTATGTTTAATATAGGTAGTATTGAAGTTAGATGGTATTCTTTTTTAATATTAGTAGCAATACTATTAGCTATAGTTTTAATGATTAAGGAAGGTAAGAAATATGGTATTGGTAAAGATGTAATATTTGATATGTGTTTTTACTGTATAATTGTTGGAATAATTGGAGCTAGAGCTTACTATGTAATATTTAATTATAAAGAATATTCTACATCACTTTTAGATATATTTAAAATATGGAATGGTGGTCTGGCTATACATGGTGGTATTATTGCTGGGTTAGTAACTTTAATCTTGTATTGTAAGAAACATAATTTACAAATACTTAGAATGACTGATATATTTGTTGTATCTTTAATTCTGGCTCAAGCTATTGGTAGATGGGGTAACTTCTTTAATAGTGAAGCTCATGGACGTGCTACAAGTCTGTATTTTTTAAGAAGTTTACATATTCCTAAATTTATAATTGATGGTATGAATATAGGAGGGGTTTATTATCATCCAACTTTTCTTTATGAATCGTTATGGTGTTTACTAGGATTTATAATATTATTGATTATAAGAAAGTTTAAACATATAAAGGTTGGAACATTAACTTGTTGTTATATTATTTGGTATAGTGTTGGTAGATTATTTATTGAAAGTTTAAGAACTGATTCTTTAATGTTAGGTGGATTTAAGGTTGCACAAATTGTTTCAATAATAGGAATAATTATAAGTATTGGAATACTATTTTATAATAGTAAAAAAGGTAAATACGAAGATATGTATCACGTAAATAATATTTAATTAAAGGGGTGAGATTAGTGGAGATAAAGACATGTTTTACGCCTTCTACAACTGGTTATATGCATATAGGTAATTTAAGAACATGTTTGTTTGCATATTTAATTGCTAAACATGATAATGGTAAATTTATGTTACGAATTGATAATACTGATGCTTCTCGGGAAATTTTGGGGAGTGAAGAGTTTGTTTATCGCGTAATGGATATGTTTAATATTAAATATGATGAGGGTCCTAGAGTTAGTAATAATCAGAATTCTTATTATCAAAATGAACGTAATGAAATATATTTAAAATATGCAGAACAATTAGTTAGTGAAGGCAAAGCTTACTATTGTTTTTGTAATGAAGCTAAATTAGATAAAATGCGAATTGATGCTGAAGATGCTAATCAGGTGTTTATTTATGATGAAGCTTGCTATAATTTAACTCAAGATGAAATAGATGTTAAAATGAAATACGGAGAACCTTATGTTATAAGATTACATATCGATGATAATGAAACGACTTCTTTTCATGATGAAGTGTATGGGGATATTAGAGTTTTTAATAATGTAGTTGAGGATCCTATTTTGATTAGAAGTGATAAGACTGCTACTTATGATTTTGCTAATGTTATAGATGATTATTTGTTTGGGGTAACGCATGTTGTTAGAGGTAGTGAGTATCTTAGCAGCATGCCAAAATATATAAGGATATATGAAGCTTTGAATGTAGAAATACCTAAGTTTATTCATTTACCTTTAATTGTTAAGAGTAATAATAAAAAGATTAGTAAGCGTAATAAAGACGATAATGTCATGGATTTAATTAATGTTGGTTTTTTACCAGATGCTATACTTAATTATATAGCAATGCTTGGTTGGTCAAATAATGATAATAGAGAAATATATTCTTTAGAAGAATTAGTAAAAGTATTTGATTATAAAAATATTGTTAAAAATCCTGCTATATATGATATTAAAAAGTTAGAATGGTTTAATAGGTATTATATTAATAAGATGAGTGATGATGACTATTTAGCTTTTGTTAAACCATATTTAGTTAAATATGTAGATATTAGTAATAAAAGTATTGATTATATAAATAATGTTTTACTTTTATTTAAAAATAGAATAAAATATGGACTTGAAATAATTAGTTATGTAAAATTATTTTTTAAAGATATTATTGATTTAAATGATGTTGATAATAAAATTGTTGAAAACAATAAAAGTATTATTGATAAGGTTAAAGCTCAATTATTAAATGTTAATGAATGGAAATATGATAACATTGTTAATGTTTTGAAAACTGTAAGTGATAGTACAGATGCTAATGTTTATGGTGTAATTAGACTTAAGTTAACTGGAATAAAGAGTGGACCAGAAATAGCTAAAATTATCGAGATATTTGGTAAAGATGAAACATTAAAAAGATTAGGTGGGAGTGAGGTTAATGAAACTTTATAATACTTTAAGTAGAACTGTAGAAGAATTTATTCCTTATAGCAATGATTGTGTTACGATGTATACTTGTGGACCAACTGTATATCATTATGCACATATAGGTAATTTAAGGACTTATATATTTGAAGATATATTAGAGAAATCTTTAAAGTTTTTAGGATACAATGTTAAAAGATGTATGAATATTACTGATGTTGGTCATTTAACTAGTGATAGTGATTCTGGTGAGGATAAAATGCTTAAAGGTGCTAAAAGAGAGAATAAATCTGTTTTAGATATAGCTAAATTTTATACTGACGAATTTAAAAAGGATGCAGAAAAATTAAATATTAGATGGCCAGATATTGTTTCTCCTGCTACGGATAATATTGAGTTTTATATTGAAATTATAACTAAGTTATTAGATAAAGGGTATGCTTATATATCTGGTGGAAATATTTATTTTGATACTACTAAATTAGATGATTATTATGCTCTTACTAATCATAAAATAGATGATTTAGTTGTAGGTGTAAGAGAAGGCGTAGAAAACGATGATAATAAACGTAATCAAGCTGACTTTGTATTATGGTTTACTAAATCTAAATTTGAAGATCAAGAATTAAAATGGGGTAGCCCTTGGGGAGTTGGATATCCGGGATGGCATATTGAATGTAGTGGAATTAGTATTAAGAATTTAGGAGAATATTTAGATATTCATTGTGGTGGTGTTGATAATATTTTTCCGCATCATACTAATGAAATTGCTCAATCTGAAGCTTATTTAGGACATAAATGGTGTAAATATTGGATGCATGGAGAGCATTTAAATGATCAAAGTGGTAAGATGAGTAAAAGTAAGGGTGAGTTTTTAACTGTTTCTTTATTAGAAAGTAAAGGGTATGATCCTTTATCATATAGATTTATGTGTTTAACTAGCCACTATCGCAAAGTATTAGAATTTTCTTATGATGCCTTAGATAATGCTACCAGTGCTTATAAAAAGTTAAAAAGTAAAGTTCAAAGTTTAGGTAGTGAGGAAAAAGAAACTGATAAGTTTGTTAAAGAGTTTAGTGATGCTATAGCAAATGATTTAAATACTAGTCAAGCGATTACAGTATTATATGATATTTTAAAATCTGAATTAACTAATGCAGAAAAACTTTATTTAGTAAAGATGTTTGATTCAGTTTTGTCACTTAACTTATTAGATGATACTAAGGTATCTATTACTGATGAAGAAGTTAAATACATTGAAGATATGATTGATAAAAGGAATGAAGCTAAGAAAAATAAAGATTTTAAACTAGCTGATGATATTAGAAATGAATTATTAGAAAAAGGTATTGTATTAAAAGATACTAGAGAAGGAACTATTTATGAAGTTATAAAATAGTTCTTTTTAATATTATACATATTTCGACATTAAACCAACTTCTGGTTTTAGAAAGAGCTATAAAAAGGTTATTTAAACAGGGTAAGGACGATAAGAAGTTAGAAAAATTGGTTGATTTATTATCTAAAGATATAAAATTAGATGTTTCGTATAAAAATCATAAATTAAATGATGATAAGTTTTATAAGAATTGTTATGAAAGTCATATAGAACCTGATTGGTTGTTAATCTATCAATATATAGAAGAGGAACATATATTGTTATTAGTTAGTACGGGCAGTCATAGTGATTTATTTAAGATTTAAGTTCAATATAAGGATATTGAACTTTTTTGTGTTATAATAAGTTTGTGTTTAAAAGGAGTTCGATTTATGATGAAAGTCTTTATTATTGGTGGTGGAGCCTCTGGTTTAGTTGCAGCAATTACTGCTAAAAGAAGTGGTGCTGATGTTACAATCTTAGAAAGAAATGATAAGTTAGGTAGGAAACTATTATTAACTGGTAATGGTAGATGTAATTATTATAATAGTTATCAAGATTTATCTTGTTATCATTCAAGTAGTTCAGAGTTAATACCTAATTTTATCAATAGAAATAATTTAGATATGGTATTGAGTTTTTTTGATAAGTTAGGTTTGTATCCAACTATTAAAGATGGTTATTATTATCCAGTAACTAATCAAGCTAATAGTGTTTTAGCTGTTCTTTTAAATGAGATTGAGCATCTTAATATAAATGTTGTTTATAACTGTTATGTTACTAACATTAAAAAGAATAAAGATACTTTTGTAATTTATACCGAAGATAATAAATATATAGCAGATAAAGTAATTATTGCTACTGGTTCTAAATCATATAGTAAGACTGGTTCTGATGGATTTGGTTATAGTGTTGCTAAAGATTTTAAACATACAATAATACCTGTTTTACCTAGTTTAACTTTTCTTAAAGGTAATGAAAACTATTATAAAGACTGGAATGGAATTAGATCTAACGCGTCTGTTTCTTTATTTGAAAATGATCAGAAGATAAAAGAAGAAGTTGGTGAAATTCAATTAACGAGTGAAGGTATTAGTGGTATTTGTGTTTATAATTTAAGTGGTATTATAGCTAAAGCGTTAAATAATAATAGTAATGTACATGTAAGAATAAACTTTGTTCCTTTTTATGAAGCATGTTCAATTAAGGATTTTGTTGATTTATTAGATAATAGAAATAAACAATTAAAGGGACGTAATGTAAGTCAGTTATTTGATGGTTTGTTAAATTATAAACTTATTAATTTATTATTAAAATTATGTAAGATTGATAATAAAATTCATTGGGAAGATTTAAGTAATGAACAAAAATGTAATTTAGCAGATCGAATTATTAATTTTAAATTTATTCCTACTGGAGTAGGTGATTATGATAAAGCTCAAGTGTGTAGTGGTGGTGTGGCTTTAAGTGAAATTAATTTAAATACTATGGAATCATTGTTAATGCCTGGCTTATTTTTTACTGGTGAAGTAATTGATTTAGATGGTGATTGTGGTGGTTATAATTTAACAATTGCTTGGATTAGTGGCTTGATGGCTGGAGGTCATGTAAATGATTAGAATTAGACAAATAAAAATAGATATTGCTAAAGATAATGATCAAGAGTTAAAGAAAAAAATTGTTAAACGTTTAAATATTTTAGATGGGGATTTAATAAGTTTTGATATAAAGAAAAAGTCAATTGATGCTAGAAGAAAAGATAATATTTATTATATTTATGTTGTAGATGCTATAGTTAAAGATGAAGATAAAGTATTAACTAGAAATAGAGATAAAGATATATTAGTTGCTCCTACCGAGGAATACGAAATGCCTAAAAAGGGATTAGGTAATGTAAATAAAAGAATTGTTGTAGTTGGTAGTGGTCCAGCTGGTTTGTTCTGTAGTTATTTATTAGCTAAAAATGGTTATAATCCGATAATATTAGAACGTGGTGAAAAAATAGATGATAGAGTTAAAAGTGTTGATAACTTTTGGCTTACTAACAAATTGAATAAAAATAGTAATGTTCAATTTGGTGAAGGGGGAGCAGGAACGTTTTCAGATGGTAAACTTAATACATTAGTTAATGATAAGTTTTTTAGAAATAAGTTTGTATTAGAAACATTTGTTAAACATGGTGCTCCTGAAGACATTTTATATTTGCAAAAGCCTCATATAGGCACAGATATATTACGTGACGTTATTGTTAATATGCGTAAGTCTATTGAAAAAATGGGTGGTATGTTTAGATTTAATACTTGTTTAACTGATATAGTAATTGATAATAATGAATTAAAAAGTATTGTAGTTAATGATGAAGAAATAATTGAATGTGATAGTGTAGTTTTAGCTATTGGTCATAGTGCAAGAGATACATTTAGGGTTTTGTTTGATAAAGGATTAGATATGCAAAGTAAACCTTTTGCAGTTGGAGTAAGAGTTGAACATCCTCAAAAGATGATTAGTAAAAGTCAATATGGTGATTATTATAAGTTACTTCCTCCAGCTAGTTATAAGTTAACTTATACTACAAAAAGTGGTAGAGGTGTTTATTCTTTTTGCATGTGTCCTGGTGGATATGTTGTTAATGCTTCTAGTGAAGAAGGACGTCTTGCTATTAATGGAATGAGTAATTATAAGAGGGATAGTAAGAACGCTAATAGTGCTGTAGTAGTTACTGTTAATTCTAATGATTATGGTAGTGATGTTTTTGATGGAGTTAAGTTTCAACAAAAATTAGAAGAATATGCTTATAAATGTGGTAATGGAAGTATTCCTGTTCAGTTATGGTGTGACTTTAAAACAAATAAAAAATCTTTAGGTTTTAAAGATAATTTTAGTGAGGTTAAAGGTAATATAACATTTGCTAATTTACAAGAAATATTTCCTAAATATATAAGTGATTCTATTATGGAAGCAATGCCAGAGTTTGGTAAAAAGATTAAAGGCTTTGATGATCCTTCAACAATTATGTTAGGAGTTGAGTCTAGAACATCTTCACCTGTTAGAATTGTTAGGAATGACCATTTTGAATCTAATATTAAAGGAATATATCCATGTGGTGAGGGAGCTGGATATGCCGGAGGTATTATGACTGCTGCTATGGATGGTATGAAAGTTGCTGAAGAAATTATAAGTAAATAAAAAGCTGTACAATATTAATTGTATAGCTTTTATATTTCAAATGTATTAAAATCTTTTTTCTTTTTTATTGTTAATAATAATTTATTAATAATGTTATTTTGGCTTTTTTTAATGGCTAATATATTATCATTATAATAAGTTTTTAAAGCATATATTTTTTCATCATTAGCTTTAATATCTTTAGTAATTTGTTTAATGCTTTTATCTTCTTTTATTTTGTCATTATCATTAATTAAATCATTTAAAGTGTTATTACTAGTAGTTAATTCTTTGTCAAAATTTATTAAATCTTCTTTTATGATATCTTGATAATAACTCTTTTCTTTAAGATAATTATCTTTTATTTCTTTATAGGCTTTTTCTATTAATTCTTTTTTATCATCAAGATTTTTATCTAGTTTATCTTTCGAATAATCTAATCTTTTAATTATATCTTCTAATTTGTGTTTATTGTATATTGTTAAAATAGCTAATACTCCTACTACTATTATTATAAGACAAATAATTATGTTTACTATCATTTATTATCACCAAAGTTATTATATCATGTTATGTATTAACATTGCAATTTAGAAATTTATTTTATATACTTTATTTGGTGAATTAAATGAAAATAGATACGTTAGTTGTAGGTAGTTTAGCTACTAATTGTTATATAGTAAGTAAGAATAATAAATGTTTAATAATTGATCCTGGTGATGAAGCTAATAAAATAATTGATGCTTGTAAAGATAAAGAAGTCGTTGGTATTTTAATAACTCATTATCATTTTGATCATATTGGAGCATTAGATGAAGTAAAGAATTATTTTAATGTGGAAGTAAATCCTAAAAACATTGATGGATTTAATTATGAAATAATAGAAACTCCTGGGCATAAAGAAGATTGCTTAACTTTTTACTTTGAAAAAGAACATGTTATGTTTGTTGGCGATTTTATATTTAATGATTCTATTGGAAGAATGGATTTAGCAGGAGGTAATGTTAAAGATATGAGAGATAGTCTTAAATTAATAAAGAGTTATCCTGATGATACTATTCTTTATCCCGGACATGGTCCAACAACTATTTTAGGAAAAGAAAAAAGACATTTTATATATTATATATAATGCCTTTTTAATTTGCTTTTATTGGTTCTTCAAATTCTATGTAATTTATATACATTGTTTTAATTAAATACCATTTTCCTGTTTTAGGATCACTTATAATTACGTAATCTGGTCCAGAATTTTCTACTATACCACTATATGTTTTGTCTTTATCATTGTTTGAATCAGTAAATGATGCAAAGACATTTACTTTTTTTCCTTTATTAAATTTTAAGATATCTTCTATAAATAGGATTTTTTCTGGATTATTGTTTTGGTTACTATATAAGTTATTATAGTTTTCTATTGGCATAGTATTATTCTCATTATTGTTATTGATTTCTGGAAATGTTGGATTTGGATAATATGTTCCGTTCAAAAATATTCACCTCATTAAAATATATATGTATAAAAATACTTGTTATTCAAAATTTACCATTTAAATGTATTATTTTTTTTGATATAATTATTTAAGAAAATAGGTGGTAATAAATGAGTTTTATAGAGTTTAAAGATTGTTATAAGACATATTCAAATGGTGTAACAGCTCTTGCTAATGTATCTTTAACAATTGGTAAAGGAGAATTTGTCTTTTTAATAGGGTCAAGTGGTAGTGGTAAATCCACTTTAACTAAGATGTTATATAGAGAAGAAAAACCAACTAAAGGTAAAGTAATGGTTGGGGGTATAAATGTTGCTAAATTACGTAATGGACAAGTTTTTAAATTAAGAAGAAAGTTAGGAATAGTATTTCAAGATTTTAAATTACTTCCTAAACTTACTGTTTATGAAAATGTTGCTTATGGTCTAGAGACTCAAGGATTAAAAAAGAAAGAAATTAAACCAAAAGTTTTAAAAGCATTAGAAAGAGTTGGATTAAAAGAAAGAATAAGAAGTTTTCCTCATCAATTAAGTGGAGGAGAACAACAAAGAGTTTGTATTGCTAGAGCAATAGTTAATAAACCTAAACTGTTGATTTGTGATGAACCTACTGGTAATTTGGATCCAAAAACTAGTAAAGAAATAGTTAGTGTTTTAGATAATATTAATAAAGAAATGAAAACTACTATTATTATGGCAACTCATGATAAAGAAATAGTTAATACAATGAAAAAGAGAGTTGTTATTATTGAAAATGGTGGAATAGCTGGTGATTATGATCAAGGTTCATATAAAGATTTTGCTACTAGAAAAATTGATTTAGAGAAACTAAGTGAAGAAAAGAAGATTGTTAAGAAAACTGAAAAGTTAATTGAAGAAAAGAAAATTATTGATAAACAAATACAAGAAGATACAAAACCTGTTGAAATTGAAAAAATTGAAAAGAAAGCACCAAGAAGAACTAAGAAAGAAGATTTGTAATATTAAATAAAATAGTGTATTATAATCCTTAATTGCGAGGGATAAGTATGACTTTTAATGTAAGAGTTAAAGAAGAAATTACTAAGTTGCCGATTAATACAATAGAGAAGCGAATGGAACTCTCTTCTTTTTTACGTTATAACTCAAAACAAGAAAAAAATCATATTACTATTACTTTGGAGAATGCTTCTATTGCAAGAAGAATTTATAAAAACGTTAAAGAAATATTTGGTATTAATATAAAAATTACTGTTAGATATCAAAAAAGATTTAGAGTTAAACAAATATATATATTGGAATTTTTTGATAAAGTTGATTATATATTAGAATCATTAAATATTATTAGCAATGGAAAAAAGAAAGATCCTAGTGAATTTGAAATGGAAGCTAGAGAGGAAAAAATTGCATATTTTAAAGGAGCCTTTTTAGCAGTAGGATCAGTTAGTGATCCAGCTATTAGTGGATATCATATGGAAATGATATTTAGTTTAAAAAAAGATGCTTTATTTATTATAAAGTTACTAGATGAGTTAGGATTTAAAGCTAAGTATATTAAAAGAAGTAATAAATATATGGTATATATTAAAAGTGCTGAAGTAATAAGTGATATTATAAGATTGTTTAAAGCTACTAATTCATTATTTTATTATGAAGATATAAGAATATATAGAGATCATAAAAATATGGTTAATCGACTTAATAATTGTGATATAGCTAATCAAGAGAAAACAATTAATACAGCAATGAAACAATTAAAGGATATTGAATATATTTATGAAAATGATTTAATTAATTTGTTTGATGATAAAACCCAAAAGGTTATAGAATATCGTAAAAAAAATCCTGATATGTCTTATCAAGATTTAGCTGATGTAATAACTGATAATGAAAGTTTTAGTATTAGTAAGTCTGGGGTTAATCATGCTTTTATAAGAGTTAGAAAATTATTAGATAATGTTAAGAAATAATTTCATCTATTAAGCCATATTTTAAAGCTTCATGGGCATCCATGTAGTTGTCTCTTTCAGTATCTTTAGTAATTTTATTTATACTTTTACCTGTAATAGAAGCTAATATTTTATTAAGCTTCTTTTTTGTTTTTATGATTCTATCAGTAGCTATTTTAATATCTGTTACTTGACCTTGAGCTCCTCCTAATGGTTGGTGGATCATAACTTCAGCATTAGGTAATGCACATCTTTTACCTTTTGCTCCGCATGCAAGTAAGAACGCTGCCATACTAGCAGCCATACCAATAACAATTGTTTTTATGTCACTTTTAACATAATTAAATGTATCGTAAATAGCCATGCCACTAGTGATAGAACCTCCCGGGGAATTAATATAAATGTAGATATCATCATGATTAATACTATCTAGGTAAAGTAACTCGCTTACTACAATGTTGGATAGGTGGTCGTCGATTTCACCTGTAATAAATATAATTCTATCTTTTAATAATCTACTATATAAATCGTACGCATATTCTTTATTACTACTCTTTTCAATAACAGTTGGAATTATGTTCACATTTATCACCTATAAATATATAGTTACTTTTTTTATTTTTTATGCAAAATATATTATTAATTTTTATGGTTATTATATAAATTTTACAAAAATATACATAAACTTAGATTAAATATCTATAAAAAAAATTTAAAATATGGTAATATTATATTTAGATAATAATAAGATAAATAACAGTCAAAAATGATGAAAAGGGGATTTGTTATTATGAATGATGGAATAAAACTAAACGATGTTGATATGATTACTATTACTTTTAAAAACGGTACTAAACATCGTTATAATAAAGGTACTACTTACTATGATATTAGTCGTGATAGTCATGATGTGGTTGAAGCTATTGGTGTTAAAGTTGACAATGCAATAGTCAATTTAAATGATAAGGTTAATCATGATTGTAGTGTAGAATTTATAGATGTAACTGATATTAATGGATATAAAATGTATCAAGCAGGTCTTAAATTTCTATTAGAGGTTGCTGTTAAAGAGTTAATACCTAATAGTGAGGTGTATTTTAGACATAGTGTTCCTAAGGGAATATTAGCTGAGGTTAAGTGTGATAAAAAAATATTAGAAAAAGAATTTCTGGATATTAAGAGTAAAATGCGTGATTTAGTTAGAGAAGATCATCGTATTTATAAATACAATGTATTTAAAAAAGAAGCTATGGATTATTATGAAGAACAAGGATTAGTGGAGAAAGCTAAAAACATTCATAATTTAAATGCCGATGTAGTAGCATTTTATAAATTAAAGGATTTATTTAATTATTATTATGTAGAGATGCCTTATAGTACTGCTGCTTTAAGAAGATTTGATTTAGAGTTTCTAGGGGATAATAGATTTGTAATTGTTGTACCTAGTGTAAGAACTAATGGTAGAGTTCCTGAATACATTAATTATCCTAATATTATAACAAGTTTTTATCAAGGCTCAAAGTGGTTAGAAGTAATGGGCATACCTTATGTTTCTAATTTAAATGATATTGTGGCTAATGGTGATATAAAAGAATTTATTTTATCTAGTGAAATTGTTTATAGTAGTACGATTGCTATTTTAGCTGAAAAGGTAATAGCTAATCGTGATATAAAGTTTATTTTAATTGCTGGACCATCTAGTAGTGGTAAAACTACTACAACCAAAAAGATGGCAAGTTATTTTAAAGCTAGAGGATATGATCCTGTATGTTTTTCTACTGATGATTACTATTTAAATATTGATGATATACCAGCTAATGCTGATGGTGAAAAAGATTTTGAAGCTATAGAAGCTTTAGATTTAGAAGAATTTAACAAAGATTTACAAAAATTATTAAATGGCGAATATATTGATAATAAAAGATATGATTTTGTATTAGGACAAAGATTTTTAACTGGTAAAAAGACTCATTTAAAAGAAAATGGTATCGTTTTAATAGAAGGATTACATTGTTTAAATGATAATTTATGTAGAAATATATCTAGAAGTAATATATTTAAGGTGTATTTAAGTCCGTTTATACCTTTGAATATTGATAGACATAATTATATTTCTACTTTAGATTTACGATTAATTAGAAGAATTGCTAGAGATAATCGTAGCAGAGGTAAGAATGTTTGTGCTACAATAGAGATGTGGCAACAAGTTAGAAATGGGGAAGAAAAATATATTTTTCCTTATATTGGAGAAGCTGATGCTATACTTAATACGGCTATGGCTTATGAACTTGGGGTTTTAAAAATATATGTTAATCCTTTGCTTTATTCAGTAGAGGTTACATCACCTTATTATGAAGAAGCTAGAAGACTTATTAATTTCTTATCAAGTTTTTATGAAATACCTAGTGAGTTAATTAATAATGATTCAGTTATTAGAGAGTTTATAGGAGGAGGAATTGTAGAATGATAAAAGTTGCAATTAATGGTTTTGGAAGAATAGGAAGGTTAGCATTTAGAGAGATACTTAAAGAAAGTGATATGGAAGTCGTTGCTATTAACGATTTAACTAAAGCTGAAGATTTAGCTTACTTACTTAAATATGATACTAATCATAGAACATTAAATGAAGATATTTCTTTTGATGAGGATGAAATAATATTTGGAAGTAAAAGAGTTAAAGTATATAGTGAAATGGATCCAATTAACTTACCTTGGAGGGAGTTAAATGTTGATCTAGTATTAGAATGTACTGGTTTATTTACTAAAAAGGATGATGCTTATAAACATATACAAGCTGGAGCTAAAAAGGTTTTAATTAGTGCTCCTGCAAAAGGAGATGTTAAAACTGTTGTTTATAATGTTAATGATAATATACTAGAATCTAGTGATGAAATTGTTTCAGCGGCTAGTTGTACTACTAACTGCTTAGCACCTGTACTTAAGGTAATTAATGATAATATTGGAATTAATAAGGGATTTATGACAACAGTTCATGCTTATACTAATGATCAAGCTACACTTGATATACCTCATAAAAAAGGTATTAAAGCTCGTAGAGGAAGAGCATGTGCTATGAATATTGTTCCTGCAAGTACTGGAGCTGCTGCTGCTATTGGTTTAGTTATACCTGATTTACAAGGTAAATTAGATGGTAATGCATTTAGAGTTCCAGTTAGTGATGGTTCAGTTGTTGATGTAACTTTAGATGTAGCTAGAAATACTAGTGTAGATGAAGTTAATAGATTATTTATTGATAACCAAAATGAAACACTTACTGCTACTTATGATCCAATCGTATCAAGTGATATAATAGGTAAGAAAGTCGGAGCTACTGTTGATTTACTTTGTACTAACTTAATTGAAGTTGATGGTAAACAATTACTAAAAGTAGTAGCGTGGTATGATAATGAACTTGGTTATACTGTTCAAATGATTAGAACAGCTAAAAAGATGTTTAATTGTTAAAGATATGAGTTATAAGCTTATATCTTTTTTTGTTGATGTCTATTAAAAGGAATGCAGTTTTATATCGGCGTTTTTTTGTCTTATTTTGTCGTTTGGCACAGACCGACAAACTTTTAGTTTTAAGTGTGTTATAGTAAAAATAATTTGTAAAAAAAGGAGGATATAATCTATGTAAAAACAACTATTTAAAATAATAATATAAAAAATTATAACGGGAGGGTTATGGTTAGAAATGAACTATTATAATGAAATAAAAAATTTATTACTAGATAATGAAATAATTAAAAGAGTTAAAGATTATAGTAAAAATAAAAATGATTTAGATACTTATTATAATGTAGGTAAAATGTTAGCTGAAGCTGGTAAACACTATGGCGAAGGAATTATTAAAAATTACTCTATAAAACTTATGAACGAGGTAGATAAAAAGTATAACACTACTAATTTAAAAAGATATCGTCAGTTTTATTGGTTAATACAAAAAGGTGCCCCAATCGGGCACCAATTATCGTGGAGTCATTATAGAGAGTTAATTCCTTTAAAAGATATTAATAAAGTTAAATATTATATAACAATTTGTATATATCAAAATTTAACTAGAGACGAACTTAAATCGAGAATAAAAAATAGAGAATATGAACGACTAGATGATGATACTAAATTAAAACTAATTAATAAAGAAAATACTACTTTAACTGATTTAGTACCTAATTATATTTAGAGAATATGAATTAGTTTAAGATTTTAACTTTTTTATATAATTTTTTAAAAATGTGGTATTATAAGTAACAGCGAGTGGTGAAGTAAAATGGATAAAATAATAATAAAAGGTGCTAGAGAAAACAACTTAAAGAATATAGATATAGAAATACCTAAAAATAAATTGGTTATTATGACAGGAGTAAGTGGTAGTGGAAAAAGTAGTTTAGCTTTTGATACTATTTATGCTGAAGGACAAAGAAGATATGTTGAGAGTTTATCAGCTTATGCTCGTCAGTTTTTAGGTGGTACAGAAAAACCAGATGTAGATAGTATTGAAGGGTTAAGTCCTAGTATTTCAATTGATCAAAAAACTACTAATAAAAACCCTCGTAGTACAGTAGGTACTATTACAGAAATATATGATTATTTAAGGCTTTTATTTGCTAGAGTTGGTACACCTTATTGTCCAAATCATCATATTCCTATTACGCATCAAAGTATTGATGAAATGACTGATAAAGTATTAGAGTTTGGTGAAGGTACTAAGATTGAGGTTATGGCTCCTATTGTTCATGGTGAAAAAGGGACTCATAAAGATTTAATTGAAGATTTAAGAATGCAAGGTTATGCACGTATTAGAATTAATGGAGAAGTTCATAGTCTTGATGAAGAGATTAAATTAGAAAAGAATGTTAAAAGTAATATAGATGTTGTTATTGATAGAATTGTTATTAGTTTAGAAGAACGTAGTAGAATATTTGAAGCAATTGAACTTAGTACTAAATTAGCTAATGGTAGAGTAATTATTAATGTTATTAATGGTGAAGAACTTGTAATGAGTGAAAAATATGCTTGTTTAGAATGTAACTATTCTTTACCAGAGTTAGAGCCTAGATTATTTTCATTTAATTCTCCATATGGAGCTTGTAGTGAATGTAAGGGACTTGGTACTAAACTAGAGATTAATGAAGATTTAATTATACCTGATAGAAATAAAAGTATTAATGAGGGTGCTATAGCTACTATTTCTAGTGAACAAAATATTTATATGACTAGTTTAGAAACTGTATGTAATTATTATGGTATAGATATGAATAAACCTGTTAAAGATTTATCTAAGAAAGAATTAGATATTATTCTTTATGGTAGTCATGAAATAATTGATTTTAAATATGTTTCACGTACAGGTAATGTTCGTTATACAAGGGATTTTTATGAAGGAGTTATTAATAACTTAGAGAGAAGACATAGAGAAACTGGTAGTAACTGGATTAGAGATTGGTTAGAAAGCTTTATGGTTGAATCACCTTGTAAAAAATGTGGTGGAACTAGACTAAATGATAGTGTATTAAATGTATTTATCAATAAGAAAAATATATATGATATGTGTGATTTAGCTATTGATGATTTATATGATTTTATTGGTAATTTAAAACTTAGTCGTGAGCAAAGTGAAATAAGTGGTTTGCTAATTAAAGAAATTAGAGACCGATTACTATTTTTAAAGAATGTCGGTTTAGGTTACTTAAGTTTAAATCGTAGTGCTGCAACTTTATCAG
Source organism: Bacilli bacterium (assembly GCA_017484065.1). Lineage (GTDB taxonomy): Bacteria > Bacillota_I > Bacilli_A > RF39 > UBA660 > RGIG4822. The sequence continues at coordinate 115,840 of JAFUTX010000018.1, forward strand.
GCGGGGAAGCTCAACGTATTAGACTTGCTACACAAATAGGTAGTAGATTATCTGGAGTTTTATATGTATTAGATGAACCTAGTATTGGATTGCATCAAAGAGATAATGAAAAACTTATTAATTCTTTAAAAGAAATGCGTGATTTAGGTAACTCATTAATTGTAGTTGAACATGATACTGATACAATGCTTGCTAGTGATTATATTATTGATATAGGTCCTGGAGCAGGAGTAAATGGTGGTAATGTAGTAGCATGTGGTACACCAGAAGAAATTATTAAAAATCCTGATAGTTTAACTGGTAGATATTTATCTGGTAAGGAGAAAATAGAAGTACCTAAAAAGAGAAGAAAAGGTAATGGTAAATTTATTGAAATTGTTAAAGCTGAAGAGAATAATTTGAAGAAAATAAATGTTAAAATTCCTTTAAATAAGTTTGTTGTGGTAACAGGTGTTTCTGGTAGTGGTAAGAGTAGTTTAGTTAACGAAATACTTTACAAGAGTTTATCTAAGAAGCTTTATAGATCTAAGGAAATACCTGGTAAACATAAAGAAATAAAAGGATTAGACATAATTGACAAAGTTGTACATGTTTCACAAGATGCGATTGGTAGAACACCTAGAAGTAATCCTGCTACATATATTGGATTATTTGATGATATTAGAGATTTATTTGCTAATACTAAAGAGAGTAAAATGAGAGGATACGATAAGGGTAGATTTTCATTTAATGTTAAAGGTGGAAGATGTGAAGCTTGTCAAGGTGATGGTATAAAGAAAATAGAGATGCATTTCTTACCAGATGTTTATGTTGATTGTGATGTATGTAAGGGTAAGAGATATAATAAAGAAACTTTAGATGTTAAGTTTAAAGGAAAGAATATTGCTGATGTACTCGATATGAGAGTAAGTGAAGCTTTAGAGTTTTTTGAAAATGTACCTAAAATATATAATAAAGTTAAGATTTTAGATGAAGTTGGATTAAGTTATATTAAGCTAGGTCAAAGTGCTCCGACATTATCAGGTGGTGAAGCTGGTAGAACTAAGTTAGCTAAAGAGTTGCAAAAGAAACCTACTGGTAAAAGTGTTTATATATTAGATGAACCAACTACAGGATTACATAGTGATGATATTAAGAAGCTGTTAGTAATATTAAATAGAATTGTTGATAATGGTGATACGGTAATAGTTATAGAACATAATTTAGATGTTATTAAAGTAGCGGATTATATTATTGACTTGGGTCCAGAAGGTGGTAAAGATGGTGGTAACATTGTTGCTACAGGTACTCCGGAAGAGGTTATGAAAGTTAAAGAGTCTTATACTGGTAAATACTTAAAAACAGTTATTGATTAAATTTTTAAAGAAATTGTGTTAAACAGTTTCTTTTTTTGTAGATTTTATTAAAAAAAAGTGTTATTATTTTTATATGATATAAGAAGGGTTGGTAGCTTATGCGTAAAATTGGTGGTTTATTAGCAGCTAGTTTATTTGTTTTAAGCTGCGTTTATTTAGTATTAAGTTACTATGTTAGTAGTTTAGCTTCTAATCCTTTATCTTTTATTGCTTTAATATATATTATATGTTGTATACCTGGTGCTATTATTGCTTCTGTTTCTAAAAGAAGTGATATGACTTGGTTAGCAGGGCTAGGATTAACTTTTACTATAGCATTATTTATTTTATATAGTATGATTTATGCTTTTGATGTTTCGAATTTATTAATAATCCAATTTGCTTCTACTTTCTCATATTTAGTTATGTTAGTTAGTTATGTATCAATAATGTGTCATATAGAAAATACTAATGTTAGTGTTTCAATTACTAAAGCTATTTCAGTTTTATTAGCTATGATATTTGCTATAATTCGTATTTGGGGATTCTGGGGATCAAGAAGTTTAAATGTTTTAGGAGTTTACCAAATGGATTCTATGGGACTTGCAGTAGTTTTAATTGCTTCTATAGTCTTTGGAATCTTAGCTTTAATATTAAGTGTTACATTCTCTGGTGAAGAAAAAGTTGAAAGTGATGTTGTTAATCTTGGAAGAATAGATATTCCACAAGTAATTGGTGGTAATGTTAATAGTGTTAACCCTTCTGCTGTTAATGTTAATAATAATGTACCAATGAATAATAGCGTTATTAATAATTCCTTTAATAATGCTAATACAACTTATCAACCTAATGTTTCTACTAATCAGGTAGTAAATGAACCAGTAGCAAACGATTTAAGTCAAATTATTAATCCTAATCCGAATCTGACTAATGAAATACCAGTAATGGCACAACCTACTGAGTATGTAGCACCAACTATGAATACTAATCCTAATACCAGAGTTGCTGTACCATCATTTGATACGGATTTTAATAACAGTAATGGAAATCAAAGTAATATAGTTAATATACCTTTAACTTTTATGAATGATAGTTATGGTAGTTTAAATAATCAACCGAATATAAATAATAATGTTAATAACCAACCATTTGTTAACAATAATGTAGGAGGATATAATCCTAATGTAAGTAATGTACCTCCTGTTGTTAACATTAATCAAAATATGGGTATGACAAATCAACCATATAATCCAAATAATATACAAAATAGATAACATCCTTTGGGTGTTTTTTTATGGTTTTTTTAAGAGTAGTTATTATGTTAGCTACTTTATCACTAATTTTTAACACGAAATTACGTAACGTGTTTTAATCATATCAATTTATTTTATATTTATAATTATTTTTGTACATAACTATATTAGGTGATTGATATGAAGGTAAGTTTAAATGAATATGGTAAAGCCTCGTTTATTAGAATTATAAGGGAATGGACAGGATTAACACAAAAAGAGTTTGCAAAGTTGCTTGGAAAAAGTGAAAGGCAAATACAAGGATATGAATCTGGAACATCTAATTATAGTATTAAAACTTTAGAAACAATAGCTAAAGAATTAAATATATCAATTACTGCTGAAAAACAAAGTAAAAGACATTAGAGTAACATCTAATTTTTTTATTTGTAAACTAAATTGTTTATATGAAATTTTATTTCGTGTTTTTGTTGACTTTTATATTATGATTATTCTATAATTTAGGTAATAGTAGAAAAGAGGTAAAAAGGTGGAAAAGAAAAGTGGTAAAGGACTACTAGTAGTAGTTGGTATTGTATTTTGTATTATAGGTTTAGCTGGAGGTTATAGTTTAGGTAAAGGTATATTTACTAAAAATGTAGATGCAAATAAATCTAATGAACAAGAAAAGAAAGAAGATAATAAAGATAATAATCAAGAATTAGAACAAATATCTGTTGATTCGGAAATGGTAAAAAATGCTATGTTAAAATATGCTTTTGGTGATTCATCTTTAGGTATTGATCTATATGATAAAATGTATTCTGGTACTTTTGAATATGGAGATTTTACTACAAGTGAAATAATAGCTTTAGCTATTAATAATGCTGGAGATATTTCATATGATTATAATGAACCTAGTGTACTTACTATTCAACAAATTAATAGTGGCTTAAGAAAAGTAGAAAATTCATCTAGACAATTTACTATTGAAGATATAAAGAAAAATGCTAAATATAAAGAATTAGATGAAAAAATTTATGGGCCTAATGCTAATTATTATCATTATTTTGATTATTTTACAATTGAGAAATTTAATACTGATAGTATAGAATTATATGGATTTTTTACTGATGATCCTTGGGCAGTTGATTCTTTATTAAAGAAAGTTGTAAAAGCCGAAAAATCAGTTAATAAATTATATATTTATGAAAAAGTTGCCTATCTAGAAAATATAGATTATGAAAACAATATTGTTAGTACATATGATGGTAATACTAAATCTGGTAATATTATTCAAAAAAATATTAAAGATAGTGAACTAAATTGGGATTTATATAGCACTTATAAATGGACATTTGATATTGATAATGGAAATACTTATCTTGAAAGCATTATAAGACAATAATGGGTTTAATAACTCATTATTTTTTATTTAAAATTTCTTGAACTAACATCTCTAGTTTATGTTGACTTTATAAACATCTTTATTCTATAATTTAGGTAATAATAGAAAAGAGGTAGAATAGTGGAAAATAAAAGTGGTAAAGGACTAATAATTTTAGTTGCAGTAATAGCAGTAATTATAGCTTTAGTTGGAGGATATAGTTTAGGTAAAGGTGTATTTACTAAAAATGTAGAAGCTAATAAATCTAATGAACAAGAAAAGAAAGAAGATAGTCAAGAAATAAAAAATGGTGAATTAGATCTTAATTCTGATATAGTTAAAGAGCTATATTATATGGTAACACCAATTGATGACGTACCTCAAGCATCATATATGGATTTTTATGAAGCATATAGAAACTATTGGAATCATTCGATGTTTTATCCTTATGAAGATAATGTTGATTTTATTGCATCTACTGCAAATGAAGAGGATAAAATGTATATCTTATCTTGGAATTTAGATGTAAAGAAAAAGACTAAATATAATTGTGAAAAGTATAAACAATATTTAAATAAATGGGTTCATAAAATTGGGAACGGAGAAATTATTGAAGACTATAATAAATGTAATTTGCCTGAAGAATTACAGTCAACAAATCCAAACGAATATGATGAATATACTGAAGGTTTTACTAGGGAATATATTGAAAGTTTATATAAAAAAATATATGGAAAAGATGCAGTACTTGATAAAAGTGTAACTTTGTATACTAATTGTCCTGTATATATTTATAATTCCAAAATGGATGCATATATTGATTATACTAATGGCTGTGGTGGAACTGAGGGGCCAGGTGGTTACTCTCATGAATTAATAAAAGCTATTAAAGATGATAATTCAATTAAAATATATGATAAAGTTGTATATACTGATTATGACGAAGATGATACTGAAAATGAAAATCCAATAACTAAGTTCGTTAACAACTATATATATACATTTGAAAAAGAAGATACAGGTAACTATATATTTGTTAGTAGAACTATTGAAAGATAAATATTTTATTATTTAGGTAATAGTAGAGAAGAGGTAGAATAGTGGAAAATAAAAGTGGTAAAGGACTAATAATATTAGTTGCACTGATAGCGGTGGTTATAGCTTTGGTTGGAGGCTATAGTTTAGGTAAAGGTGTATTTACTAAAAATGTAGATGCAAATAAACCTAAAGAGATTGAGAAGAAAGAAGATAATCAAGATAATAATGTTGATGAGAATAAAGTTGTTGATAGTGCTACATTAGAAAAATTAAAACGAATTGCTAACATTGAAGATGCGGATTGTAACGATGAATTTTTACTTCCAAAAGTTCAAGGAATAATTAACGATATGAGTGATGAAGATAAATCTACTTTTATTTATAGATATATATTAAATAATGTATCTTGGAAAAATGTAGATTATGAAGAATCCGGTTATTGTGAAGCTGGAGCTGGAGTTTGCATGGGAGTTAAAACTACTGACTATGATTCTGTATTAAAGATGTTTGGCTTATCAAAATTTAACGATTCAAATATTATTGCTTCATATAAAGATATGTATTTGCTTATAACTATGGGTTTTGCTTGTGATTATGATATATCTTATAAATATAACTTTGATACTATGTATTTAGGAAAAGATATAAAGCTAAATGCTGTAATAGATTTTTATAATACAGATGGTAAAATATTAGCTAAAGCTGAAAAATGGGAATATACTTTTAAATTAAATAGTGAAGGAGATTATTATCTATATTCAGTTTATAAAAAATAATTAAAATTTAATGGGTTTAAAAACTCATTATTTTTTTATGTTAAAATTTTTGCAATTTTTGCTTGATTTTTCCGTATTTATGCGGTAGAATTGAATTTGTATGACTGCTGAGATGTGCGAGGTTGCTGATACACTAGGTGGAGTTGCTTGGACTATCTGGTTAAAATCAGGGAATTTGTGCGGAGCGAGTCTATACTAGATATAGGCGAAAGGAGAATGTTATTGTGGCAAATAATAGTAAAGTAAGAATTAATCTTAAAGCTTTTGATTCTAAACTATTAGAAGTTGCATGTGGAAAGATTGTTGATACAGTTAAAAGAACTGGTGGAGAAATTTCTGGACCAGTACCACTACCAACTGAAATAGAAAAGGTTACTGTTTTAAGAGCTGTTCACAAATATAAGGATGCTAGAGAACAATTCGAAAAGAGAACTCATAAGAGATTAATCGAAATCAAAAATCCAAGTAAAGAAACAGTTGATGCTTTAACTCATGTTGATTTACCAAGTGGAGTAGACATCAAAATAAAATTATAATATATAAGGAAGGAAAAATAATATGAAAGGAATCTTAGGACGCAAAGTTGGAATGACACAAGTATTCACTAAAGATGGTATTTTAATTCCTGTAACTGTTGTTGAGGTTGAACCTAACGTAGTTATGCAAGTTAAAACTCCTGAAAAAGATGGATATAGTGCTGTTCAATTAGGCGTATTTGAAAAGAAAGAAAAAAATTCAAGTAAATCAAGCATTAAACGTGCAAAAAATGCAAATACAACTCCTAAGCGCTTCTTAAAAGAAATAAGAGATTGTGAAATTGATTATAAACTAGGAGACGTTGTTGGAGCTGATGTATTTGAAGTAGGAGACGTAGTAGACGTTACTGGTACTTCAAAAGGTAAAGGGTTCCAAGGAACTATCAAAAGACATAATCAATCAAGAGGACCAATGGGACATGGATCACATTATCATCGTGGACCTGGTTCATTAGGTACTATGTTACCAAAAAGAGTTTTGAAAGGTAAAAATTTACCAGGACATATGGGTCATGAAACTATTACAATTCAAAACTTAGAAATTATTGAAGTTAATACAGCTGAAAATTACATTTTAGTTAGCGGAAATATTCCAGGACCAAAGAAAGGTTTAGTATTTATTAAATCTGCTATTAAAAATTCTCGTAAGAAAAATGCAAAAGAAATTTTATCTTATGAAGAAGTTGAAGAAACAGTAGTTGATGAAGTAGTAGAAGAAACACCTGTTGTTGAAGAAGTTGCTACTGAAGAAGTTGTAGAAACTACTGAAGAAAATTCTGAAGGAGCAAGCAATTAATTGCTTATTCTAGAAAGGAAATAAAATATGAGTAAGATAAATGTATTAAACATTAAAGGTGAAAAAGTTAAAGATTTAACTATTAACGATAATGTTTGGAAAATCGAAGCTAACGATGATTGTTTAAAAAAGATGATAAGACTTCAATTAGATTCAATGCGTCAAGGAACTCACAAAACTAAAAGTAGAAGTGAAGTTAGTGGCGGTGGAAGAAAACCTTGGAAACAAAAAGGTACAGGACGTGCTCGTCAAGGTTCTATTCGTGCTACACAATGGCGTGGTGGTGGAATAGCTCATGGAGTAACTCCTAGAGATTATTCATTCAAAATTAATAGAAAAGAAAGAGTTATCGCTTTAAAAAGTGCTTTATCATTAAAGTTTACTAATAAAAATTTAGTTGTAGTTGATAATATTGAATTATCAGGATTAAAGACTAAAGAAGCTTTAGAAGTATTAAATAATTTAAAATTAACTGGTAAAGTATTATTTGTTACTAAAGAAGATAACGAAAATTTATATATGGCTACTCGTAACTTAGGTTATGCTTATGCTATGTTAGCAGATGAAATTAACTGCTATGACTTAGTTAATGCTGATTACCTAGTATGCGATGAAGAAGCTATTAAAAGTATTGAGGAGGCGCTTGCATAATGAAAGATTACACAGATATTATTATTGCACCAGTAATTACTGAAAAAGCTAGTGCTTGTGAACAAAGAAATGTTTATACTTTCAAAGTAGCTAAGAGTGCAACTAAACCTCAAATTAAATATGCTATTGAAAAAGCTTTTGGCGTAAAAGTTAAAAGTGTTAATACATTAATAACTAAACCAAAAGATAAAAGGGTTGGTAAATATACTGGCCAAACTAAAACATTTAAGAAAGCTTTCGTTACATTAGCTGATGGCGAAAGTATAGAATTATAGTAAGGAGTGAGAGAATATGGCAATAAAGAAATACAATCCTACCACTAATGGTAGACGTGGTATGACTACTTTAGTTAATGAAGAACTAACTACATCTACTCCTACTAAATCACTTTTACAAAAGAAAAGTAAAACTGGTGGTAGAAATAATTCTGGTAAAATGACAGTTCGTCACATTGGTGGAGGAGCTAAACAAAAATACAGAGTTATTGATTTTAAAAGAAATAAAACAGGTGTTACTGGTAAAGTTGCATCTATTGAATATGATCCAAACAGAAGTGCTAATATAGCTTTAATTAATTACCGTGATGGTGAAAAAAGATATATTATAGCTCCTAAAGGATTAAAAGTTGGAATGATTGTTGAAAGTGGAGAAAATGCTGATATCAAAGTTGGTAATGCTTTACCTCTACAAAATATTCCAGTAGGTACAGTTGTACATTGTATCGAATTAAGACCTGGTAAAGGTGCTGAAATATGTCGTAGTGCTGGAGCTAGTGCTCAAATACTTGGACGTGAAGGCAAATATGTAATGTTAAGATTACAATCAGGTGAAACAAGAAAAGTTTTAGGAACTTGTATGGCTACTGTTGGTGTAGTTGGAAACGAAGATTACGAATTAGTTAACTTAGGTAAAGCTGGACGTAAACGTCATATGGGTATTAGACCAACTAACCGTGGTAGTGTTATGAACCCTAATGACCATCCACATGGTGGTGGTGAAGGACGTGCTCCTATCGGTAGAAAAGGACCACTTACTCCTTGGGGTAAACCAGCTCTTGGATATAAGACAAGAAATAAAAAGAAAGCTTCTAACAAATTAATTGTTAGTAGAAAGAAAAAGTAGGAGGTTAATATGGCAAGAAGTTTAAAAAAAGGTGCTTTTGTTGATGCACACTTACTTAATAAAGTTGATAAGTTAAATGCAGATAATAAAAAAGAAGTCATTAAAACTTGGTCAAGACGTTCTACAATTTACCCACAATTTGTTGGACACACAATAGCTGTTCACAATGGAAAGACTCATGTTCCTGTATATATTACAGAAGATATGGTTGGACATAAGCTTGGAGAGTTTGTTCTAACTCGTAACTTCGGTGGACATGCAGGTCAAAAGTAGGAGGTAACTGATGGAAGCATATGCAATACATAAAAGCGCTATGATAGCACCTCGTAAAGCTAGAATGACTATGGATTTAGTTAGAGGTAAAAAAATAGCAAATGCTCGTGCAATACTTGAAACAACTAATACTAAGGCTAGTCGTCTTATTATGAAAGTTTTAAATAGTGCAGTAGCTAATGCTGTTAATAATAATGGTGCTAATGAAAGTGACTTATTTATAAGTGAATGTTACATTAATCCAGGACAAGTATATAAGAGAATTAAATTTGCTAGTCGTGGTAATGTAGATAGAAGAGATAAAAGAACTAGTCATATATTTGTAAAAGTAAGTGACGGTAAAAATACAGTAAAGGAAGGAGCATAACGAATGGGACAAAAGGTTAATCCAATAGGTTTTAGACTTGGAATAAATAAAGATTGGCAATCAAAATGGTATGCTGAAGATAGCGACTATGTTGAAAAATTAAATAAAGATCTTAAGATTCGTGATTTCTTAGCAAAGAATTTAAAAGATGCTGGAATTGCTTCTGTTCTTATTGAAAGAAAAAAAGATAGATGTGATATTACAATCGAAACTGCTAAACCAGGTGTAATTATTGGTCGTGGTGGAGAAGACATCGAAAAATTAAGAAAAAAAGTTAGTAAATTAGTTAATGAAGACGTATTTATCAATATTGTTGAAGTTAAAAATCCTGATTTAAATGCTCAATTAGTAGCTGATCAAATTGCTTCACAAATTGAAAATCGTGCTCCATTTAGATCTGCTCAAAAGAGAGCTATTAGAAATACAATGAAAGCTGGAGCTAAAGGTATTAAGACTAGCGTTTCAGGTAGACTTGGTGGTGCTGAAATGGCAAGAACTGAAGGATATACTGAAGGTACAGTTCCTCTACATACTTTAAGAGCTGACGTTGATTATGCTACTAGTGAAGCAGATACAACTTATGGAAAAATTGGTGTTAAGGTTTGGATTTATAAATCTGAAATTCTTCCTGCAAAGAAAAACATGAAGGGAGGAAAAAAATATGTTGATGCCAAAAAGAACTAAATATCGTAAGCCTCATCGTTTAACTTATGATGGTCATGCTAGAGGTAATACAGAACTACATTTTGGTGATTATGGATTACAAGCTAAAGAAGGTGCTTGGATAAGTAATCGTCAAATTGAAGCAGCTCGTATTGCTATGACTAGATACATGAAACGTGGTGGTAAGGTATTTATCAATATATTCCCTCATTTAGCATTAACTAAAAAACCTCTTGAAACTCGTCAAGGTAAAGGTAAAGGTAATGTTGAAGAATGGGTTGCAGTTGTTAAAACTGGAAAAATTATGTTTGAAGTATCTGGAGTAAGTGAAGAAATAGCTCGCGAAGCTTTAAGACTTGCTTCTCATAAACTTCCAATCAAATGTAAATTTGTAAAAAAAGAAGATGTAAAAGGTGGTGATTCTCTTGAAAATTAATGAAATTAGAGAAATGTCAATTGAAGAAATCGACAATAAAATTAGAGAAACAAAAAGAGAATTACTTGATTTAAGAATGAAACAAGCTAACGGAACATTAGAAAAACCTACAGATATTAATAAATTAAAGAAATTAATAGCTAGAATGCTTACAGTTAAGACTGAAAAATTAGGAGGCGAAGAATAATGACAGAAACTAAGAGAGTAGAATTAGTTGGTAAAGTTGTTAGTGCCAAGAATGATAAAACTATTACAGTATTAGTTGAAACTCATAAACCACATAGATTATATGGAAAAAGAGTTAAATATTCTAAAAAATATGCTGCTCATGATGAAAAAAATATTGCTAAAGTTGGAGATACAGTAAAAATTAGAAGTACTAAACCATTATCTAAAACAAAAAGATATGAATTAGTAGAAGTTCTAGTTGAAGCTGTTATATTATAGGAGGCTAGCCTTATGTTAATGCAAGAATCTAGATTAAAAGTTGCTGACAATAGTGGTGCTCGTGAATTATTAGTAATTAGAGTTATGGGTGGTAGTAAAAGAAAATATGCTAATATTGGTGATGTAGTTATTGGTACTGTTAAAAAAGCTATTCCTAATGGAAATGTTAAAAAAGGTAAAGTAGTTAAAGCTGTAGTTGTTCGTAGTGTTCAAGGTGTTAGAAGAAAAGATGGTTCTTATATTAAATTTGATGACAATGCATGTGTTTTAATTAAAGATGATAAGTCACCTATCGGTACTAGAGTATTAGGACCAGTAGCTCGTGAACTTCGTGATAAAGATTTCATGAAAATAGTTTCACTAGCTAATGAAGTATTATAGGAGGTTCTCGAATGAAAGTAAAAGTTGGAGATAACGTTAAAGTAATTGCTGGAAAAGATAAAGGCAAAGAAGGAAAAGTAATTAAAACACTAAAATTAAAAGATAAAGTTGTTGTTGAAGGAATTAATATTGTTAAGAAACATGTTAAACCTAACCAAATGAACCAAAATGGTGGAATCTTCGATGTAGAAGCTCCTATCCATGTATCTAATGTTAAAGTTATTGTTGATGAAAAAAAATCAAAAAAAGAAAAGAAAGCTAGTAAGTAGGTGAAGAGTATGAGTAATTTTAAAGAATTATATAATAAAACAATCATTGATTCTTTAAAGAAGAAAAATAATTATTCTTCTGTAATGGAAGTTCCTAAACTAGAAAAAATAGTTATCAACATGGGAATTGGTGAAGGATCAAAAGATAGTAAATTTATAGATGCTGCACTTAAAGATTTAGAAATCATTAGTGGGCAAAAACCAATAGTTACTAAAGCTCGTAAATCTATTGCTGGTTTCAAATTAAGAGAAGGCCAATCAGTAGGAGTTAAAGTAACTTTACGTGGCGAGAACATGTATAATTTTATGGAAAAATTAATCAAAGTTGCACTTCCTCGTGTTAGAGATTTTAGAGGTGTTAGTAAAACTGCTTTTGATGGTAAAGGTAATTATACTTTAGGTATTAAAGAACAATTAATCTTCCCTGAAATTGAATATGATAATGTAGTAAAGGTAAGAGGCATGGATGTTGTATTTGTTACAACTGCCAAAACAAATGAAGAAGCTTATGATTTATTAGCTGCATTTGGAATGCCTTTTAGAAGATAGGAGGATAAACTTATGGCAAGAAAAAGTATGGTTGTTAAAAATAAACGTACACCTAAGTTTAAATCAAGAGAGTACACTCGTTGCGAAAGATGCGGTAGACCACATGGTGTATTAAGAAAATATGGATTATGTCGTATTTGTTTTAGAGAATTAGCTAATCAAGGACAAATTCCTGGCGTAAAGAAATCAAGTTGGTAGGAAAGGAGGAATTTTAAATGGTACAAGATAAAATAGCAGATATGTTAACAAGAATTCGTAATGCGAATCAAATGAAATATAATGAAGTTGAAGTTTTAGGAACTAAAATGACTAAAGGTATAGCTGAAATCTTAAAGAATGAAGGTTATATTGCTGATTATAAATATGAAAAGTTTACTAATGGTGATAAGCTTACTTTAACACTTAAATATGGTGAAAAGAAAGAAAGAGTTATTACTGGTCTTAAAAGAATTAGTAAATCTGGCTTAAGAGTATATGCTAAGTGTGATGAAATTCCTCGTGTTCTTAACGGACTTGGAATTGCAATTATTTCAACTTCTAAAGGTTTAATGACTGATAAAGAAGCTAGAAATGCTGGATTAGGAGGCGAAGTACTTGCCTACATCTGGTAAGGAAATAATTTATGAGTAGAATTGGAAATAGAGTATTAAGTATTCCTGCTGGTGTTACTGTAACAGAAAACGATGGTGTTTTAACTGTTAAGGGAGCTAAAGGAGAACTTAGTTTAAAATTAGATAGTTTAGTTAATGTTAAAGTTAATGAAACTGAAATAACTGTAGAAAGAACAGATGATAGTAAACGTTCTAATGTAATGCAAGGTACTACTAATTCATTAATTAGCAATATGTTAGTTGGAGTAAGTAGTGGTTATGAAAAAGGATTAGAAGCTGTAGGTGTTGGTTATCGTTTCAACGTAGCTGGTAATAAAATAACTATTAGTGCTGGATATTCTCATCCAGTTGTAATGGAAGTTCCTGCAGGTCTATCTGCTACATTAGTTAGTAATACAGAAATCACAATTAGTGGTTTTGATAAACAAAGCGTTAATGAATTTGCGGCTAAAGTTCGTAAAGTAAGAGAACCAGAACCTTATAAGGGTAAAGGTATTCGTTACAAAGGTGAACAAATACGTCGTAAAGAAGGTAAGAAAGCCGCTTAATAGGTAAGGAGTGAATAACATGATAAAGAAAGAATCAAGTAATGCAATGCGTCTTAAAAGACATGCACGTATTCGTAATAAAATTAGTGGTACTTCAGAATGCCCAAGATTAAGTGTATTTAGATCTAATAAGGGTATGTATGTACAAATAATTGATGATGTTAATGGCACTACCTTAGCTAGTTCTTCATCAGTTATGTTAAAAATAAAAAATGGTGGCAATGTTGAAGGTGCTAAAGCAGTTGGAAAAGACATTGCTGAGAAATGCAAAAAATTAAAAATAAAGAAAGTTGTTTTCGATAGAGGTGGATACCTTTACCATGGTCGTGTTGCAGCACTTGCAGAAGCTGCTCGTGAAAATGGATTAGAATTCTAGTAGGAGGAGGAAAGATTATGCCAAAACAAAAAAATGATACAAGAAAAAGTTTACTTGAAGAAAAAGTTATTTCTTTAAGCCGTGTAACTAAAGTTACAAAAGGTGGTAGACATTTTAGATTCTCAGCAACAGTTGTTGTTGGTAATAGAAAAGGTTTAGTTGGTATTGGTTCTGGTAAAGCTAATGAAGCTCCTGAAGCAATCAAAAAGGCAATTCAAGTTGCAAATAAAAATGTTGTAAAAATTGCTTTAATTGATAATAGAACTGTTCCTCATGAAGCTATTGGTAAAGTTGGTAGAGCACAAGTTTTAATTAAACCTGCTAAAGAAGGTACTGGAGTTATTGCTGGTGGTTCAGCAAGAGCTGTATTAGAAGTTGCTGGTGTTAAAGATATTGTATCTAAATCATTAGGATCTAATACTAAGGTTAATGTTGCTAAAGCTACTCTACAAGCTTTAATGGTTCAAAGAACTCCTGCTAAAATAGCAGCTTTACGTGGTAAGAAAGTTGAGGAGTTATAATATGAGATTAGAGAGTTTACCAAAATCAAAAGAAACTAAGAGAAAGAAAAGAGTAGGTATTGGTCCAGGTAGTGGACATGGTAAAACATCTACTCGTGGAGAAAAAGGTCAACATTCTCGTAGTGGAAGTAGTATATCTGCTTGGTTCCAAGGTGGACAAACTCCACTTTATAGAAGATTACCAAAAAGAGGATTTAATAACAAAAGATTTGAAACTAAATATGCTACTATTAATTTAACAACTTTAAATAAATACTTTAATGATGGGGATGAAGTTACTCCAGAAATCTTAAAAGAAAGAGGTATTTTAAAGAAACAATTAAGTGGTGTTAAAGTATTAGGTAATGGTACTTTAGAAAAGAAAATCGTTATTAAAGCTCAAAGATTTTCTACAACTGCTGTTACAAAAATAGAAAGTGCTGGCGGAAAAGCAGAGGTGATTTAGATGTTTCATCAAATTGCCCAACTTTTTAAAACAGAAAATAAAGACTTAAGAAGAAGAATCTATTTTACACTTGCTTGTTTAGGATTCTTCTGCTTAGGAACAACTGTTACTATTCCTTGGGCATCAAGTGTATATGAAGAATTAGGATTTTTAGAAATCTTTAACTTGATGAGTGGTGGAGGTTTAAGAAACTTTTCAATCTTTGCATTAGGAGTTTCACCTTACATTACAGCATCAATTATTACTCAAATATTACAAATGGATATTATTCCTTATTTTAAGGAATTAAAAGACCAAGGTTATACAGGAAGACAAAAAATAAATAAAATTACTAGATACTTAGGTATTATAATTGCTTTTATTCAAGCTTATGCTATGACTATTTTCTATATGAATAGTAATGATGTAACTGCAATGTTAAAAACTAGTTTAGTTATGACAGCTGGTACAGCATTCTTATTATGGATGGGTGATCAAATTACTCAAAAAGGTATAGGTAATGGCCAATCATTAATGATAATGGCTGGTATTACATTAAGTATGCCAAGTGTATTTAGAGAAGCATTTAATACTTTAGTTACTACAAGTAGTTATACTACAGCAGTAGGTGTAGGATTATTTAGTTTATTTGTAATAGTATATTTATTAGTAATAGTTGGTATTATTTGGGTTACATTAGCTGAGAGACGTATACCAATTCAATATGCTAATAGAACAAATAGTATTTATGGTAATAAACAAAATTATTTACCAATTAAAATAAATAGTGCAGGTGTAATGCCAGTAATATTTGCATCAATTATTACAACTATTCCTGCTACTATAGTTAGTTTAACAAAAAATCAAAACGCAATTGATTTTGTTAATAAGTATATAGTGAATACATCTGCAACTGGATTTATATTATATATAGTTTTAATAGTATTCTTTGGATATTTCTATACTTTCTTAAGTATGAATCCTGAAGAAATGGCTAAAAACTTAAATCAAAGAGGTGGGTATATTCCTGGGGTAAGACCTGGAAAAGAAACTCAAGAATATATTAGCAAAAGTTTAAGTAGATTAACTATTGTTGGTAGTTTATTCTTAGTTATATTATCTGGTATGCCTATATTAATTGCTAAGTTTACATCATTATCAAGTTCTGCTTCAATTGGTGGAACAGGTATCTTAATCGTTGTAGGTGTTGCAATTGAAACTTATAAACAAATAGAAAGTGGTTTGATTAGTAGAAGTTATTCTATTAAAAGAAAAAAATTAAAATAATATGAAGAATGTAATTTTTATTGCCCCTCCTGCTGCAGGTAAGGGAACTCAAAGTGATAAGTTAGTAGAAAAGTATGGATATGTTCATATTTCTACTGGTGATATTTTAAGATATGCTGTTAAGGAAGAATCTGAATTAGGATTAAAAGTTAAAAGCTATTTAGATAGAGGAAAATTTGTTACTGATAGTATTATGATTAATTTAATTAAAGATACATTGATGAACATTAATAAACCTTTTATTCTAGATGGGTATCCTAGAACTTTAAAACAAGCTAGAGCATTAACTAATATTTTAGAAGAGTTAAATATAAGTGATTATAAAGTAATATTCTTAGATGTTAGTGAAGATATAGCTATGAAAAGAGCTTTGGGAAGAATGGTTTGTAGTCATTGTAAAAGAAGTTATAATAAATACTTTGAAGAGTTAAAACCAAAAACAAGTGGCATTTGTAATAAGTGTGGACATAAACTTGAGGTTAGAACTGATGATAATAAACAATCTTTTAAAACTAGGTTTGAAGATTACTTAAGTGAAATAGCTAGTATCTTAGAGTATTATAAGAAAAAAGAGTTATTAATTGATATTAATGCAGAAAATTCTGACAAAAAAATATTTTGTGATATAATAAAGGAGTTAAACAACGACTAATTGTTTAGCTAGATTAAATCTATAGATGGTTGAGTAACTACTGTTGCTCTTCCATAAGTATAGATTAAACCAGAAATTGGTTATCAAATTTTAACAGGAGAATAGAGAGAATGGCGAAAGAAAAAAATTCAAAAAATAACATTTCAAATAAAGAAGAAAAACTTGAAGTTGAAGGTAAAATTGTTGAAGTTTTAAAAGGAATGCATTATGTTGTTGAATTAGATAATGGACATACTGTGGAAGCCTACGTTTCTGGTAAAATGCGAGTAAATACTATTCGTATCTTACCAGGTGATACAGTAGTTGTAGAATTATCGCCTTATGATTTAACACGTGGGCGTATTATATGGAATAAGAGATAAATGGAGGTTATATTATGAAAGTAAGACCATCAGTTAAAAAGATGTGTAAAGACTGTAAAATAATAAGAAGAAAGGGTAAAGTTTTGGTTATTTGTAAAAATCCAAAACATAAACAAACACAAGGTTAATAGGAGGTACATATGGCACGTATTAAGAATATTGAATTACCAGGAGAAAAACATACAGTTATTGGATTAACTGCAATCTATGGTATTGGTAGAAGTTTAGCAGAAACTATTGTAGCTGATGCTAAAGTAGAACCAACTAAAAAAATTAAAGATTTAACAGATGATGAAGTTGCTAGATTACGTAAAGAAGTAGATAAATACGTAGTTGAAGGTGATTTACGTCGTGACGTTCAAATGAGTATTAAAAATAAAATGGAAATTAATAGTTACCAAGGTGTAAGACATAAAAAAGGTTTACCTGTTAGAGGACAAAGAACTAGTAGAAATGCTAGAACTCGTAAAGGTAAAGGTAAAGTAGTAGCTAATAAGAAAAAGGCTGGAAAGTAGGAGGTAAATAATGGCTGGATATAATAGAAGAAAAAGAAAAGTTAAAAAGAATATACCTGAGGCTGTTGCTCATATTCATTCTACATATAACAATACTATTGTAACTATCAGTGATAAAGATGGTAATGCTATAAGTTGGTCATCTTCAGGAACTATTGGTTATAAAGGTAGTAAGAAAAAGACTCCTTTTGCAGCTCAAATGGCTGGAGAAGCTGCTGCTAAAGCTGCTATGGATCACGGAGTTAAAAAAGTAGATGTTTTTGTTAAAGGTTTAGGACCTGGTAGAGAAAGCGCAATTAGATCATTACAAACTGCTGGATTAGAAATTTTATCTATTACTGATGAAACACCTATTCCACATAATGGTTGTCGTCCACCTAAACGTCCTAGAAACTAGTTGAAAGGGGTAAAAATATGTTAAATTTTGAAAAACCAGAATATAAAATTGTTGAAAATCAAGAAAGTTCTCATTTTGGAAGATTTGTTTTAGAACCTTTAGAAAGAGGATTTGGTACTACTATAGGTAATGCTTTAAGAAGAGTAATGTTATCTAGTTTACCAGGTAGCGCTATTAGTGCTGTTAAAATTGATGGAGTTATGCATGAATTCCAAAAAATTGATGGTGTAGTAGAAGATGTTACTAGTATCGTTTTAGCATTAAAAAAATTAGTAATTAAAAATCATAGTGATGATGATAAGATTTTAAGATTAAGTAAGAATACTGAAGGTCCTGTTACTGGAGCAGATTTTGAACAAGATAGTGATATTGAAATCATTAATAAAGATTTAGTATTATGTAATTTAGTTCAAGATGGTAAAATTAACATGGAAGTAATTATTACTAATGGTAGAGGTTATGTTGATTCTAAAGAAAATAAGAAGAGATATACAGAAGGAAAAACAGGGTATATTGCAATCGACTCTAATTACTCTCCAATCGAATTAGTTAAATTTGAAGTTGAAGATACTCGTGTTGGTCAAAATGAAAATTATGATAAATTAATTATGGAAATAACTACAGATGGTAGTTTAACTCCTGAAGAAAGTATGGCTTTATCTGCTAAAATTTTAATTGAACATTTTAAAATTGTTAGTGATTTAAATGCTATTAGTGATAATACTGGTGTTATGAGTGAAAAGAAAGTTGATACTGTTACTAAAACTCTAGAAACACCTATTGAAGAAATTGAATTCTCTGTAAGAGCATATAATTGCTTAAAAAGAGCTGGTATTCATACAATGCAAGATTTAATTTCTAAAAAAGAAGTTGAAGTTACAAAAATTAGAAATTTAGGAAAGAAGTCTTTAAAAGAAGTTATTGATAAAGTACATGAAATGGGACTTAAATTCCGCGATTAGTTAAAGGAGTGAAATAGTTATGTATAACAAGTTAGGAAAAGAATCTAGAAAAAGACTTAGTTTATTAAGAACTCAAACTAAAGAAGTTTTAAGTAATGGATTTATTGTAACTACTGATGCAAGAGCAAAAGAAGTTAGAAAATTTGTTGATAAAATGATTACTTATGGTAAGAACGGAACTTTAGTTTCACGTCGTAAAGCTTTAGCTTTTTGTCATAACGATAAAGACGTTGTTAAAAAGGTTTTTGATGAACTTGCTCCACGTTATAAAGATAGAAATGGTGGATATACAAGAATTATTAAATTAAAAGAACGTATTGGCGATGACGCTTTAGAAGTACGTTTAGAATTAGTTTAATTAGTAAAATACACTTGAATTATTCAGGTGTTTTTTTGTGTTTTTAAGACTTTATAGCCTGTTTTACAATGATTCAACTTATTTATTAAATATTTATTCTATTATAGGCTAATTTAAGTCCTTATGAGGTGTTTTTATTATATCTGTGTAAAATCACTTTTAGAGCATGTTATTATGTGTTTTTTTGACTATTTTTAGCTTATTTTAATAATTTAGAGTTTAATAATAATGAAAAATATTTTTATACATGATATCTTTTTAATCTTTGTGTATATTGTAATTTATATATTATATAGTTAGTGAAATTCCAAAAAGAAGAAATAAAAAGATATGTAGAAAAGTATAAAGAAATAACAGGAAAGGAATAGAGAAGTACAACGATAAGTTGTGCTTTTTTTGAAGAGATAAACATAAGATAAAGAGGGATAATAAGAAAAAAAGAGGGAAGTAAGAGGCAAAAATGACCAATAAACGACAAAAAAGCAAAAAAAAGTGAAAAAAATTAAAAAAAGGTGTTGACAAGGGAAAATCAATTTGATATATTACTAGTGCATTGTGAAAAAGAAAGCCGAAAACAAAGGGAAGAAGCAATGTGAATGATCTTTGAAAACTAAGTAAAAAGTC
>JAFUTX010000019.1 GCA_017484065.1 Bacilli bacterium
GATTATAAAACATGGAATTAAATTTTACAAGAAAAAAAATAAGTATTGATACTTATTTGACTTTATTAACCATTATTTGGCCTGGTAAAAGATAGATAGTTTTGTTTTCTTCTAATAATTTATCTTTATTAATACTAAACATTTCTGCTACATTGTTTAATGTGTCTCCCTCAGCAGTTATATAGTAACTACAATTACTTTTTGGAATAATTATCCTTTGTCCATCATAAATATAATCGCTCATATTAAGTCCGTTAATGCTAGCTAATAACTCAGGGTTTATATTATACATTCTTGATATTGAATATAATGTATCTCCTTTATTAATTGTATAATAATCATAATAGGCATCTTCATTACTTGGAATATCTAAATTTAAATTATCAATTATTTCTTCTAACATATAAATCACTTCCTAGAGTAATTTATGTTAAAAGTTTAGATGTGTTCTACTTTTGGATATTCTTTTTTTGCTTCAATCATGTATTCAGAAATAGATGTTTCAATTTCAGGTAATGCTCTTTTATCAATAAATCTTAATTCAACTTCTTCTTTAATAGTATCAATTGTTATTTTACCAAAGAACATACCTTGATATACTTGTAAGTCATTATACATATCTGGAGTAATACTCGATAATGAGTAGCCAAATAAAACTCTTTTTTGGCCGATTAAAATTCTTTTGTTAGTAAGTGCTACTACACATGTTGCAAAAATATCAGTTGGAGTAAAACTTTTTTGACCAACAAAAGCATAGATTACTTGTTCACCTGGATTTAGGTGCATTTCAACTATTTTACTGTGTCTTTTAACTCTCCACCAAGTTATACCTCTTGGATAACGACGACAATATTTCTTAGCTAAAGTATATACTGTTCCCATAAAATCACTTTCCTTTGTTATATATTATCATAAATATTTTTGTTTGTTATATGTTTTTTTTAATATTTGAACATTATTATAACAAAAATCATGTTCTTCTAATATTTTTACTTGTTTATTATAGTAGTTCAATACTTTAACAATTATTTTGTTTATGTCTATATTAATTATATAAGCAATAGTATTAGTAGTGTTATAATTTGTAGTCGATGGTACACCTAAATATATATTATTATATTCTGTTGTATATATAAATCCTTTATGAAGATGTCCGGATATTAATATTCTAAATTGATTGCTATACCAGGGAGATATTGTATCAATTTGAGATATATCTTCAATGTGTAAATTTTTAATTATTTCATTAATATATAAACGATGACTAAAATGGAATTTTTGATTACAAATATCTGAACTAAAATATTCGGATGGATAAAAATAAAAACTATTATTAAGTTCATTTAAAATCCGCAAATCAAGAATATTGTCTACTTTAGGCTCTTTCAAAAGAGGAGTTAAAGGTGTAATTGTATGCATATAACTATCATGATTTCCGGCTATAGCATATGTTTTTAAATTTTTAGGATAATATTTGTTAAATAAGCTATATAATTTTTCAACTTTTTCTATAGAATAATCATCTTTTAATTTATTAAAAATATCCCCTAAATGAATACAAATATTAATATCATTATTTGCCGCATAATTATAAATATTATTTATTAATTCATATTTTTCTATATTATTATCTAAATGAGTATCCGAAATTAACAATATTTTTTTAGGAAGTATTGGATTATTATCATAAAGGTTTCGATATGCAATTTGATACTTTGTTTTTTTTAGTCGTTCTCCTAATAATTGGTATGATGGCAATCCAAATATATTATCTTGCTTTATAATGCTGCCATATTTATTTAGCATAGTTTTTAAAGCTAAAGTTAGTTCTTCATTTGTAAATTCAATATTACTATTTTTTAAATTATCAACTATTTCATTAAATGACATAAACATTCCAATTTGCATGATTTGCTCTATATGAAATATAAGTTTATTTGTTTTTATAGTATTAGCCATAATAACTCCTCTATTTCTAAGGTATTATATATTATTCATTCTTTTTTAGCAACTGATTATTATATTTTTTAATTCTCAATTTATATTTCTAAAAAAGTTTATTTTTTCTACTTTAAGTGTTATACTTACTAGCGAGGAGTGATTTTTTTATGCAAACAACATTTATATTTGGTCATAAAAATCCTGATACTGATACTGTATGTTCAAGTATAGCTTTATCTTATTTAAAGAATCAATTAGGAGAAAAAACTGTACCAAAAGTATTAGGGCATTTAAATAATGAAAGTAAATTTGTACTTGATTATTTTAATATAAAAGAACCTAAATTTTTAAATGATATAAGAATACAAATAAGAAATGTAGCTTATAATAAGCAAGCGATGATAAGTGAGAATGCATCTATTTTTGATACTGTAAATTTAATTCAAAAACTAAATGTTACTGCTATGCCTTTAGTAAGTGAAGATAAAGCTTTAACTGGTTTTATTACTTTAAAAGAAATTGCTAGAGCATTATTAGGTGAAGATAAAACTAAATTATTTACTAATTATGAAAATATAGTTAGTGTTTTAGAAGGTAAAGAAGTATTAAAATATGTTGATGAATTTAGTGGAGATGTTTTAGTTGGGGCTTACCAATCACAAACATTTAAAGATAATATCGAATTAAATGATAGCAATATAATAATTACTGGAGATAGATATAAAATATTAGAACATGCTGTTAATAATAAAGTTAAGTTAATTATTATTACTGGCGGACATGAACTTGATGCAGATTTATTAGAAATTGCTAAGAAGAATAAAGTAAGTATTATTGAAACTAATTTTGATACTTTTGAAACTGCTAATAGAATATTTTTATGTAATTATATTAAAAACATTAGTTATAATAATAATTATATTTGTTTAAACGAATTAGATTATTACAATGACTTTATTGAAATATCTAAGAAGAATGGACACAATAACTATCCAGTTAAGGATAATAAAGGTAAATGCTTGGGTATGCTTAGACTTACTGAAGCTAGTAATTATGAAAAGAAAAAGGTTATTTTAGTAGATCATAATCAATTTAGTCAAAGTGTATATGGTATTGAAGAAGCTGATATAGTTGAAATAGTCGATCATCATAATTTAGGTGTAATGGGTACTACTGTTCCTATTAGCTTTAGATGTATGCCAGTTGGATGTACTTGTACTATTATTTATGATTTGTTTAAAGAAAATAATGTAGAAATTCCTAAAGATATTGCTGGTATTATGCTATCTGCTATATTATCTGATACATTAATTTTAAAGAGTCCTACTACAACTGAAAAAGATAGATTTGTAGTTAATGAACTTGCTAGAATTACTGGTTTAAATTATCAAGAATATGGTATTGAAATGTTTAAAGCTGCTAGTTCAATTAAGGGAATGCCTATTAACGATGTTATATTCCAAGACTTCAAATCATTCAATGTTGGTAATACAAGATTAGGTATTGGCCAAGTAATGACTTTGGATTATGATGAAATTGATAAAAATAAAGAAGATTATATTGCTGAGCTTAATAAGATAGCTAATGATAATTATATGGCAGTAGCATTATTTGTTACAGATATTATTAAAAATGGTAGTTATATCTTATTTAATGAAGCTGCATTAGATATAGTTAGAGAAGCTTATGGTAATGATAAAATTGAACAAGGTACTTACTTAGATGGCTTTGTTAGTCGTAAGAAACAAATGTTGCCAAGTTTACTTGAAGAAGTAGAAAAAAGAGCGTAAAAGCTCTTTTTTGGTGTATAATAATTACTGGGTGATGATATGAAGGCATTAATAACTGGAGCAAGTAGTGGTATTGGTAGAGACATGGCTTACTACTTAGCTAAAAAAGGATATGATTTAATATTAGTAGCTAGAAGAAAATCTAGATTAGAAGAAATAAGTAAGAAAGCTAATACTAATGTTAAGATTATTGAATTAGATTTAGCTGATGAAGTAAACGTTTATAAACTATATGATTTAGTTAAAGATGAAAAGATTGATATGTTAATAAATAATGCTGGGTTTGGTTTATTTGGAATGTTTTATAAAACTGATTTAAATAGAGAATTAGAAATGATTAATGTTAATGTTAAAGCTCCGCATATACTTACAAAATTATTTTTAAAGGATTTTATTAAAAAAAATAGTGGTTACATTTTAAATGTTTGTAGTAGTGCTGGGTTTATGGCAGGGCCTAGACTTAATACGTATTATGCTACAAAAAACTATATTACTAAACTTACTATGGGTATTAATGAAGAATTAAGACAAATGGGTAGTAAAGTACAAGTTAGTGCTTTATGTCCAGGACCAGTAAGTACTGAATTTAATAAAGTAGCTAAGGGTAAGTTTGCTGTTAAAGAAGCTGATAGTGAGTATGTAGCTCGTTATGCAATTGATAAATTACTTGCAGGTAAAATGATTATTGTACCAACATTAAGAATGAAACTAACTTTATTTGCTATGCGATTTGCACCTTATAGACTACAACTTAAAGTTGCTTATAATATTCAAAAGAGAAAAAGTGATGAATGATTCTCTTTTTTGTTTGTTAATAATATGTTATTCTAGTTGTTAAGATTTAGGAGTGATTTAATGGGTAAGATTGCAGTATTAACACATATTAATCCAGATTTTGATGCTATTTGTTCAGCTAGTACTTTAGTTAGTTTTTTAAAGAAAACCACTGATAATGAAGTGTATTTGATACTAGAACCAACTCAATTAGTTGATAAATTATATGGAAATGTAAAACATTATAGCGTAGATGATGTTAAGAAGATTAAATTTAATACTGTATATGTGTGTGATGTTAATGAACAAGATAGAACTTATGGATTAGGTATTTTGAATAAAGTTAGTAAGGATAACAGATATTTGTTTGATCATCATGATGGATGTAGAGTGCCATTAGATATTTATGATAATAGAAAATTAGTTTATCCTGATTATTCTTCTACTTGTGAGGTATTAACTAGATTTTTGGATATTAACGTATTTTCTTTGGAAGAAAAGAAAAATCTATTATTAGGTATAGCTAGCGATACTGCTGGTTTTAATCGAAGTATGAAGGATAATACTTGTAGAATGATTGAAAAACTTGGTTTAGGTGATGATATAAGAAAGGAAATAATAGATAAGATATCTGAGTTAAGTTATGAACAGCAATTATTATTTGATAGTATATATGCTTATGATATTGGAATTAGTGGAATAAAAACTTTTATTACTAAAACAAATATGGATTCAACAATGTTAGTAAAACATCCTAAATTTGATAATTATATGAAAGCTACTTTAGAGTATCCAGTTACTATTTTTATTGTGGAAATGCCCGATAAAACTTTAGTTAAGTTTAAGAAAATTGATGATTGTAGTATAGATATATTAGAAATTGCTAAATCAATTAATGGTGGTGGACATTTTAATAGATGTAGCGGAAAAATTTATGATAAATCACTTAATGAGGTTATTGATATTATTAAAGACAAAATATGTAAGCAAGATATTATAACTAATCACAAAGTATTAAAAAAACAGAAAAGTTAACTATATTGACTTTTGCGAAATAAATGTTATAATTATTGTGTATGGGGTAGTATATGGTTTCGACATGTATTACTAATTATGACTGCAAGTGGTGGGCATTCCTTAATTGCAAACTTAAAATTAAATGACGAAACTAATTATGGTTTCGCTCCTGCATTTGCCTAGTATTAAGGTTGGGAGCTCTTCACTATACTTTCACTTATAGGGTATAGCTGGGGATTATAGATATAAGTTATATTATTGTTATTTCTTAGGTAATAATAACGAATTCTTACTAAGATAGATAATATTTTTAGGTACGTTGGAGCCTAAGTATTATTGAAATGTAATTTCAACTAAACTTGTAGACGTTGTAAGATAGGATATATTGGACAGGAGTTCGATACTCCTCTACTCCACCAAATTGATGAGAAACTCAAACTTTTAAAGTAATGAGATTAAATAAATAGTCAATTCTAAATTAGAATTGATTTTTTTGCTTCAAAACAACTTAACTAATATAATAGAATATTTAATAATAAAAAAACTTTAAGAATAAAGATGTTTATAACAGCCAAAAAATAACTTGACTTTAAACAAATATTTAGATATAATACAATTACAAATGAGCAAATATAATGCATATTTTGCTTGTTTAGTAGATATAATACTAATAGTAGATTATATCTACTATTGGTCTTTTTGCCTTTGAAAAGCATTTGGATCAAACCCGCGTTGGCACATTTGCCGCTTAAGAAAGCACCTATATCTAGGTGTTTTTTTAATTAAAATCTTTTCTTATTTAACTCGCTTATCACTTTTCTTATCCCGTCATCATAAAAAAAGAATTTCTCCGCCTTAGTAAAAGACATTTTATTTTTGTATTTATAATCATATTTATCTATAAATGTTAACATATCAGATACTTGAAATAATCTTTTCTCTTTATGATTAAATATAGCTCGATGCTCAAAGCTATTAAATTGACTGAAAACTAATTCTAAAATCGAGCTTAAATCTTCTTGACCATTATCATAATACATTACAATTTTATCAAACTTTTTAAAGTATTTCTCATTATTTTTTACCATATCATTTATTGCAATCAATAGTTGTTTTTTTAATATTTTACTACTATCTGTATATCTTTTATCTATTATAATTGTTTTATACTTAACAGGAATTTTTCTAGTAAAATGGAAAATAGCTTTAAAAATACTTTTTCGTTTATTAATAGAAAAATCTGTATAATCTCCCCTTTTAGAAATTAAATCTGCCATGTGGATCATTTCTGTATAACCTATTTCTTCTAATCTTTTATTTAGTTTATTTAATTCTTTTATTATATCGTCATCTTGTTCGTGAAATGTAAATGATACACCATATAAAATTGAAGCGTTAACTCCATAGCCAAATTCTCCTGTTTCATCAACAAATATATTTAAACGCTTCATTATAGTATTCCCCCTAAATTATATTAGCTTAATTATATTTTACTATAAATAATTATTGCTTACAATAAATTTTTGCAATTTTTGTTTAAAACATAATAATTATATATTATAATATAATTACATAAGTTTAATTAAGGAGGGTTTTCATATATGTTTAAAGTAGGAGAAATAGTAACTCATACCAACTTAGTATTTTATGATGGAATACCAGATATAAAACCTAATCGACCTTGTATTGTGCTATTTAGTAAAAGAATTAATGGTTTTGATTATGTTTGTACTTGTCCTTTAGCAGCTAATTTAAGGCATGGTGATAAATGGAGAGAGAACTATATGTTAATTCCTCATTATATATTTGACTATAAAAAATTAAGTTTTGCTTGTTTTGAAAATATAGATTATAGATTAGAAAGTGAAACTATATCTACTGGTATGATGGTTGACCAAAATATTGTTAAAATGATAATTGAAAAATATAAAGCCTATAATCCAACTATTGAGCAGGTAATTGAAAAACATAATATTGTTGTAGAAGATATTAATGAAATTGAAACATTTGACTATAATGAAGTTATAATGCCTGTTAGAAAAATAATTGAACCAGATGTTGTAGTAAGAAGAAGGAATAAGAAAGGTTGGAAGTATAACAAATGAATGATGTAATATATAAATTACTTAACAAAACAAATGGCTATAAAGAATTAAGTGAAGATAATTTTAATGAATTATATAACTATTTTAATATGTATATAAATAGATTAAAAGAATTAAATATAAGTAGCGATCATAATATAAGTGATGAAGAATTATACAAGATATTTAGGAAATCTTATGATGTTTTAAGATTTAGAGTTAGTGATAGTGAATTTAAAAAGATTTGTGAAAACTATATTACTTTACTTGTTGCTGATATTTATGATGGTTTTAATGTTAATTTAGAATGGGCGGTACAACATCTTTATTATTTAGTTGTAGGTTTAAGCAATAGTAATATAGATACAGAAAGATATTCAGATTGCATAGTTTATATTCAAGATAAATTAATGAATGAATTTACGATTCAAGAAACATGGAAGAAAAAGTTAGCAAGAAGATTTTATACCGGATTTGTTGTAAGATAATTTTTATAAAAAAAAGTCAGTTTTATTTATTAACTGACTTTTTTCTTAGATTTCTTTCTAATTTACCGAAAATTTTAGGATAATTATCTACATCTTCTATTATATATTTTTCTTTTTTAGCACTTACTAGTTTTTCTAAATCAATATACTCTATAATATAATTTGCTATTAATCTACTATTTAATGAACATGTATATTTTTCAAATAAATACTTTTCAGTATCTACTAGTTCAACAATATTTGGATTAACACTTATATCATAATTGCTTTTTAAATTCATATTTTTATCTAAACTCGAAAATGGATTAGCTACTCTATTTGCTAAAACAAATTGGCATTCATATACAATATCATCTTTTTGGATTCTAAATATTTTTTTGCTTTTTATATTATCTAATAAGTTATTCATAATTAATGAATATGTATATGCATCCATACTTTCATAACCTAATAATATTAATGCACTTCCTAAATTTTCAGTATTTACTACTATCTTTTTCACTTTTACTACTCCTTCGTTACAAATCAGTATTATATTCTTTTTTTATAATAATGCAAGAGTAAATTTATTCGTATATTTAGTTAATTGTAAATAATTGTAAATTTATAAAATTGTATTGACTTTTTTAATTATTTGCTATACGATTAGTTTGTATACAAATTATTTTAAAAAGGAGGGAATTGTATATGTCAAATATTTATGATATAAGTGTTAAAAATAGAAAAGGAGAAGATGTATCTTTAGCAGATTTTAAGAATAAAATTTTATTAATTGTTAATACTGCTACTGGATGTGGTTTTACTCCACAATATAAGGGGTTAGAAGAATTATATGAAAAATATCATGATAAGGGATTTGAAGTATTAGATTTTCCTTGTGATCAATTTGGTCATCAAGCACCAGGTGATAATGATCAAATTCATGAGTTCTGTACTGCAAAATATAAAACTCAATTTGATCAATTTGCTAAAATTGAAGTTAATGGTGAAAACGAAGATAAGTTATTTACTTATTTAAAGAGCGAGATGCCAGATGAAGAGATTAAAGGATTAAAAGCTAAAATGGCTATGAAAGCTATTGAAAAGATAAGCAAAACTACTAAAAATCCTGGAGATATTAAATGGAACTTTACTAAATTTTTAGTAGATAAAAATGGTAGAGTTATTAAAAGATATTGTCCTACTACTGAACCTATAGAAATTGAAGAAGATATAGTTAAGTTATTAGGTGAATAATTATGGAAAAGTATGATTGTCTTAAATTAAGTAATCAATTATGTTTTCCTATATATTTATGTAGTAAGGAATTAATAAGAAGATATACACCTTTCTTAGAAAAATTAGATTTAACTTATACACAATATATTGTTATGATGTTTTTTTGGGAGAAGAAAGAGTCTAATGTTAAGGAGTTAGGAAATACATTACTTCTTGATTCTAGTACGCTTACTCCCCTATTAAAAAAGTTAGAAAATAAAGGGTATATTACTAGAGAAAGATCTAATGAAGACGAAAGAAATTTAATTATTAAGTTGACTAACAAAGGTGAAAAATTAAAGGATAAGGCAATTAGTATACCTAAAGAAATTGGTAAATGTGTTAATTTAACTGAAGAAGAAGCTGCTACGCTTTATACTTTAATTCATAAAGTACTTACAAATATAGAAATGGAGTGAAAATATGCAAGTAATTGAAGTAAATAATAATAATTTTTTAGAAGAAGTTATTAACTCAGAAAAAATAGTATTAGCTGATTTTAATGCTGAGTGGTGTGGACCATGCAAGATGTTAAAACCAATAATTGATGAAATAGCTAATGAGAACGATAATGTTAAAATTGTTTCTATTAATGTTGATGAGGAAGATGAATTGAGTGAAAAATATGATATATCTTCTATCCCATGTTTAGTTGTTTTTAAAGATGGCAAAGAAATTAATAGAAGTATTGGTTTAAAATCTAAAGATGAAATACTTGGTATGTTAGGAGGTAATTAAATGTATGATATTATCATAGTAGGAGCTGGACCAGCAGGACTTACTAGTGCTATTTATGCTCGACGAGCAAATAAAAAAGTATTGGTTTTAGAAGCTACTACATATGGAGGGCAAATTATTAATACATTAGATATTGCTAATTATCCAGTAGAACCTCATATTTCAGGTTTTGATTTTGCTACTAAGTTATTTAATCAAGTTAAAGATTTAGGTGCTGAATTCGTATTTGAAAAAGTTATTGATATAATTGATAATGGCAAGAGTAAAGAAGTTGTAACTACAAAAGGAAAATACGAAGGTAAAGCAATTATTTTGGCGACTGGAAATGATAATCGTAAACTTGGATTAGATAATGAAGATGGTTTACTTGGAAAAGGTGTATCCTATTGTGCTACATGTGATGGTGCTTTTTATAAAGGTAAAACAGTTGCTGTTGTAGGTGGTGGTAATACTGCTTTAGAAGATGCTTTATATTTATCTGATATAGCAAATAAAGTTTATTTAATTCATCGTCGTAACGAATTTAGAGCAGAAGAAGCATCTGTTGATGATTTAAAAGAAAAAGATAATGTTGAAATTATTTGTAATAGCAATGTTACTAAGTTGGTTGAAGATGGTAAATTAAAAGCTATAGAGGTAACAAACAATGATGGTAGTGTTAATACAATTGATGTTGATGGATTATTTATAGCAGTTGGACGTATTCCAGAAAACCAAAACTTTGCTAAACTCATTAAATTAGATGAGGCAGGTTATGTAGAAGCTAATGAGGATTGTCATACTAATGTTGCAGGTATATTTGTTGCTGGTGATAACCGAGTTAAGTTATTACGTCAATTGGTTACTGCAACGGGTGATGGTGCAGTAGCTGCTACTGAAGCTATCAAATATGTTAATATTCTTATTCGAGGCGAAAAAAACGATGTTTAATTTAAAAGGAAGAGTTGCAGTTATAACAGGAGCTAGTAGCGGTTTAGGGCGTCAAATGGCTAAAGCTTTTGCTAATCAAGGAGCTGACTTAGCTATCCTTGCTCGACGAGTTGAAAAATTAGAAGAATTAAAAATTGAACTTGAAAATAATAAAGTTAGTGTATTACCAATCAAATGTGATGTTACTAATACTGAAGATATTCTTAATGCTGCTAAATTAATTGAAGAAAAGTATGGTCATGTTGATATATTAGTTAATTGTGCCGGTTCAAGTAAAGATAAAGGTGTACTTGATATGAATGATGATGAATGGAAATTTACAATTGATACAGATTTAACTAGTGTATTTAAAATGACTAGAGCTTTTGCTAATATTATGAAGAAAAACAATTATGGACGAGTAATTAATATTGCATCAATGTATGGTATGGTTGGTAATACTGAAATACCAACTATTGCTTATCATTCAAGTAAAGGCGGAGTTGTTAACTTTACAAGAGCTGCTGCTGCAGAACTAGCGCCATATAATATTACAGTAAATTGTATTTGTCCTGGTTATTTTTATACTGAACTTACTACTGATGTTTTAAACACTGATAAGTTCCAAGAATTTGCTAATAACCACGTACCTATGAAACGTTATGGTAATGAAGGCGAATTAAATGTTGGTGCTATATTTTTAGCCAGTGATGAAGCTAGTTATGTAACTGGTGTTATTTTACCAATCGATGGTGGATATACAGCTGTTTAGTATATATAGATATAATGTGAAACTTTTTTACGTAATTTTATTAAAAAAGTTTCACATTTTTTATGGTGCTATCATTAAAAACCCCATTTCACTTTATAGAAATGAGGTTATTTTTATATGTTAATTATTTAAATTGCTAGGCGATATGGATCTTCTTCTGTCCCTACTCCTTTGTAGATTTTAACATTTGATTTGAGATAGGCAACAGGCCTAATATCAAAAGCATAACGTGTACTGTCCCATCTATGATCTATCAAATTACTTGCACTAACGTTGACTACATCACTATTATGATCAATACGTGATGTAATTGTCCATTGATGCCATTTGCCTAGAGATATCCAATCATTAGCTCTGCAAAGAGAATTCCCTTCGTTTCCCCATGCATTCAGTGCTATATTATTACATCTATTATTGGATACCACTTCACTTGATGCATAGCCAAAATC
>JAFUTX010000020.1 GCA_017484065.1 Bacilli bacterium
AAGTTTTTAAAGGACAAAATCCTTAAGTAGGTGGCGATAGCTTAGTTAAAAAACCTCTTCCCATCCCGAACAGAGAAGTTAAGAACTAAAACGCCGAAAATAGTGTAAGCAAAGATAGGAAGTTGCCTACTTTTTTTTTGCCCTTTTTTAGTGTATATATAAAAATAGTTTTTACTTTACACTTTTTACAATTACCTATTGTATCTTTTTATAAGTTGTTGTTATAATGAAGATGGTGATAGACAATGAATTATAAATATACATCTAGAAGTGCTGAACAAACTATAGAGTTAGCACAAAATTTTGAAAGTGAAAAATTTCCAAATATGGTAATCTGTTTGGACGGAGAATTAGGAAGTGGTAAAACAGTATTTGTAAAAGGTTTTGCTAGTTCTTTAGGAATAGAAGAAAATATAACATCTCCTACATTTACAATTATTAAAGAATACTATGATGGAGAAATGCCTTTATTTCATGTTGATGCTTACAAAGTTGATGAGAATAAAGATAGTTTTGGATTAACTGACTGTTTTAGTAAAGATGGCGTAACCATAATTGAATGGTCAGAATTAGTTAGTGAATTACTACCAGAAGAAAGACTAGAAATAAAGATTAGAATAATAGATGAAAATACAAGAGTATTTATTTTACATCCAATTGGACAACAATATGAAGAATTATGTGAATCTGTTTTATAATATTGCTCAAAATGTGAGCTTTTTTTTATGTTTAGTGTTATAATAAGTCCGTTAAGGAGGTTGCTATGAATATTTTATATATTGATACTCATGATAAAGAAGTTAATTTAATAATTTATGAAAATAATATTTTAAAAAGGCAATTAATAATTAACGAATATAAACAATTAAGTGAAGTTATGATAAATTCTATTGATAGAATATTAAATGACGCTAATTTAGAATTAAAAGATATAAATCAAATATGTGTAGTTAGTGGACCAGGATCATTTACATCAACTAGAATTGGCGTGACTATAGCTAAGACATTATCATATTGTTTAAATGTTGATATTAAATGTACAACTTATTTAGAAATACTAGGTTATCAAGTTAAAGATAATTCAAATAAAATTATTGAGATGCCAGAAAAAAATGGCCATTTTATTGCGACATATAAAGATGACATAGTTAGTGAAATGTTTTATTTATCAAATAAAGAATATGAGGAGTATAAAAATAAAAACTCTGTATATGAAAATTTAAGTATAGATTATCAACAACTAATAGAGTTTATTAAAAATTTACCTACAAGTAATAAGTTTGATGTTAATCCAGTTTATATCAAAACAATAGGAGCATTAAATGGTTAGAGAATTTAATGTTCTTGATGTAGAAGATGTAATAAGATTAGGTAATTGTTTGTATGATAATTTTGAAAACATATATGATGTAAAAGGCCTTCTAAATGATGAATATACTAAAGTATTTGTGTATGAAAAAGATGATGAAATAGTAGGTTTTCTAATGTTTACAAAAATATATGAAACAATTGATATATTAGCTATTGTAGTGGATGAAAATTATCGTAATTTGAATATTGCAACTTGTTTAATTGATTATATGATTAGCGAATATAATGATGATTTAAAAATGATTACTTTGGAAGTAGTTACTGATAATATACCTGCTATAAAGTTATATGAAAAATTTGGTTTTGAGATAGTTAATATAAGAAAAAAATATTTTAATGGGAAAGATTCCTATTTAATGGCGGTGAATTATAAATGAAAGATGTAGTAATTTTAGCAATAGAATCATCTTGTGATGAAACTAGTATGGCTTTAGTAAAGAATGGTAAAGATGTTATTTCTTTAGTAGTAAATACTCAAATGTTTACACATGCTGAGTTTGGTGGCGTAGTTCCGGAAATAGCATCACGGATGCATACTGAATCAATCCTTTATGTTTTAGATGAAACTTTAAAAAAAGCTAATATGAAAATGGAAGATGTAGATGCTATAGCAGTTAG
This sequence comes from Bacilli bacterium, assembly GCA_017484065.1. Classification (GTDB taxonomy): domain Bacteria; phylum Bacillota_I; class Bacilli_A; order RF39; family UBA660; genus RGIG4822. Next base: position 1,990 of record JAFUTX010000020.1, read on the forward strand.
TGCATTACCTGGATTAATGGGCAGTTTATTAGTTGGAATTGAGTTTGCTAAAACATTAGCTTATGTCTATAAAAAGCCGTTGATAGCAGTTAACCATTTAATTGGGCATATTTATGCTAATAATATCGAATCAAAATTAGAATTTCCAGAACTTGCTTTAGTAGTAAGTGGAGGCCACACAGAATTACTTATTATGCATGATGATTATAAATTTGAAAAGCTTGGAGGAACGCTAGATGATGCTATTGGAGAAGCTTATGATAAGGTTGCTAGAGTACTTGGACTAAAATACCCAGGGGGGCCTGCTATTGAAAAACTAGCAAAGGAAGGAGAACACACTTATAATTTAGCTAAACCGATGGATGATAGAACTTATAATTTTAGCTATAGTGGATTAAAAAGTAATGTAATAAATATAGTTCATAATGAAGCTCAAAGAGGTAATGAAATTAGAAAGGCCGATTTAGCTAGAAGTTTTCAAGATGTAGCTATTGATGAACTACTTAGAAAAGTTAAACTTGCTATAGAACAAACTGGTATTAAAAGAGTTATAGTAGCAGGTGGTGTTTCTGCTAATCAATATTTAAAAGAAGAAATGGAAAAGTTAGTTAATAGCTATGGAGGAGTAGTTCATATTCCAAGATTAGTTTATTGTACTGATAATGCTGCTATGATAGGAGCTGCAGCATATCCAAAATTTATAAAACAAGAGTTTGCAGATTTTTCTTTAAATGCTAAAAGTTCATTTGACTTTAAAAATGTTAATTAATAAATAAAAGCATTGAATTTATGCTTTTTTTTTAATATACTAGTGATAGTTAGGATATGATAACTATGAATAAAGAAGTAAATAATGATAATAAAAAAAGAAATAAGAAAGCAATATATGTTGTTTTAATAGGTTTAATACTATTCAATTTAATATTTTGGTACGGTTTTTTTATATTTGGATATGGTTCTAGATTTAATGATGGTGGAGCTAAGACAAATACAGTTATTCAAACTGGAGTATTAGATTTAGAAATTAAAGGTGGAAATGCTATTAAAATTAATAATGCTAAAATATTAAATCAAGATGAAATAAATACTAAATCCTCTAAATTTAATTTCAAAGTATATCATAGTTCTAAATCTACAGTAGATAATGCAATTTATTATATTAATTTGTCTGATATAAAAATGACTAATAATTTAAAAAGTAAATATTTTAATTGGTCTTTACAAAATAATGGTAAAGTATTAGCACAAGGCACATTTGCTAAGCTAAATGGTAATAATATAAAACTAAATGAAGATGGAATAATTCTGCCAAAGGAAAACACAGATAATTTAACATTAACATTATGGTTAGTAAATGATTTAAATGTTAATCAAAATGATTTGCTACATGGTAATTTTAGCGCTAATATTACTATGGAAAGTTATGTTTATAATTAAGGGATTTGATCAAAGTGCAAAAAGAGAATAACGAAAAATTAGCTAATGATATAGACATAGATAAAGGTTTAACAACTGCTCAAGTTGAAAAACGAATAAAAAATAATTTAGTTAATTATGATAATCAACCAAAAACAAAAACAATTAGAGAAATTATTGAATCTAATTTTTTTACGTTTTTTAATTATATAAATTTAGCCTTAGGTTTAGCTATTGTAATTGGCGGAATAATAAGTGGTGAATTTTTACAGTCATTAAAAAATTGCTTTTTTATGGGAGTTGTAATTATTAACTCTATTATTGCTATAATACAAGAGGTTATATCTAAGAAAATTATTGATAAATTATCTTTATTAACTGCGACTAAAACAGAGGTTATCCGTGATGGCGAAGAAAAACTACTTTTAAATGAAGAAATAGTTTTAGATGATATAGTTGTTTTTAGTCCAGGTAATCAAGTACCGGTAGATTGCAGAATAAAAAAGGGTAGTGTAGAAGTTAATGAAGCCTTTATTACAGGTGAAAGTGATCCTGTCTATAAATCTACACATGATATAATTAACAGTGGCTCATTTATCGTAAGTGGCAAATGTTATGCCCAAGTTATTCGTGTTGGAGCAGAAACTACAATCTCTCAAATATCAAGTGGAGCAAAATATATTAAAAAGACTAATTCAGTAATTATGAATAGTTTTGAAAAAATATTAAAAGTAATTTCTTTCTTTATTATACCAACAGCCATTATAATGTATTTATCTCAATTAAAAGCAACTGATTATAATTTTGCTGAATCATTATTTACTACAGTCGCGGCTATTATTGGTATGATACCTGAAGGGTTAATTTTATTAACAAGTTCTGTTATGGCTGTATCAATTATTAGAATGAGTAAATATAATGTCTTAGTACAAGAACTTTATAGTATTGAAGCTTTAGCTAGGGTAGATGTTTTATGCTTGGATAAGACTGGTACAATTACTACTGGAGAAATGTCTTTAAAAGAAGTAGTTTACAGTAAAAAGGTAGAACCCAAAACAGTAGATAATATTCTTAATGCTATATGTTACAATACTGAAAATAGTAATATAACTATGGATGCAATTAAAGAAAAGTATAACGAAGAAATAGATTGGCATGTAACAAATAATAGAGAGTTTTCTTCAGCTAGAAAATATTCAGCTATTACATTTAAAGATAAAGGTACATTTTATTTAGGAGCTCCAGAATTTGTATTAAAAGATAAAACTAGTAAGTATTTAAAAGAAATAGAAGAATATCAAAGTCAATATAGAGTTCTGGTTTTAGCTAAAAACAAAGAAAAAATTAGTGATAATCCGCAAAATTTACAAATTCTTGCATATATATTAATTGAAGATGTAATTAGAAAAGAAGCAAGTAAAACTTTAAAATATTTTAAAAGTCAAAATGTAGATGTAAGAATTATAAGTGGTGATAATGTTAATACTATTAGTTCTATAGCTAGACAAGTAGGAATTAATGATTTAAGAGCTATTGATATAAGCGAAGCTACTGATGATGAGTTAGAAGATATTGTTAATAACTATAACATTTACAGTAGAGTTAACCCTAAACAAAAGCAAACTATCATTAAGTTACTTCAAAAACAAGGACATACTGTTGCTATGGTAGGAGATGGAATTAACGATGTATTAGCATTAAAAGCAAGTGATTGTGCAGTTACAGTAGCAAGTGCTAGTGATTCAGCTAAATGCGTAAGTCAACTAGTTTTATTAGATTCTAATTTTGATTCATTACCTAAGGTAGTAGCAGAAGGCAGAAGGTCTATTAATAATATTGGACGTTCAGCATCTCTTATGCTTGTCAAAACTATTTACACTATACTGTTAATATTGTTCTCAATTGGAGTGTCAACTAGATATTTCTTTGTACCAATTCAGTTAAGCTTAATTACTACATTTACAATGTCTATTCCATCATTTATATTAGCTTTAGAACCTAATAAAGAGTTAGTAAGTGGTAATTTTCTACTTAAGATAATTAGTAAAAGTTTACCAGTATCATTAACAGTAGTTTTTAATATTATGATAATTACATTCTTCAAAATGTCATTTGGGTTAAGTGAAGAACTTTCAAGTACATTATCAGTATTCTTAACAAGTACAATAGGATTTATATTTTTATATAGATTATGTACACCATTTAATAGATTACGTAGAAACTTATATATAGTTCTTTTAGTAGGATTCCTATATTGTTCTTTTTATCAATATGAGTTCTTTAACTTAAGTGAAATTAACTTTGATACAGTTGTAATATTTATGATACTTTTCATAGTTACTAAGTATGTATATGACAAGTTATGTTGGTTAGTTGAGAAAGCCATTTGGCTATATAGTAAGTACTTAAAAGGATTAAATAAAGAAAAAATTAAACAAATGATTGACAGTAAAATAGGAGTTATACAAAAGTAAAGTTTTGTTAACTCTTATTTTTATTTTACTAAATTAATAGTAAGTTTATTTACTTTAAAAAATTATTCTGATATAATGAATTTAAAATAAGGGAGAGATTGATTATGAATAAGTTATCTATTGAAACAACTAAACTATTAGATAAATTATATAATCTTCGTGGTGATGATAGTGAAATACTAGTAGAAATGGATAATGCTAAACAGGCAGCTATTAATACAAAAGAACGTACTACTGAAGAAAAGAATATTTTACAAGATAAGATTAAAACTTTACAAAACGATGAAGAGGTATTAAGTAACGAAGGTGAAAAACTTAAAGATATTTTAAAAAATATTGATGTAAGTAATTATTCTAATGTATTAGACAGATTACATATTGAGTTTAATCCACAAGCTCTATACAATGCTTTATGTGATAAACTTCCCCAAGAAATTGATACTGTAAAGAAAGAACATGAAGATGCTGTTAGTGAACTAGAGCTTGTAGAAGAAGAAATGAATAAAGCTATTACTGAAATTGATGAACTTGGTTTAAGAAGAGAAGAAGCAATAGCAGATCAAAATAAATTAAATGAATATTTTGAATTATCACTTAGTGGTAATAATGGTCTTACAAGAGATATTATTACAAGTTTATTATCTAAATTTGGCTTTAATGAAGAAGATCAAAGAGAAGCTGCTAAATTATTGATGTTCCCAGAAGATGCTTTATACGCATATGATGAAAAAGTATCAGGAGTAAAAAGAGAAGAAATAAAATCACCAGATGAAGAAATAAAAGTAGAAGATAAAGAAGAAAAAATAGAAGTTGAAGAGATTAAAGAAAAATCTGAAAATAATGAAGAAACTCATCATTTCTCAAGTACTGATTATGATGATATGGTTAGATCTATTAATTCTTTAGTTAGTAAAAATGATGATATTAAAATGTGTTTAGAACATATTGGATTAGATCCAGAATTATATACTGATGAAGAATTAAATACATTAAGTAAAAATATAGATGATATATTATTTGAAAAAAATGTAACTATAGCTAAAGATAATAATATTGATTTAGATATATTTGTAGATAATATTAATCTATTAATGGATAAAGAATTTGGGCAAAAGATAGATAAATTAATCAATGTTGGTAAAGCTCCATTAGATATTTATTTAAATCCAGATATCTTAACTAAATATGATTTAAATGGTTTAAATAATGCAATTACTGTTTTACAAAATAATGGTTTAGATCCAAGAAAAGTTCCACTAATAGCTTATTAAGGAGGCGAATTTTATGGGTATATTTGATAATATAAGAGATATACTAAAGTATAATAAAGTAGAGGATATTGACATTGAATTCTTATATAAGAAGATAGGTGTTATTGCAATTATTAATAAAGATAATGCAATGGCAGTTTCTGATGTGTTAAAAGAAAATGGAATAAATGTATACAATTCAGTAGGAGTAGTTGAATTTAAATTATTCTTACTAGATAGTGAAGATATAAAAAATAAAATTGATTCTTTAAAGAATGTTGAAGAATTAGATTTATTTAAAATGTATCCAGAAAAATTAATTGAAAATCCTCCATTGAAGTATTATCAAAGAATTAAACAATGTCAAAATTCAAATATAAGTTATAAAGATGAAAATGGCTATAAAGATTTTATAGTTGATGATGCAGCATGGGAATTATTTGCTAATGAACAAAGTAAAGTTGCTAAAGAAGAAAGTAGTATAGATGAACAAAAAGATGCACTATTAAATTTAAGAGCACAAATATCTGATGCTAAAGATTATATTAATAGTTTATCTAATGAAAACGAAAGAGGGAGAAGTGTGGCATGAATTTTTTAAAAAAGTATGATTTTAATAAACAAGATATTGAAGAACTTTTAAATAATTCTCCATTAATTCTAACTCAAGAAATAGAAAAACATTCTAAATTAGTAAGTAAAAATATTGAATATTTAAAAGATTTAGGTGTTTCTAATTATCGTGATATTTTTAAAAAATATTATGATATGTTCTTAATGGATAATAGTAACTTTATTGAAGTATTTGCAAAATACGATCGTGATGATTTAATTGAGAAATTAGAAAAGAATATGGCAATTATAGAATTTCTATAAAATTAATTATACAGAATTATCTGTATTTTTTTTGTTTATTTGTGATAAAAACTATGATAAAATAACCATAGAATATGAAAGGTAGTGAAAATATGAAAATAGCAAGTAGGGGGGGGTATCTTTACAATAAAATAAGATACCTTTCTAAAACTTTAGCAGGTGAGAACCTATGACAGTCAGGGGTAAAAATCTTTATTTAAAAAAGAATAATAAAAATAAAAAAATAATAGTAAGTACAATAATAGTAGCTATACTTGTAATAATTATAAGTAGTTATAGTTTTGCCTTATGGTCTGCTACAGAACAACAAGAAGGTTTTAACCAAGTAAATATTGGATGTTTAGATTTAGTAGTTAACGACAATAAACCAATAAATTTAGTTAATGCGTATCAATTAACAGATCAAGAAGCATTAGAACAAGTACCATATAGTTTTAAAATAACTAATAATTGTAGTGAAGACGAATATGTTAGTATTCAATTAGATATGAAAAGCAGTAATACACTATCTACAAACAATTTAAGATTATCTTTAATAAGTGATAATGATTATATAGTATGGCCATCACAAATAAGTGAATTATCAGATAGTAATGAAATAAATATAGATGGATATACTACTGCTAAGAAATTAAAAATAGAAAAGATAGATGGAAACGCTACCAAAGAATACAATCTATATTTATGGATAGATGAAGATACACCTTATGAAGATATTAATAATAAAACATTTGAAAGTAAAATAGAAATAGTAAATGTAGAAGCACCTGAAAATACTAATCCGACTAAATGGCATATAACATATGATTTAGATGGAGGAGTTCTAACAAAAATAAATAGAGATGAATATGATGAAAATGATTATACATTTACATTAAGTACTCCGACTAAAGAAGGATATACCTTTGCTGGATGGAGTGGTGGTAAGAATTTGTTTGATATAGCTTCATATAATACGACTAGTGAAGTTATTTTTGGAAGTAATTCTATGATTTTTGATGCTTCTAGTGAAAATGAAAATATAGTGGGGTCTATATATTTAAATAAGTATTTAGCCAATTCAGTTGTTGATATAATTTGTTATAATTCAGAATTAAAGCGTCATAGTTGTTATTTTCAAAAGGATTTTTCATTTGATTCTATAAAAATAAAGCTTAATGGCCGAAATAAGGATGCAGGTTTTTTTGTATATTTAGATAATTTAATTGATGAAAATATTTATAATGTATCCTATAATATCGATTACATATCAAAAACGGAATCTAAAGCGTTAATCTCTTATTTACAACTTGAGGAAGGAACTGAAGCTACAGCTTATGAGCCCTACATAAATAAACAAGTATCAGTAATAATACCGCAAGGCAGTACAGGTAATAGAACTTATATTGCTAATTGGATATCTAATGAATAAAAAACTATATTAAATTACAATGTCAAGCTATCTTTATAGCTTTTTTTTTGATATAATAAATAAGCATAATTAATTAAAGTGGGGTAGTAATAATGGATATATTAAATAACTTGAATAATAGACAATTAGAAGCAGTACAACATATAGATGGACCATGTTTAGTAATAGCTGGAGCAGGATCTGGTAAAACTAAAGTATTAACAACTAGAATAGCTAATATGATTAATAATGGAATAGATTCTTATAATATATTAGCAATCACCTTTACTAATAAAGCGGCAAAAGAAATGCGTGATAGATTAAATAACATGGTTAGCGATAATTATGCTTTTGTTGGTACCTTCCATTCTTTTGGAGTAAGAGTAATTAGAGAGAACGCTAGTTACTTTAATTTAACTAGTAACTTTAGTATTCTAGATAGTGATGATGTATTATCTATAATAAAGAAGATTATGAAAGACAAAGGAATAGATTCTAAACAATTTGCGCCATCCTATATTCGTAATCGTATTAGTTTTATTAAAAATGAAATGATGAGTGATACTGAGATAGAGAAGTTCTTTACATCTGAACCTGAAAAAATAGCAGTTAAAGTATATAAGGAATATAATAAACTATTAAATAAAAATAATTCAGTTGATTTTGATGATTTATTAAAGTTACCAGTTGAACTATTTATGAATAATAAAGAAATATTAGAAAGATATCAAGATAGATTTAGATATATTTTAGTAGATGAATATCAAGATACTAATGAAGTACAATATAAACTAACAAAGTTACTTGCCGAAAAATATCATAATATTTTTGTTGTGGGCGATCCAAACCAAAGTATTTACGCATTTCGAAATGCTAATTATCAAAATATTTTAAACTTTGAAAAGCAATATAATAATGCTAAAGTAATATCTTTAGAACAAAACTATCGTAGTACAACCACTATTCTTGACGCAGCCAATAGTGTAATAAAAAATAATAAACTTAGAAAAGATATGGAATTATTTAGCGATTTAGGTGATGGTGTTAAAATTAAGTATATGCGTAGTTATGATGAAAAACATGAAGTTAAATTAGTAACTGATGAAATAAATAGATTACTAGATATGGGGTATACTTATAAAGATATAGCAATATTCTATCGTACTAATGGTCAATCACGTATAACTGAAGAAATGTTAATTAAAGCTAATATTCCATATAAAGTTGTAGGTAGTTTCTACTTCTATAGTCGTAAAGAGATTAAAGATTTATTATGTTACTTAAGATTAATTAACAATCTAAACGATGATATTAGTTTAAAAAGAGTAATTAATGTACCTAAAAGAAAAATAGGTACTAAAACGGTGGATGATTTAGAAAAACGTGCTAATGAATTAAACATTAGTATGTTTGATGCCATAGAAAAAGGTAAAGAATTAGAATTTAAAAATTTAATATTAGAATTAATTGAAGATAGTAAGAATTTATCTTTAACGGAATTAATAGATGACGTCCTAGAAAAAAGTGGTATGCTTAAAGAACTAGAAAATGATCCATCATTAGAAAGTGATATTCGTATTGAAAACTTAATGGAATTTAAGAGTATTACTCAGTCTTTTGAAAATCAAACAGGTAGCGTTAATCTAGGAGATTTCTTAGAAGAAATAAGCCTTATTGCAGACATAACAGAACATAAAGCACAAGATAACGTAGTAACGCTTATGACTATTCACAGTGCTAAGGGTCTTGAATTTAAAGTAGTATTTTTAATTGGTATGGAAGATGGAATTTTTCCTCATTCTAATGCTTTTTTAGAACAAGATGGTTTAGAAGAAGAAAGAAGACTTTGTTATGTAGGTATAACTCGTGCTAAAGAAAGATTATATTTACTTAACGCTAAAAGAAGAATGCTATATGGTAAAGATAGTATAAATCCTCCTAGTAGATTTATTGCTGAAATAGATGATGAGTTACTAGAAAAAGTTAATGCTACTATTAAAGAAGAAAAAATAGTTAATAAAGATACTATGTATTATGATGCTAGTGAAGTAGATTTAAATATAGGTGATGTAGTAACACATACAATCTATGGTAAAGGAGTTATTGTTAATATTGACGATGAATATGCAACAATAGCATTTGCTAAAAATTTTGGGGTTAGAAAACTACAAAAAAATCATAAAAGTATAAAGAAGGTGTAAAAATGAAAGATTTAACTTTAGTTGTAATGGCAGCAGGTATGGGAAGTAGATTTGGTGGAATAAAGCAATTAGAACCAGTCGGGCCAAGTGGAGAATATATAATTGATTACTCGATATATGATGCAATAGAAGCAGGATTTAATAAAGTAGTTATCATTACTCGTCCAGAGTTATTAGATATATTTAAGGAAACAATTGGTAATAGAATTGAAAAAAAAGTTAAATTAGAGTATGCATTACAAGAGATAAATAAAATTCCAAGCGATGTAGTAATACCTGCTGGTAGAACTAAAATGTGGGGGACTACTCATGCAGTACTTTGTGCCAAAGATAAAATAAATGGTGATTTTGCGATTATTAATGCCGATGATTATTATGGTAAAGAAGCTTTTAAAAGTTTAGTAGATTTCTTTAAAAATAGTAATGATACTCATGAATATGTTTCTATTAATTATCCTTTATGCAATACTGTAACTAATAATGGTAAAGTTAAAAGAGGAGTATGTCATATAGAAAATGATTATATAACTGACTTAAAAGAATGTACTGTTGAAGTAACAGATAATAAAGGTGTTTGTGAGCCTTTAGATGGCAGTGATTCATTTATGATAGATGCTAATCATCCAGTTATGATGAATATGTTTGGCTTTAAACATAACTATTTAGATTATTTAGAAGAAGAATTTGATAAGTTTATACATAGTGATTTAGACTTAAATAAAGAATCTTTGATTAATACGCCTTTAAAGAATTTATTAAATAAAAAAGAGGTAAAATGTAAATCGATTATTTGTTTAGATGAATGGATGGGAATGACTTATAGAGAAGATTTAATTTTAGTTCAAAATAAAATAAAAGAATATATAAATAGTGGTAAATATAAAAGTAATTTATGGGAGGCATAATGAATATACAAGAAAGAATAAAAGAGTTAGTAGATATTCTTAATAAAGCTAACTATGAATACTATGAACTTGATAATCCAACTCTTACTGACCAAGAATTTGATAAATATTTAAGAGAACTAGAGACTCTTGAAAAAGAGTATCCCGAGTATAAACTTCCTGATAGTCCTACTGAACGAGTAGGGGGAGAAGTTATTGATAAGTTTTCTAAAATAACTCATAGTATTCCAATGCTTTCTCTACCGGATGTTTTTAATGAACAAGAGATTATTGATTTTGATAATCGTATTAGAAAAGAAGGATTTAATCCTGAATATGTTTGTGAACTTAAAATAGATGGTTTAAGTGGATCATTTCATTACCATGATAGTATACTAATCTCTGGTGCTACTCGTGGTAATGGTCGTGTAGGAGAAGATATAACACATAATGTTAAAACAATTAAATCATTACCTTTAAAATTACATAAAGATATTAAAGATATAGAAGTACGAGGAGAAATATATTTAGGTAAAAAAACATTAGAAGAATTAAATAAGAAAAGAAAAGAACAAAATTTACCGCTACTACAAAACTGTCGTAATGCCGCAGCAGGTTCTATAAGACAATTAGATAGTAAAATAGCTGCTGAAAGAAACTTAGATTGTTGGATTTATCATTTACCTAATCCAGAAGATTTTGGTATTAAAACTCATAAAGAAGCACTAGATTTTATGGCTAGCTTAGGGTTGAAAGTTAATCCTGCTAATAGATTAGTTAAAGATATTAAAGGTATACTTGAATTCATTGAAGAGTATGCTGCTAAAAGAAAAGCTTTATCTTATGATATTGATGGTGTAGTAATTAAAGTTAATGATTTAGCAACTCAAAAAAGATTAGGTTTTACAGCCAAACATCCAAGATGGGCTATTGCTTATAAGTTCCCTGCTGAAGAAGTATTAACTAAATTAACTGATATCATTTTTACAGTAGGAAGAACTGGTAAAATTACTCCTAATGCTGTTTTAGAACCGGTTATTTTGATGGGATCAACTATTAGAAGAGCTACATTACATAATGAAGATTATGTATTAGAAAAAGGTTTGAAAATAGGTGATATAGTTTCTATTAGAAAAGCTGGAGATGTTATACCAGAAGTGGTTGAAGCAAAAATAGAAAGACGTACTGGTAATGAAATAGATTTTAAAATGATAGATACTTGTCCTATATGTAATACTAAGTTAATAAAAAAAGATGAACAAGTAGATTACTATTGTCCTAATAATATGTGCCCAGCTCGTAATATTGAAAAGCTTATTCATTTTTGTAGTAGAAAAGCTATGGATATAGAAGGACTTGGAGAAAAAGTAGTAGAAGATTTCTTTAATATGCATTTTATTAACGATATTCCTGATATATATGATTTAGGTAAATATCAAAAAGACTTAATGGAATTAGAAGGCTACGGTAAAAAAAGTATAGATAACTTCTTACAAGCCATAGAAAATAGTAAGAATAATAGTTTAGAAAGATTATTATTTGGTATTGGTATAGAAAATATTGGTGAAAAAACGGCATTAATCTTAGCTAAAAAATATAGTACATTAGATAATTTAATGTTAGTTGATTTAGAAGAGTTGCAAAAACAAAAAGATATAGGGCCTATTATTGCTAAAAGTTTAAGAGATTACTTTGATAATGAGGATAATATTAAAGTAATTAACAAACTTAAAGAGATAGGTGTTAATATGACATATTTAGGAGCTGCAGAAAAGTATAATGAAAATATTACTAATAAAAAATTTGTTATCACTGGTAGTATTTCTGCAATGAGCCGTGATGAAATAGAAAAGATTATTGATAATTATGGTGGTCATGCTTCTTCTAGTGTTACTAAATCAACAGATGTAGTTATCGTAGGAGATAAACCTGGTAGTAAATATGATAAAGCAGTTGAATTAAAAAAAGAAATATGGAATGAAGAAAAATTAATGGAGATATTAAATTCCCTTGATATTTAAAAAAGCTATTGTAAATTAGCAATAACTTTTATATAATTAAATTGATAGAACGTTTAGAGTTCGACTAGACGACTATTAGTTTGTAGCCATCTATCTAGTTAGATGGTTTTTTCAATTAAGAGAATAATTACGCAGATTAAAATAATAATCAACAACTTATGGAAACTTTTGTCACTCATAAGGATCCCTCCCTTCATCAAAGGTACCAAAATCCCCCTTGAAAAAGAGTAGCCATCTAACATCTAAACGTTCTGGGTAGTTATTATAGGGATAATTTTTTGGATTTCAAGCGATTCGACAAATGTTGTCAAAACTTATCAATTATTTTATTTACAATATATTTTTAATTTTTTATCATAATTATTGCAAATAGCACTAAATTTTGTTAATATTTCAATATAAAGGGAGTGCATGAAAAATGCAAAAAACTAATAAAGGTGTAATTATTGTAATAAGTGTAACTATTGTATTATTATTAATTATTGGTGGTTTCTATGCTTATTTTATGTCTAATTTAAGAAAAAGAGATAATGAAGATATTAAAACTATTTTAGATACATCTACTATTGTAAGTGTTGAATATAAATCTAATTCAAATTTAGGAAGTAATAATATAACAATAGATAATGCTAATCCTGGTAAATATGGATTTGTAGAATTTACTTTATCTGGTACTACTAAAAATGCAAAAGCTAATTCATATTATCAAATAGTATGGAATATTGATCAAAATGAATTTAATTATTTAAATCCAGATAGTGGTGATGTTTGTGAGGGGGAAGGATGTGAAGCCCAAGTATATTATGCTTTATATAGTGGTAAAGTAAATATAGAGACTACTCCATTTACTGATCCAGGCAGAGCTACATATGATGTATTTAAAGAAGCTACCGATGGAATATTAGTTGAATATAATTCACAAACAGTTAAAAATGATGTTACTAATAAAACTGGAGAAATAGTTTTAGATGTTGGAAAGATTACTGCTACTAAAGATGTACCATTTAGTAAAACATATACTTTAGTAGTATGGTTTGAAGAAACCGGACATAATCAAAATAATAATCAAGGAAAAAATTTAAATGGTAAAATAGATGTTAATATCCGTGATAGAAAATTTAAATAAAATAAAAATTAACAACAAAATGTTGTTTTTTTTATTTGGGACATGCTATACTGTGTATATAGTAAAGTGGGTTGGTAATTATGCGAGATTACAATAAAAAAAATGATATTATCAAAAAGGAAAACTTAAGTAAAAAATATAATCAAGAAATAAAAGCTAATGAAACTGATTTACAAGAACAATATGAAATGTTAAATAAAAGTGAGAGTTTAGAAAATAATAAAAGAACTTATTATGCAATTATAACCTGTACAATATTAGTGTTACTTATTATATTATTCGCTATCTGTTCTTATAATAAAGTTTATAAAGAACAAAATAATAATAAAAGTAATAATCAAGAAGAGTTAAATAATATTAATTCCTATATTTTAAATTATGATACTAATGGTAATAAATTTGTTATTAATAATATAACACCAGGTATGGTCGGAGAAAATGTTCAAACATTCAGTATACAAAATAAGGGAAGTTATACAATTTCTTATGATATAGTATGGACTAATGTAATTAATGAATTAGAAAATACTAATCATTTAGTATACACAATAACTAGAAATGGTACTGTAGTTAAATCAAATGTTAGTTTACCAACTAAAGAAGATTATATGTTACAAAAAGAAACTGTCAGTGCGAATGAAAAAAATACTTATGTATTAAGTTATCAATATGTAGATAGTAATGAAGAACAAAACAATGACCAAGGTAAAACTTTTAATGCTGATTTTATAATTAAAAACGTAGTTTTGAAATAAGATAATCTTGTATTTTTAATAAATATATTTTATAATCTATATTAGAATAGGGGCTGACTTTAGTGGATAGACAAGTTAACTATAAATTTTCTAATCATGTCATGAAAATCATAGCTAATATTATTACATGGACATTTATTATATGTTTAATAATAGTAGCTGTATTTTTGGGTTATTACTTATTAGCTTCTAAGATAAGTGAAAGAAAAGGTGAACAATTTAAACCAATTGTGTCTCTTTATACCATTATAAGCCCTAGTATGGTTCCTAATGTAAATGTTTATGATGTAGTTGTAGATACTAGAGTAAGTGATCCTAGTAAAATAGAAAAAGGAGATATAATAACATTTATATCTCAAAGTACAATATCCAAAGGTATGACAGTTACTCATAGAGTTATTGATATAGTTAAAAATGAAAATGGTAATATAGCTTTTAAAACTAAAGGAGATAATAATAATACTCCAGATCCAGCATTAGTAACGCCAGAACATATAATAGGTAAAGTATTATTTAAAGTACCGCAACTTGGTAGATTACAATTTATATTACTAGGTAAAGGTGGATGGGTATTCTTACTAATTATACCTGCTATAATAATTATCTTAAAAGATTTATTAAAATTAATAAGACTTAATAAAGTAAAAAATAATATGATAGTTGTTAATGAAGATGAAAAAATTGATTTAGATAAATTAAAATGGGAAAAAGATAGAAAGAAAAAAATAAAGAAAAAATTATTGAGTGAAGAAAATCACGATACAATAATAAATACTGAATTTGATACAAAAATAGTAGGTAAGAATAAAAAGAAATAAAAAATAACTTTATCCTATTGTTATTTTATGTTATATTTATAATAGAAGGTGAGAAAATGAATTACATTGGTATTATTAAGCGTCAGTCGACAATAATATTTTGTTCTGTAATTTTATTAACTATTACCATTATTGGTATTAGTTATGCTACTGTATTCAGAGTTAATAGTACCAGTGCAACTCATGAAGTAAAGGCTGGAACATTATCAATTAACTATAGTAATACAGGAGGGGCAATTAGTGCAGATTTTTATCCTTTAGATGATGATGAGGGTAAAGAAACTGATCCATATTCTTTTACAGTAACTAATAATGGTACATTACCAGCTAGTTATAGTGTATTAATATATCATAAAGCTTTAGAAGGTAATGTAACATATGTACCTCATAGCTTATTAAGAACTAATATTGATAATGGTACAGTAAGTACTTTATCAAGTTTAAGTACATATAATACAACTAATGTAGAAACAGATAAACAATATATATTATATACAGGAACACTTGCAGCTAATGAAACTATTACTCATAATATTAGAGTATGGCTAAGTGATACTGCAACTAGTGAAGTGTCAGGTAAAACTGTTAGTTTACAAGTTAAAGTTGTTACAACAGTAGCAGATTGTGATGAAGAAATGTTAGCTAGTGAATATATAACTAGATGTGTTAATAAAAGTGAAATAGCTTATGATGATACAGAAGATCATAATTTAAGATATGTAGGTGCTACTCCTAATAACTATGTTAAATTCAATAATGAATTATGGCGAGTTATTGGTGTTATGAATAACGTAGATGGTGGTACTGTTAGTGGTGATGATGCTACTAGAGTTAAAATTATTAGAGCAGAAAGTTTAGGAAAATTCCCATACTATGATAGTTGTGCTGATGAAAACTGGATCGATAATGGTGATGGAACATATAGTTGTAGTAATCTAAGATATAATAACAATTGGCCAAATAGTACAGCTAATGAAATATTAACAACTTATTATAATAATGGAACACATGCAGCTTATCACGGTTTAATGCCAAAAACTGGTATTTGGGTAGATTATCCAACTGCTGCTATTGACTTTACAAGCAATGGTTTAAATAGTATATCTAAAAATTTAATAGAAAATGCGACATACTATTTAGGCGGATATGATGTTGATGATAATACATCTAATTATTATTATTATTATATGACAACCGCTAAATGGTATGAAGCTGAAAGAACAAATAGTGGTTCAAATAATAATTTAATATGGACAGGTAACTTAGGCTTAATGTATCCAAGTGATTATGGGTATGCTACTAGTGGAACAGTATCAGAAAATAGTTGCAAAAATATAGCACTTGATATATGGTACCAAAATGATTACGTTAATTGTATAAATAATGATTGGCTACTTATTAATAATTGGTATCAATGGACAATTACTCCAAGAATTGATAATAATGGTTATGTGGCTATAGTTTATAATAATGGTAGAATATTTACTGCTAATGCCACAAATCATAGTTTTATGATCCGTCCCGTAGCATATCTAAAATCTACAGTCAAAATAGCAGGAGGAGAAGGAACGACTACTAATCCTTATAGATTAGAAATTGATTAATAAAAAAACAAGTAGAGAACTAATGGTTCTCCGCAATTTAGTGGGGAGCAAAATCAACTCTTCACCGCAATGTGGTGGGGAGTTTTTCTGATTATGCTACGCATTTTAGTGGGGAGTTTTATTAAAAAAGCTACAAGATTTAGTGGGGAGTTAAAGTTAATACTTTGGCTCTCTTTTATTATGGTAAAAATAGTGATAGTTTTAATGTAGAAGGAAGTGTTGAATATGAAGGAATTAGAACAATTATTAAAGTTAGGAAGTGATTATAAGATTGAAAAGCAAGAAGAAAAAAATGTAAAAGGTAAAATAATAAAAGTAATACATATAAAATGTAAGAAGAAAAAAGATAGATGTCCAAACTGCGGTAAGTTTACAAAAAGCATTCATGATAAATTAAAACCAATAGAGTTAAAATATTTAAAAATAGTTGAATATGATGTAAAAGTAATAATTACTAAACGAAGATTTATATGCCATGAGTGCAATAAAAAATTTACAGAAAACGTTGATATAAATACTAATGGATGTAATATTAGTAATAAATTAAAACAAAAAATATTAAAAGATTTGCTTAGTTATAATTTGAGCTTAAAGTATATAGCAAAAGAAAATAATGTATCAGAAAATACTGTGAGAAATATTTTGATTAATTCGTTTGAATATCCTGAATATCAAAAAAATTTACCGAAGATTATATCAATGGACGAATTTAAAGCAGATACAGATAAAGGTAAATATGCATTTGTGCTAAATGATCCAATACATAAAAAAGTATTAGATATATTACCAAACAGAAAAAAAGAATACCTAATTCAGTATTTTACTCATACTGAAAATAGGCATTCAGTGGAGTTCGTCATATCAGATATGTACGAACCATATTTATTGGTCACCCAAATAATGTTCCCAAAAGCTAAATATGTGGTTGACCCATTTCATTATACTACATACATAATGGATGCGCTAGATGATGTAAGAATAAGATTACAAAAAGAATATGGATATAATAGTAAAGAATATAGAATGTTAAAAAATAAAAAGAATGTATCTTTATTAAGAAGATATAGCAATGAAATAGAATGGTTTACATATACAAAAAGATATAGAAATAAACATATGGTAGAAATATTAAAATATGATTTAAGAGAAACGTTACTTGATATAAGAGAAGAATTAAGAATAGCATATCAGCTTAAAGAGTTATTTTTAGATATAATTAATCATGCAACATATGAAGATGCAGAATCACAATTTATAAATTGGATAGACTTATGTAGAGAAACTGAT
>JAFUTX010000021.1 GCA_017484065.1 Bacilli bacterium
ATTAAAAAAATATAAAAATATATTGTTATCAGCCGAAAAAAATGATAGCAAAAAAATTGAACACCAAAATAGTGTTCAATCCCTTTATTTATCTAATGACTTTTAAAAATTACTCCCCACTAAATCGCGGAGAACCAATACTAATGATTAATTTCATTAGTTTTTTTGTTTATTAGTATAAAAATATTAAAAAAATTGTAATTTTTAGGGGAGATTACGATTTTTTTGACTATATATATTAGTGAAGGGGGCAATTATTAAACTTGATAAAAATATACAGCAAAGGAGATACCAATGAAAACAAGTTTAGTTAATGGTGAACTATCAAGAATAGATAGTTATATATTAAAAGGATTTAAAAAGAGGGATAAGTTCCCTATAGTTAGTGATATTATGTTTCATACAATGTTTAATGAAACTAGAAAAAAATATGTATGTTACTTTATATCATTAGTAACACAGATTAATTATAATGATATTTATGAAAAAATAATATTCTTAAACAGTTTAATGGATAAAACATATTATCATGAACCGAAGAAAACTGTTGATTTGGTATGTCAAATTGATAAGTTAATTATTAATATAGAGATGAATAATTCTTATACTTTAAGTATATTAGAAAGAAATATAGAGTATGCTAATGATTTATATAAAAGTAAGAGAATAATAGGAGACAAAAAATATAAATATGCAGATATACTACAAATAAACATAAACAACTTTACAATAAGCAATAATCGTGATACTATATCTATGGAATATACATTAGGAAACAAAGATGAGATTTATTCAGATAAAATAAAATATATAAATATATATTTGCCAAATATAAGGAGGAAGTTTAAAAGTAATAAAAAATTAACTGAATTAGAAAAGTTGATGATAGTATTTAATGAACATAAATCTAAAAGATTAGAAAAATTAATAGAAGGGAATGAAATAATGATGGATTTTTATAATGAGGCAATCGAAACAAGTAGAGGAGATATTATATATGGATTATATGATAAAGAAAAACTAGAAGAATTTTTATATATTAATTCAATAGATGACGCTGATAAAAGAGGTGAAAAGCGAGGTTTTGAACGTGGTGAAAAAATCGGAATAGAACAAGGTAAAAATACAGCAAGGATAGAAATAGCAAAAGATATGTTAAAAGATACACAAGATTTAAGTTATATTGCTAAATTAACCAAATTACCAATAAAAGAAATTAAAAAAATAGCTAAAGGATAATAAAAAAGGAGTGGTATATTTATGGATTTTGGAACAGAACCAGTGATAACAAGTAGAGGAGATATTATATATGGACTATATGATAAAGAAAAACTAGAAGAATTTTTATATACTAATTCTATAGATGATGCTGATAAAAGAGGATTCGAACGTGGTGAAAAGAGAGGCTTTGAACGTGGTGAAAAAATTGGAATAGAACGAGGCAAAAATACAGCAAGGATAGAAATAGCAAAGGATATGTTAAAAGATACACAAGATTTAAGTTATATTGCTAAATTAACCAAATTACCAATAAAAGAAATTAAAAAGTTAATAAAATAAAAAAGTAAAACGTTATATTACTGATTAAGTAAGATTATTATCCTTTTTTTGCTCTTGTAAATTTTTATAAATATTGTATAATACATTTAATTTAAATGAAATGGGGAGTTAAAGGTATGACAAAGGAAGAACTAAATAATTTAAAGTATATAATTAATAATGCTAGTATTATGGAATTAGAAACATTAAAAGAATTAATTCAAAATAGATTGAATATTAAAAATGATAAGGAATGGCTTGTACAACATAAACATATTTTAGGTCAAGAGTTAGTATCTTATATCGAGGATAATGTAAGCAGGGAAAGATTAAGAACATTCCATAAAAATAGATTTATATACGGAGTTATGCTTACTAAAGGTATTGTTTATCCGAATACTCCTAAAGTTTATGATGTAATAGGAATTGATGTAGATAAATTAATTAGCCAAAAGGGTGTAGGGAAAACCCAAATAAAAATATTGGAGGATATTTTAAATAAAGATAATTTATCGATGTATTATAAGTTAGATGAAGAGGATTTAAAAGATTTTACTGTTACTTGTAATGATAATACTAAACTTGATAAATATATTGCCTTATATGATAGTTTAATTGATCAAGTTGCAACTTTAATTAATATGAGATATTCAGTTAATAGCGATTATTATAAGAGACTAAACTTTATCACACAAGAAATAGCTAAAGAAGAAATTAATTTAAGAGTAAAAGAGAAGAAATTGAAGCAATAATTATTGTTAATTTTTCTTCTTTTTGTTATACTTGAACTATAATGGAGAGTGTGTTATGGCGAAGAAGAAAAAAAGAAGAGTTAGATTAAGTTTTACTGGTAAATTACTTGTATTTTTAATCATCTTAGCTGCTATTTTAGTTGGATATAATACTTTAAGTTATAAATTTAATAGTAATGGCAACAGTAATAGTATAATTAAAAGTAAGAGTAGTAAAAGTGTAATTAAAGAAGAAAAAGAGAAGGTTTATACCTTAAAATTATTAGGTACAGGTGATGGATTAGTTCATTCTAATGTCTTTAAAGCATTTCATAAAAATGGAGTTTATGATTTTACTCCAGCTGTTTCTTTAATTAAACAATATATTAAAGAAAATAAATATGATTTAGCTTACTACAACCAAGAAACTGTTTTTGGAGGGGAAGAAATTGGTTATTCTGGGTATCCGCTATTTAATACTCCAAGTGAATATGGTGATGCAATGATAGATGCTGGATTTAATATGGTATCACTTGCTACTAATCACTCATTAGATAGAGGGTTAAAAGGCGGATTAAATAGTGTAGCATATTGGAAAGAAAAGAAAGATGTTCTATCAAACGGAATGGCTGATAGCGAAGAAATGCGCAATGATTTTATTATTAAAGAGAAAAATAATATTAAATATACAATGTTATCTTATACTGTATCTACTAATGGTATAAATGTACCGAGTGGTAGTTCATATATTCTAAATGTTTATGATAAAGAGCAAGTTAAGAAAGATATTGAAGCAGTAAGAGATAAAGTAGATGTATTAATTGTGGCAATGCATTGGGGTGTTGAATATACAAATGCAGAAATAGCAGAACAAAGAGAAATGGCTAAATATTTAGCTAGCTTAAATGTAGATATAGTATTAGGTAATCACCCTCATGTTATTGAGCCTTATGAGAAAATAGATAATACTCATGTATTCTATTCACATGGTAATTTCTTGTCAAATCAACCTGATGAGAACACTAAAATAGGTTTACTTAGTGGTATGACTATTACTAAAACTGTTAAAGGAAATGAAAGCAAAGTTGAAATAGGTGATATAACATCTGAGTTAATATATACTTATAGCTATGATGTTACTGGAGCTAATGCCACTTATTTAGTTGTACCATTTAGTTATATGCATGATGAAAAATATTTAAAAAATTATAAAACTGTTTTTGAAAAATATAAAAAGATAATGCAAAAATATGATGAAAATCTAAATGTAATAGACGCGGGTTAACACTAATAACTTACTTATTAGTGTTTTTGCTTGAAAGAAATTATTAAATATTCTATAATTATTATAGTTGGGAGCAAGTTTTATGAAAGCTAAAAAGACTAAAGCTGTTGTTAAAGTTAATTTTTTTGCAGTCTTAATAGTGATTGTTATGTTTATATTAATAATTGCTAAGCTTTCGTATGTTGTTTTAAGTGAGAAAGTTGATGGAATAGATTTAACTAAATTTGCCGATAGCCGTAATACTGTTGAAAAAACTTTATATGCTTCTCGTGGATCTATATATGATAAAAATGGGGAAATACTAGCACAAAGTGTTAATTCCTATACTGTAGTAGCATATTTATCTAGTAGTAGAACAAAAGATGAAGAAAAACCACAACATGTTGTAGATAAAGAAAACACAGCTAAACTACTTGCACCACTCCTTAATATGAGTGAAGAAAGAATAATTACTTTACTTAGTAAAGACGCTTATCAAGTTGAACTTGGTCCTGGTGGTAGAAATATTAGTGAATTAAAAAAGAAAAAGATAGAAGAATTAAATTTACCAGGTATAGATTTTACTATTAATACCAAAAGATATTATAAAATGGGTACTTTTGCTTCATATGTCATTGGTTATGCTAAAGAAAATGAAGATGGTGGCATTGAAGGTGAAATGGGAATTGAAGAGTACTATAATGAAAAATTAAAAGGTACTAATGGTAAAAAAACATATCAAAAAGATGCTTATGGTTACCAAATGCCTAATGCTCCATATTATATTGAACCGGCATCGCCTGGAAATGATATTTATTTAACGATCGATAGTAATATTCAACTATTTGCCGAAAATGCTATTTCGAAAGTTGAAAAAAATGGTAATTTTACATGGATGACTTTCTCAATTATGGATGCTAAAACTGGAGCTATTGTTGCTAGTGCTACTAGTCCTAATTTTAATTTAAATAAATTAGAAACATTAAAAAGTTATTTAAATCCTTTAGTTTCGTATCAATATGAACCAGGATCTACTATGAAGATATTCTCATTTATGGCTGCTATGGAAAATGGTGTATATAATGGTTCTGAAAAATATGAATCTGGTAAAATAGATGTAGCAGATGTAACAATAAAAGATTTTAACAATGTTGGTTTTGGTGTTATTGATTTTGATACAGGTTTTGCTTATTCTTCAAATGTAGCTGCTACTAAATTAGGATTGAAATTAGGTGTCAAAAGATTAAAAAGTTTTTATAATGATTTAGGCTTTGGCAGCAAAACCGGAGTTGATTTACCTGGTGAATTAGCTGGACAAATCAATTTCACTTATCAATCAGAATTAGCAACTGCATCATTTGGGCAAGGTATTACTACAACTCCAATTCAAAATTTACAAGCATTATCTGTATTAGCTAATGATGGGGAATTATTGCAACCTTATATAGTAGATAAAATGGTAGATAGTGAAGGGAATGTTGTTTATCAATCACAAAGGAAGTCTTTAGGCAAAAAAGTTAGCAGTGAAACTGTAAGTAAAATGACTGGTTTGCTTCATAAAGCAGTTTATGATAGTATAACTACTAATAAATATTATCAAGCTAAAACAGTTACTTTAATTGGTAAAACTGGTACGGCTCAAATACCATCTGATAAAGGGGGATATTTAACTGGTGAAACTAACTATATAAAAAGTTTTGCTGGTTTATTTCCTGAAGAAGATCCTAAATATGTAATTTATGTATCAGTAAAACAATATGATGGCCATATTATGGGACTTACAACTCCGATTGTTGAAGCTGTTGATGATATTGCTAATTATGCTAATATATCAACTACAGTGACACAAAAGGATAATAATAAGATAGCTAAAGTTGATAATTATTTAAATCAACCAATAAATGTGGTAACGACTTTAATTGAACAAAAAGGATTAGTTCCTATTGTGATGGGTAATGGTAGTTTTGTAATAAATAATTATCCTAATAAAGATAGCCAAGTTGTTTTAGGTAGTAAAGTATTCTTGCTTACTAATGGAAGTTTAATTAATATGTTAGATTTAAATGGGTGGAGTAAGAGTGACGTATTAACTTATTGTAATATGTTAAGCATTAAATGTAATTTAAATGGTAATGGTTATGCTTTTAGTCAAAGTATAGCAGGTGGCTCAGAGATTAATAAAGATACAGTTGTAGATATTAATTTTACTAAATAGAATTACTAATTAATTTTAGTAATTTTTTTTATATTACAACCCTAATTCGACAATATCTTCATAACTTATATGATATAACATAATTGGGTGATATATTTTATGAAAAAAGTTCTAATTACAATTTTAGTAGCAGTATTAGTAGGTTCTCTTTTTGCAGTTTATGTTTTTAAAAATATTGAAGAAGGAATTGCTTTAACTACTTCTAATAATGAAGTAACCGCATTCCAGGTAGGAGTGTTCTCTAACTATGATAACGCTTTAAAACAAGCAAATAATTTTAAAAGTAGTATTGTAGTTCATGACGATAATTATTATCGCGTATTTATTGCGATGTATCATGATGAAAAGATTATAAAATTAATGCAAGATTATTATCAAGATATTTCCATTTATTTAAAAAGAATTAGTGTAAGCGATGAATTCTTAACTAAGTTAGCTAAATATGAGTCATTAATTAATACTAGTAAATTAGATAATTATGATGAAGTAAATCAAAGTATACTAAATGAATATAATAAAACTAAATAAGGTTATAGTTTTTATAAGTTAGGGAATAATAATAGAAGAATTTTAGAATGGTGTGATTATACATGGAAAAGTTCAAAATTAATTCTATTATTTTTTTAATATTACTATTTATTATTATTTTTAAAGATAGTGGATATTATTTAATGAATAAGTATTCTAAGTTAGATGATATAGCTAAAAGTATTGATATTAGTGATAATACTTATTATGAAACGGAATATAATAAAGTATTAAACTTATATAACATAAAAGAATCTCCCCAATATGATTATGTATTTTCTAAGGTTATATATCGCAATATCTATAACTATTATAATGAAATAACTATCTTAAAAGGTAGTAAGGAAGGTATAAAAGAAAAACAAGCAGTAGTCAATCAAGATGGTTTAATAGGTGTAGTTGATAAAGTATATAAACATAGTAGTAAAGTTAATTTAATAACTAATAAAGACATTAATGTCTCAGTTAAGATAAATAACACATATGGAGTTTTAAGAGTAGATAAAAATAATAATTTAATAGTAGATAGTATTACTAATTATGATAATGTTTTAGTGGGGGATTATATTTATACATCTGGTATAGGTAACTTACCAGCTAATATATATATTGGTAAAGTAGGTAAAATTGAATCAACTAATAATGGTATTGAGAAAAAAATAATATTAGATAAGCAAATTGACTTTAGTAATATTGATTATGTAGCAATACTTAGTAAAGTAGGAGATGCTAATGAATAGTCTACTTTCCTTATTATTTTTAATTATAGATATATTTATATATAATTTAACACCATATCACACCTATCTTTTTTTAGTTAGTTTAACATTATATCGAAAAAAAGATTATTTTCCTATTTTAGTATTAGGTTTATTAATTGATTTAGTAATTGCTCATACCTATGTTTTAAATGCATTAATCTTACTGTTTTTATTCTATCTAAGTAAAAAGGTCTTTAAAATTAGAAACAAGAAAATAATGCCTTTTATAGGGCTAAATAGCTTTTATTGTTTCTTTTATTGTACAATTATTTATATTATATTTAATCACATTAATATAGAAATATTTATATATACTTTATTAAGTGATTATCTATTAAACTTAATATTTTGGTTAATTAGTTATAATTTAATACGTAAACGCATAAGAATTAATAGGTGATAATAATAATGGTTGAATCAATAGATGCAGTAACAAGAAGAATTAAAAATAAAAGACATAATTATGTAGTTAAAGATCAAAAGAGTAGTAATATAAATATAAGTAATCTATTTTCAAGGATATTACTCTCAATTATATTCTTTTTTGCAAGTGCAATTTTTATTAACTATTCTAATGCTAATAAAAAAATATTTGAAAAATATATATTTACTGATTCTCTATCTTTTCAAAAATTTCAAAATATTTATAATAGATATTTTGGCAATATAATTCCTAAATATGATAACAAGAAAACTGCTGCTGTATTTAGTGATGCTACAACAAATATAGAAAAGACCAAATACTATGATGGGGTAATGTTAAAATATCCGACTAATCAAGCCATTAATACTTTAAAAAGTGGTATAGTAGTATTTAGTGGTGAAAAAGATAATTATGGAAATGTAATTATTATTCAAGGTATTGATGGAGCAGATATTTGGTATGGTAATATAAGTAATCCAAATGTAAACTTATATGATTATGTTGAAGCTAATTCAATAATTGGAGAAACTACAGATAATACTACTTATGTTGTAATAAGTAAGGGTGGGGTATATATAGATTATGATGAATACCTTAAACAAATTAAAAGTTAATTATGTTACTTATGCTATGTTTTTGCTTGCGCTATTATCCGGTTATTTTAAGAATATAAGTGTTATTTTTAGTATAATTATTATACATGAGTTCGGTCATGTATTTTTTATAAAGCTATTTAATTATAATATTGAAAAAATAGAGATATTTCCATTCGGAGGTATAACAAGAGTAAATAAGCCAATTAACTCTTCAATAAATAAAGAATTGATTATAGCTAATGGAGGAATACTATTTCAACTATTATTGGGTATAGTTATTAATGTTT
Organism: Bacilli bacterium; assembly: GCA_017484065.1. Lineage (GTDB taxonomy): Bacteria > Bacillota_I > Bacilli_A > RF39 > UBA660 > RGIG4822. Next base: position 8,346 of record JAFUTX010000021.1, read on the forward strand.
TCCTCTATAATGATACTTATTTATATAAAATATTTAATGAATATAATAAGTATATAATCTTATTTAATTTAATTCCAATAATACCATTAGATGGGTATAAAATATTTAATTTATTATTAGAAAAAGTACTATCATATAAAAAAGCTTATAGAGTAAGTCAATTAATATCGATAATATGTTTAATTATATTTGTAATATTTAATATAAAATATAAAATAAATAACTATGTAATGATATCTTTATTAATATATAAAGTAATTGATAGTTTTAAGTTATTTCCGTACTACTATAATATGTTCTTATTAGAAAGGCATTTATATCAGTTTCCATACAAAGAAATTATTTATAATAATAGAAAAGATTTAAGTTTATTAAAAAAAGAAAAATATCATTTTTTTAAAAGAAATGGGCTAATTTACAGCGAAAAGACATTACTTAACAATAAATTTTGCAATAAATGAATAATTTTGTAAAAAAATGCTTGCAATTAGTTCTAAAATAAGATAGAATTAAAGAGGTTTTAAAAGAAATGGGCTTGTAGCTCAGCTGGTTAGAGCGCACGCCTGATAAGCGTGAGGTCGGAGGTTCAAGTCCCCCCAGGCCCACCATTTTGTTTTTGGCCCGTTGGTGAAGTGGTTGAACACACATGCCTTTCACGCATGCATTCACGAGTTCAAATCTCGTACGGGTCACCAAATTGATAATTAAGTCTACTGTAGTAGGCTTTTTTTATGTCTAGTTTTATATTTTTTGTAAATATTTTAACTTTAAATTGAATTTTTTATTCTCTTATAGTATTATAAATATATAATAAGGAGAGTAAAGATATGGGAGATATTCAAGAATTAAATAATTATAAATATAAATTAAGCAATTTCCTTGATGAATTATTGTATCATGAATCAAACTTCAGAGGTAGTCAAGGATTTAACAAAATCAAAGATAAAATAAATGAATTAGTTATTGAAGCAGATAAATTATATGAATCAAATGGTGATGATTCACGTTTTAACTTCTTAATAAGTAAACATGTATATTTATTAAAATTAATGCAAGGATATATAGATAATATGAGCTTGACTGATGATGAATCGTATAATAACGGAATCAAGTTTTTAAAGGCCTTACAACGTATATATTTACTATATAGTAACCAAAATGATTTAATTGAAACTTCAACTAAATTATCTGAAAACAGTGAAGAAAAAAATAATAGTAGTTTAAATTTCTTAGAAGAAGGATACCAAGTTGAAGTTAATAATAATTTTATAGATAAATTTAATGCAGACAATGAAAAAATTAGATATGAATTAGTTAATATAACAAATTTGGCTAATCTATTAAAGATAGCTGAGCTAAATATAGAAGCTGATTATTATACAAAGATGTATAATGTTATTAAAATAGAACCGACTATTGAAAAAGGTGTAAAAAGTGATGTGGTAGAAGAAGTCCCAATAAAAATTGGTGATACTTTTATGACTACTCCTGGATGTATGGTATATACAGATATTAATAATGCTCGTAATAAAACTAATCCAAATGTAAATTATAATAATGATCCTAAAATTGTATTTGGTGTTGGTAGTAATAGTGGTGGTTATTATCAAAGTGACTATGACTTACAACTTAAAGATGCCAGTGATGAAGCTACTGTAATATTAGCTAGTGATTATACTGGAAATCCAATTGGATATTACCATATAGATGATACTTCTTATAAGAATCCAGAATTATTAAATAGTTTAAACGATGATTTATATAATAAAGAAACCGATGCTATGTCAATAGACTTTGATAACCTATTTAAGGAGCCAAATGATATATCTGATGAATCAGTTTTAACAAGATAAAGTAAATTTTATATTCTCTTTATCTTTTTTCATGGTATAATTGTATCATGGAGAGTGGGTTATGAATTTATTAAAGAAAATTTGGAATGATTTTAGAATGGTTGCAATATTAGGAATAATATTTATTGGTTTAATAGTATTACTATTATTATTTGCTTTAATTAAAGGACCGGCTGATAAGAGTTATCAAAATATAGAAAATATTATGAAACAAGCAGCGAGTAAATATTATGAAGATAACAAGGGCTTATTACCAGTTAATATTGGTGATGTTTCCAACGTTAATAGTGATGCGTTAGTAGCAGCTAAATATATGGAGCCATTAACTAAATATCGTAAAAGTGAAACATGTAATGGTCATGTTGAGGTTGAAAAAACTAGTGATACAGAATATTTTTATCAAGCATATTTAGATTGTGGAGAAAACTATAAAACAGAGAAATTTAGCAATGTAATTAATGAAATACCAATAGTAACAACTGGTGATGGTTTATACCAAATAGGTAATGAGAAAGTGTTTAGAGGGCAATTACCAAACAATTATGTTCAAATAAATTATAATTTAGAAACAAATGCTAATGGTGATGCAAAAGTTGATAGTGGTAGTAAAAAGCAAAGCCAAAATAATAGTAGTTTATGGCGCATATTAAAGATAGACAGTAATGATTTAGTATATCTTATATTAGATACACCTAGTACAGATGATTATACATTATGGGATGATAGTTATAACGTTGAAAGAGAAAATAATTATGGTATAAATGAATATGGTGGAACAAATAAAAATAGTAAAATATACACATATGTTAATGATGCATTCGATACTTCATCTAGCTTACATACGAGTTTAAAAGAATATCTAGCTTCGTTTGATTTATGTACAGGTAAGAGGGCTAAAGATAATACTACTAAAAATGGTATAAGTGAATGTAATATTAAATTAAAAAATCAAATTATAGGTTTATTACCATTATATGAATATATGAGAGCTAGTTTAGATGAAAGTTGCATTAGTTCCTTAGATGCACAATGTCAAAACTACAATTATTTAGCATCGAGTAAAGAATCATGGTGGACAATTACTGCATCAAGTTCAAATACTTATTACGTATATAAGATTAATTATAATGGTAAAATATCTGAAGAAGCGGCAGCCGGTAGAGCAAGTGTTAGATATGTAGTAGCATTAAATAAACATGTATTATATAGTAAAGGTGATGGATCAAAAGATAATCCATATATTCTATCAGTTTAAAAGCCAATCATTATGATTGGCTTTTTATTATATTAATAAGCGTTTCTATAGGAGTGTTATTATTAATAATATTGTCTAAGATATTTATAATAGTATTATTCATATTCTTTTCCTTTAATAACTCATTCAACTCTTTAATACTGTCATATCCTTCTACAGTATTGTTATTTAAATAATTAATTGATTCATCTTTATTTTTTACAAGTAATCTTCCATAATTATAATTTCTAGAATAGGTGCTAGTACATGTTAAAATAAAATCCCCAATACCAGCATAATCTAATATTGTATCTATATTACAGTTAAATTCATTTAATATGTCTTTTAATTCATTAAAAGTATAGGTAAGTAATAGTGCTCTGGTTGATTGTGAATTATATAGTTCATCACAAATTCCACTAGCTATAGCAATAATATTTTTATATGTACCGCATATTTGTACTCCTATAATATCGGTACTATTTTGAAATGATAGATTATTCAAATTAAATAACCCTTTTATTTCATTATTAATACTTATTAAGTTGGATGCCATAGTAAGAGCGCATGGTGTATTAGCAATTAAATCAGTAGCAAATGTTGGCCCACTAAATATAGTTAAATATTTGGGATTTAAGATATTTTCTACTATTTGGGAGATAAATCTTTTATTTTTCATTCCTTTAGTAAGAATTATAACTGGTATATCTTTATTGTAATATGGTAAAGCATTATTACATACATTTTCTACATATTTATTACCTGTACCAATAATAATATAATTAGTATCTTTTAATGCCTTTTGATAATCATTGGTTACACTAATATTATTTGGAATAACTACATCTTTAATAATACTTTCTAATTTTTTTGTATTATTAAGTTCATCCGGTTTATTCTTATCTTCACTCCACATAACTACCTCTATGTTGCTTTTAATTTTCATAGCAATAGCTAAAGAGTATATGCCTGTTCCTAAAAATGTTATTTTCATTATTGACCTCTCATTTCATCATGTATTTTATTTAAATTATCTTCATATTTATTACTTTTTCTTTTATAGTAAATTCTATTTTTTATATTATCTGGTAAGTATTGTTGTTTAACCCAACTATTTTTATAATTATGAGGGTATTTATAATCTTTATTACCATTTTTAATATGTTTAGGTACATTGCCAGTATTACCCATATTAATATCATTTAAAGCTGCATTGATTGCATCATGGGCACTATTACTTTTAGGAGATAGAGCCATTTCAATCACTACTTCTGCAAGTGGAATACGAGCCTCAGGTAATCCTACTAATTCACTAGCATGAATAGCTGCCATAAGTTTGGGGCCTAATGAAGGATTAGCAAGACCAATATCTTCATAGACAATCACTGATAATCTGCGATATATGCTATCTAAATCTCCAACTGCAATTAAACGAGCTAAATAATAAATAGCGGCATTTTCATCACTTCCACGAATAGACTTTTGAAGAGCGCTTAAAAGATCATAATGACCATCTTCATCTTTGTCATGAAATAGAATTGGTTTGCTATTAATATTATGAATATCTTCTATCGTAATAGTTTTATTATTACTTGTATAATATGCAGTTTCTAGTAGGTTAATAGCAGAGCGAAAATCACCACTAGATAACATAGCAATGTTTTTTAATACTTCATCAGTTATATTAATATCTTCTAAATAAAGGCAAGCTCGTTTTAACCCATTTACGATATCTTCCAATTTTAAATCATATAATTCAAATATTTGAACTCTACTACGAATAGCAGGATTTATCTTATGATAGGGATTAGAAGTAGTTAAACCAATTAAAATAATAGTGCCATTTTCGATATAAGGTAATAATAAATCTTGTTTATCTTTGTTCATTCGATGAATTTCATCTATTATTAATACTAATTCTCCATACATTTTAGCTTCTTCAATAGCTATATCAAAGTCTTGTTTATTATTAATTGTAGCATTTAAAAATTTATATTTTATATTAAGTTCATTAACTATAGCATTAGCTATACTAGTTTTACCAATACCTGGACGACCATACAAAATAAAGGAAAATATCTTTTTATTCTTAACCATATTATAAATGATTTTGTTCTTACCAACTAAATGTTGTTGGCCGATTATATCTTCTAAAGTTTTAGGACGTAGTTTATTTGCAAGTAATTCCATAGTAACCTCCTAAATAATTATAACAAATTAGGTATTTAAAGTCTATTGGTCAAGAAAATGTTTTGTCAAGTCTTGATTTTTTAAATCTATATGCTATATTTATTATTATAAAGAGATGAAGTAAATGATAGATAGCAATCAAGAAAAATATTTAGATTATTTAAAATATGAGCGAAAACTAAGCGATAATACAATTAAATCTTATCGTTACAACTTAGAAAAGTTTTATCTATTTTTAAATAAAAAAGATACTATTAAAGCTAGTATAAATGATATTAAAAATTTCTTATATCAACATGATATTACTAGTAGGACTAAAGCTCATTATTTGACGGTTTTAAACTCCTATTATAATTTTTTAATTGATGAGGAATTATTAAAAGTTAATCCTTGTGAAAATATAAGCCAACCTAAACTTGCTAAAGAATTACCAAAGTATTTAACTATAGAAGAAGTAGATAGGCTACTTAATATAAATATTGAAACTGATGTTGATTTTCGTAATAAAACTATGTTAGAGCTGCTTTATGCTACCGGTATGAGGGTTAGTGAATTAGTTAGTTTAAAACTAAGTGATATTGATTATCATGAGGCATTAGTTCGAGTAGTAGGAAAGGGGAGTAAAGAAAGAATTATTCCTCTAAATGATATAAGCATTAATTATTTAAAAGAGTATGTTGATATACATCGTAATAGTTTATTAAAAAATAAAACTAGTGAATATTTATTTATTAGTCATATTGGTACAAATATATCAAGGCAAGCATTCTTTAAAATGATAAAAAAAGAATGCCTTAAATGTGGTATTAAGAAAGATATATCTCCTCATACCCTAAGACATTCATTTGCTACGCACCTTCTTAATAATGGTGCAGATTTACGTATCATTCAAGAGTTTTTAGGTCATAGTGATATATCTACCACTCAAATCTACGCTAAAATGTTAAATGATACAATTAAGCGGGATTACTTAAATCATCCCCGGAGTAAGAAATAACGTAAAATTATCTAGCTTGGTTGTTATTACGTTCTGAATTTCTTTCTTGTTCTTTGTTAGAACTTTGTTTTTTACTAGAATTTTTGCTATTACAATTTTTTGAATTATTGTTTCTAGCATTATTTTTGTTATTATTTTTCATAATATCTTTACCTCCTAATAGTATTATGGTTAAAAATAGTATAAAGATACATTAAATTTTTGGTAATTCATGGTTATATTGTAATTACACAATTTTGATATTAATATCATATTAAAATAATGAAGGAGTAAAAATAAATGAGAGAAAAAGTTATAAATAATATATGTAATATATTTAATACAGATGTAGAAGAGTATGATAATATAGTTACTATATCTCAAATGATAAAAGATAGTTATAAAAGTATATATAATTCTAAATATTTATTTAATGATAGTACTTATTTTATGAATTTGAAATTTAAATTGTTTATCGAAGATATAGATAAGTCGGATATGATTAGTAAAAAAGTAATTAGAAGAAATAATGATATACTATTAAATAAAAAACATCGAAATAGCAATCCTGATTTATATGATTATTGTATAGATTTAAGTAAAGAATTTTCTAAATTAGTCGATATGGAATTATTTTATATGATGGAATATTGTAGTAAGAGTAACATTAATTTAACAGAACATGAATTATCATGTTTAGATTTTATGAAAAGTTTGGGCAATTTTTATTTAGAAGAAACAAATGAGTTATTTAATATAATAAATAATAATGATAATTATAGTTTGAAAAGGAATAAATAGTGTATGAATGAGGTTTATAAGTGTTGTTGTAGTATGTGTCATAAAATTAGTTATGTGAATGAGGATAATCTTTATCCAGGGATTGACTATAATAAAAAAGGTGAAGGATTTCTTGTTTTCCAAATACAATGTCCAGAGTGTTTAGCATTAAGTAATGTAAATTTAGATGATATACCTAATGATATTAAACTAAGCAAAATGCAAGAATATGCTGGATTTATTAATAAAATGAAACAAGTTCTTATAATAGATAGAATGATTAAGGAATTAGATGAATATAAACATACTTTAATAGATGAGATAGATATAATAAAAAATGATCGAGATATAAATCATTTGTATAGCAATTGGCAAGATAATGAGTTTGTTTTAGAACATCCAGATAATCCTAGTGGAAATAAAAAGAAAAAATATCACTTGTAAATAAAAACACTTTAATATATACTATAAATCATATTTAAGGAGTGTTTAGTTATGAGTGATTTTGAAGAAAGAATAGCTATTATTTTTGATAAAAAAGATAGATTATGGGAAGCTAGTTTAATAACGATAGTTGATTATTATAAACCAAATAGATCATTTGATATAAAAATTGGAGATTTAAAGCATGAAGATTTTGATGAATTCAATTTGGTTACTGGAGATCCTCACTTTATTGAGAATGATGATACTATATTAGAATTAAGTTATGAAGAGGAAGATAATAATCGAGCTATTTATATTTTTGAAAATACATATGCTGATGAGATAATTAATAGACATAAATTCAATGATGAGGATGCGTTCTTTTATATTGCCAAAAGAGCTTTAAATATATCATTAATTGAAAACGGCGATTTTTTAATTAGTAAAAACACTCACAAAAAAGATTGGAAATCAGAAGAAATAATTGATTTATTAAGTGGTACTTTAGCTAGCGAAGAAGTTACATCTAATACTAATAATGGCATAGGGATAATGATTCCAATACAGATAATGCCAGATGAAATCAGAAAAAATAGTTTAGAAAAACTATATAAAAGCCACAAACAAAAAGAAGAAAGAGTGATTTCTGAAAATATAGATGTGAATAGAATCATTGATGAAATAAGTTCTAAAATAGTAGGTCAAGAAGAAGCAATTAGAACTCTAGTTGCAAATATTTATTATAATCAATTATTAATTGAAAGTTTAGAACAAAAAGAAATTGATAATCCACTGCTACTTGATAGTAGTAAGATAACTATTTTACTAGATGGGTCAACTGGTACTGGTAAAACGGCAATTATGAAAGATATAGCTACTAAATTTGGCTTACCAATAGTAATTACGAATTCAAATAGTTTTTCGGAAACTGGTTATGTTGGTCCAACTATTACTGATTTATTAGAAAAACTAATTCATCAAGCTAATGGTGATATTGAACTAGCCCAGAAGGGAATAATAGTTTTAGATGAAATTGATAAACTAGCGGTAAATACGAATATAGTAGGACGAGATATGAAACAAGGCGTTCAAGAGGAACTTCTTGGGTTTATAAGCGGCGGAGAATATGAAGTAGTTTTAGGTAATGGCCCATTTGCTGAAAGAATAGACTTTGATACAAGTAAATTAACTTTTATTTTAAGTGGGGCATTTACTGATTTAAGAGATAATTTAATTAAAAAACAAGAAACTAAATCAATAGGTTTTAGTAATGGACTTGATAACACTAAAGATAAGACTTATGTCATTACTCCAGAAGATTATATTGATTATGGTTTAAAAAGAGAATTTTTTGGTCGGATAAAAGTACTTGCTAGCACAAAAACATATATGGTGGAAGATTTAAAAGAGATTCTATTATCTTCTTTGATAAGTCCCTTGAAAAATTTAGAAGAAACAGTTAAATTGTTCGGTTATAAAGGAATTACGTTCAATGAAGAATTCATTGATAAAATAGCTATGGAAGCTTATAAAATGAACACAGGAGCTAGAGCATTACAAACTATAATATCTGGTATTCAAAATAACTTATTAATGGCTTTAATTAATAAAGATTTTACTGAAGATTATATTGATTTATCAATTAATTTATATAAAGAATATGAAAAGAGTAGAGTTAGAAAATACTAATTCTACTTTTTTATAATGTATGATTAATTATAATAATTATAGCTCCTATCAATAATCCTAAATAAATATACTTATTTTCTTTATATTTTAATGCTTGTGGTAGTATTTCATTAATTGATAAGGTAATCATAATACCTGCAACTAAAATAAGGACTATATTTATGAGTGAATCATTAATATAGTTATGCAAAAATATAAAAGCAAGTATTGCTCCTAATGGCTCAGCTAACCCAGATATAAAAGCTTTTTTTATAGCTAATAATCTATTATTAGTAGCATAGTAAATAGGAACTGCTATACTTATTCCTTCAGGGATATTATGTAACATTATAGCTACACTTAGTTTTATACCTAAATTTATATTATTATAGCTACTCATAAATGTGGCAATACCTTCAGGTAAATTATGAAGCATTAATGTTATCATACTTAAAATACCTAATTTATATAAATCATTACTAGTATACTTATATTTGTCTATTTTATTTGTAAGATAAGATATAAGAATTATTCCGCATAAAAAGGGTAATAGACATATTAATATTCCTTTAGTTAAATTATAGTTAGTTATTATAGAATAAGAAGCATTGGGGATTAAATCAGTTATACTAATACCAATCATTATACTTAAAGAAAAACTTAAACAGAATACAATAAACTTATTGATATTGTTACTTTTAAATTTTAAAAATATAACTATACTACCTAAAACAGTTGATAGACCTGCTATACTAGATATTATTAAAGAAGTAAGTACTTGCATATAAAAATCACCTATAAATATATATGCATATTTAAAACTATTATATTAAAGATATTAGTATAAAGTGTTATAATAATATATTGAAGGGAAGTAATACTATGGTTATAGAACGTTTAAAAAAAGAAGATATAAATAAATATAAAGAATTAATTGATGAAGTCTTTGATGGTAGTAACAATTTAGATGAATATCAAAAGTATAATGAAAGTAGCGATAATTATTATATTGTAGTAGCAAAACAAGATGATAAAATAATCGGATCAATAACTATGTATATGATTGATTTATTTACTAATTCGCTACAACCCGCTATTGAATTATTTAATGTAGCAGTATCTAGTAAATATAGAGGGTTAGGTATATCTAAAAAGTTATTTGAATATGTAATTAATTATGCTAAAGATAATAATTATAAGATGATTTATTTAACGTGTTTTGGCGATGCATGCATAGCTCATAAATTATATGAGAATATGGGCTTCAAAAGAACTAGTAGCGTTAAGTTTGAATTACATTTATAGAAGGTTTATATGCAATTATTAGATAATTATTATGAACATAAATTGCTACATTTTATAGATATACACGATAATGTTATATTAACTAAATTAAAACCACACGATTTACACAGACTTTTAAATCTTTTAAATCATTATAAATTAAGATTAAGAAATAATATAGGTTTAAATAAAAATATTACATTTGGATACGAATTAGAAATGGAATATGTCGATAAAATTAAAATGGCTGATGTTTGGTATAAAGAAGAATACTCAAAAAAGTATGAATATAAAAATGATGGTACTTTAAATGATGGGGTAGAGATCGCTAGTCCTATTTTGATGGATGAGAAAAAAACATGGAATCTTTTAGTTCAAATATGTAATATATGTAATGAATTTGGTAGTATTGGGCCAAATTCAGGAGGGCATATCCATATAGGAGCTCACTCACTTAATTATGAAAAAGATGAATTATTGAATTTCTTATATTTGTGGGCTTGTTTTGAAAACGTAATATCTCGTTTTAGTTATGGTTTATTTCTTAATCACCGACCAGCATTAAAAAGTTATGCTAAACCAGTAGCATACTCTTATAGTAAAATATATAGTGAATATAAAAATTCTAAATATGCTAGTATTCATGATATTATCAAAAGATTAAGTTATTCTAAAAATTTAGCAATTAACTTTAAAAATGTAAAAGATTTTAATAAACAAGCATATAAAAATACTATTGAATTTAGGACACCCAACGAATCATTAAATCCCATAATAAAACAAAATGAGATTTTACTTTTTTGGAAATTACTAGAATATGCTAAAAATAGTAACTTTGATTATGATAAAGTAAAAAGTATTTACTTAGAAAACTATGAAAGATTTAGTGATGTAAATAGTTATAATAAAATATATTTAAGTCAAGCTATTATACTTGCTGATATGATATTTGATAATAATCTAGATAAGTTATACTTTCTAAGACAATATATTAAATCATTCCAAGTAAGTGAAAAAAGTATGGTCAAGGCTAAACAGTTTACTAAATATTAATAACAGCTAATCTTATAGCTGTTATTTTTATTGCAATAATTACTTATAATATTATATAATATAAATATAAATTATTGTTTAAAAAGAAAAGAGGAAATCAATATGAATAATAATTATAGAGTAAAAGATGTATTAATAGGTTTGCGTTCAAAAATGTTAGAAAAGCAAAATGAATTACAAGAATTAAAAAAATATATCAAATGCGAAAATAACAATATAAAAGATTATAGTTTTTCTATGATAGATTATAATTCTGTAGAAACTCCAAATTTAGAATTGTCATGTGATTTTACTGAAAAAAACACAACAAGATTATATAAGAATATTTTTAATGTTTCTGGTGAAGATTTTAATTATTCTAATGTAGTAAAAAATAATAATAATAATAATGGAAAATATATTATTGAATCATGTAATTATAATCCTGTTATTACTGATCAAAATAGATTTGATATATTAGTAGATAAGTTTTTTAATGATGAATATGCAAATAATATTCATTCAGATTCAAATAATTCTGATGAATTCTATGGATTAACAACACGTTACCATAAAGCAATAGTTAATATACCGGGATATAGTTTTGATTATCGTGCAACTAGTGATTGTATTGTAATTAGAAAGACACAAAATGTTTCAACTAATGTTAGAAATGGGTATGATACACAATACATTTATGAATTATTAGAAAAGGAATTTCCAGATTATCTATTAACTAATTATCAAACATCTATAATTGAACAATCGAATTTAAAAGAATTGGAATTAAATAAATTTGATATAAATAATGATTATTTCTATTTGTTAATGCAAGAGACTCCAACTAAAATATTAGCTAGAGCAAAAAGAAGTTTATAAATCATTTATTAAATTAAAAATAAAAAGAAAAGAGGAAATCAATATGAATAATATAAGTATAGGAGATTTAATTAATGTATTAAAGCCAGAATTCATTAATGCAGCTATAGAAAGAGATAAGTTGAATGAATTTATAAAATTAAAAAAATGTTTTGGCATAAATTTTAGCACTTCAAAAAGTTATGACGATGTAAAATTGAGATATCAAGTGGATAGACTTGACCCAATTCCAAAAATAATATTTGATAGAATAATGAATATGGGGCATCTTCCTGAATGTGTTGATATAAAAAATGGAAACTATGTTATTAATGATAGGGGTGTACAAATTACAAATCAAGAAGCTTTCAATAAACAAGTTGATTATATATTAGAAAGCGATTTTGCTAATAATATAGACTGTGAAATCCAAAATTATCAATTAAATGATTGTTTTATTAATTTATCTATTTATTCAAATATTGTACATATATATTTGCAAGAATTTAAAGGCGATAAGCATTTAATAAGTGATTTTTATTATAGAATTCAACAAAGATTTTATAACAATTGTTATACATATGATACTACAGATTACTATAATAATATGTCTTTACAAGATTTATTAGCTTTACAAATCGAAACAGATATATTACCAGAATATCATAAGGATATTATAGAAAGAAATAAATCGTTAATTAAAAGAAAATAAGAATTAAACATGAATTATTCTTAAAAAACATAAAAGATATAGTAAGCGTGTAACTTTTTAAATAGTTAACACAAATTATATCTTTTTTTGATTAATATAGTAAATAAAAATAAAATGTGCAAGTAATTATATCTTTATCTTTTTATAAATTATGATATAATAGTTTCATTGATGTTAGTAGGTGCAACTTATGAATATAACTGTTGATTATATCAAAAAGACTGATGTAAACATAATCTATAAGAAAATTCAACCCTCGATTAAAATAGCATTAGACTATTATAATTTTTTGGATTTTGATATTAATTCTTTTGATAGAATATGTAAAGAAGAAATTGAAAATAGCAAATCTACATATAAATGTGGAGAGTATACTGAATATATAAAAGGTAAGATTATAACAAGATTAGCTAATATAACAATAGATTTATTAGCAGATAATACCAAATCTAATTATTTATTAAATAATTATATAAGTAAAAAGTTTAAGATAACTAATGAATATAAAATAAATAAAAATTATTTAAATGATTTTGGTAACTTTTTGGAAAAGCATAAATATATACCTGATGTACCGATGCTAACTCATCTTTTAGAAAACGCTTTATTAAATAATTGCTTAATGAATATTTTAAATGAAAAAGAAAAAACGATTATTGATGGTCAGCTATATACATTGAATTATAATAATACTAGTGCACTATTAATAGAAATATATTGTGATATTAATGGGATAGAAATAAAGGATAATAATGAAATATATTACGATACAGATTTTCAAACGAATGATATTACAAAGCAATATTTAATTGAAATATCGAAACATAAACTTTTAACTTATGATGAGGAGCAAGAACTAGGTAAAAAACTGCTTGATGGAGATGAGAACGCTTCTAAAATATTTATTGAGAGAAATCTTAGACTAGTTGTACATATAGCTAAAAGATATACAGGTAAAGGATTAGATTTTATTGACTTAATACAAGAAGGTAATTTAGGGTTAATGAGAGCTGTAAAGACATATGACTATACAAAAGGTTATAGATTTTCTTCTTATGCTACTTGGTGGATTAGACAAGGAATAACAAGAGCAATAGCTGATAAAAGTCGAAATATTCGTTTACCAGTTCACTTACATGGACAAATTAACAAATACATAAGAGAAAAAGCAGAATTACAGAATAAATTTAATAAAAAGTTGACCATCGAACAATTATCTTTTTTACTAAATATATCTATTGAAAAGATAAAAGAATATGAACAATTAATACATGAAACTATAAGTTTAAATGCTAATTACTCCGATAAAGATGACGAATCTGAATTAGGAGATATAATTGCTGATAACAAGATAGAAAAACCAGAAGATATAATTGATACATTAGGCTTAAAAGAAGCTAAGGAAGCTATTAATAAGGTACTTGATTCTTTTTCAGATAAAGAAAAGAATGTTATAAAGTTAAGATATGGCCTAGCTGATGGAAAAATACATACTTTACAAAGTATAGCTAATAAATATAATCTTACTAGAGAAAGAATCAGACAAATTGAAGAAAAAGCATTAAGAAAATTAAGGCGTCCTACTATAGCATTGGAATTAGCTGAGTTTACGGATAATCCAAATGAGGCTAAAGAATATATTAAAAGATATAATAATATATATTTTGGCATTGTTGATGAGAATAATGTAGTTATTAACCCAATAACTAACGTGAAGAAAATGAAAGGTACTGATGAAAAAATGAAAATAAAAATGAAGACAATAGAAGAACTATTTGAATTTTTTAAAGATTATACACAAGATGAAGTCATGCAAGCTATTAGTAAACTAAAAGAAAGAGATAGAGACTTGATAAATAGATATTTTTCTCCAGAAGGTAATGTAAATTTTGAAGAAAAAAGAAGATTTAGACAAACTATATTATCTAATATTAGTAAATTATTGATAGATCCTAATTATGTAAATAAAAGAGAGCAAACCTTATACGATGTTTTAAGAAAATATTCTAAGGAAGAAATTGATTTGGCTGTATCAAAATTAAAAGATGAATACAGGAATGTTTTAATCAAAAAATACAATGGTGATTTTAGTAGTATTCCAAATTCTTCAAATTTAACAGAATCTGAAAAAAGACAAATGGGTGTTATTTATAGAAGTATTAGAGAAATAATAGCTGGAAAAGATATTAAAACAATTAAAGTTGCAAGATATAATAGTATATATGAATATCTTAATAATTATAGTGAAAGTGAAATTAATATTGCCATTAACGAATTAAGCGATAAATATAAACAATGTTTAAAATTAAAATATGGTGAGGATTATAAAAGTTCTAATCAACTTGATAAAGAAACATCAGATTTATTTTATGGCTCAGTAATACCTAAACTTAAGAAAATATTAAAAACAAATAGAAATATTAAAGAACAAAATTCAAAAGATAATATTGTGAAAGCAAGTGATATAATATCTAGTACTATAGAAATAAAAAACCAAGAAAAAGAAGTAGAGACACCAGTAATAAGTGGAGAAGTAATTAAACCTACTGAAGTTAATTCTAGTGCGTTTAATAAAAGTGATTTAAATAAAATATTAGAACTTTTAAGAACTCCAACTTTTGGTGAATTAATGACTTCATTAAGCGCTAAAGATGCGGTAATCATATCTCTTAAATTAGGATATGTTGATGGAAAATATTTTAGTACCGAAGATATAGCTAATTTCTTACAAATATCTAATGAAGAAGTTATAGAAACAACTAAGAATGTATTATTAGCTTATAAAAATAGCTTTAATGAATTCTTAGATAATGCTATTGCAGTTGCTACTGATAATCCATCTTTGCAAATAAAAAAGCAATAAAACTAGAAATTCATTGTTTTTTTATCACACTTAAATTAATTAAGTATAATAATTATTAAAGAGGAGCTTTGATATGAATAAAAATAAGAATGAATTTAAATTATTAATTGGAGATAATTTATACACTTATATGGCAAGAAGAAAAAGAGGTTTTAATGAATTGCTTAAGGACTTAGTATTTAAATACGGAGAAGTTAAAAAAGAAAAATACAATTCTGGATATTTTAATCCCGATACTATGAAATTTGAGATAATTGATTACGATTTAAAAAAATATGATGAATTAATTGTAACAGAGTGTATACGTAATCAAAATTGCAAAATATGCGATCGTGTAAATGGTGTAGATTTTCAGTCATATTCAGGGTATGTAACTGCAATAAATTATCCGGAAATATATATAATAATGACAGAAAATATTAATATGAATACGATAGTTAAATTAACGAATTGGTATTGTAATAACAAAAATGTAAGTGATGAAGAAAAATATAATATAATAACAGAAATTTTTGAATATTTAGATTTCGAACTTACAAATGTTCAATCATATGAAAAGTATATTCGGGAGGCAGATGGTTTAAAGGAAACCTTAAGAGAAAAAATTGATTTATTAAAAGAATTAAGCAAAATAAACATAATCCTTAATGATAGCGAGTTAGCAATTAGATCACTATTTTATTCAAAAATAAATTACGATATAGTAGATTATCAAAATAATATAAACATTGATGAACACGTTAATAAAGATACAGATTTAATTAAAAAACATTGTTATTAGAGAAGAGTTGAGGGGTAAAAATGTTTTTTACTGTCTACTTTTTGTTGACAACTTCAAAACTAGAAATTTATTGCTTTTTTATTTTTAGTTTTACTATAATCCACACTTAAATTAGTTTTTAGGGGGCGTTGTTGTGAATCAAGAACTAAAGTTAATAAAGAAATATTATGGCGAAGAAATGATGCATTATGCAAGAGATAACTTTGCTACACTTTTAGAAAAAGAAGGTTTATTATTAAGTTTACTTGACAAACACTTTTATAGAAGTAAAAATTTATTTTATAATTTAAAAAACAATGGTGATTTGAAAGATTTTAAGTTTTATATTTATTCATTAGTTGGTGAAGTACATTATATAATGTCTAATAAAACTCCTTTTGAACTTATGGATGAAGCAGGATACACTTTATATGAATGTAATACTGAAAATGATATCCAAAAATTCAAGAAATATTATGCAGATGAAGAAGAACTATGTACTTTTAAAGGTGGTAGATTAAATTACTGTCATGTATTTTTTGCAGTAAAGAAAAATGTAAATGAAATAAAACGAAGTGACTTTGGTACTCCTAAGCGAAATGATGAATACGGAACAAGTGTAATAAGTATTCAATTTTCACGGGGAGATATTAATAACTTATCCATTAAGAATAGATATAATCATCATGTTAAAAATCCAGATGCAACCTACAGTAATAATTTAGAAAATATTATAGAAGGATTAACTTCTAGTTTTGAAAAATATTATAATTTAAAGATAAGTAGCAATTTACACAATTTTGATATGGATGATTTTATAATGGCTAGTGATGGACGTTATTATCACTTTAATTATGAATTTGATAACATATATTACTGTGATGAAAATATTATTATCAAAAATGGCAAAGTAATCAAAAAATATATTGATAAATCTAGGTATTTAATTATTGATTATTTTATATTTGATTTAAAAGAAAAAAGCGTATCTTTGTATGATAATCATACTTTTATACATGATTCATTTACACATTCTGGCGGAGCCATTTCAAAGTTTGAAATAGTAAAAGATGGAGATTATAAAAATATTATAATATATAATGGTAATGAAGATTTAACTATAACTATTAAAGTAGATAGAAATAATAGAATGATAGAAATAGTAGACGATATGAACAAAACTATTGAAAATAACTATTTAAAATGGGTTAGATATCTTGAAAAAGTAGAATTTAAAAGAGCTAAAGAAATTGATAATAATGTTTTTAAGAAAGTATCTAGTGAAAAACCTTTAGAATTAATAATGCCAGAAGTAATAAAAATAGGAGATAGTTTTTTGAATAAACAAGTGTATATAAAAGAGATTTATGCACCCAAGTTAGAAACTATAGGTGAATATGTTATGGGAGAAGAAGACTATTTACAAACTTTAGATTTACCTAGTTTAAGAAGTGTTGGGTCGCATTTTCTTTTTGCAAACTCATTGCTTAAACATGTATGTTTACCAAATTTAGAACGTGCAGGGGATGATTTTTTATGTAGCAACAATAGTTTACTAGAAATAAATCTACCTAGTGTTACTACAATTAATGATAATTTTATGGCTTATAATTCAGTGACAGAATATGTTAATCTACCCAATGTAAAATATATAGGTGATGATTTTCTTTCGGAAAATGTAAATTTAAAAAATATAAATGTTAAAAATGTGATAGAGATTGGCCATAGTTTTCTAGCAAGTAATTCATGTATCGAGAAGTTTGATGCCCCTAGACTGAAAAATGTAGGAAGCTGCTTTTTAGCCAGTAGCCAACTAGAAGAATTATCACTACCTAGCCTAATAAAAGCTGATTACATGTTTATGTCTGGATTTTTAAAAAAATGTGAAAGACTAAAATCATGTATGTTTCCATGTTTAGAAGTACTACCTTATGGATTTATGAAAGACGCTATTAATTTAGAAAAAGTGTATTTGCCAAATGTTCGTCGTATTGATGATAATTGTATGGTTGGATGTAAAAAACTAAATTATATTAATTTAGATAATGTAATAGATATTGGTAATGATTTTTTAAAGGAAAATAATTGTATAGAAGATATATCTCTACCTAATGTAAATAATATTGGAAGAGATTTCTTAGCTGATAATACTGTATTAAATAGTATTTATGCCCCTAAATTAGCAAATGTAGGAATAGATTTCTTATTATCCAATAATAATGAAGAAATAGCTGAATTTAAAAGTAGGTTCAATTATAAAGTAAAAAAAAGAACTCGATAGTATAGAATAAAACAATCGGAGGTAAAGTATGTACAATGAAATAGATCAAGAGCAAATAAGAAGATATGAAAGACAATGTTTCAAAGAGTTAAAATTAAAAGAGAATAAGAATAAATTAAATATTAATGATAATATAGATATTTTATATACTAAAGATTATATTCTACAAGATTATTCAAACAATGGTGATAGCGGTAATTTGATTCTAGCAGTTAATAAGAATAATATTTTAGAAAAATACATTGTAAAACATGCTTATTATAATAGTGCTTGTAATGAATATATATATTCTAAAGTAGCTAATAAATTAGGTATATCAACTCCTCAAGTTAAATTATTTATAAATAATAGTAATTCTAATAAATTAACAAGTGATTTTGTCTGTGGCATTGAGTATTTAGATAGTATTAAGCAAGTCAAATATAATGATTTAATTAATAATATAGAATACGTAAAAACTTATTATAAAATGGTAATATTAGAATTAATATTTGATCAAAGTGATGGTATTGAATACTATGAATATAATAATAAATTATATCAACTTGATAATGCTGAAACATTTGGATTAGATTTTTATGATATATCACCACTTGCCTATAATTTCAATAAAAATGGTATTAATATTAGAGAGTTTACTATTAAAAGATTAATGAAAAAAATCAATAATCCAATGGTAAATAGGGTAGAGTGGTGGAGGAAAAGATTTGAACAATTAATCGATAAATATGGCGAAATTTTTAATCACTGTTTAGATGAAATTATAAGTGATTTCATGAATATTACTGAAGAGGAAATAAATGAATGGATAGAAACAGTTACTATTATCTATCCAGATGCAATTGGTGAATATTATTTAAATTATTTTAAAACTCTAAAATTAGATTTAAGTTCTATAATCGAAAATATAAAAACAAGATAGGGGAGTAGTATTATTCTAAGTCCCCTATTCTTTTTTTTGATATTTATATATTAATTATTGTATTATATTGAATTCATTATGTATAGTTATATAGTTATAATTAATAGAATTAAACGATAATGATTATTATATATAATATATAAGATATATTTGATTGATTGAATTAACTATAATTAAAATTAAATTATTATATAAATACATTATATTATTATATATGAAACTATATAAAGTATAGAGAGTAGTATATCTTAATTTAATTTTTACTAAAATATATAAGTTAACATAATATATATTATATGAAGTTATTAATTTTGGATCAATAAGATGATAAGTTGTCCATTTAATGAATTTTTATATTATTAAATTATAATTTGAATTAATATTAATTACTATATATTTATATATTATATTATATTATTAAATCAATATATAAAATATTATTATCATTTATTTAATCATTTATAAACTTTTTATATTAAATTAATAATCTTATTATATACTAATTATTATATATTTAAATAGAATCTTATATAGTTATATATGCCCTATTTAACAAAAAATATAAAGTAGGGGAAGTGTTATTTTTTTAAGCTAAATTTATAGTATTGTATTTTAATAACAATTAATAAGATAATTAAAGTTTAAATTATATAATTCATTTTAAAACATTTAAGTATAGCAAAATATAATTATAATTATATTCTATAATTGATATTATTAATAATTGATTAAATTGTATTTATTATAAAAATAAAAAGAGTGGGGTTTATAAATGTAACTCCCCTCTCCTACTCTATTTATTAAACTTTTCTAGATTCTATTTCAGCTATCTTTTCTAATACTTCAGAAGCATTTTCAGTAGTTATTTCGTTATAACCCAATTCTCTTAAAGCTTGAATTTTAATTGTATTTAATTGTTGAGTTCTACTTAGTGTTTCTTCTTTCTTTTGATTAATTTCTTGAACAAATCTCTTATGGCTTTCTGCTAGTTTTGTTTTACTTGCACCACCATTATTATATAAAGTTAATGCAGAATATAATATACCTTCAAATATAAATTGTTTATCCTCATCAAACTTATATTCTTCCGGATCAACAAATCCTGTTGTTTTTGCCATATATCCAAATATGTACTTAATTTCTGGAACATTATCTAAACTTTGTAACATATTATACATATAACTCATTACGTAAAAAGTAGTATTATTTGTATCATCATCTAATAATAACTCCTTAATTAAATATGTAATATTAGTAATCAAATTTTGTTGTTCTGGTTTTAAATCGCTTATATTGAAATAATTATCAAATCCAGGAGTAGATTTAACTCCTGATGTTAATCTACTTTCAACATCCATTAAATAATCAGTAGTGACCTTAATACTATTTATTGTTTTATCATCGCCATCATTAATATCTAATAATTTAAATAGTAATATTTTTTTCTCTTTAGGCCATTTATTTATACTGTCTAATTCTAAATAATTATATACCATTTGTCTAGAAACTCCTAGATACTTAGCTAGTTTAACTTTTGATATTCCTAATTCTTGTAATAATTCACTAATTTTACTCATCTTTAACGTCCTTCCATATCGTATATATCTAAATTATAAAGCACTTAACATTTGCTTGTCAAGTGCTTATCATATATTTAAATCGATTATTTTAAATTAAATTATAGGTACCAAAGTTTTTCTCCGTTTTTTCTTATTTCTTTAATAAAACCACAGCCTAAACATTCTTCGCCATCATATAAAACGCAAGCTTGACCAGGTGTAACTGCTTTGGCTCTATCGTGATAAATAACTCTTAATTCATTATTATCTAAATATTCTAGTTCAACACTAATTTCTTCTCCTCGATATCTAAATTTAGCAGTACAATTTTTAACTCGTTTATCACTAATTAAATTTACATCTTCTATGATACATTCATCACTATATAAATATTCACTATCACCAAATGCTACATATAAAATATTATCTTTAACGTTTTTACCACAAACATAATGTCTTTCGCTGTCTCCGCTTAATCCTACATTTTTTCTTTGACCAATAGTGTAGTTCATTAAACCGTTGTGTCTACCAATAACTTTTTTAGTTTTAACATCGACAATATCACCAGGATTAGGTTTTAAATAATTTTGTATAAATTCTTGATAATGTCTTTCTCCGATAAAACAAATACCTGTTGAATCTTTTTTATTTGCTACATTTAAATTAGCTTTATTTGCTATTTCTCTTACCTCTGGCTTAGTTAAATCACCTAATGGAAATAAAACATTTTCTAATTGGTTACTAGTTACGTTGGCTAAAAAGTAAGTTTGATCTTTATTAGTATCTTTAGCTTTATAAAGATGACTATCTCTAGTATTTGCATAGTGACCAGTAGCTACATAATCTGCTCCTAGTTTTTTAGCTTCTTTAATGAACAGATCAAATTTAATATACTTGTTACACATTAAATCAGGATTAGGAGTTCTACCTTTTTTTAATTCTTCTAAAAAATAAGTAAATACATAGTCCCAATATTCTTTAATAAAATCAACTCGTTTTAAAGGAATACCTATTATTTCACACGCTTTTAAAGCATCATTATAATCTTGTTCTTGAGGACATATATCGTTATTTAAAGTAGGATTACCATTTACATCATTATTAACTAAACTATCCCAATTACGCATAAATAACCCTACTACATCATAACCTTCTTTTTTTAATAAATAAGCAGCAACAGCGCTATCTACTCCTCCACTTATTCCTACAACTACTCTTTTCACTTAAATCACCAAATTTCTTCAATGATTATATCACAAGATAAACTACTTTAAAAGATTTTTAAATACATTTAAGATGTATGGATTTAAAAAGTAATTTATAATATCTACAATAAAAATAAATAATATTATTAGTAGGATACTTTTTAATTTATTAGATATAGTTCTTTTTATATTTTTATCTTTTAAGATTATTAGTTTAAATATATTATAAGTTAAACTTGTTATTTTATATATAAATATTAAAAACATAGCAATAAATATAAATTTATATAAAATATTGTATATTAAGCTATATATTAGGCCTTTAACACCTTTATAAGTAAATAATACTATAATATTAAAACCAATGCTTAAACCTTCATAAAATAAGCAAAAATAAGATAAAGGTAATCCAACTATAATAAAAGAAGAGATTAATATAATAATTAACATAATAATATGAGTAATCATTATACTAATATTAGATTTTAAGATTGTATTTGATATATTTTCTAATAAAACGTTTTTAGTTAAATTAGGTAATTTATAATAATAGATAATACCTGTTATAATTCCTAATATAAGTATTGTAATCATAAATATAATTATTCTTTTTCTATTACTAAAACCATTGCTATATCTTTTCATATTTTTCACCTTTTTTTAAAGTATATTGCCAAACTTAAAAAAATATGATAATTTAATTATATAAAGTTATAGAATGGATGTATATAAATGAAAAAAGATAATAAGAAAAAGAAAAAATTTGATCCAACTAAATTTATGGCTTGGATTATGCTATTAGTTATGTTAGGTAGTGTAATAGCTACTACATTAGCTTATGCATTAGGTTAAACTAGAGAAATCTAGTTTTTTTGTTTGCAAAAAAAAAGAGATAAAAATATCTCTAAAATAGTAAGAAATCTATCAGATTATTAAATTTAGCCATAAACAAAAATATAATTATAGTAGCGGATATAATAAATGGACCAAATGGTACCTCTCTGCCTTCATCATAATAAATTGTTGTTATAGCATATGGTAAAGCTAGGAATGAAGATAATATTAAACTAGTGCATCCTAATGGAATACCCAAACTCATGCCTACTATAAATCCTAACTTAATATCTCCACCACCAAGTGATTCTCTTTTAAATAATTTATCTCCAATCAATTTAATAATCAATAAAAACATAAATATAAATAATCCATATACTAATCTTATTAAAGCTTCATTAATATTAAAGAATACTAAATAAGTTATAAATATCCCAATTGCACTTATTACTAAAGGTGAATCTAATATAATAAAATATTTGAAATCACTTATATAAATTAGTATTAATAAAGAGAATAGAATTATACTTATAAAAAATTGATATTCAAATTTGTACAATATAAAACTAGTACTAAATAAAACACCTGTAATAAGTTCAGTTGCTGGGTAAATAATAGATAATTTTTTATTGCACTTACGACATTTACCTAATTGAATTATATAACTAAATAATGGAATCAATTCATACCATTTTAATTCTTTTTTACAATATTCGCAATGACTGCGAGATGTACCAATTTTTTCTCCTACAGGTAGCCTTGTTGCTA
The DNA here is from genome assembly GCA_017484065.1 of Bacilli bacterium. Taxonomy (GTDB): domain Bacteria; phylum Bacillota_I; class Bacilli_A; order RF39; family UBA660; genus RGIG4822. The sequence goes on from JAFUTX010000021.1 coordinate 32,551, forward strand.
CTACTAAGTAAAAAGAGCCAAATATTAGCCCTACTATAAATAAACCGATTATAATAAATATATCCATAATAACCTACTCGATAGTTTCATATAAGCTAAACATTGGTACAATTACTGCTATTAAGATAAATCCAACTACAAAAGCAAGTAACCCGATTGTAAGTGGCTCAATAAATGTTTTTAAGCTATTAACTGTATTACGATGTTGTTCGCTATAATAATCACTAACTTTAAGTAACATACTAGGAAGTTCACCTGTAGATTCACCAGTGACCATCATATAGTAAGCTACATCCGGAACTGCCCAATGGCCTTTAAATGCATCTGATATTTTCTCACCTTTACTTACATTGCTAATAGTGTTACGCATAACTTCTTTATAGATTTCATTATTTGTAATCTTTTCAAGTATTTCCATACTTTCATTTATATCAATTTGATTCTTTAAAAGTGAAGCAAATGTTTTAGTAAATATAGTCATTTCATTATATATAATTACATTTTTGAATACCGGCATTTTCATCATAAAAGTTTGAATTGTTCTTCTAAAGCTCTTTGATTTTTGATATGCAAATATTAATAAAGCAATAATTGCTGCTACAATTGCAATAAGCAGAATCAAATAATTCTTTAAAAATTTACTCAAGCCAATTACAATCGCTGTAATACCTGTTGGTTCAATACCTGATTGAGTGTATATTTCAACGAATTGGGGTACAACCCAAACTAAAATAAATGTTAATACTGCTACAGCTATAACGGAAATGATAATTGGGTATGTCAAAGCACTTTTCATTTGTTTTCTGGTTTTATTCATTTCAGTATAATATACTGCCATATCATCTAGTGTTTCAATAATCTCACCAGTTGCTTCCGCAGCTCTAATCATGTTTATTAATAATTGTGGAAATACATTACCTTGTTTTTCTAAAGCTTTAGAGAATGCCTCACCCATAGTTAATTCATAACTTAAAGATTGGAATACACGAGCTTTATTCTTATCTTTACTCATTTGTTTACCTAAAATATCAACTGCATCGGCTAATGTAATACCTGCTTTTAAATAAGTAGATAACTGAGTAAGTAAGAATTGAAGATCTTTAATTGCCATCTTTCTTCCACCAGGTTTAGTAGCTTTATTAGATTTAGGAGCTATATCATAAACCTCGTAATCTTTATTAACTAAAAATGTATGAATATCTAAAATTGAATTACCAATAATTTCTCCATCTACTATTTTTCCACTAGCATCTTTAGCTATAAATTTATAAGCTATAGGCGTTTCGCTTCTTACTATTTCTCCACTGTTAAGTTTTTTTCTTAATTCTTCTTGTTTAATAAGTAATTTTTTTAGTCGAGGATCTTCTTTAGGTTTCTTTTCTTTGACTTTTTTTTCTTTCTTTTTATTTTTATTCTTATTCTCTTCAGCCTCTACACTTGCTGGTTCATTTCTAACTTCCTCATTACCTTGATTTGTAGGAACACTATTATTGGTTACTTCAGTAGCTACGGTTTCATTTGCTACTGGTATATCAATTACTGGAGCTTGTGGTTGATTTAGATTTTCGTTGTTAGTATTTTGCACATTATTTTGATTTAGATTATCATTCATCGCTACACCTCTTATTCTACAATAAAAAGTATAACATATTTTTTTTATAAAATATAGTTTTAATTAGCTATTTTTCAAAATTTGTCATAGTATATTATAGGTGATTATTCTATGAATCCAGAATCTATTATATCTAAAGGAATATCTATTCCTAAAATAATAAGTGGTTTGGGTAAAACACTTAGTGTTGCTAATCGTGTTATACCATTATATAAACAAGCAAAACCAATGGTTCAAAATGCAAAAAAAGCTTTTAATATTCTTAAGGAGTTTAAAAATACATCAACAACCTCTAATGAATTTAGTAAAAACATAGCAAAAAAAGTAACAGCTACCCCTATAAAAAATACTGCAAATAGTATTAAACCACGTTTTTTTCAATAATAAAACAACTATCTATTTAAATAGTTGTTTATGTCTTTTATAATGGATTCTAACTCTATAATTTTATTATTATGATTATTAGGTATAGTATTTATTATTTTATTGTATTTATTATTTAAGTAGTTATAATAATCTCTATTTTCAATACTATATAATCCCAATCTTAGTTCAATATCAGTAAGTTCTTTTTGTTCATGAGTAAATACCATAATTGGATAATACTTATTGTTATCCTTTACAACAATTTCTTTATGTAGAAAATATCCATAATCTAACATTTTTCTTCTTAATAATTCGTAATCATTATTACTAGAGATAATATATTTTTTAATATCAATTGGACTATTTTTTATTATATTTAATATAGTGTTAGTTCCCATCCCAGCAATCACTGCTGTATCAATATCTTTATCAATATTTTGCAAGCCATCAGAAATAATTACTTTTATTTTGTTGTTTAATCTTTCTTTTTCAATATTACCAATAGCATTATTTAAAGCATTTTCATTAATATCACTAGCTATTATTTTATTGCATATTTTATTTTTAGCTAAATAAATACTTAAATACCCATGGTCACAACCAATATCAACAACTTTATCATCAATATTAATTAAAGTTGCTATCTTTAATAACTTATTATTCATTATTCAGTTAAGAAATCTTTAAGTCTTTTGGCACGTGATGGATGACGCAATTTTCTTAAAGCTTTAGCTTCTATTTGACGGATTCTTTCACGTGTAACATTAAATCTTTTTCCAACTTCTTCTAATGTATGACAAGTACCATCAACAAGGCCAAATCTTAATTCTAATACTTCTTGTTCACGTTCTTGTAATGTAAGTAATACACTTTTAATTTCTTCTTTTAATATTTCGTTAGTAGCATATTCTTCTGGAGATGTTGTTTCTTTATCACGAACAAAGTCTCCTAATCTAGAATCATCTTCTTCTCCAATAGGAGTTTCAAGTGAAACTGGGTCTTGACTAATTTTAATAACTTCTCTTACCTTTTCTTCAGTAATTCCCATTTTCTTAGCAATTTCCGCTTCTGTAGGTTCTCTATTTAATTCTAGGGTTAACTGACGTTGTATTCTAGTCATTTTATTAATTGTTTCTACCATATGTACTGGTACACGTATAGTTCTTGCTTGATCAGCTAATGCTCTAGTAATTGCTTGTCTAATCCACCAAGTAGCATAAGTTGAAAATTTATAACCTTTGTCATAATCAAATTTATCTACAGCTTTCATTAATCCAATATTTCCTTCTTGAATTAAATCTAAGAAAAGTAATCCTCTACCTACATATCTTTTAGCAATACTTACTACTAAACGTAAATTGGACTCAGCTAAAATATTTTTAGCTTCTTCATCACCTTCAGCTACTCTTTTAGATAAAGCTAACTCTTCTTCAGTGCTAAGTAGGCTTATACGTCCTATTTCTTTTAAATACATTCTAACTGGATCATTAATATTAACATCTTTTGTGATTTCTTCATCATTTAATATAATCGGTTCGTCTTCATTTATATTTTTAGAATCTCCACCTTCATTAGATGAATCTGCATCCTCTGCTGCGATTATTTGCACATCATTATCCATAAATTTATTATAGATTTCATCTAATTCGTCAGGTCCAACTTCTAAACCTTTTAAATGTTCTGCTAATTCTTCAAACGTTACATATCCTTTTTCTTTACCATTAGCTAGTAATGCGTCAATTCTTTCTTCTAAAGTTTTAATCTCACCCATTTTTTACACTTCCTTTTTTTAACTCCGTTAACTTCTTTACTATATCAATTTTTTTATTTATATCAGTTTCGGTTTTTAAATCATTTTTTAATTTAGTTATGTCATCTTTTATATTGCGCATTTTTACCGATTTTATAAATTCTTCAAATAGTGTTTTATTCAATTCCCTAACTGTAGAGTTTTTGACTATCTCTTCTACCTCATTACCTAAACTACTATTTGTTTTAACATAAGTAATAAAATTAGCTAAATTAATAGTACCATATGTTTCATTATAGTAGACTATCATATTAGCAATATCTCGATGTACTTTTTTATCAAAAAAACCTAAATCTGCTAAATAAATATCAATATACTTGCTATCATTCATCATAAAATACAATATTTCTTGCTCTGCTTCGCTGTTCAACTCTTGTACTTTATCACTTTTTTTAGGATTTGTCACTATTTTTTGTTCATCTTTTTGCTCATTTAAAGCATTTTTTAATGTATCTATATCAACATTATAATCATTACTTATTTTTTTCAAAGTGATTTCTTTAGATAATTCATCTTGATTACCTTTTAAACTTTCTAGAACTTGTTTAACATAAGAAACTAAATCATTTAAATCATCCAAATTTTTATTTTGTTTTAAATAATTTAGTTTAAATTCTATGAAAGAGATTGGATTATTTAAATTATTAATTAAAGCTTCTACTCCATATTTTAAAATGTATTCATCAGCATCTTTAGCTCCGCTTATTCTAAGTACATTTGTACTAACACCGGCCTGCTCTAACATTAATCCATTATTATAAGTAGCAATAAGGCCTGCTTCATCATTATCAAACATTAATGTTACTTTTACTCTTAATTTTTTTATTATGTCTATATGGTCTTTAGTCATTGCAGTACCCATTAATGCTACTACATTTTTAATACCATTAGCATACATTCTAATAGCATCCATATGACCTTCTACTAATATAATTTCTTTTTTTAACTTTATTGTGTCTTTAGCTCGATGATAATTAAATAGGATATTACCCTTTTTAAATATTTTAGTTTCTCTAGTATTAAAATACTTTGGTAAATTCGAATTATCATATAATCTACCTGAAAATCCAACTACTTTACCTTCTAAATTATGAATTGGAAACATAATACGATTATTAAAACTATCATAAATATTAGCACCATCAACATTAATCAAACCTACTTCGTTAATATCTTTAATATTATAGTCTTTCTTTTGTAAGAGGTTATTTAATGTATCTCTTTGTTTTAAAGCTAATCCTAAATTAAAATCTTTAATTATAGAATCGCCTATATTTCTACTAGCTAAGTATTCTTTTGCTTCTTTTGCTTCACTAGTGTTTAGATTATTTTGATAAAACTTACAAGCAATATCCATTATTTCATATAATTTAGAATCTTTATCTTGCTTTACTCTTATATGACTGTTAAATGATAAGCCACTTTTTTGAGCTACAATTTTAACAGCTTCTATAAAAGATACATTTTCATAATTTTCAACAAATGTAAATACGTTACCTCCAGCCCCACACGAAAAACATTTATATACCTGTTTTTCTTTAGAAACGCTCATACTTGGTGAATGATCATCATGAAAAGGACACACGCCAAAAAAATTTTTACCTTTCTGAGTCAAAGGTATATAACTAGCTATTACATCAACTATATCTGCCTGTGCTTGAATATTATTTATTTCGTTAGTATTATCAGACATAAAAATACTCCCTCTAATAATATATATTACCACAATGTGTCGAAATTCCCCTAAAAAATATAAAAAAATGCATATTTTTTGTAAAATATGCATAAAATTAGTTATAAATTATATCTTTTTTTAAATTTTTCTATTTGAGATAAACCACTATAATTCTTTTTTAATACATTCAACAACTTTCATGCAAGTAGTTTCATACATAAAAACACCCTTTCAATGGAGGGTGTTTTAACATATTTTTTTATTTACTACAATGTTTTTCCAATGTAAACAATTTGTTTTGATTTATCAATTTGATCGCAAGTTATTAAAACTATTGTTTTATTAGAGTAAACTGGTAATTTAATATAACCTGTTTTTTCTATCTTATAATAATCTGTTATTTTATAAATATATGTTTTATTATCATATATCAATTTAATTTCATCATTTATTCTCAAATCAATTAAATCATTAAATAAAGCTTTATTAGAGTTGCCAGAATGCCCTGCTATCATAAGTAAATTGCTCTTATCAGGATAATCAGTATTCTTAATAATTTCTAAACCATACTTTAAGTTATTATACTTATTATTAACTTCATATAATACATGCTTAAAATTAATTTTATCAATAATTAACATATTATTAGAAATAATGTTTTTAACGCAATATGTATCCGTAGTAACATAATCACTATTGTATTTATAGTAAATAGTTTTAAAACTAGTAATAAGAAATATTAAACCTATAATAACAAGAATTTTACTTAATTTTTTTAAGTACATATATTATACCTAGTATAATAATGATATAGAATGTTTTATTAGAATTCGATAAAGTATTAGGTATATGATAAGTGATAGTTTTTTCTATAGTATTCTTTATAGGTTCTACAATCGGTTCTTTTATTAATTCAGTTTCTTTTTCTATCTTTTTAGACTTTAATTGATTGTAAAATATTATCTCATAATCAATTGGAGTATCTTGATCAATACGAAAATAATATTTGTTAGGATTTAGCTCATACAAATCATTACTAGCTATTTCTTCTAAATAGTAATCACCATATGGTAAATTTAAAGAGAACTTTCCTTCTTTATCAGTAACAAAAGTTGTTTTGTTATCTATATTAATAAAGCTATTAGTAAAATAACTAAAAATTTTAAATTTAAAGCCTTCAGTTAAAGTTAGCTTTGTATCAGAATCTTTTTTGATAATAGATACTTGTTTTTTTATTTGTTTATCATATAATTTATAACTATATGTAGTTGGAAATTCTTCATTAACATCAATAATAAAATCATCTATTTTTTGAAAGCCAAAACTACTATTTAACTGTGTTACTTGATACTTACCATAATCAAGTTCAAAAGTTGTTTCACCTTTTTTATTAGTTGTTACAATTATCTCTTTATTATTACTAATTCTTGTCACTTTAAATGAAATATCTTTTTCTTTAATATTTTTGCCATCAATAGTTTTATATTTAATAAATTTAATATTTCTTTTTATAACTTGTTCTTGTAAGTTAACTGTAGTTACATTATTATCATTAACCTCAAAATAATGTTTTTCTTGATCTAATTCGTATCCAGTACTTGCTTTAATCTCTTTAAAGTAATATCTACCAGGATTCATAAAATCACTTATACCATAACCATCACTATTAGTAGTAATACTACTTACATAGTTATCATTAGTATCATAAATAGCATATACTGCTTGATTAAGATTAGCATCTATTCTATTAATATTTTCACTATCATTTTTATATAATTCTACTCTACCACCTTTTACATGAACATTAATATTTATTGTGTTGGATATCGGAGATGGAGCATTAATTATTTTTTGGTAAGATTCATAATAATAAATCTTAGGTAAGTAACCATTATTATCATTATTAGTTAAAGTAATTGTATAATCACCTGGGACATTGCTACTAAAATAGATTTTATTATTATCTATATAAGCATTTATATCGTTTCTAATAAATTTATAATTAGCTAAGGAGTTGTTAGTATCCTCTATTACTTTTTGCTCATTAATATTGATATTATAAGAATAATTATCATTACTAATATTTGGTACTTTCTTATTATTTTCAATTAAATTATTAATTTCATCCATTTCAGCTTTAAATTTATCAGGTACTACTGCTCCTACACTAGTATTTGTAAATTCAATCTTCCAATCACTTGGATTAGTTTCATTCCATATCATTACTTGAGTTACTCCATACCAATAACTTTCAGTATGATTACCATAACCATATCCATAATAAGCAATATTAGCAATTCTTTCCCATTTTTCCTTGCTATATCCCACTACATTATATGGTTCATTACTTTCTTCAAAATATTCATGGTATTGAATCATTGGATTACGCATTTCCAAACAATAATATACACCATTATCTAAAGTACTAGTTATTTGCCCAACCGAACGATAAACTGTACCATCTGGACGTGTAACTTTCAAATATACACCTTCGCTTTTAAGCCCGGAATAAAAAATATTTCCGGCATTTACAACTAAACTATTAAAACCTACTGCTAATAACAACAAAAAAACTTTTATGATTTTTTTCATCTTTTTCCTTTTCAAAAGTGAGCAAAGATACTATATCATAAAAGTTTTAATTCTTTTGTCGAATTTTGTTAAAAACGTTAATTTTTGTGAAATTTATTATAAAACTAACTAATAAAATAGCTAAATATATACCTTCATGGCTATTAATTAGTCTTGTAAATAGAAAACTCAATAAACCTATTAGTACGCTATATAAGATTTTACTATACTTTTTATATGGAGAATTAATACTATCTGTAGCTATAAATACAGAGGCAAATACTAAAGTACCAGTAGTTAATTCATTTAATAAAGGCTTATACTCATTAGATATTGCAAAATAAATTAGTCCACAAATAGTATATGTTGCAATAATCATTAAAGGTATGTCCTTTTTATAGAAATTATTAAATGATAAGTAAATATATGCAAGTATACTAATAAAAGTATTAGAAATGCATATTCCACTTACTCCTCTTCCAAATAATACATCAAAATAGCTATATGAATATTTATCTGATAATTCTAAAGGATTAGCATAGCTATATTTATTTAATACTAATAATGCAATAACTGTAAGTAGTCTAATTAAGCACATTTTATTAAAATCAAATTTAATTTCAAATAGTTGACAAGCACCAAGTATCAAAGATAGTATTATTATGAATATAAATATATTTAAATTAAACGAAACTGTCATTCCAATTATAATACCATAAAGCATATTATAATTAAGCTCTTTTTTCTTTGTAAAGATATAATTAATAAAATATCCAATTAAGCCACCTAGTAATGGATAAAGAACTGGATAAATCACTTTAATTAAGCTTATATATCCTTCTTTGTATAATACAACACCATTTTTATATAATCCATAAATAATTAATGGAATTAATACTACTAAATAATCCAATATTATTTTCTTATAATCTATTTCGTGATGTAAATAAGGTTTATTCATGATCTTCACCTCTTACTTTACCGCATAAATCAATATATGAAGGACATATATAATTACATAAACCACAATTTATACATTTCTCTCTATTTTTACTTTCATCACTATGTAGTATCTCTTCAGGATTGATATTCATTGGACATATTTCACTACATTTACCACATTTTATACATTTAATCTCGTTACATTCTTTAATTTTAGTAAATACAATTCCTTGCAAATTTTCAGTTACAATTAGTTTTTTATAATCAACTATTGTTCCAGCCATTAATCCATTGCTAATACAACTAACTCCATCTTTTAATTTAATATTGTCTTTTACTAAATCACCAATATTAGTACCAATTTTAACATTAAATACTTGAGGATTAATTACTCCATCTCCGCTTACTGTTATAAGTTTTTCACTAATAGAGCGATTTCTCTTTATAATATTGTATAGTTTATAGATATCATGGATATTTAAATGTAGAACCTTATTACTGTCAATACTTAAATGTTTTAATAGTAAATTTCTTTTGCCTAACAAATATAAATCAGGTACTAAAACAACTTTAATATTAGGATATGTTCCTAATACATTGTTATAACACTCTATATTATCTCTATCAATGTTTTTAAAAACTAACTTAGCATTTTTAATATTTAAAATACCCATTAATGCGGATATCATTTCTAATATTTCATTTATATAAGTTCTTGCCTCAAACTCTTCTGAAACGATATATGGTTCATCTTCTACACAATTAATTATTAAAGTATTAGTATTTACTTTTTCTTTAAATAAATCATATAGAGATTCATTATTATCGTTATATACATGTTTATTTTTCATTATTTCTAATAATTCTTCGAATGATATATTATTTAAAGTTTTTCTACTGGCATTTCTTTTAAACATTCTTTCTTTAAAATCATTTTCAATTACTAAACATCTAGATTTAATTCCATTATATAAAACACAATCAGTCATACCTACTACTACTCCGGATATTGGACATGTAATAGTATTTTCTTTATTAATAAGAATTACTTGTTCTTTTCTAACTATTTCTTTATTTTTAACTAGTAATTTATAATCTTTTAATATTGGAATATAAACATAATCTGGATTCAAATAATTATTTATATTACTAGATACTTTAATATTATAATCTTTATTAAGTGTAATTAAACTACTCATGCTACCACCTAGTATACATTATACAATAGATATTAAAATTTAGAAAGTGGTTATTTTGCTATATACAATAAAAAAAGAAATAATCGTTTTTAATTATTTCTTTCTTCTAAATAAGATAAAGAATAATATTCCTACTAATAAGATAACTCCTACTGTAACATATATCCAAGTATAATTACTTTTCTTTTCTTCTTTTGAAGTACTATCTATTTTAGTTGTAGCTTCATTTTTAGTATTATCTTCATTTTCTTTAGTAGTAGTTGTTTCATCTTTATCAGATTTCTTTTCTTTCTTTTCTTTAACTAATAATGCAGTTTTATTTTTACTGCTATTACTCTTGTCTTTTTTAGATTCAGTATTATCATGCTTTTTATTAGATGATTTACTTGTATCTTTATGTTTTTTATTAGTTTTTTCAGTAGTACTAACTTGAGATGTTTCTGTTACTTCTCCTACTCCAGTATCCTCAGTAGTTTCTTCACTTACTTTAACTGCTACTATATCTTTATTCAAATAGATAAAATCATTATATATAAGGTTATCTTCTTTTAAAGTTTCTTCTATACCATCTAAATATAGTTTAACATCATCTGTAAAACTATATCCATTCAAAGCTTTTATTGCTATAGCATATTGATAAGTAATATCTGCAACTATTTCTTTGAGATCCTTAAGATATATATATTTTTCAAATCCTTCAGGAATATCGCTTCTACTTAAATAAAGTTGTTCTTCATCTTGGTAATATATAGATTCAAAATCTACTTTATAAGCATTACTATTACTTGTAGCATTATATGTAATATTTCCTTCAGTTAAAGTTGTCTTAGCATTTTCTATTCTAATTTCACTAATATCATATGTACTATCTGTTGGTGTAACAGAATATACTTCATAAGCACAAATAGACATTGTTCCGTTATTAATTGATATATTAACTAAGAAATCTTTATTAGATTTACCATTAACTATTATAGCGGCATTATCACTTAAAATATATCCTTTATCAAAAGTTGCATCAAAAGCATAATTGTAAGTTTCTCTGTTAACGATCCATTCGATTGTAAATTCATTACTACTATTATATTCAACATTACTTGAATAGTCATCATAATAGTTATTAACCCAATACTCATTATCTAATGTAACATTTTTACTTAAAACTGTTCCATTAAAGGTTGGTAAAGAACCTATAATTAAGTTATCGTCAATATTAAGTTCGATACTATCAATTATATTAAAATTAGATGTTTCGTTAACTTCTAAATTCATTACATGTTCAGTTTTAACATAAACAGTAGCATTACCTTGTGATAATGTTAAATTACGAGCTGCAACTAAATCGTTTTGATAATCACCTTCGCTAGTTACAATAGCATCTTCACTTAATTCTACTCTATCTAAATAATCAGTAATTGTTTCTAATTCAGTTACATTAGGGTTTTCAACTAACTTATTTTTAGCCCATTTAGTTAATTGATTTTTAGTAGAACTAATCATTTTAGAATATTCATCTAAAGTATCTGGTTTGTAATTAAACCCATTATAACTATTATCATTATCATCACTACGGAAATAGTAATTAGTATTATCATTTGTGTTAAATACTTTACCTTTTACATTAACAGCAAATTGATCTTCAAATACTACTTCTACTCCTTCTGCAAATACATGCATTGGTATTAAAAATAAACATAATACTAATACTTTAAATAATCTTTTCATACATAAACCTCCCTTCATAATACTTTATTCTATATTAAACTTCTAAATTAGACAATAGTAAAATAAAGAAATTATAAAAGATTTATTTACATATAAAGTAGTTATCTGTTAAAATGTATCTAGGTGAAGAAAATGACTATTGTATTTAAAGTTAGTGATAATGTAAAAAAGAAAGTAATTGAATACTATAAAGACTTAAGAAAAGATAAAACTCCTCCTTATGCTGTTTTTCAAGCTGTAGAAGCTGATACTGTTATTACTTTATATGAAAGTGGCAAATTAATGTTTCAAGGAATTAGTGCTGATATAGATGCTAATATATGGGTTGATTTAGAGAAAAGATTAAATAATCGAATTATAGATATTACTAGTAACGATAAGAAAAAAGATAAAGATACTAAGGAAAAGAAAGAATTTTTTAATGAAAGTACTATAGGTAGTGACGAAGTTGGTACTGGAGATTTCTTTGGACCTATTGTGGTAAGTGCTAGTTTTGTAAGCAAAGATCAATTTCCATATCTTATAGATTTAGGAGTAAAAGATAGTAAAAAATTAGATGATGAGAAAATTATTAAGATAGCTCCGGAACTTATTAAAAATATTCCACATGTAACTTATATACTTGATAATAAGACTTACAACTCTAATTATAGTGATGATATGAATATGAATAAGATTAAATCAGTGCTTCATAATAAAGTATTAATTGAATTAATTAAAAAAGAAAATCCTAATTATAGTAAGATAGTCATTGATCAATTTGTATATCCGAAAAAGTATTATGAACATATAAATGGTGTTAAAGAAAAATTAACTAATATTACATTTACTACTAAAGCAGAAGATAAGTGTTTATCTGTAGCTGTAGCATCTATTATTTCTAGATATATATTCCTAAAAAAAATGAAAGAGCTAAGTAATGAATTAGACTTAGATATTCCTAAAGGGGCTGGAACTATAGTTGATGAAGTTGGTGCAAAAATAGTTAAAGAACATGGTTACGATAAATTATATGATATAGCTAAGATGAACTTTAAAAATAAAGATAAAATTAAAGAATTATTATAAATGTACAGAAAACCTGTACTTTTTTATTGTAATTAAAAGATAATTGATCATTCTAGTATACTTAAAACTGAATATAAAATCATTCTTATCTTGACATTTATATTGTTTTATGCTACTATACAACTCATAAAAAAAGGGGGTTTTTTTATGAATAATAGTAATGAGATACGAAATGATATTGAAATGATAACAAACTATATAAAAGAAGCACAAATGAATAATTCTGATGATGATTTAGAGTTTTTAAAAAATATAGTTAAAGAAAATATTAAACAAATAAACAACTTAATGATAAACGCATGTGAAGACGAAAGAACTTATGTAAAAGCTATTGTCCAATCAAAATTAGCAAGTATTATTTTTCGTTCAAAAGGCCTAAGCGATTATCTTATATCAAAATATGAAAAAGGTATAAAAAAAGCTGAATATGAAAGAACTACTCTATTAGAATTAAAAAAATATTTAAAAGCCATTCAACAAACAGCAATGTATGAAAATTTGGATTTAGTTTTTGAAATGATATATACTGTTCTTAATGTTCAAAATATGAGAAGAAATAATATTAAAACAGAAGCAAGTATGACTGTTGATTCTTTACGTAAAATTAATTACATTCCTGCTACTGATAATGAGAATATAGATGAATATATAGAATTTATAAATAACGGTCTTGATACTATTAATAAAAAACAATCACGTTAATGTGACTGTTTTTTTTGATTAGTATTAAAAATTCATACGTTCTACTATTTTTTTAATATAAGATTGATTATTTAATACATTTATAAATTTATTTAATTCATCTTTATTTTTAACTTTTAAAGTAAGTGTATAAATTATGCTGTTATCGTGTTCTATTGTTTTTATAGCATCAATATAAATAGCAGCACTAGTAGCTTTACTTACAATATCAGATAAATAGTTTTTACCAAGTAATACTTCAATATTAATGATAGCATGATAATTATTTATACTATTAGGATTCCATAGAACATCAATTAATCTTTCGTTTTTATTAATTACGTTACCACAACTACTTTTATGAATAGTGATACCTCTACCTTTTGTAATATATCCAATAATATCATCACCTTTTATTGGATTACAACATTTAGCAAGAGTAACCTCTACATCCCCTATTCCGCTAACTATAACATCGTTTTTATAGTTAGTTTTTTCTGTTTTTACACTAGTTATTTTACTAATTAATACATCAATTGGACTTTTTTCTTCTTCAGTTACAATACTTATTATATAAGCTGCAGTATATCTTAACGATCCAATATTAAAATATATTTCGTCTAAATCTTGTAAGTTTAATGTTTTAAGTATTTTAGCTACATTATCATTAGTTAATATTTCACCAATTACTAATCTTTTCTTTTTTATTTCTTTTTCAAATATCTCTTTACCACGTTCAATATATGTTAATCTCTCTTGTTTATTAAAGTATGTTCTAATTTTATTTCTAGCATGTGTTGTTTTAACAAAATTTAGCCAATCTTTATTAGGCGTAGCATCCTTTTTAGTTTGAATATTAACGATATCGTTATTATTAAGTTCATAATCTAATGTCACTATATTACCATTTACTAAGGCATTTACAGTTGTATCTCCTACTTTACTATGAATTCGATAAGCAAAATCTATTGGCGTACTACCTTTAGGGAGTTCTACTACATCACCATTAGGAGTAAATACATAAATCATTTCTGTAAGTAATTCATTATTTACATTAACTGCTAAATCATTATCTAGACTTGATTCCATGACATTACGGAATAGTTCTAATTTTTGTTCCATTAGTGCTTGTGTTTTTTTAGTTCCTTTTTCCTTGTAAGACCAATGGCTTGCTATACCTTTTTCAGCTATTTCATCCATCTCATATGTACGTATTTGTACTTCAAATACTTTACCTTCTACGCCAAATACTGATGTATGTAGAGATTGATACATATTTTCTTTAGGCATAGCTATATAATCTTTAAATCTTTTGGGAATAGGACGATATTTAGAATGGATTAATCCTACACTTAAATAACATTCACTTTCTTTTTCAACAAATACTCTTAAAGCAAGAATATCATAGATATCACTCCATTTACGCCCAGTAGTAAGTTTTTTATAAATACTATAAACACTTTTTACCCTACTTTTAATCTTAAATTTAATACCATTTTCACTTAGTATTTCGCTGATGCTATCCTGCATTTCTTGTAAGATATTATTCATCTCGTCTCTGCTATTATTTAATTTTTCTAATATATCATTGTAAACATCTGGTTTAGTATAACGTAAACATAAATCTTCTAATTCACTTTTTATTTTATTAATACCTAGTCGATGAGCAATTGGAATTAATACAGACATTGTTTCATTAGCTTTTTTCTTTTTTAATTTATCATCTTTAGAATTAAATAAAGAACGCATTGAATCTAATCTATCGGCAAGTTTAATAAATAATGCTCTAACATCTTCACTCATACCTACTATTACTTTTCTTAAATAAATAGCAGAATCTTCCTTATTGTCTTTTAATTCTACATGGTTAATCTTAGTAATAATATTGACTAGATTCGCTATATCTTCATTAAATACTTCTGTTAATTCTTCTACTGTGCTTATTTCACTAACTATTGTTTTATGAAGTATAGCTGCTACTATAGTAGTGTAATCAACTTCTAAATCAAGCAAGATGTCCGCTACTCTCAAACTGTGATTTATTTCTTTATTATCAAGTTCCTTAGTTTTAATAAATTCATAGGCTTTATTAATTAAATCAATTTCTTTTTTATTATTACTATATTCTCTATATTTAGCTATAATATCGTCAATTGTTTTATTTATTTGTTTATTCATTTTTAACTCCTTTATACATCATATCTTTTCATTAGTTTTTCGCTTACATAATTTTTAATAACTATATCATCTAATCTAAATATATCATCAATAATATCATATAAAGTTAGATTACTCTCATTATGCCATCGATTAATTCTTAAATACTCAAAGATATCCATTTCTTTAACAATAGTTATTTTCTTTCTTTTTAAATCAATAACTTTAGATTTTAAAGCTGGTAATATTAATTTATATAAATCTTCTAAACTTCTAATATTTAAATTATCCATATTATTCACCTTTATTTCATATATTTATTATATAGCAAAATATAAACAAATAAAAGGTGGACTAATGAAAAAAAATAAATTTATTACATCAACATTAATATTAATACTAGGTGGATTTATAACTAAAATATTGGGATTTGTAATTAGAATCATCTATACAAGAATAATTGGAGAAGATGGGGTTTCATTATATTTTCTAGTAATGCCAACTTATTCTTTGCTTCTTACTTTTGCTACTTTATCTCTGCCAATAGCTATTAGTAAATTAGTAAGTGAAAGTAAAGAAAGAAGTTTAAAGATACTTTCTAACGCTACTATTATAACTATCTTTATCAATATATTAATTATTATATTAACTTTTATATTTGCTAAACCTATTGCTTATAACTTACTTAAAGAGCCTAAATGTTATTACTTAATTATAGCTATGAGTTTAACCTTTCCTTTTGTAAGTATATCTAGCATTATTAAAGGTTATTTTTATGGTAAACAAAAAATGACTCCCCATACGATAAGTAATATAGTAGAACAAATAGTTAGAATTATCTTAATTATTTATATTATTCCAATATTAATGAAGAAAAATATTATTTATGCTGTAGTTGGACTAATTTTAACTAATATTGCTAGTGAGCTGGCATCTATCTTAACATTTTTCTTCTTTATGCCTAAAAAAGTAATGATTACTAAACAAGATTTAAAAATTAATAGTTATACTACTAAAAGTATCCTTGGTATTTCTCTACCTAATGTATCAAGCAGAATTATTGGCAATATTGGTTTCTTTTTTGAACCAATCATCTTAACTAATGTTTTATTATCAGTTGGATATACAAGTTCTTATATCGTTAAAGAATATGGAATATACAATGCTTATAGTATTTCTACACTTACTATTCCATCATTTTTTATTATGGCTATTTCAAGTGCATTACTACCAGAGATATCAAAATTCTATAATAATAAAAATATAGTTATGGTAAAAAGAAGAATTAAACAAGCTCTAATTATATCTGGTATACTTGGTATATTCTTTTCATCTTGTTTTTACATCTACAGATACAAATTACTAGATGTGATATATAAAACTACTAGTGGAGCAAATTATATAAAAATATTAGTACCATTCTTTTGTTTGTTTTATTTAGAAGGACCATTAATTAGTTCCTTACAAGCATTAAATAAATCTAAGGTTACTATGTTTATTACTATAATCGGTGTAATAATAAAATTAATTATAATGGCTCTACTTAGTTTATTTCACATTGGAATATATTCATTAGTTATAAGTGAAATAATAAATATTATTCTAGTAGTATTTTTAAATTTTATAGCATTAAAAAATGTATTAAGTAAATAGTTTTTTCAACATCTTACCTGTACTTTTTAAACCATCACCAAATACACTTTTAATAACATCATTAATGCCGTTGCCAGCTTTTGTTAAAAAGTTAGAATAATCTTTATTTTCTTCGGCGATATAACTGTTTATATCAATTTGTTTACCTTCTTTCACATCTTGTTCAAATCTTTTTATATTAGCATTAGTCATAATAGTTTTCTTACTCATTTTAGTTTCATAATAACCACATTCTAACGAAATATACAAAACAATAAAAGCAAATAATAATAAACAAAAAAATTTCCATAGTATGTTAGTTTTTTTCTTTTTCATACTTGCTCACCTTCAATATAAGAAAATAAAACATCTGCTATAATACCAGTAGTATTATTTACCTCTTCAATATTATTGTATTGGGCACCTATTTCAATAAGAATAGCTCTAGGAGATAAATCTTGATTATATACGCCATTTACTCCTTTACCACTTTTTACAGCTATACCTCGACATAATCCTGGATATAATTCATCTATTTTTAATCTTAATTGTTTAGCAAACGCTAAATTAGATTCATATGTATCATACTCACTACCTATAACAAACATAATCTTGGCATAATTAATGTCATTTATAGTGATAGTAGATAGATCATGTCCTACTGAATCTCTATGTATATCTATTAAATATTTAATACTAGCATTACTTGCTAAAGCATTTTCAATTAGTATTCTACTAGCTTTATAAGAATAGCCATAACTCCAATTATTATTATTTAAAATATTAGTAATATTACCTGTTTCTACTATACTAGGTATGCCTAAATCATTTAATCTTTCTCTTAGTATATAACTAGCCATCATTACTGTAGGAGTTATGTTATAAGCTTCTAAATTAGTTTTATCATAAGCTTCCGTTTGGTGTGAATTATAAATATATACAATTGGATTATTAATATCTACTGGAGCAGGATCTTCAACATAATCACTTGTTTTGGTTGAAATATGTTCTGAATCATCCGTCTCTGTTACAAAATCAGTTTTATTTAAATCAATTCCTAAAGAATATTTAACTAAAAAATTAGTACTATTCATTCTTTTTAAGTCAAATAATTGATAATTGCTTAAAGAACCATTAAAACTATTATTAACTAATAATTTAAGGATTTTTTCATCATTTAACTTACTAGCATATTTATTATATAAATAATTAAATACAAAATAAAAACTACTAAACATCACTACAATAAATAATATTAATCGATACTTATTAATTTTAATTTTCCTCTTAGCTTTAAATCTTTTTTTTATAATATCCCTCCTCTTATAATATCATTATAAACTACTGGATATAAAAAATATGTCACATTAAGGTAACATATTTAAATTTTTTTCATTTTTTAATCTTTATTAATTATTTTCTTAATTATAGATTTAGTATAACTTTTTAAAGTTACTTTTTCATTTATTACTGCAACAAAGTCATTCATTGTATAATCTGCTCTTATTTCAATTCTTGGTACTAAGTATTTATCAGCAGTATTCTTTACTTTTTGGTTATCTTTAAAAGTAAAAGCTAAATCAAATCCTACTTCTTTAGCTGCTTTAGTATATTTTTCATCTTTAGTTCCAAATGGGTAAGCTAAATATTTAGTATTATTTAATAATTTTCTAGACAGTTTTAAATCGTTAATTACTTCTTCATAGTTTTTTAATTCAATAGGATTTCTACCATCAACTAAATCATGCATATTATCAGTATGAGATCCAATTATCATACTAGGGTGTTTTTTTAATATTTCATCTATCTTATCTTGCCCTAAAAAATAAAATTCATTTTCTGCCCAATCATGAGTAGTTTCATTTATTCTTGAAGAAATAACAAAATTAATAGAATCAAATCCATATTTTTCTAAAATTGGTAGAGCTTTATAATAAGATGATATATTTCCGTCATCCATTGTAATTAAAAATGATTTATTATCTACTTCACATTTATTATCTATATAACATATTATTTTATCTGGAGTTATACTTTTATAGCCATTATCTTTTAAATACTTCATTTGTTTATCAAATTGTTCAACTGAAATAACATTATAGTTATCTTTATAGTATTTATTTTTTTCTTCTTCACTTACAAAATGATGATATGCTAGCACACTAATACCATCATTAGAATGATTATTTACCTTGTAAAACCCATAGAAAAATATTAATAATAAAATAGTAATAATTGTTATAAATATAATAATTACTTTTTTCATAGTACCACCTATTAAAAGTATAACAAATAAAACAAAAAATGTATATTTTAAAATATTAAGTATAAACTTTTAATAAAGGATGATGAAAATGAATTTTTTTAAGAAAATATACTATTTATTCTTACCATTATTTCTAGGAGGTATTACTGGTCTAATTATTTCTAAGAATATTGATTATACTTCGCTTAATCAACCTCCACTAGCCCCTCCTAAGATTATATTTCCTATTATGTGGAGCATATTGTATCTACTTATGGGAATAGCATTCTACATATATAAGAAAAATAATTATAGTGAAAAAGATATAGATACTACATATTACATTCAATTATTTTTTAACCTTCTATGGCCAATAATATTTTTTGTATTAAAATTAAGATTTATAGCTATTATTTGGATATTACTCCTACTATTCTATATTATTAAACTACTTAGAAAAATAAAAGAAGTAAATAAAACATCTTATTACTTATTATTACCATATTTAATATGGACAATATTTGCAACCTATTTAAATATTGGCATATATATTTTAAATAGATAAAAGATACAAGCTAACTAGCCTGTATCTTTTTTTATTTTATATCTTTTTTCTTTCTAATTATTACTTTATCAAATGCTGCTAAGACTGCAGGTAAAACAAATAATATTAGTACTAAAGAACTTATTGTACCTTGAGATAAAGTTTTACATATTTTTGCAGCTATTGCACTAGCAAAGTTACCTACAATTAAAGTAACTATAATTAATATTGAAGCACTTGTTAAAATAGTATGAATTGATTTTTGATAAGCATTAATTAATGCATCTTTAACACCTAAAGTTTGTCTTAATTCTTTATAGTATGAAGTATATACTATTGCATAATCGATAGTAGCACCCATTAAGATACTTTGAACTATAAGTAAAGCTATAAAGTATACTTTACCACCTAATAATGATAAGACACCCATAGTTAAGTAAACGGCAGTTTGAATTATAACTACTAATACACCTGGAATAATAATTGATTTGAATGTGATAGCTACTACTACAAATATTGCTACCATTGTAAGAATAGTTATAAAATCTAATTCTTTACCAAAAGTATTACTTAGATCATAAGCCATTGGTGAGTTACCAATTAAATAAATATCATCATGTTTAATTTGCTTTTTAATATTTTTTATAAATTCAGTTGTTTTATCGCTTTCAGCATCTAATTTAGTATTAATAACAATTCTTGAATAGTTTTCCCCTACTAATAATTTTTTAGCATCAACTATTTTTTGGTTAGCATCAGTTATTTTCTTTTTCATTTCATCATTAATAAAGTTTTTAAATCTACTATCATTAATAATATCAGTATTAGCATATTTTATTAACTCTTCTACAGTTAATGTCCAACTATCATTGAAAGACTTTTCACTACCATAATAAATATTTAATAACTCTACCATATTTTTATCTAATGAATTATTTAATGTAGAAAGTATAGCAAATATTTCATCTGTAGTATATTTTTCTTTAGATTCGCTACTCTTTATAATGCCATTAATAGTTGTTAACTTAGTTTTATTACTATCATCAAAATTACTAGCATACTTTTTATTATTCATTACATCTTTTACTACGAAATCAATAAAGTCTTTTAAACTTACAGTAGTATTATTTTTAGAATATTTAGCGTTATACAATGAATAGATTAATGAAATATCATCTTTTTTCATACCTAGTAAACTAGCTAGATTAGCTGCACTAAATTTAGTATCATTATTAACTGCATTCATAATTTTATTTACTAATGTAATGTCTGATAAAGTATTCTTATTTAATTTACTAGCTAATACTTCATCAGATTTATGAGTTAATAGGAAGTTAGTTAATTCAATTGGAGTTATTTTAATACCACCATTTAATTGTTCATATAAAGAATAAACTGATTTAATACTAGTCTCATTCATACCAATTACATTAGCTAAATCTACATAGTTAAATTTAACATCATTATTTGTTGCTAACATAACATTATTAATTAAATCTAATTTAGATATAGTAGCATTATCTAATTTACTACTTACTAAAGGATTATCTTTGTTTTGAATTATTAAATTAACTAATTCATTAATTGATAATGTCCATGAACTAGTATTGTTATTGGCTAAGTTAATTAATCCATATAACTTAATTATATTTGTTTGATTTTGATTTAAAAGATTTGCTAGTTCGTTAGCTTTATAATAAGTCTTATTGCCACTTATACTCTCATCTACAATCATTTTGATTAGCTTTAAATTATTTAAAGTATTACTATCTAAATTATTAGATAATAACTCGATAGTTAAATTTAAGAAGTATTGAATACTTGTTGTATAATTATCATCTTTATTAGCATAAGCGTATACAGTTGATACTAAGTTTGGATTAATACTACTAAATACACTATTTAACCCGTCTTTATTTAATATCATTGTATTAATATCATTTTCATTACTAGCAAACATGTATAGATTAGTAATACTAGATACATCAGTACCTTCTAAATAAAAAGTATTATTTTTTATTACATAAATACTTTTTATAAAATCAGTTATACTTAATTTAGTATCATCTAATACATTAGAATAATACAAGAATAATAATTGTTTAATATCGTTTTCATTTATACCTAACATATTACTTAATTCTAAACTATTCATCTTTTTATTAATTAATTCTTTATTACTAAAAGTTTGTAATAATTTTAAATTATTAATATTATCAGTAGTTAATCTAGAACTTAATGTAGTATTGGTTTCATAATTATTTAAAACAAATGTTGCAAATTCATTGATAGTTAAAGTAGTTTCTACATTATTATTAATTAAATAGTAAGTATATAATAAATCCATAGTGTCTTTATCAATACCGAATAAACTAGCCATATCAGTACTATTTAATGCAGTATTAATAGTGTTTTTATTTATAAATTTGGCTAACTTTTTCAAACTAGCACGAGCGTTACTATCAACACTAGCAGAATATATACTGTCTTTTAGTACAACATTATTCATAAAATCCACAAATTCTGTAATAGTTAATTTATTATTAATATTTTTACTATTATAATAGATTAATAATGCATCTACTTTATCTTGATCAATACCTAATATGTTTGATATTTCACTACTATTTAACTTCTTATTATATAAATCTTTATTAGTGAAATTCTTTAATTTACTGATATTTTGTTTACTTTCATTACTAATCTTATCATTTAATTTTTCATTACTATATACATCTTTTTCAATAAAATTAATAAATTCATTAAAAGTCATCTTATTAGTATTATTTTTATTGTAATAATTATAATATAGTATTTTAAGTAGATAATCATCTATTTTAGTATCTACACCTAAACTACTAAGTTTTTCATTAAATTCATCATACTTTAACTTTTCGTTTAAAGTATTACCATAGCATAAAACTTCTATATCTTTACCATTTATATTATTGCAAAGATTAAGCATATCACTTTCGTATTTATTATTATAAATGATTGCCATTTGATTATTTTCTTTAAATACTTGAGCTACTTCATCGTTTTCGTTACCAGTATACAAAATACCTAAATTACCTTTTAAGAAGAAACTACCTACGAATAAGAATATTACCAAAAATGGTGCTATATGTCTAATACGATATTCAAAGTTGCCTAACCACACAAGTTTTGGTTCAAATACTTTTTTCTTAGTCTTCTCAATTAAGTTATCAAATAACAAGATTAATCCTGGTAAACACATAAATATACATATTAAACTTAATAAAACACCCTTAGCTAAAACATAGCCTAAGTCACGACCAATTGTGAAGCTCATAAATACTAAAGCAAGTAAACCAACAATGGTAGTAACAGAACTACTAGAAATAGATAAGAAAGATTTAAATAAAGCTTCTTTCATTGCTTCAACTTTATTCTTATTCTTTTTGTCTTTTTTCTCTTGTGTATATCTATTCATTAACATGATTGAGTAATCCATTGATAGAGCCATTTGTAATATTGCAACAATTGAATCAGTAATATGAGATACACTATCAAACATAATATTTGTACCTTTATTAATGAATACTGCAAGACCAATTACAAATAGAAATAAGAATGGTTCTACGTAACTATCACACATAAAGATTAAAATAATCATTGCAAATATAATAGCAATAACAACTACCCATATTTTTAATACAGATTTATTCTTTTCTGATACATCGCCACTAGTTGCAAAAGTTTTATCTTCATATTTTGTAGTTACTGTATCAAATACTCTTTTAGCAGTACTGCTTTCACTATTACCATCAACAGTTAAAACATATAAAGTATAATTATCAATATTATAATCTTTACTTTCATCATGTTTAACTTCATTAACACCTTTAATGTTTGTTAATTCATCAAGTATTTTACTCTTTTCATCATTTGATAAATCTTCAAACATTATATTTAAAGTACTAGTATTACTTTCGCCAAATTCTTTCTCCATTATATCCATACCTTGACGTGTTTCACTAGTTTTTGGTAAATATTTAGCAATATCACGATTAATTGTTACATCTTTAGAAATATATAAAGATATACCAGCTAAAATTATAAATAGCACTAAAATGATATTTCTAAATCTTACTATTAAATCAGTAATTTTTTTCATTATTATTCCCCTTCCAAATAATATGCTAACTAATATTTAATTAGTCGAATCGTATGTGATTATAGCAGATTTTATTTAAATAAAAAGGACATATTTATGTATAGTGTCTAAATTTGGACAATATTCAATTTTTTGTCTAAAGTTTTTGACATTGTCTAAAAAAGTGTTATAATGTCTAATTAAAGGAGCTGATTATTCTATGAAAGTAAAAAATGTTAATTCTTCTTCTAGAAAAACAGAAAATATAATTAAAGAAACTTTTGCCATGTTAATGAAAGAAAAACATGAATTAAATAATATAACTGTAACTGAATTAGTTACAAGAGCAAATATTACTCGTTCATCATTTTATACTCATTACGATAGTATTTACGACTTAGCTAGAGAAATACAAGATGAAACATTAGACTTCTTAATGGCAGGTACTGATGAAATTCATGATTTAGCAGGACTTAATGCCTATTTTGATAAAGTAATAAAACATTTAAAAGAAAATGAGACTTTTTACCGTATGCTACTTGCTAGTGATGAACCATTATTATTTACTAATAAATTGAATAAACTAATGAGTTCTAAATTAAATGACTTTTTTAAAGACAATAATGATGGTTTAACTATCTCTTTCTTTGCTGATGGATGTATTAGTTTATTAATTAAACATTTTAGAGGCAACGATGAACGTACTTTAGATGAAATAAATCAATTTATGAAAGATGTATTTAAAAAATTATTTGCATAATAAAATTGTATCTAATAACTAGATACAATTTTTTATTGTCATATTAATAGCTTATCCCTGTAGTACACTCTTTTTAGATTTTATAGTGAATGTAGTTTTGTTTACTGGAATATTATCGTTTGAACTTTTTTCAATATTAAATACTACTGTATTATTATTAAATTTCATAGTTCCTTTAATATTCCAATCTCCTTCATTTTTAACATCAAAAGTTGCTTCATTTTTATATAATTTAGCAGTAACACTTTCAAAAGTAGTTATTCCATCAATTACATAATCAAATGTTATTACATTACTATTAATCTTTTTAATAATTAATTCTTCATTTGGATAATTGCTGTCTGGATATTGCCATACTCCTATGTAATCTTCGATATTTTCTTCATTTTTTTCTAATTTAGAACTATCGCTTTTATTTGTATTGCTATCCTTTTTATCATCTTTCTTAGTACTTTCTTTTTTATTATTATCTTTTTGTTTTTCTTTATTAGATTTTTCATTTATTTTATTATCTGTATTAGTTGATTTACTACTATCTTTTCTAGTAAAAACAAAAACTCCTCCGACTAATAAAGCTATTACAATAACTAAACATATAATCTTTTTCATAAATTTTTCTCCTCCTTAAATAGCAATTTAAATATACTCTTCTAAACCTTATTTGTCAATGTGCTTTAATATATTGACTATTTCATTTAATATGTTAATATTATTTTGAAATGAGGGATGAATTATGATTAATTATTTATGCGTCTTATTGCTTGTAATATTAAATTCAATATTGTTTTTTGATAAAGAGTTAGGAATATCTGTGATAATATTTACAATACCTTTATTACTGTTACTAATTACTACATTAAAAAATAATAATAGAATTAATAATAAAAAAGGATTCTTATTTTTAATACCTATTATATTACTATCTCTAACCTACTTAATATTTGATAATACTTTATTCAAATACTTAAATATAGCGGTTATTCCAATACTTTACATACTTATGTATATTTATGTTATTAAACCAACTAATAACCTTGAAATATTATTTGATGATTTAGCTAGACTAATATTTGAACCATTAAAGTATATTGGTAATTCATTAAATGATGCAACTAAAAGTTTTAAAACAAATAAAAAACTATCTGATAAAAGTAAGAAGAATATAAAGTCTTTTATAATAGTTATTCCAATTCTCATATTAATTATATATCTACTTTCTAGTGCAGATTTAATATTTAAAGATATGTTTTCATTTATAATTAACTTCTTTGATGGTTTAATTGATTCTTTATTTTCTAACGATGTATACTATAGAATATTAATTGCATTTATCCTATTTACATATATATCAGGAACTTTGTATTATTTAATAAACATTTATAATCAAGAAAAAAGAAATACTAATGTAAAGCCTTTCAATGATAATAATACTATAAAAATATTGCTTATAAGCTTAAATATCATATATATAATATTTGATATTATTCAAATTAAATCGTTACTATTCCATAAAATAGATAGTAATATTAGTTATTCTACTTATGCTCGCCAAGGATTCTTTCAATTAGCTATTGTATCTATTATTAATATTTCATTAATACTAATTGCTAAAAGAAAAGAAATAAAAGATGATAACAATAATAAACTAATTAATATAATGTGTTATTTAACGTTACTTTTAACATTTGTAATAATACTATCAAGTGGGTATAGAATGCACTTATATGAATTAAAATATGGTTATACTACATTAAGATTATTAGTATATGTAGCTTTAGTAACAGAAACTATTTTATTTATACCTACTATACTTTATATCAAAAATAATAAATTTAATATTTTAAAGTATTATATGATTACATGTATATCTATATATACCTTAATTAATTTTATAAATATTGATTATTTAATTGCTAAAAGAAATATTTATTTATATGAACATTCTAATTATGAATTAGATATTGATTATTTAAAAAATTATGGAACTGATAATATTAATTTATTAATTAAGTTGAATAATAATACTAAAGATAAAAAGATAAAGAAAGAATTAAAACAATATTTTAATTACATGCAAGATCACTTAAATAATAATAGTTGGCAAGAATATAATATATCTAAACATAATGCATATATAAAAATAAAGGATTTACATTAACGTAGATCCTTTATTTTTGATTAATTTTTTTAATCTTTTCTTTAGATTTATCTTGATGAGATTCTATAGCTACTCTCTCTACAATAAAAATCATAATTATAATACTTACTGTAAAACTACCACCATAACTTAAGAATGGAAGTGGCACACCGGTTAAAGGTATTAAAGCAAGTATTCCCATTAAATTAATAGCAATATGTAACAATAAATAAATTAATGTACCAAATGCTATTATAGATCCTCTTAGGCTAGTAGCAGTTTTAGCTATTTTAAATATTCTAAATAACATAATAGCATAGCCAAGTACAATTAAAATTCCTGTAATTAAACCAAGTTCTTCAACAATAATAGGAAATATCATATCAGTATGACTTTCTGGTAAATATAAATATTTTTGAGTACTATTACCTAGTCCTTTGCCAAAAACTCCGCCATTATTAATAGCTATAAACCCATTGCAAACTTGATAACCAGTACTTTCTTGATATCTTTCACAAGGATTTTGAAAATTAAAACGATCCATTTGGCGACTATTTAATATTTCTTTTCCTTTAAACATTAATACTGCTACAGCTAAAATTACACCAACTCCTAAAACTTTTAAAATCGACTTTTTGTTCTTTTTAACTACCGGAATCGAAAAGAATATACCAGCAGTTATACCACCAATAATTAAAGCACTACCTAAATCTGGTTGCATAAACACAAGTATAAATACTGCTAAAGCTAAAGTTACGGGAAATATTAATGTACTTATACTTTTTATTTTTTTCTTATTGATTTTGTTATAGTAATCAGCCATATAAATAATAATTATTCCTTTAGCAAATTCACTAGGTTGAATATTAATAAATTTTAAGTTATACCAACTTTGAGCATTATTAGTTATTTTACCTACAATGAATAGACCAACTAAAGCTGCTATTATACCTACCATCATTAAAAAGCTAATATACTTATATTTTGAAGTAGGTATTTTAAGAATAATAAAACCAACAATAAAACTAACTATAATAAAAACAGTTTGTTTTAAGAAAAAATTATATTGTGGTACATTATATCTTAATACAGTAGATACGCTAGATGCACTAAGTATCATTATTAGACCTAAAGCGCAAAATATAATCATTAAAGAAAATAACAATTTATCCATTTTAGCTATTGTCTTCATTAACCTACTCCTATTCTTCTATAATCATACCACAACTAAAGTAGACAAGGAAGTTTTTTTATTAAATTAGGCATTTTTAATGTCAAAAACAATCAAGTATTAATACATTATATTAGATACATAAAGGAGGTTATTTATATGTATTATTACGGAAATAATGGTTACTATGGCTCTAACTTTGGCGGATACTCTACTCCTTGTTGCGGTGGATATGCAGGATATACAACTGGTTATGGCCTAGGAGCAGCAATTTGGATTGTTTTATTTATACTTTTAGTTATAATAATCGGGGCTGGATGGTTCGGCTACGGAAATAATAATAATTAATTATATTTAAAGAATTCAAGGGATATTTATAACCCTTGTTTTTTTTACATTTAAATTTTATTCTTTTTAAAATATATAATAGAAATCAGCATTATAACTAAATAATAAGATATACAAACTATTACTGCAATAGTAGTTATTTTATATTTAAAGAAAGAAATACTACCATCTACTAGATAATTAAAATCCCAACTAGCTGTTAATAATAGATTAAATAACTTATTTGGTGAAGACATAATAAAACTATTAATTAGTTCGCTTAATATTATAAAACCATACATTATCATATTAACCATATTATTTTTTACGATAACTCCTAACATAAAAGATAATGAATAAATAATTATGAATTCTGGTATATTCACTAATGATTTAATAGTTAAATATTTAAAAATATTCATTTCTACTACTTTATTTAATTTATAATTATAAAATGCACAAACATCCGATAAGGAATTAAATTTAAAGATAATACCTCCAATTACTGTTTGAAATAACATCAAACCAATTAATATTAAGAAAGCAAGCAATAGATTAGATAAATATTTTGCAAGAAGTATTTTAGTCCTTGAATAAGGCTTTATTAATAGATTTTTCATAGTACCTTTTATATATTCTTCACTAATTGTATTACTTCCTAAATATATAATTATTATTAATATCAGTAAAAAATAATTATCATAAAAAAGAAATAACATTTTATTTAAATTAATATGGTTAATATTCCTTTTACTTTTAATTATATATTCATTTAACTTTATTTCTTCAAGGTTATTACTACTGCTTATTACATTACTAGCAGTTGTTAAGTAATCCTTATCTTCAATATAATTGTTTTTATAAAAAAGATTTATTGTAATCATAAATATTATTGATAAAAAAATAATTATTTTAAAACTTTTTTTATGATAAGTTTTAAATAATTCATTACGCATTAACCTAATCATTTTGTACTCCTACTAAAGAAGTAAATTTATCTTCTAATGATTCTAGATTATTTTTAATGCTTAAAATATTGATGTTGTTGTCTTTTAAATAATCTATGGTTTTAATAAGTTCCGTAGTTTTTAATGTATTTTTATCAACAATCTCAAACAAATTATTATCATGAATATCTACACTATCTACAGATATTAAATAGTAATCGTTAGCGGGATTTTCAATTTTTTCTAGTTTGGACTTATTTAAAAGATAGATACTATCACAAAAACTTTCTAATTCTTTTAAATTATGGCTGGATATCAATATTCCGACTTTTTCTTTTTTTAAATTAAACAATATATTTCGTAAATCAATAATAGCTTCCGGATCTAATCCATTAGTAGGTTCATCTAAAATAACTAATTTAGGATTATTAACTAAGGTACAAGCTATACCCAACTTTTGCTTCATCCCTAATGAATAATTCTTAACTTTTTTATTAATATAACTATGTAAATTCAACAAATCAATAACCCCAGTTATGTTATCTATATTATCACTTTCTAAATATAGATTATCATATCCAGTTAAATAGTCATAAAAAGTGGGATTTTCTATTATTGCTCCAATACTTTTTAGTGAATTAATATCTTTATTATATCCACATATATTAATAATACCATCATCAATATTAGTTAAATTTAATATAACTTTGATTAGGGTTGTCTTACCAACACCATTTTTACCTATTAATCCAACTATCTCTCCTTCTTTAATATTTAAATCAATATTATTTAAAATATAATTATCATTATATTTTTTACATACATTACTACATTCTAAAACATTTTTCATAATCTTTTCTCCTTCTACTATTCATATAGTCAAAAAAAAGATGAATTCCCCTAAAAATTTTAAAATTTCATAAATTTGTCATTGTTCGACAATTATTTTTGTTATAATTTATCAAAATAAAAGAAATATTGCTATTAATTGTCAATATTTCTCATCAATAATATAATAAACATTTTTATTAATTAATTTACTCTTATCAATAATCCCGTAGATAAATATTTCTATATTTCGACATTTAAAGTAATTTATTAATTTATCAGTTGCTACTCCATTAATTAAACAAATAAAATCATATTCTTGATAATTATCTTCACTATTAAAAATATAGTTAAGGACGCCTAATTTACATTTTGGTTTATATTTATATATTTTATGAAGAAAAGTTTTGCTAAAACTCATTAAATATAGCTTTTTATTTTGATATTTATTTAACATATTAGTTAATTTTTCTAAATCAATATCATAATCTTTAATTTCTATCAAAAATATTTTATCTGTATTAAGTTTTAATATATCAATTAATCTTGGTATCTTATATTTTTTCAATTCTTTATAATTAGTATATTTTATTAATTTACCTTTATAAATTGGATCATGGCATAAAACAAAGACATTATCTTTTGTTATTCTAACGTCAAATTCAAAACCTACAAACCGATTATCATCAATAGCTTGCTTAATTGATTCAATAGTGTTTTCTTTTATAGATTCACTAGTTATACCTCTATGAGCTATAAATTTCAAAAAAATCACCTAATACATTGTATTAGATGATTAAAACATTTATTAATTTTTAATTTTCCTGGGTTTAAATAACAATAGAAATAAAGTTAATATGATAAGAAAGCATGTTATACCAATAAGTGGAGCTACGTAATCTGGTAACTTTTCTGGTGCTTTTATTTCTAAAGCTTTAGCATTATCATCAACAAATGCTACTGTAGACTCCTTATCTTCTTTATAAACATGTAACGTATATATGCTTTCGTTATCATCTTTAACCACTTTAATAGTAACTAAATTTTCACCATAAGTTAGATTGTTATTACCTTCAACTATTATATCAGCATTAACTAAACTAGAATACATATTAAGCTGTAATGAATTAACTTCATCATCAATTATAACTGAATAATTCATATTATAAGAATCAAATTCCGGCATCAATTCTCCATTTAATACTTCTAGTTTATCTAACATATCATCAATCCTTTTAAATCATTTTTAATAAAATTTCGTTCATTATATATAATTTACTAGGATTAATAAAAATATACCCATTTTTATAAATTAAATCACCATTTTTTACTAAGGGTTTAATTGGGAAAACATCTTGCATATTAACTTCATACTTGTCAAAGAAAGTCTGTAAGCTTACTCCCTCTATCTTTCTTAAACCTAATATGAGTTCATTTTCCATATTATCTTGTTTAGATACTATACTACGAGAAGAAATAGTTGTACCTTTCATATACTCAGTAATGCTTTTAGTATTTTCATACCTTACCCCTTCAACATAACCACTAGCTCCTACACCAAATCCATAGTATTCTTGATTATTCCAATATTTAAGATTGTGCTTAGATTCGTAACCTTTCTTAGCGAAGTTACTTATTTCATAATGGCTATATTTGTTTTTATTTAATGTCTTAACTATTAAATCATACATAGTTGAGTCCACATCTTCTAGAATAGGACTTATTTTATTAACACCTACCAAAGTATTTTTTTCAATTATTAAACTATAAGTACTAATATGTTCAACTTTTAATTTCAAAAATAGTTTTAAATCATTAGTTAAAACTTTAATTGTTTCGTTAGGTATACCATAGATTAAATCTATATTGATATTATTAAAGCCTAACTTGCGACATAAGCCTATTTTTTCTTGAGCCTCTTTAAAAGTATGACTTCTATTCATAAACTTTAATTTATCTTCATTAAAAGACTCAATTCCAATACTTAATCTGTTAACTCTATTATTTTTAAGTAAAGTAAGTAATTCTTCATTTATATCATTTAAATTACATTCAAAAGTAAATTCAAGATTAGCACTAGTTTTTATTTTCTTCAATATTTCAAATAAATATTCTAATTCTCCAATAGCTAAACTAGAAGGAGTACCCCCACCTACATATAAAGTATTAATAGTCTCTCCCATATACTTATCTTGAATTTCACTTCTTAATTTAGCTAAATAAGGCATTACCCAACTACTATTATATAATACTTTGCAAAAATCACAATAACTGCATATAGTTTTACAAAATGGAATATGAATATACATTGCGTCTACTTTATTCATATTATCACCTCTTTTTATTTAAATTAGACATTGACCTTTTATTTAATATTTCACAAATTCCTTTATATCTATCAGGATAAAGATTTGGAATAACTTTATGAATATAATTATAAACTGTATGTTCACTACAATTTAATATTACAGCAATATCAGAAATTTCTAAATTGGGTATTAATTCAACAATCATTGAAGCACACATATTAACCGATAAAGATAAAGTTGATTTATGCTCTGCTTTTAATTTTTCAATTTTTAAATCATTATACCTTTCTTGATATCTTTTTAAATAATCACTAACTGTTGAAGTACTAGTTTTGAAAAATGTACTATCCACCTTGCTTTGTTCATTAAAATAATTTACAATTTCTCTTATAGAATACCCTTTTAAATAGTATTTTCCAACTAAATCAACACGACGATTTCTTTCAATATCATCTTTTAAATTTTTAGCCATATATTATTCCCCCTCTTTTAATACATTTAAGAATACTTCACTAGGTACTTCCACACTACCAACCATTTTCATTCTTTTTTTACCTTCTTTTTGCTTTTCTAATAGCTTTCTTTTACGAGTTATATCTCCACCATAACATTTAGCTAACACATTTTTACGCATTGCGCTAATATTTTCACGTGCTATAACTTTGCTACCAATACTTGCTTGAATAGGCACTTGAAACATTTGTCTTGGAATTAATTCCTTTAATTTATTAACTATTGCTCTACCTCGATTATAAGCGAAATCTTTATGAACTATAACACTTAAAGCATCTACAACTTCACCATTTAACAATACATCCATTTTAACTAAATTACTTTCACGATAGCCACAAATTTCATAATCGAATGAAGCATATCCTTTAGTATAACTTTTTAATTTATCAAAGAAATCATATACAATTTCTGATAATGGTATTTCATAATGAATATTAACTCTAGTCTCATCAATATACTCTAAAGATTTATAAATTCCTCTTTTATTTTGACATAATTCCATAATAGGACCAATATATTCACTAGGTACAATGATATTTGTATAAATATATGGTTCTTCTATTTTATTTATAGTAGCTCGATCTGGCATTTTATTTGGACTATCAATTTCTATTAAAGTGCCATCTGTTTTAATTACTTTATAAATAACACTAGGACTTGTAGCTATAATACTTATATCAAACTCACGTTCAATACGACTCATAATTATTTCCATATGTAAAAGGCCAAGAAATCCCGTTCTAAAGCCAAAACCTAAAGCATCACTAGTTTCTGCTTCAAACGAAAGCGCTGCATCATTTAATTTTAATTTATTTAATGCTTCTTTTAAATCTTCAAATCTATTAGGCTCTACTGGAAATATTCCGCTATAAACCATTGGTTTCATCGGCTCATAACCATCCAGTGGTTTTACAGCTTCATTACCTATTACAGTTATTGTATCTCCTACTTGTACTTTAGATATATCTTTAATACTTGCGCAAATAAAACCTACTTCACCACTAACAAGTTCTTTTTTCTTAACTTCTTTCGGTGTATTAACGCCTAGTTCAATAACTTCAAATTTAGCTTTAGACCCTAACATTTCTATTTGATCTTTTACTTTGATTTTACCATCAACTACTTTAACAAGACCAATTACTCCACGATATGCATCATAATAACTATCAAATAATAATGCTCTAGTTGGAGCTTCATTATTAACTATCGGTGGATTAATTCTATCAATAATAGCTTCTATTAATTCTTTAACACCTTGTCCAGTTTTACCACTGCATAAAAGAATTTCTTCTTCTTTAAATCCTAAAACCCGACATAATTCATCTTTAACTTTAGGTATATCAGCATTAGGTAAATCTATTTTATTAATTACAGGAATAATCTTTAAATCACTATTTAAAGCTAAATAGAGATTAGCAAGCGTCTGAGCTTCAATTCCTTGAGCAGCATCAACGACTAAAATTGCCCCTTCACATGCTGCTAAGCTACGACTTACTTCATAAGAAAAATCGACATGACCGGGAGTATCTATTAAATTAAGAATATATTCTTCATTGTTATACTTATAATTTAGTTTAACTGCATTTAATTTAATAGTTATTCCACGTTCCCTTTCTAAGTCCATGCTATCTAATAATTGTTCTTTCATTTCACGTTCACTTACTGCTCCAGTAATTTCTAGTATTCTATCAGCTAGAGTACTTTTACCGTGATCGATATGAGCAATTATAGAAAAATTACGTATATTTTCTTGTTTCATAAACAACACCAACCATATTATATCTTATTTTTGCTTATTTAGCTATTTTTTGTTTAATATATCATTAATAACAAAACTAGCACATAATGCCCCAGCAGTCATTGGTACAACTACTACAGTACCAATATTTTTATTATTGTGTTTAATAGGTAGCTCTTCACTAAATACTACAGGAACATTTAAATACTTAGTATTTTTAAATAAGTTACGCATTTTCTTAGCCAATGGATCATTATATGTCTTACTTAATTTAGATATCTTTAATTTTTCAGGATTTAATCTATTACCAGTCCCCATACAAGATATTATTTTAATATTATTATCCATTGCATAACGTATTAAATAAGCTTTAGTATCTACCGAATCGCAAGCATCAATTATATAATCAAATTGATAATTATTATTTTCAAAGAAACCTTTATTAATAAAATCGTCTATAATAGTAATATTTGCGGATGGATTAATACTTAAAGCTCTTTCTTTAGCAACCACAACTTTTTTCTTACCAATGTTTTCTTGGTTAGTAATGATTTGCCGATTTAAGTTAGTTATGTCAATTGTATCATAATCAGCAATAGTAATATTTTGAAAACCGCTACGTACTAAACTTTCTAATACATAACCTCCAACTCCACCTACTCCTATAAGCAAAATTTTAATATTATTAAATAGTTCAATTTTATCACCAATTAGTATTTTTAATCTATCAAATTCCATAATATAGCCTCACCTTTTACTAGATTTCATCACATATAAAAACCTAGTGACTTATTTTTTTGTGATAAAACACCCGCTCTCACAGGTGGGCATCACATAATTTGTTTTAGGATCCTGACTCACTTAATGGGACAGTATTCAACACCACAAATTAATTAGATTCCCTTATTTATCATATACCGGTTTTATATAAATAAAACAAGTCTACTAGGTAATATAATTATAACATATATTTAGTTATATTCAACTTAATTATCTTTTATTTACCAAAAGAAAATATATTTGTATTTTAAAAAATGAAGTGCACAAGAGTTGTGCAATAATATTTAGAAACTGATATAATACCTTCCAAGCAATTTATTTGTCATATATAGGAGGTATATAAAGTTATGGCAAATTATTGTCATCTATCTTATGAAG
>JAFUTX010000022.1 GCA_017484065.1 Bacilli bacterium
CTTCAAGTTATTATACTCTTTTGAAGTTGGTACTTGTTTTAACCATAAACAACATAAATATGTTTTATTTTTTATATCATTTCTTTTATTATCTACTAAATTAATCTCAATATTAGCAATAAAATCAATATGTTCTAATAAAATATCTGTTTCATTATTTACAACATTAATATTAGGTGCTATTTGGGGATGAGAATACTCTAAATTTTGTTCAAGTATATCTTCATCCATATTAAGTCCTAATGTGTGATTAATTACTTTAGTGGCCAATCTTTTACCAACTCTTTCATTAGTAAAGATTTTCTTAACTACTACATCATTTAGTATGGCAAATTCTTTTTCTTCAACCATGTGTTTCCTCCCTTCTAGTAGAATTTTTGCTTCTACAAGAATTTATCCTAACACCTGGCCTTTGAAGAATTTGTCGAACTGTGTAAAAATGGCTATTTTTTTTCAAAAAAAAATAAAAAGTGATTAATATTTTTCTTAATTAATCACTTAAATCTGCATCTATTACTCCAAGATATGTATATTTTGGGTATTTTTTTTGTAATATATTAATTATCTCATCTCTAATTATAAGAGGGTTTTCTTCTTCAAAATCCATAACTATATCAAAATATACTGTATCATTTTCTTTATCAACATAAAAACCATGTATTTGTAATATATGCTTATATTTACTAGCTAATCTAAATAATTCATCTTTAATACTTTTACTTATCTTATCACTAGTATTAGAAGCGTATACTCCAACTGTTAAAATAATTCCATACTCTTGATATATTTTATATGATATTTGATTGGTTAATTTATGAATATCAGAAGCGGTTAAGTTATCAGGTATTTCTATATGACATGAACCAATCATACGATTAGGTCCATAAGTATTAATATTTAAATCATATGTACCTGCAACAACATCAAATGTATTTATACTTTCTTTAACTTTTTTAGATAACTCACTATCTATTCTAATTCCAATTAAATCATTAACTGTTTCTTTTAATATCTCAATACTAGATTTAATAATAAATAGTGCTATTACAACACCTACTATACCTTCTAAACTTATATGAAATATTAAACTAATAATAGCAGTAATAAACGTCGATAATGATAAAACAGAATCAAATATGGCATCTTTCCCACTTGCTATTAAACTGCCAGAGTTAACTTTTTTACCAGTTTTTTCTACATATTTACCAAAGAAAAGTTTAACAAATATAGCAACAAATACAATAAATAAAGAAACATAGCTATAATTAGTATCTTCAGGATGGATAATTTTAACAACTGATTCTTTTAAAGCTGTACCACCAGCAAACAAAACAATTATTGCAATAATAATAGATGAAAAATATTCTATTCTACCGTGTCCATAAGGATGTTTTTTATCGGGTTTCTTACTAGCCAACTTAGTACCAATAATTGTTATTATTGAAGATAAAGCGTCACTTAAGTTATTAACTGCATCTAAAATAATTGCTATAGAATTAGCTAAAAAACCTACTATTGCTTTAAATGTTACTAATATAATATTAACTACTATTCCTTTAATACTGGTATTAATTATAATTTTTTCTCTATCCATAAAGTTCACCTTTTTTATCTATACCCCTCAAACTTCTTAGCTAATACTTTTGCAGTATAACCCTTATCTTGAAGTAATCCAGATATACTTTTATCATTATGTAAATTACGTATTATTTTAGCTAAATAGTAGGAACAATCAACTACATTTAACCATTCTTCATTTTTATATTCATCAGGTATATAACTTAAATTAGTCGTATATATTCCATCAAATACACCATTGTTATAACTCTCTCTAAACTTATCAATTCCTTCAGTAAATAAAGCAAAAGTACACATTGCATAAATATGCTTTGCTCCTCTTTCTTTTAATTTTTTCATTGAATCTAGCATTGAACCACCACTTGATATCATATCATCAATAAGTATAGCAGTTCTATCAGTCATATCTCCACCAATATAACTATGTTCAATTACAGGATTTTTACCATTTTCAATAATGTTATAATCTCTTCTTTTATAAAATACTCCTACATCTTTTTTGATATGAGGACTATTAAAAGCATTCAAGTAAAATTGAGTCCTACCCATTGCACCAAAATCTGGAGCTACAAAAGTTACATTTTCTAACTCACTTATATCAGTATTATTGATAAAGCTTTCTAATAAATCGTTAGTAGAATAAAAGTTATCAAATTCTGTATCAAACATTGCTTGTTGGACACCTTCATCATGTGCATCAAAAGTTAAAAATCTCTTAACATTTTGATTCATATCCAATTCATGTAAAAACCTTGAACAACTTAAACCTTCACGTCCATTTCTTCTATGTTGTCTACCATTATATAATAAAGGCATTATTATAGATATTTTATCTGGATGAGAATTACATGCTCCGATTACATCACGAAGTTGTTGAGCTAAATCATTAGGTGAGGCATGATTAATAAAGCCATGCATTTCATATTCAAGAGAATAATTACCGATATCTTGTAAAATATAAACATCTTTTTCTCTAACAGACTTACTTAATTTATTCTTTTCGTGCCCATCATTAAACCAAATTTCATCAACTGGAACAATAAAAGATTCTTCTTCATTACCATAAAAACTAGTCAAATGTCTATCAATTTTTTGACCTAATTCCAATGCACTTTTAAGTGCTATTAATCTTAACTTGTTACTTTCTGTACTCATTGTTTACTCCTTACTATCTTCAATTTCATTGTATCAATTATTGGTATAAATTGTAAACCTTTTTTACGTATATTAGACAAAAAAACTAGAGTGATTTTCTAGTTTCTCTTGGAAAATATTTATATTTCAATTAATTCGTAATCAGTTCTACCTAACCCTAATTGTTCTGCATATTCAGTAATATGTCTGCCTTCTTGTCTGTCAACTCTTTCCATCATTTTTGTATGTCCTGGATCAGTTGAATTCCATAACATATCAATAAATGCTTGGTCATTAGCTACTGGATCTAGTGATGCAACTATTCCTAAATCATTCATGACAGGATCACCTTGATGAGCATCACAATCACAATCAACACTGATAGCATTCATAACAGTAATATATACTATTGGTTTATTATTTTCTTTTAAATAATCTGCTACAGATTTAGCAGCTTCAGCCATTGATTCAATAAAATCTTTTTGTTCATAATCAACTTGCCAACAAAGGTTAGGATCCTCAGTTTGTCCACAACTATGAATGTATGCTTTACCATTACGACTAGCAATACCAATTGATTGATTCTTTAAATTAGCACCAAATCCACCCATTGCATGGCCTTTACCATGAGCTAAATTAAGAATACTATCATAATTTTTAAAGTTCTCTCCTACTAAATCATATTTTAGATGCTTACCGTTATTAACCGGTATTTTAAATTCTCCTGTTTCATCCATAATATCTACATCTGCAAATGTAGTAAAGCCATGTTCTTTAGCTACTTCTAAGTGTTCACTAGCAGTATTTCTTGCACCTGGATAAGCAGTATTACATTCAATTATTGTACCATTTAATTTCTTAACTAAAGGTCCAATTAAGTCAGCTTTTAAATATCCTTTAGATCCTCTTTCTCCTGTTGAAACTTTAACTCCAACTTTTCCAGTTAGTTCTACCCCTAATTTTTCATATATTCTAATTAAACTTTCTGAATTAATTTCTTTTGTAAAATAAACTTTTGATTTTTCCATTTTAAAATCTTCCTTTCTCTATATTTATTATACTATTTTAATCTACAAAAACACAATCTTTTAATAGTATTATATTACTACATTCTTCATTTACTTTCTTTAATACTAGTGGATCATCGTCTATTAAAACAACTAAACATTCATCTTTTATGTTTTTAAGATAATTAGCTTTTAATTCACTACTTTTTAATCCAAGATTCTCTTCTTTAGAAATAATAATTCTATTTTCTTTTTTAAAGAAAGACGCATATTTATCTAACCAATTATTTTTATCAATTACTCCTTTATTAGTTCTAGATACTGATAAAATATACAAATCAATATTTTCATTATTACTAATTTCTTTTAATAACTTTATATTATTAGTTAATGGTCTTTTATTTGAGTAATCAATTATCTTTTCTACTATATAATCTGCTAATACACCATCCATATCAACAAAAATTTTTACTTTTTTATCATTAAAACTATTAATTATATTTTTAAAATTCATTTTATACCTTCTTTACTTAAATTTGTTAAGTTAATTGTAACATATTCAGATTATTTAGACATAGAAAAACATTTAAAGAATTGACTTATGTTTTTTTCTTCAATATAGTGATTTACTTATTTGGTTATTCTAATGAGTTTATTACTTTTTATTTTTGTCTATGAGATTTTTTACTTCTTTTAATTTATTTTCGAGCAATTTTTTATCGATTAATCTTAATTTGTATTCAGCTATCATTGTTTGTGTCATATTATTATCTAAAGAATATTCAACTATATCTTTATCTTTAGAACTACATAATATAACTCCAACACTAGGATTTTCATTTTCTTTTCTTACATCTTTATCTAACGCTTTTAAATATAAATTCATTTTTCCTAAATATTCTGCTTTAAATTCACCTAATTTTAATTCAAACGCAACCAAACAAGATAATTCTCGATTATAAAATAATAAATCAATATAAAAATCATGTTTGCCTACTTGTATTCTATATTCATCTCCTATAAAAGTGAAATCTTTACCAACTTCTAAAATAAAGTTTTTAAGATTATTAATAATTGATTTTTTTAAATCATTTTCTGAAAACTCATTAGGTAAATCCAAAAATTCTAAACTATATATATCCAATATTCTAGTATTAGGATAATCATCTTCATCAATTGTTTTTTTACAAGTTGGTAATTGATTGCCATCAGATAATAAATATCTTTCATAATATGATGATGAAATTTGCCTATCTAATTCTCTTTTAGAATAATTGTTTTTAATTGATAATTTAAGATAAAAATGTCGTTCTTCCTTCGATTTAGATCCGCTTATTATTAATAAATTATTAGTCCAAGATATTTGCGTCACCAGTGGTGTCGCAATTTCATCATCTTTGTAAATTTTATAAAATTGAATCATTCTCTCTATATTTCTTTTAGTAAAGCCTTTAATATTTGGATAATTATTTTTCATAAAACCTGCAGCTTTTAATGTGATTTTATCACCAAATTTACTGCTTTGTTGTAATTCATATAAATATTTTCCTATATCTAAATATAGTAATATCATTTCTTCATTTACTTTTTTATAAGCATTATTCTTTCTAATTTCAATTAATTCAATTATCTTATTAAAACTTGTATCTAACACTATATATCATCTCTAATCTATTTGTCATTTATCTTAGACAAGTTTTCTCATTTGGATAGCAAAATACGTTTGTCCTAAAGCAACAATCTTTTTATTCTAGAACTTTTTATAAATCTCTTGCATACCATTTATTCATTTTTATCAGCTACCCTAAATTTATTACAAGTAAACATTATCACACATAATGATTATAAGTCAATAGGATGTTTTGTCGAAAAAAAGAGGCTTATACCTCTCTTATAAGAAACTTGTAAAAATATAAAACTAAGGAATACCATATGAATAAAGTTTAAGAGTTATTTGCCAACTTACTATCTCTAACTAAACCTATACTATAATCATCAAATTTTAGTGAATTATAAAACTCCATAAATCTTGTAAAAGTAATATTCTTTATAAAATCAATATCATTAAAATCATCAGTATAGTATTTATTATAAACAAATCTCATTAACTCTTGATATTTATTATCATAAACTAATATATTATGAGCTAGCTGTACTCTAAAATATAATTCAAAATCTTTTTCATCAAAATCATTTAATTTAATTTTTTCGATTATTTTACTAATAGCTTCATCACTATTTTTAGCTGTACAATAAATAGTTATAAAGAAATCGTTATCACTTATGTTTAGATGATTACAACCATCCATAGAGGTAATAATATTATCTCTCTTTAATTCTTTCGTAAACTCTTTATCCGCCCCATATTTAATGCCATATAAGTAACCTAAGAAATAAACTATTTCTTTTTTAGAAAAGCCATTATTACATTGTTTAAAGCTAATTGATACTAAGTCATCATTAGTCGCCATATATCTTATTTCTTTCTCTTTTTTCTTTTTATCTAACCTATATTCATATAGTCTAACTTCTTTTTTATGTGGTTTTAAACCATCATAAACGCTTTCTACATATTCTGTCATATCATCTTCATCAAAATTACCTGCTATTAAAAGAGTTTTATTTTCATCATAATAAAAGGCATCATAACACAATTTTAAAGTTTCATAATCAAGACTTTTAGTAGTTTCTTCATTACCAATATAAGATAAAGAACTATCTAAAATATCTAAATCTTTATATAAATTATATCGAGATAAATTACTAGAAATAGCTTCAGCATTATTTAGCCCTCTCTTAGTTTCTTCAATTATAGCTGGTTTAGTCTCTAGAACATCTTCTTTAGTAAAGACTGGATTATCAACAACATTAATTAATTTTTCAATTGAATCTTTAATATCTTCAACTCCTAAAAAATAATAATGAGTTACATCAATTGAAGTAGTAGCATTTCTTTGATATTTTTTTGTTGTAAAATATTTATAAATATTACCATATTTAGAATGTTCTCCTAACATATGTTCTAAAAAATGTGCACATCCTGGTAATACTTCATATAGTTTATCTTGATAATAGAATTTAAAAAATTTACCATTATGTCCATAATCAACCATGTAATCTACATAAGTTTGAGTCATATTTTTATCAATATATAAATATAATTTAACTCCGTTTTTTAAAGTTTTCTTAATATAATTATTTCTCATCTTTATCACCTTTATAGAAATAAATAAATTTCTTTTCTAAATTATCTAATTGTTTTTCTATATCTTCTACTGTTAATTTATTTACTTTATCAACTTTATCTTTAAATTCTTTAGTAGTTTTAAATGTTTTATTACCTACTTCATCAATTTGGTAATTTATCTTATCTTGACAAGTTATATAGTTTTGATTCATTTTTTCTTTAACATATTGTAATAATTTAGTACAAGTTTCTCTATTTCTTAATTCATTCAAAGCACTTTCTATTCCTTCTATTGCTTTAGCTTTATTCTTTTTATCTATTTGAGCACATATTATCATAAAACCATATCGTGAAAATATATCTGCATAACAATGATAAACTATACCAAGTTTAGTTCTTAATGTTTCCATTAATGGCCCTGTAGCAATATTTAACATTCCTTCTAGGGCGTTATAAATATAACTATTCTTAATATATCCATCTACGATTTCATAGTCTTTAATATCATAAGCTATATATAAATATGATTGAGTAGTATCTTTACTTACTATCTCTTTTTCCCCCTCTGTTAAATTTAACTTAGTAGAATAATTATTATCTAACATAATATAATTAAATTTAAAAGTATTTATGATTTTATCTATTTCTTTATTAGATAAATTACCAAAGGCAAAGCCACCTATACAACTACTTATAGTCTTGTTATAAAAATCTATAATGTCTTGATCAGTTAGCTTATCTAAAAATTCTTTTAATTCATCTATATCATAACATAGTCGCTTAACAATAATACTATTAGGGACTAATTCTTTTAATAACAATCTAGATTGCATAACACTTGGAGTTTTTAAATCATTTATTTGATAATTGATCATATCTTTTTTTATTTCATTAAGTACATCTTTATCTAACTTGTTATCTTGAAAATTTGGTTGAAATATTAAGTCCTTACAAAATTCTATTGCCTCATCAAAATAATCTATTTCTAAAGCAGTAGCTGAAGCTAAATTAATGTCAATACATAATATATTTTTATTTCCTAGTGTAGATGAATAACTACTACAACCTAAACCATATAATTCTTTCTTCTTATCATTTATTTCTTTTAATGTTTTATACTTTTTATTAG
Source organism: Bacilli bacterium (assembly GCA_017484065.1). Classification (GTDB taxonomy): domain Bacteria; phylum Bacillota_I; class Bacilli_A; order RF39; family UBA660; genus RGIG4822. The sequence goes on from JAFUTX010000022.1 coordinate 8,036, forward strand.
TCTTATTTAAATAAGCACCTAAAATATAATTCTTAACATAATCTTCTTTCGAATCACCAACTAAAAATTTGAAATGAATTTTAATTGAACCAAATTTATCACTTTGATATGTATAAAAATTATTACTATGTTCTTTTATTTTCTTTAAATCCATAAACTACCTCCCAAAATAAAACTGTATAGATATATTATAACATCTATACAGTCACTAATTAATTATTTTCTTTTTATGCGTACTACTAATTTAATCTTTCTGTTATTTTTATAAAGAAATCTTTATTCCATAATTTTAAACTATTTACATCCTTAATAAATGGTTTAACATCATCTATAGCATCGTTATAATTAATACCTTTAAATTTATCAATTAATAGCTGCTTTAAAATATCAATATCAAATTTACTATCTTTCTTTATATATCCAGAATCAATTAATTTATTTTTTATTAATTCTATATTTACAGTTGTATTATTTGCCAAAAAGAAAATATAATCATATAAATCCCTACCTTTTGTCCTTAAATTCCAATTTCTACATAGTATTGCGTGAATTTTACCGGCAAATAATGATTCCTTATCATATAATACTATTTGATGAGGACTTGGCAACAATTTATACTGAATATCATATGTAGCTCCACTTGGTGGATTTATATCAACCTCAAATTTAATTTTAATATTTTTAAATAAATGATTATACTCATTATTTTCTTCATTTGGAAAAAACTTCAATATATGTTCTAAAGTATCTCCTTTTAAAAATGCCGAAGATATATTAGAATCTATTTTTTTTGATTTTGTACTAATTTGCAAATTTAATCCATATGATTTTAGTTCTTTTTCTACATAATCAAAATATTTACTTAATTCAAAATCCTTATTGGGAGATATTAATGCAAAATCCAAGTCTTCAGAAAATCTATCTAATTTATAAAAAATTCTTAAAGCAGTTCCGCCATAAAACGCTGCTTCTTTAAAGAAATCTCCTCTAGATAAACCAGATAAAACAATTTCTTGTATAATTTCTTTTAACGCATTAATTTTATCGTTAATATTATTTACATTATAATTATCTAACATTTGACTAATAACATTATTCATTTATATTCCTCCTTATGTATTTTGAAAGTAACTTTACATTTGATGAATGATATAATTCGCCTAGCTTTTCAATTTTTATTTTATCTAATTTATTAAATTCATCCCTATCTATTCTTAAATCATTAAAAAGCATATTTTCCAGTTCTGTGTAGTTTTTTAACGGCGATAATATATATAACTTATCACATAACGCCTTTTCTTTCGTTGCAATTTGATAAGAATATTCACCTTCCACTTTTAAAATTAATTCTTCTGGATAAGCTAAGACTGGAACATCTCTAAAAGTAAATACGCCAAACATTGTATTATATTCTTTTATTTTCTTCTTACTATTTGTTGCACAAGTAATTGTAGTTACTCGTTCAGGTATCATACCATAAAATGAAAGAGCATAATCAAAAGAAATATATGATGGTCCATAGATACTTCCAGCTAATAAATATCCTGGTGTATTAGGATTTGTTTCATATACTCCATTAATAATTCTATATAATTCTTTTGTTTTTACATCTCTAGATAGCTTAGTATTCTTATTACCATAATTATTTAATTTTTTCTTATAAATATCATTCGTAATTATCATATTTTCACCTCTTTTTATCATTATATGATAAAATGTGGTGAAAATCAATCATTTTTTCAACCTGCAACTGAATAAATTAAACATTTAGCAAGTTTACTTTTATAATAACTTTGCTTCATATTATTAATAATTTTCAATATAGCTCCTTCATATTCTCCATCATACTTGTAAAAATCTTGCCAAATAATAATAACAGCGCCATATACATCAATATTATTCGCTAAATATTTACTATTGAAAATCCAATTAAAATTACCGAAAATGGTAAATTCAGCTTTTTCATTGTTATCGCTTACAAAAGCATAATTACCATTTTCATTTATAGAACATATTAAAGGATACTTATCTTTGTAATCTTTGCTTTCATAATCCACTTCAGTTGGTTTTACATTGTAAAGATCTTCAAATATATATTTAGTTGGAGTAATATATTCCATTTCTTCTAAAAGATCATAAATGTTTTCGTTAATAAAATCTAATTTTAAATGAAAATCATATCTATTATCAGATTCTACTACATCATATTTGGATGTATCAATAATCTTATTCATTTCCTCAATTATATTTTCATACTGTTCCTTAATAGAAAAATTATTATCTGTATACCAATTACTCTTTCTTTTTCTAATAGATATTGTAGTCAATAAACCATTTACTAAAAATCTTCCCATAAATAATCACCTAAATACATAATAATGTTATTATGGCTTTTTGTCAATTTATTTTTATTAATGTTTGAATAAAGAAAAGTTGTGTAAAGAAAGCAAATAGAAAAAACTTAACTAATAGCTACAAAAGGTGATGCTTTTTTTAATGAACGTACCTTTTCTGTTATTAAATTACTATCATATAAAGTATTATAATTATCATTTAAGAAATGATCACAAAAATATCTTTTACCTAAGTTACTTGATGTTTCATAATAGTCAAAAGGTATTATTATTCTATCTAACAAGATACCTTTATTAATTATTGAAATCATTATGTTATTACCATAAATAGTATAATAAAAGTTTTGTTTTAAGCTTTCATTATCTATATTATATTTTTCACAGTATCTAAAGAATAAAGCTACTAATTCACTTAAACTATTAGTATTATAAGTATTACTAGATATTTCTTTATACCCCATTTTTAATAAATCATTCTTAATATTATCATGATTAATAATTATCTTTTTTTTATATTTTTTAGCTATACTTATTTTGTCATCTAATACCCCATTATTAATACTAGTATCAAATATAACTAAATCTACCATTTTAATTATTTCTGCAATTTTAACTATATAATCTTCATTATAGTTTTTTTGTAATACTTCTATATCAGTTATTATAGTAATATTTAAATCTTTTAATTTATCTATTAATATAGCATAACTATTATTAATTTCATATATATCATTACGATTACTATCTATTGATGCATCACTACAAATTAATATTTTTCCCATTATCTTGCCCTTCTTTAAATAATTGTATTTATATATCAGTGTTTTAAGACCAACAAGAGAAATATTATAACAAATTAAGTTTATTGTCAAGTAGTATTTAAAAATAATTATATAAAAAAATTTTCACAGTAATTAAATCATGAAAACCTTTATTATTATAAACCTAATGTATATGGATTAGAACTTGTACCTGCTCCTCCTGTTATTGTAACTGTTGATTTTAAATATAGCGCTGGGCGAATTGCAAATACGCTATAGACATTAGTGACAATTATGAATTTTTTTATTTTCAATAATTTATAACAAAAATAAAAAATAGTAAAATACTTATTTAAGACGAAATCATAAATAATAACACTTTTTATCATATTTAGATAAAATTCTAATAAAACTGCCACAATGTGCTTACGAAGTATTTTAGCCAGAAATTACCCTGCATAAACTATATCTAACACTGCTATTTTCTTTATCGACTACTTATTCTTTAATTCATCTTGCATATACTCAAAGTCTCTATATTTCCTATATTTATCATAATTAGAGATAATTTTATCAGTATTTCCTATTCGTTTTATTTGTCCTAGCTCTTTATCATTTAATAAAGAATAATCTCTGAATAAATAAAAATATTCAAAAAAATCATTTTCTTCAATATTCATTTTATTATTTATTATAAAATCCATATTATTTACAACATCTTCGATTTGTCTATTTGATATTTTTTTATTATACTCATCTAAAGACATAATCTTTTTTGCAGGATTACCGCAATATACTGAATTTGATTCAATATTTCCACTAACAATACTCCCAGCACCGATTATAACGTTATCCCCAATACATGTATTTTTTAACACAATTGAATTCATACCTATAAATACATTATTACCAATAGATACTCTACCAACATTCCCATACATTCTGTCATACACAGAAGAAAGGACCGCCCAAGAATAATCATGAGTTAGTATTATAACTCCTCTTGTTATCATTACATTATTTCCAATTTTTATTAATTTAGGATTTTGAATATCAATAATAGTGTTATCAGGATCAAATATTCGAAAATTATCACCTATAGTTATTCCTTTTTTCTTATAATATTCGATTTTTTTTAGACGTTTTTTTTCTTTACTCTGTTTAATAAATCTCATCTACTTATAACCTCACTTTTATTTTTACTATTTTATATATTTTTATTTGCTCAATTAAACTAATTTATAGATTTATAATTATTTTGAATAGTCTTTTTATTTATAATTTTTTTTATTAATTTCATATAATATTTAAACTCAGCATTTTTCCTATATAATAAGTACATAGTTAAATTAGGTACTATAAGACATATTAATCCATTAATGAAAAGTTGAATAGTTGATGAACTAATTATAAATATATTTGATATAAAATATGTACTTAACATAATAATAATCGTCACCAACATATTTAATAATAACTCTTTATAATAATCTGCATAAGTTTTATTAAATAGTTTTTTATATACATATTTGGGATAGCTATAAAACCATAGAACTAATCTACTAATTATTGTTCCTAAAAATACTCCTGCTAATCCAATTATTTTTAATAGTATTATTGAACAAAATAAATTTATTAGTATTTGCAGTACAGGTATGTATTTATCATCAACCCATATTCCTGCTGCATCTTTAAAAATGTTATAAGAATTTCTCATCATATCTTGATAATAATTAGTAACTAATATTATCGATACAAATTCACTAAGCAAATATTTATCACCAATCCATATCGATATAAAAGGCCTTATAAGCATAAATAAACATACTGATGTAAAAGTAGTAATCCAAAAATTAATAAAACTAATTTTTTTAAAAATTAAATAGTTTTTTTCGCAATCATTTTCTACAAGCAGGTTACCAATACTAGGCATAGTAGCATAGACAAAGTTTTGAAACAATTTTTTTATAGAAGATATTATATAATTATAATTTGTATATAATCCAACAGTTTTTATTCCGATAAATATTGATATTAATATATTATCTGTCCCATTAGTAACAGAACTTGATATTTTATGAATCATTAATGCTCTAACTTTATTGAAGATATCACTTTTTAATTCTGCATCAATGTTATAGTTATTTTTTTCTTTCATATATGGATAATCTTTATTCACTTTAATATTTATTATGATATTTTCTATAATTATACATACTATTTTTATTATTAAATATAAATAATAGTTTTTAGTAAAATATATTACAAATATTTGTGATATATTTAATACTATTATATATAATATATTAATTATATTTATAAAATAGTTTTTTTGATAAGCAAATAATAAATTTCTTTTATAAGAAATAATATATGTTGAAATAGTAGTTAATAAAAATAATAAATATACTATTATTATATTAATATTAACAGTTATATCTTTTACTATATATCTTAAAAATGGTATAAATAGTAATCCAATCATAAAAATCATAATAGAAATGATTCTGTAAGCTTTTTTATAAAAAGTCATTATCGATTTTATAGTTTTTATATCATTAACTTTTATATATTTATATAAATGATAATTAATTGCACTTCCTATTCCTAATTCAAACAAATTTAAAAACGTTAATATGTTTGTAAACAATCCATTTAAACCATTGTATTCAATACCTAATATTTTTATAAATAATTTTTGAGCGATGAATAAGAAAACAAAATTTACAATAGTATTAACAAATGACATCACAGAATTTTTTATAGAATATTTTGTTCTCATATCTAATTATCCCAATCAATTTTGTTATATTTTTTAATCAAATTTAACGAATTTGAATTATTATATTTCTTAGTACCATAATAAATAAAATCTATAATACTATTATTTTCATAAAAATCTACATACCTCTTATATTCAGCACTTCCATTATAATAATTACCTTTATTAGCAATTTCTTTATATTTATTTAATTCTCCTGGTAAAAATTTATAATGTTTTAATATCAGATTACATTCAGTATTAATATTATTTTTATATGGATAAAGGAAATGAGATTTAATATAAATGTCTTTCTTTTTAAAATATACAAGTGGATATTTGGTTAAACAAGGAGATATATTAAATAACCTCTTTCTAGGTCCTCCACTTATATTGTAAAAAAGAGAAGATTTATTTTCAATATAAGAATCCGCATCAAAATAAATACAATTCTTATAATAATCCTTTATTTTTCCATTTGCATAATAATCTTTATTGGCATACATATCTACCATAAGAGCTCTAGCTCTTATAATATTTTTTTTCTCACAGTAAGCAATAACATTTTTTATACTCTTATTTTCACATTCATTATATACTAATAATTCATCTGAATCAGCAATAAAATACCATCTATTATATCCATAATGTGCTATTATTCTATTAATCCATCCAACTCTTCTTGATGATGTATAAGTTGTTTTAGTTTGAAGTAAAATTACATCTTTTTGTTTTAATAAATATTCAATACTGCCATCATTAGAATCATTATCTAAAATAATAAATTTATCTATACCAAGTTTTCGATGATGAGATATAAATTTTTCTAATTTTATCAAATCATTTTTTTGAACACAAATTGCTATAATATCATTATCATAGACTTTCTCATTTTTTATTACACTTATATCAGCAGTCATAAAATCTCGAGCAACATTGATATATTCAGGATTAGAACATATTGCTTTATTAAATTTATTAATCCAATTCTTTTCATCGTTAATAGTTAAAAACTGTTTTTTATTTTGTATTAAAAGATAATTTAAATACTTTTTATAATCATGTATTTTAAAGATATATTTATGTTCTTTAAGAAAATTCTTTAATTGTTTTGGTATCAGTTTTTGGCATTTTAACATATAATATCTAATCCCTTCTATACTAAACCCCTATATATCTTTTCTAACTCTTTAGTAATATCTTTTATATCATAACCATTATTAATAGTATCTTTATAAGCATTTTCTCTTTTATAATATTTGATATTATTAATGGTATTCATCCATTTAATAATATCATAATTATCTACTTTATAAAAGTTATTAGATATATTAGCATCACTTGGTACATTATTAGATACAACAACTGGTAAACCATTAGTTTGAGCTTCTATTGCTACTATTCCAAGTCCTTCATATAATGATGGAAACAAAAATACATCAAATGCATTTAATATTTCATTTATATTATCTCTAAAGCCTAAAAAGATTACTTTATCATCTATATTTAATAATTTAACTTTATTTCTAATTGCATCTTCTAATTCACCACTACCAACTAGCAATAGTACTGCCTTATCATCTTTCTTTTGTATTTCATTAAATAAATCAATTAGAAATTCATGATTCTTTTGTTTAGAAAATCTCCCAACATGACCATATACTTTTTTATCTTCAATATTTAATTCTTTACGATATTTATTTCTAATTGATTTATTATATTTATATTTATCTATAGCAATACCATTTTTTAATAAGATTACATTATCAGTATTTGTATATAATGATTTAGTAGCAGCAAGTGAACAAGTTAACTTAATATCAATTAGTTTTAAATATAAAGGACTTAATATTTTCATTATTACTCTTCTTAACTTATTATAATTAATAGTATTATGAGAATGAGCTATAATATGTTTTATCCCACATAATTTAGCTATTAAAGCTACTTGAAAAGAAAATAAAAAAATAGCTGAATTAATATGAATAATATCATATTTATTCTTTTTTAAATGTTTATATAAACGATAGTTATATACAATCTTTCCCTTGATAGATCTTCTATCACTATTAAGATTATAAACATTATCTTTATTATTAAATATATGTACTTGTGTAATATAATCAAATTTAATATCATTACTAATATTATTATCTATATCAGTTATTAATTTAGTTATACCACCATAATTAAATCCATCAATTATTTGCAATACTTTCATTATCTTTTACCTTTTACTTTCAAATACATATTTATAATAAACTTATATAATTTAGGACTAATTCTAAATATAATAAGTCTTATTTTAAGATTTCTTCTCATTTTACATTTTAATATTTTTAAAGAAAATAATTTATTATATATAGTAATTATATTTTTTCTATTTAAAACATCAATAACTTTTTTATTATTTCTTAAATATAATCTTGTAGTTAATTCTAAAATGCCAATATTATTTTCTATAAAGTTAGGATATACATTATTAATGTAATTATATCTTTCTAATGCTGCTTCATACATATCTATATTTCTCTGAACATCTTCTCTTTGCTTTCTACATATTCCAGCATCATTTTTTAAATAATAATATTTAATTTGATTAGAATAAATAATATTATCAGTTTTCATAATCACTTTATGAGTTATGGCAATATCATTAACTTTTTTATTTTCAAATCTAATATCATCATATAATTCTTTTTTGACAAGTTTATTCCAAGTAGCCACTGCATTATCTTCTACCAAAAAAACTTTTTTTAACATATCTTTAGCAGTTATTATATTAATTTGTTCTTCTTCATTTGTTACTTCAAATTCATAATTAAATATATCCTTTGACTTACATGTTACAAAATCACTATTATATTCTTTAGATAAATTATATAAGTATTCTATTGTATCTAATTCTATAAAGTCATCAGCATCTATAAAATATAAATAATCTCCATTAGCATTATCTATCCCCACATTTCTAGATAAAGCTAGTCCCATATTTTCTTGATTTATTATTTTAATTCTTTTATCTTTATAACCTTTACATATAGATAATGTTTTATCAGTTGATCCATCATTAACTATTATTATTTCTAAATCTTTATATGTTTGATTAACTACACTATCTAAACATTTCTTAATATATTTTTCTCCGTTATATACATTTATTATTACTGATACCATTTAAATACTCCTTTATAATTTAGATAAAAGACTACTATAGCCATAGTAGTCTTTCCCTTTTTATTTTTATACGCCGATTAACAGTTGTACGTATACCCCTGTGTACGTATATTTCTTTTAGGGCAAAAGCCCAAAGATATGTTTTGTCCTTTATCCTGTTGACTATATAGCCTTGACCATATAATATCGAAGACATAAAGGGCTGGCGGACCGCATTCGCGTTATCGACGTTGTTGTTGTTCACGTTACCATCATTGTTCAGATTGGCAGCATTGTCAGAGTTGTTACCATCATTGGAATTCGGCGATTAATAACAAACATACCTTACATTTATATAATTTTAATAAATGCCTTGTTAGTATAGATACGTCGGTGCCGGGACGACCTCGCCGTCCAGCGGCACATATAGATTACGCACTTAGTTGATATGGATTAGAGCTTGTACCTTGACCGCCCACGATCTTCGTCGTCGACTTCAGATAAAGGACTGGGCGGACCGCATACGCGAGATCGACGTTGCTGGTGTACACGAGACCATAACCGTACAGACCGGCAGCACTGTCAGAGTCGTAACCATCATAGGAATCCGGCGATAAGAACCATTCATAATAATCCGTATTTGTTGTACTTCCCAAAATCCAACTATTATATTTACATATTCTAGAGCCATACCCAGACAATTTATATGCTAAACATGCTGTTCGACTTGAACTTGATTCTGCTGTAGATGTACTTGTTCCTGTTCCAGTTGCTACTGCTACACTAGAATTGCCTATTGAATATCCATAATCACTTGGATACATTAAGCCTATATTACTTGTTATGCTTGTTGGATTGTCATTATATACAGTACTACTTCTCTCAGCTGTATATGCTTGACTTGCTGTTAATTCATACCATCTAGCATCACCTAAATACCATGTTGCTGTATCTATTAAATTTTTGTTACTTAATGAATTATAATATGTTGTATTTAAATAATTATTTAATGTTGAATGTTCCCAGTTATTAGCAGCATATGTTGCTGTTTGTACTGATTTTGAACCTGTTGTATCTAATTCTCCTAATCTTACTACTGTATTTTCATTATTTAATAAATTGTTACTTACTCCACTTGCACTTGTGTCGTTCCATTTCATTTGTTCTGCTAATGGTTCTGATCTCATTATCTTTATTCTTGTAGCATCATCTCCACTAGTTGTTCCTCCATCGACATTATTCATTACTCCGATGATTTGCCATAGTTCATTATTAAATGATACATAGTTATTAGGTGTAGCTCCTACAAATCTTAAGTTATTATCTACTGTTCCATCAGATAATATATTATCATCAGTTGCTGCTAAATTAGTTATATATTGTGCTGCATTTACTGCTTGTACTGGCTCAGTTGTATTATATGCACTTATTGTTATCTTTCCACTATAACTTTTACTCATTTGTGTTGCAGGTGCATACTTATCTACCCATAGTCTTAATCTATAAGTTTTTGTATAGCCTTCGCTTCCTGCTGGTGCTAATACTCCATCTGTTAAAGCTCTTGCATCATCTGCTACATTACTATCTAATACTTGTGTACCGGTTTCATATGCTGATAATAATTGTACTGGATTACTATCTAGTACTGCATTAATACTTGATAATGCTATTCTATTATTGTTTATTAAGCTTTCTAGATTTACTGTATATGCTACATATCCACTACATCTATTTGTTAATGTAAATTGATATCCTTCTAGGCTCATTCCTTCTTCATCACTTATTGGATAAGTCTTTTGTAGCTTTACTCCTGTTTTACTTGCTTCTGTATCTGTTAAGCTTAAACTTAAACATGTTGTTCCTACTACGTTTTCATCGCTTTGGGTTTGTCTTGTTGTCCAATATGCGTATGACCCACTTACTACTAATAATGCAACTAGGAACACTGCTGCTATTATGTAGTATTTTTTCTTGTTGTTTTCCATATTACTTTCCTCTCTATTTTACTTCTTTAATATAACATATTTTAATCTTATATACAATTATTTTTTTATCTATTTTACAATTAATTAAAAAAATTATTGTGGGAGGTTTTAATATACCCATTGAACATTTTTTCCGAGTTTTATTGAACAATATTACTTTTAGGGTACGAAAAAGTTGGGGTATTAACATTTTGACAAGATAGATGTTATCTCGTATTTTCTACCTCATCCCAAAATTTTTTTCTTATTGTATAAAAAAACTCTAGAAATAATCTAGAACTTTCTTATATTATGGTTTTAAGGCTGTAATAGGTAATATATAAATATCTGTTTCTGGATCTTTAATAATTGCTGACCAAAGTCCACATATTATACATCTGAATTTTGGTTTAACTTTAACTTCATTTAAAAAGTTATTTAAACTAATCTTAGCATCATCTATTTCATTAGCACCCAACTTAATTTCTATAGCTCCATACTCTCCATCAGGAAGTTCAACAATAGCATCAACTTCTAATCCAGTTTTATTATTTCGATAATGATATATCTTTCCACCTAGACTTTCAATATATATACGTAAATCTCTTTCTACTAAAGATTCAAACATAAAACCAAAAGTTTTAATATCATTTACAAGTTTATCTTTAGTTATTCCAAGTGCTGCACAAGCAAGTGAAGGGTCAGTAAAGTGCCTTTTGGCACTTTTTCCGACATTATCTCTTGAGCGTAAATTAGTGGAGTACGCTTCTTGATTTTCTATTAAATATAATTTAGTAAGAACATTTAAATAATCTAATAAAGTATTTCTGCTTAATTGATAATCTTTATTAGTGGTAAATTCTTCTACATCTGATAACAAAGTATTATTATTGACAATAGTACTTTCGTTTCTAGCTAACGATTTAAATAACATATTCATTTTATTAATATCTCTATTAACACCATCTTTATTAATATCATGATTTATAACAGCATTTAAATAACTTTTTGGTAAAACATGAATAACTTCATCATCTGTATCTAAATTTTCTGGCCATCCTCCACGAACAATATATTTAGCTAAATCCTCTAAAACCACTTTATTAGTAGTATAGTTTTTCTGAGTACCATCAAATAATTTTGATAGCGAAGCTTGTCCTGATGATTCTCCTGATTCATATAAACTCATCGAATACATTTTCATTTTATCAATTCTACCTGCACCTGAATGATGTATTTTTTCCTCATCTTCTTTTTTTCTTAAGGTAGTAGATTCTGTTAGAATATATTTGCCTCTTATTTTATCTTTGTCGCAACGATGTCTTACTGCATCCCATATCTCTGGTACTTCTCCCCATTCATCAATCAATTCTGGATATTCCTCATTTAAAATAATAGATACATCCATTTTAGCTTTTGCTCTAGTATCAAAATTTTCTGTACTATCATCTAAATAAATAGCTGAATTTGCATGATTTTTAGCCGTCCATGTTTTTCCACACCACTTTGGGCCTTCTAAACTTATTGCGCCAAAAATTTTTAAATATTGTTTTATTTTTTCATCAATAATCCTTTTTTTATAACCATCTTCTGTTAATGCCATAGTTAGTCACCTCCATTATAATGTATCATATTTTAAATAAAAGCACAATACCTGTTGAACATTTTTTCTGGGTTTTGTTGAACATTTTTTCCAGATTTTATTGAACATTTTTTCTGGGTTTTGCTGAACAAATTAAATGTTAACATTGCTTTTAGGGTATGAAAAAGTTGGGATATTAACATTTTGACAAGATATTTCTGCTTATTTTTAACGTTTTGACGAGATAGGTACTATCTCGTACTTTCTACACTCTCCCAAAATGGTTTATTTTGGTTTGTTATTTTTTTAAATACTGCTATTAACTGTGCTACTATTAACATACAATAATATAATGAAAAATTAAATAATTTATTATCTATATTAAATATCCATTTTAATATAGCCATTAAATATACTAATATTTGAAATAATAACGGTATATAGTATATTGGATAATAAAATACTAATATACTATTTGTTATTAATAATAATAAATGAGCTAACCATAATAAATATCTAGATGTTCTATGACCTAAATAAAAGTATGTAAACCACTTATATTTAAATACATTTAATATTTTAATAGATGGTAATATAAATGATAATACTATTCTAGATATTCTAACTTTTCTTTGAAATTCATCTTTTATACTTACGGTAGCTAATTCATATGCAATGGCATTATGATTAGCTATAGCTCTCTTACTATTTAATGCATAATATAAAGGCATAGATGAATCATGACAATTAATTGGATTAAAATCATAATAATCTTTAGTTTTAACTGCATATAATGCCCCATTACCTGCCGTTATAGTTTGAATATTAGATTCAATCTCTCTTACTTTAGTATCAATATCCCAATAAGTATTTTCTACATTATTTTCATCAGTAACATACACTAGTTTACCTGTTACATAAGCTACATCTTTAGTAAAAGATGATACTAGTTCTCTTATTGCATCTTCCTTTAACATAGCATTAGCGTCTGTCATAACTAGTATTTCACTTTTAACTGTTTTAGCTGCTTCATTTTGGGCATTAGTTTTACCCATTCTTTCTTTAACTATAAATAATCTAATATTATTCTTTTTATGTTTCTTAATATATTCTAGAACTATTTTATTAGTATCATCTGTACTATTATCAGATGATACTAATATTTCTAACTTATCTTTTGGATAATCAACTTTTAAAATATTATCTAATTTTTTCTTTATTACTTTTTCTTCATTATGTGCTACTACCATAATAGTAACTGTTGGTTCATAGTCCTTTAATTTATTATTCTTTCTTTTTATTATTTTAGCTAATAATAAAACTGATAATGGATATCCTACATTAGCCCATACTATAATAAAAACTGATATCCATAATATTATTTGTAATGCAATCATATTAACCTACTTCTGTTTCTTGATACTATTAATAGTATTAATAAATGTACAATTAGTATCATTTATATCCTTTATAATAGTAGCTCCTGCTGCTATTATATTCCAACTATTTATAGTAATATTATTAATTATTGTAACACCAGTACATATCCATGTACCTTCTTTTATTATAACTGTTCCTGCTAAATGAGCTCCAGGAGAGATATGAACATAATCTTCTAAATTATTATCATGATCTAAAGATGCACTAGTATTTACTATACAATGTTTACCTATTCTAGCTCCCGGATTGATAACTACTCCAGCCATAATTGTAGTACCTGCATCTATTTCTACTTCATTACCAATTACAGCATTTGGATGAATTGCTGTATAATACTTAAGATTAGGATATTGATTAGCTATTTTTTTTCTAATCTCGTTATCACCTATTCCAATAATGAAATAGCAATCATTATATTTATTAATAATATCTTGATTAATTGTTCCTAAAACCTTTTTATTATCAAAAATAACCATATCTTGTTTATCTAGATTATCATCTAAGAATCCAACTAATTGATCATTAGAATTAACAACTATATCAGCAATTACTTTAGCATGTCCTCCAGCTCCTATTATAATTACTTTCTTTTGCATTTATCTTTTCTCACCTCATCCAAGTATGTCATAGCAATATTCCCATTATTAATATTTCTTCCTTTAAACATAATTTTAATTGTTTTTAAAATTACGTTTAAATCATTAATAAATGAAATATTATTAACATATTCTAAATCAAGTTTAAACTTATCATCCCAACTTAGAGAATTTCTACCAGATGATTGAGCAAGTCCAGTAAGACCTGGTCTAACATCATGCCTATGATGTTCCTCTTTTGTATAATAAGGAAGATATTTAACAAGAAGTGGTCTAGGTCCAATAAAGCTCATAGACCCCATTAATATATTAAACATTTGTGGTAATTCATCTAATGATGTTCTACGTAAAAAATCTCCAAATTTAGTATGTCTTAATTCATCTGGTAATAAATTACCTTCTTTATCTTTTTTATTAGTCATTGTTCTAAATTTATATATATTAAAAATCTTTTCATCTTTACCAGGACGTTCTTGTTTAAATAAAATAGGCCTACCAATAAAAACAAGCATTAAAATAGCAATTATTATATATACTGGCAATAAAAGAATTAATGCTATTAATGAAAATGTAATATCCAAAATACGTTTAAAATACTTTCTATACATAATATCCCTACTTCTATATTAATTATAATATATTATTATATAAAAAAGCTACTATTATTAATCACAATAGTAGCTTTTAATATTTTTTTAGATAAATATTAACATAAGTCTTTAATTAAAAATGTTGCATATAATGGTACGGATTTTATTTTTGTTTCTGGATTATACCCAAAATCTTTTGTACTTATTCTTATCATATATTTTGGATGATATAATTCATCATATACTTTTAAACTTTTAGATTGAGTATTATCATTTGCTTTAACCTCGATTGGTATTATTCCATCGTTGCTTGTAGTTATTAAAAAATCTACTTCTGCTTCCCTACTACCTTTCCAATATAATAGGTCAAGACCATTTGATTTCAATTGATTAGCAACATAGTTTTCAGTAATTATTCCTTTATATATTTTCATATCATCTAATAGTATATCCTTAACATCATTATTCACTATCCTGTTAAAAATACCGACATCAGAATAATAAGTTTTAAAAGTTTCATTTATATTATTAACATGATTATTCATATCATTTTTATAGTCTTCTATTATATCATCATAATTATAATATTCATCATTAGTTTTTATTAACTCTTTTACACTTTCTGGTATTCCACCAGTTAATAAATATTTTTTATAATGTTAACACAAATTGCACCTTTTTGCACCCACTTTTACATAAAAATTGCACCTTTTTGCACCCACTTTTTACAATAAGGTGCACATTTTTACGGGAACTTTTGCTTTTATTGGTAAAAAATCAAAGATTTAATACTTTCTAAAGCTTAGTTATTAAAATAATAGCCGCCTATGGTTTTAAGGCGGTTATTGGAATAACATATATTCCATCTTCTCTTTTATAAATAGCATTACTTAATCCACAAATTACACAAAGAAATTTAGGCTTTTTTTCAACTATTTCATTAAATTTTAATAAGTTTGTAGCAGCTTCATCAATTTTATCAGTTCCCAATTTTATTTCTATTGCCCCATAATCTCCATTAGCTAATTCTAATATTGAATCTATTTCTAAGCCACTTATATTATCTCTAAAATGAAATATATTGCCTTTCATACTTTCAATATAAATTCTTAAATCTCTTTCTACTAATGCTTCGAATAAAAATCCTAAAAAGTTAAAATCGTTTAATAATTTTTCTTCTGTCAAATTAAGGACTGCACAAGCAAGTGATGGATCAGTAAAATGCCTTTTAGCTGATTTTCCAACTCTTCCACTAGAACGCAGATTAGTACTAAATGCCGGTTGATTTTCAAGAATAGATAATTTTTCTAAAACATCAATATAATCTAAAATAGTATTTTTACTAGCTATGTCTTCAACATCATTTACATCATTAATTATTGTACTATCATTTACTATTGTACTTTCATTTCTAGCTAGTGAACGCATAATTCTTCTCATCTTATTTATATCCCTATTTACACCATCAATTGCAGATATATCATGTTTTAAAACATCTTCTAAATAATTATAAGATAAATCTAATGCTTGTTCTTGAGTAAGATTTATAGCCTCCGGCCACCCACCACGTATAATGTATTTAATTAAATCTTGTAATTCTACATCAGCAGTTAATTGATTATTAACTGTGTTATTAAACAAATCCTCTACAGTAATTAATCCTTGTGATTCTCCAGACTCATACAAAGACATTGTATACATTTTTATTCGAGCAATACGCCCTGCACCAGAATGATGAATGTCTTTATCATTAGGAGTAGCAGAGCCAGTTAAAATATATTTACCTTTTATATTGTCTTCATCACATTTAAATCGAACAGCATCCCATATAGCTGGGACTTCTTGCCATTCATCTATAAGTTCTGGATATTCTTTATTCATTATCAATTCAACGTTGGCATCGGCTAATCTCTTATCATTAAAATTGTTAGCAGTATTATTTAAATAAACAACTGAATTAGCATGATTTAAAGCAGTCCATGTTTTACCACACCATTTGGGGCCTTCTATACTTACAGCACCAAAAATTTTTAGATAATCAGCTATTTTCGAATCAATAATTCTTTGTTTATAGCCATTCTTTGTTAATTTCATTATATATCACCACTATAATAATACACTTCTATTGGTAAAAAATCAAGGTTTTTATTGGTAAAAAATCAAGATTATTAAAAACAACTCTTAATAGTTTCAATAATAATTTCTTGTTCATCAATAGTCATTTTAATATCAGAAGGTAGACATATTCCACGTTTAAATAAATCAGTTCCAACATCACTATCTTCATTAGAAACAAATATATTATCTTTAAATAATGGTTGAAGATGCATTGGTTTCCAAAGATGTCTACCTTCTGCATTAATGTTATTTAAAGCTTCTAATAAACATTGTGGAGTAACATCAACATCACTATTAATAATCATACATGATAACCAATAATTAGGTTCACTATTTACTAAATCAATTGGATTCATTTGTATTGGTAAATCTTTAAATCCTTCTTTGTATCTTTCATAAATAGCTTTTTTTAATGCTATGTGTTCTTCAAGGTAATTAAGTTGTCCTCTTACTACTCCTGCTATGACATTACTCATCCTATAATTGTATCCAATCATAGTATGTTCATACCAATTAACATTTTCTTTAGCTTGAGTTGACCATTTTTTAGCTTTTTCCGCTGCTTCTTTAGAATCTGTTAATAACATACCACCGCTAGAACCAGTTATAATTTTATTACCATTAAATGAAATACAATTATAATCACCAAAAGTACCTGTTTGTTTTCCTTTATAAGTTGCTCCTAAACTTTCAGCTGCATCTTCAACTAATATGGCATTATGTTTTTTACATATTTCTTTTATCTTATCTAATTTAGCTGGAGTTCCATATAGATTAGCAACAACAACTAACTTTACATCAGGATATAATAAAAATGCTTTTTCTAACATATCTGGATCCATATTCCAAGTATCATATTCAGTATCTATAAATATAGGAGTTGCATGTTCATATAGTACTGGATTAACAGTTGCTATAAAAGTTAAATCTGAACAAAATACTCTATCACCTGCTTTTATTCCTGCAAGTTTTATAGCTAAATGAAGAGCACTAGTACCACTAGATAATGCTACTGCATACTTACTACCTGTTTTTTCACAAACTATTTTTTCTACTTCATTTATATTAGCTCCAACTGTACTCATCCAATTAGTATTATAAGCTTCCTCCATATACTTTAATTCATCACCATGCATTGTTGGCGATGATAACCATACCTTTTTTGAAAAAGGTTTAATCTCTTTCATTTTTATGCCCACTTTCTTTATCTATTTTATATGTTGTAACAATACTAGCTACTAATTCTTTAATATTATCTACATTTTGATTGGCACTTTTAATAAGATTATCTAAATCTTTAAAAAAGCTTTTTGGTATATTTAATGGCTTACCAATATTGATTAACTTATTTGGTGTTCGTTCTAATCCTTCTTCTGCCATTAACCTTTCTTCATATAGCTTTTCTCCAGGTCTTAAACCAATAATCTTAATTGAAATGTCTTTATTAGGTATATAACCTTTATACCTAATTAATTTACAAGCTAAATCATATATTTTTACTGGTTTACCCATATCAAGAACAAATATTTCTCCTCCTTTAGCAAAACACCCAGCTTGCAGGACTAAACTTACTGCTTCAGGTATGGTCATAAAATATCTTGTTATTTCTTTACTAGTAACAGTTACAGGCCCTCCACTATCTATTTGTTTTAAAAACAAATTAATTACTGACCCATTAGAACCTAAAACATTTCCAAATCTAACTGCTACATAATCAGTATTTTTATTTTTTTTATCAAATGATTGAATAATCATTTCACAGATACGTTTACTAGCACCCATAATATTAGTTGGTCTAACCGCCTTATCAGTGGATATTAATACAAATTTCTTGGTTTTATAAATACTAGCTAACTTACATAAATTAAGAGTACCTAAAACATTATTTTTAATAACTTCATTAGGAGAAAATTCCATCAAAGGTACATGTTTATGAGCTGCAGCATGATAAACATAATCTGGTTTATATTTTTTAAATACTTGTTCTAATCTATCATAATCTCTTATAGAACCTATAATAGTATGTAAATTAATAGTTGGGAAATTTCTTAATAATTCTTGTTCGATATCATAGGCATTATTTTCATATATATCAAATATAATTAATGATTTAGGATTAGATGATGCAATTTGCCTACAAAGTTCTGATCCTATTGAACCTCCCCCACCTGTAACTAGAATAATTTTATTTTTTAAACTATTATTAATTTCAATATCATCTACAACTATTTGATCTCTTCCTAAAAAATCCTCATAAGATAATGGTCTAATTTGACTAACTATATTAGGTCTATTATCTTTCATAGATAAATATATAGATGGTAATATCTTTATATCACAATTTGTTTTATGACATTCTGTTACTATCTTATCTATCTTTTTCTTAGATACTGATGGTATAGCAATAATAATACTTTTAGCTTTATATTTATTAGCTAAATAGCTAATATCTTTTATACTACCTTCTACTTTTATTCCTTTAATATAAGAACCTATTTTACTTTTATCATCATCAACTACACAAACTAATCTTGTATCAAATACCGAACCATTATTATTAATTTCATCAATAATTAATCTACCAGCTTCTCCCGCTCCAACTAAGATAGTATTTGTTGTATTCTTCTTATTATTATAATTAATATATATTGTTCTTAACATTCGATACCCTAGCCTTGAAAAGCAAGTTAATGTAATAAGTAAGAATATTTGAATTAAATAATAACTTCTTGGCATATTTATATTAAATATATGTTTATATATATACATAACTATTTCAGCAAATGTACAACCCATAATAATATTTATTAATTCTATAACAGATGCATATTTCCACATAGATGTATATAATCTAAATAATAAGAAAGTAATTAAAACTATTATAAAATCAATAGCTAAATATTGGTATGATCCTACTAAATATTTCTCTGGAACAGTACCAAAATCAAATCTTATCCAAACAGCAAATATTGATGAAAATAATAGTACAAATAAATCTATTAAAATAAATAAGAATATATTTGGTATTTTATTTCTTATTATGCCTTTTACTTTTTTTGTCATTATTTACCTCTTTTTTTATTATATTATCTCTATCCACTAACAACCCCAAAGATATATAAAATATAGGTGCTACTTCTATAACACTAAAGCTAAAGAAAGCTTGAATTAAATACCCAATTACGGGAAGTATTAAGTAAATACTCTTTTCTTTATAATTATTTTTTATTCCTCTAAATATAATTATAAAATAAAATACTAAATAAGATATTAAAGCAAATATTCCTTCACATATAAGTATTTGTAAATACTCATTATGGGCTTTATCATAAAAGTATTTTCCTTTCCATAAAGGTTTATCTCCAAAAGCATAATAGAAATTATCTATTCCTACACCATTAATAATATTTTTAGGAACTATTTTTAAAGTATTCTTCCAAATAAACATTCTTGATGAGCCATAATTATCTTTTATATTTCCTTTTATTACTTCTTTAGTTTCATTACTAGTTTTAACAAAATCATTTAATAAATTAGTTTGATTATTAAATACAAGTACTTCAGTTATAAAAGCTAATAAAATTAATACTAAAAAGATACGCCAATACTTTTTATTTTTAATAGCATATATTAATGCATAAATATATACACATATTAGTGCTACTAAGCAAGCTAAACAATCACTTATAAGTAATCCAATCATAAATATCGGAATAAGTATACCAAATATTATTTTAGCTACTATTTTTTTGGCATCTATAAACAAACCTATTGTATAACCTAGACACATTAGTTCTAAAGCTGCAAAGAAATTTGGATTAGTTATAAAGCCCGTCGCCCATAGTTTTTTATTATGATATCGTCGAAATATTGTAAGTATTCCTTTAGCTTCTAAAGATTTAGTTATATTAGTAACTTGAAATATTGCATAAAATGTGTTAATAAGACCTACTAAAAGAATCGAATAAACAATTACCTTTTTATATTTTTTATCAATAAATGTAGATAAAAAATAGACACTAAAATAATAAAGAATCGTATATAAGCCCTCATATCTACCAGGTATACCATGTAATGCTACATCTTTTCTTATAGCATATAAATAAGATATATAAAGAAATATAAGAATAAATATCATAAATATATCTATCTTACTAAAATTAAATTTTTGTTTTTTTATTATTCTAATTATAGACATAATAATAATTACAACAATATTTATTATTAATACCTTTTTATAAACAGAAAAAAATTTCCAAGCTGATAATTTATTAATTAGATTTAAATAACTACAAACTAATATACATACTATATTAATTATTATATATATTGGTAATACTAACTTTCCTATTCTTTTCATTATACACCTTCTATTTTAATAAAATTATATCATGTATATTATTAAATAGTAAACTAATATGCTTTATTATTTTTATATTTTATTACTTTTTTCTCCTATTTCATTAGCTTTTATAGAATTTATATATTCTCTTATTCCATCTTCAAAACTAGTTTGAGGATTATATCCTAGTAATTTTTTTGCTTTAGATATATCTGCATATGTTCCATATACATCCCCCGGTTGCATATCCATCTTCTTTATTAAAGGATTAATATTTAAAGTGTTGCCAATTACATTAATCATATCAATTAGCTTTATTGGATTAGAACTACCTAGATTAATAACTTCATAAACTTTATTATTGTTTTCTACATAATTAATAGATTTAATTATTCCTTCTACTATATCGTCTATATAAGTATAATCTCTAAATGTTTCGCCATTACCATACATTTCAATCTCTTCGTTATTTAATATTTTATTAATAAATTTATTGATAGCTAAGTCAGGTCTTTGTCGTTTACCATATACAGTAAATAGTCTTAACATTATAACATTCATTTCATATATATGATGATAAACATGTGTCATTAATTCATTACTCTTTTTTGTTTCAGCATATATACTAATTGGATTATTAACACTCATATCTTCTTTTAAAGGGAATATTTTACTATTACCATAAACACTACTACTAGAAGCCATAACTAAATTATTTATATTATGATTTTTCATTTCTTCTAATAGATTATTAGTACCAATAATATTAACTTCTTGGTAAGTAATAGGATTTTCAAGTGATGGCCTTACTCCAGCCATAGCAGCTAAATGAATGACACAATCTATATTATTTTCATCGAATATTCTTTTCAATCCTTCTCTGTTTCTAATATCCTCTTTATATATTTTATAATTAATACTTCTTACAGCATTACCAATATTATTCATTTTAATTTCAGGATTATAATAATCATTAAAATTATCAATAACTATAACTTGATTATTTAATTCTAATAATCTATCTACTAAATTAGATCCAATAAATCCTGCTCCTCCTGTTACTAAATATGTGCTCATCATAATTCTTCTTTCTTTTTTATATTTAAATACTCCTTAGATCCTTTTAACATTAATTTATAGGCATTTACTAGTTTTATATCTGTTAACATATATCTATGTCTTAATAAAAACTGTAATATTAATAAATGTCTTATTTTAGGATTAACTGCTGTAAACAAAGCTCCTTTATTAAAGAAATATAATTCATTATATCCTTTAAACCAAGTTGAATTATTGTTATATACTACACCTAAATATTCTGGACTAGCATATACTTTTAATTTATTTTTATATAAATCAACTATAAACATTGTATCTGAACCATTATTAAATTTAGCCCCTGGTCCAAACATTGGATTAAATTTGATATTAGCTAAACTGCTTCTTCTAACTGCTATATTATAAGTAGCATAGTTTAAACTATTATATATATGTAATCTCTTTCTTTTAGTTATTATTCTTTTCTTTCTATTGGGGCTTTCAAAATTAAAAAATATAACATCAGCTTGAGGATTAGCTTTAAATTCATTTATAACTATTTTATCATAATCTTTATTATAAACTACATCATTATCACAAAAAAGAAGTATATCTCCATTAGCGTGTTCTAAAGCTCTATTTCTACTATTAGATACCCCTTTTTCTTTATAAGAATAAATATTAAAATTGTTATATTTAACAAATGTATCTTTATTACATTGATTAATAACTACACATTTACTATTAATATTCATTTTATCTAAATCTTTTTTATTTAAATTAACTACTGATAATAATACTTCTATTTCCATGATTACCTCTTATATAATTATACAAAAAACTACTATGTTTTTCAATAGTAGTCTTTCCTATATATATCACTTATCACAACTATTCTACATTTTTAACATATCATCTTTATAAATCATTATAAAGAATAAAGAAGTTAAAAAAATTAATAAAACCTATTGATATTCAGTTCTTTTTGTGTTAAAATTCATTATGTACTCAGGAAATATATTCGAGAAGTAGCACAGCTTGGTAGTGCACTTGGTTTGGGACCAAGGGGTCGCAGGTTCGAATCCTGTCTTCTCGACCAATTAAGTTTATTAACTCCAAATGGAGTTTTTTTTATTTTCTAAAACAAAAGAAAAACCCAAACTATTAAGTTTGAGTTAAATACTTAAATATGGTGCGCCCAAAGGGAGTCGAACCCCTAACCTTTAGATCCGTAGTCTAACGCTCTATCCAATTGAGCTATGAGCGCAAATAATTTCGAATAACGAATACATTATATAACATTATTCGAAATAAATCAACGAGTTTTTACATCATTTTGTTCATACTCATCATAAATATTGTAATAATTATTATTTATTAGTTGTAAATCATTCTCTATAATTGGAGATTTTTTAGTATTTCCATTCTCTTTATAATCTTCTAAATTAACACATTTATCTTCAACTAAATCTTTTTGATAATGAAATTCTAGTACTTTCATACACTTATTCATATATTTGAAAGCTTCTGGATTATTCTTAATTAAGTTATCTTTGTCAGTCACAAACTCTTTAAATGTATTACTAAAATAAGTACTTGGTGAATCAATTTCTTTTTCGTTTAGTTCTTCTTTATTTTCTTCATAAAGCTTAGTCCATTCTCTAGAATTAGATGAAAAGAATTTAACACCATTTTCATCTTTAGGAGCATCTGCTAATGTTCCTAAATAATTATCAACAAAATGACCTACTCCGACTAAGAAACTTTCTTCAATTTCTTGTTCATCTTTACCACTAAAAGCTAAATATCTAATATCCTTATTGGATTCCATTGGACTAAATAGTGCTGCACCTTTACTTGTTACTTTATCGTTATTACTAATTAATATTTTATAGTTTTCTCTATCGATTAAATCTTTTAACCAATCAGGTAACAAATCATATTCGTGGTATGCACATTTTGAATTATTCAAACTAACATCTTGCCCAACCATAAACTTATTAGGAGTTCTAACCTTATAATTAATATATTTAATACTATTTTTAAATAATTTATGTTTTAAACCAGGAATAATTACAGAAGCAGCTATTAAAATACTTGATAAATTACTACTAGATTTTCTTTCTACAGGCTCTGCTTTTTCTTCTACTATTTTTGTTTCTGGTATTGGTTCAATAATCGGTTCATGTTCTACAATGGGTTCAACAGCTTCACCAATTACAAAACTACCATTATCAAAATAGAAATCATTTTGAATATCATTTTGTTCAATAACCTCTTCTTTTGGTTCAATATTATCTGTTGTTACGAGAGGATCTATTTTTATTTCTTTAATATCGTTATTTATAATTAATTCATCTTTATGAATATCTTCAGGTATTATATATTCAGGATTTTTATTTTCTACAATATCATAGATAGATAAGGTATGATTAATTTCAGGATAATTATTTACAACATTATTATATGTATTAATTTCTAGTTCCTTATTACTATTATAATTTGAATTATATTCATCTTTTACAATATCTTGTTTTTTAACAGTATTATTCTTCTTTGACTTAGATAAACGATAACTAACTCTATTAGATAACCAATATAAGATAATTACAAAAAATAGTAAAATAGTTAAATATAATGCAATAGTTCTATCATCCACAAAAATCACTCCCTTCCAAAGTTGTTTAACAAGACGTATTCTAACACTAAATACTAAATAATACAATATTTTTTACAAAGAAAAAAGTTGTGATTCAACTTAATCTTGATCCACAACTTTGACAATAACTATCACCTTGACTGATAGGTGCTCCACAATTTCTACAATTAACTAAAACTTCATTTGTCTTTTCTTCTACCTTTTCTTCTTTAATAATTTCTGCTTCAATTACCTTCTTATTACCATCAGTATTATTATTACTTTGACTATTTTCTTTAACACTATTGTTGATAGCATCTTTACTAACTATTTTTATATATTTAGCAATTGCCATACCATATAATACTAAAGTAACAATTGAAACAATGCCTGATACTAAATAACGTACACTACTTGGTAAAAGCGAATATGTTTTTTCTACTCCATTAATAGTAATGGAATAATTATAAGATATTAAATTAGCTACTATTAATATTATTCCAACTAATTTATTAACTGTTAACTTACCTAATAAATACAAATTAAGTACAGGTATCCAAGCTATAATACTTTTCTTACCATATATTTGTTTATTTAAATTAGAAAGTAATAATGCTAATAAAACATAAATTATTATAAATACAATTCCAATAATTAAGAACACAGGTGCTAATATTATATACTTCATAAATTTACTCCTTTTCTTTTTTCATTTCTTTTTTATTACTTATAAAACCGTATATTAATATAATAATTCCGCTAGCTAACAATGGTAGATAGAATGCAAAACTTCTAGTTAAGAACATTCCCATATCAGCAAATGCAACACCAAATAAATTGATAAATATAGTATGTAACATATTTTCTTGTAATGCTGTTCCTCCTGGTAATGGAACACATTCACTGGCTATTTGAACTGTTACTTGAATCATTAATAATTCAAAATATGATAATCTATTAAATCCTAATGCTCTATATATAACATATATAATTGAGAATAAAAATAATCTTTGAATAAATGTTATGATAAAGTTTAATACTATTATTCTTTTGTTTTTATTAAAGTATTTTAAATCTTCTTGATATTTATTAAATGATTCATCTAAATCATAATTCTTAGTAAATTTACTTAAGAATTTTGTTTTATTACAAAGCTTTAATATTCCTTTTAATATTTTTTTTACATAGTTTTTATGAAATATAAGTAAAAAACCAAATATTACCATTAATAGATCAATTATAAATCCTAATATAAAGAAAATAATATAAAATCTAGAAGAATCAAATATATAATCTCTACTAAATATCAAAACAAATAAACCTAATACTAATAAAACTAATTTAAAGAAAATAGTATTTAACATTAATGTTATGTAACTTTTTCTAATTGGAATATCATCTTTAGTCATATAGTATAATTGAACTGGCTGACCTCCTGTTGATGAAGGAGTAATACCACTAAAATAAAATTCTAATAGTGAATAAAATATTCCTGATTTTAAAGATATTTTATGATTTAATGATTTTAAAATACTTTTCATATATATTCCTTGAAACAAGAAATATAAAAAAATTAATAATGTACAAATAATAATATATATTGGTTTTATATTTTTTAAACCTTCTAACACTAAATCAAATGATTTTTTATCATAAATACTACTAAGAGTTAAATACATTATAATAATGAAAAATACTAACAGATATAAATATTTCTTTTTATCTTTCATAATGTACTCACCTACCAATTCGTTGTCCCAATTTAACTATTGTTTCAATATCATTCTTAGTATTTTCTAAAATAATATCATCTATCTTGGTTTTATCTTTTTCTACTAACATAATTACCGTAGAACCGCCAAATTCAAAATGTCCTTTTTCTTGTCCTTTTTTAAATGCTTCTACTGGTTCATTAACTATTTTACCAACCATTAAAGCTCCAACTTCAATAATACATACATTACCTAAATTTTCACAATCTAAATAAGTTACACACCTACTATTTTCAGTAAATACCTTATATTTTTTAAAAGCTATTGGTTGAACTGTATGTAAAACACCTGGTATATATTTACTCTTCAAAACTCTACCATTATCAGGAAATACATAGTGATGATAATCATCTACACACAATCTAAAAATTAAAGCATATTCATAATTTTTATTATCATCTTGAATCAATTCTTCTACAGTATAAATAGAATTTTTTATTCTAAAATTACTATTATCATCTAATTTATAAACACTTAATTTTGAATCACTTATAGCAATTAATCCATCTTCAATTAATCTTTTCCCAGTTTTTACTTTTCGCATAAAGAATTCATTAAATGAATTATATTCTTTATCTTCATATTCATCCATATTAATATTATTAGCTTCAATAAACTTTTTTATCTTCTTTTTAGATAACTTAGAATTCATATATTTAGCATATATATTAGCTAACCATTTAGTACTAGCTATTTTAAGAATAATTCTTCCAAATGCGGTATTATATAAAAAAGATAAAGCTTTAGACTCTTCTCTATCTTTATATTCTTTTGTTTTTAAATCATAATACATTATCTAATCACCAATAATAATATAACTAAAATAGTAGCTAATAATGGTATAAAGACATATGCTTTTCCTTTTAATTTAGGCACCTTTATTTTTAAAACAAATAAGAAAGCAATTATTAATGTAGCTATTAAATATATAAGTTCAAAAGTATTATTAGCTATATTACCATGTAGTAATCCTAATATAGGATATACTATGGCTGTTGATGTTACAGGTAAACCATTATAAAAAGGTACTGGTTTATCAGTATCAGCAATAGTATTAAAATAACCTAATCTAGTTACACCAAATATTACAAAGAATATATATACTATAATATCTGGTAATGAATACATACCTAAAGATAACATAATAACTACTGGTAAACAAATAAAACATACTGTATCTGCTAAACTATCTAGTTGGATACCAAATAATTTTTCTTGTTCTGTTCTTTTACACATTCTAGCTACTTTACCATCAAACATATCGCATACTCCAGCTAAAACTAAAAAGATTAATGAATATCTTAAATAAGATATTTCTGAAAATGCCATTTTACTAAAGGAAAAATACATAGCAATAACGCCAAAAATAACTCCTAAATAAGTGATAATTACTGATTTATTAAATTTTACTATAAACATACTTCTCGCACTCCTCATTTGTATCTTAAAAACATTTTATCACAAAATATTATTAATATCTAGAAAAAGGATATCAATTAGACACTTTTAATAACATTTTTGCTTTATTAAACTCATATTCATTATTATTTATTTTTTTATATATATTATTAACGCTTTCTAGTATAGTATTTTTCCAAAATAGTTGTTCTTCTATATTATTAGTTTCTTTATATTCGATATAACATTCTTTTAAATCTTCTATATCATTACTGATATCAATAAAATTACTATAATATTCTAATTTAGCAATAATTGAAGTAAAATTATCTATTATATTAATCTTTTTATTACAATTATTAATAAAACAATTAATTTTACTATCATCTATTTTTAACTTAATTAAAAGACTAATTAAATATAATTGTTTTTCATAATTTACTGGCTTAATAAGTTGCATAGTTTCTAAATCTACATATTTCTTTAATTCTTTAATAATCAAATTATATTCTTTATTTGATAAATCACATATATTAATTTTTTTACCTACGCTTATCTTGCCTAATTTAAAAGGAGTACTAATTGATTCGTTCTTTTTATCAATTTGTTTTAACAATAAACATTTAATCTTATTAATAGAAATATCACTAACATTTAATTTTTTCAACTCTTCAATAATTACACTAATATCCAACTCATTTAAATTACTTTTATAATAATGTTCATTTAATGAATTATAAATATTACATAAATTTTCATAATAATTAGAATTATATGTTATATATTTTTCAATAAAATTTTTCAATTCCATATAAGCTTTTTTATTAAAAATAGTTGGAGTTAAATACTTTATTATTTTTCCACTTTGAACTAATTTTAATATCTCCTTACCATTAAAATAGCTAAAATTATGTTTAACAATGTCTTCTTCATCAATTGCTATAATATAATCATCACTAAAAATTTTGCTATCTATATTTAATTTTAAATAATTAAATATTATATTTTCTTGTACTCTTCCATTTAAATTTAATTCATTCAATAAATTAGATAAACTTTGAAAATCATTAAATACAATTTTTTTACTAATCTGATTATTATTTAAAAACTTAATATTATCTATAACACTATATATACAATTATTAATATTACTATTATTAACATTATTAATATTATATTCAACTTCATTAATAGATTTATAAAATATGCCTTTTTCTTGTTCTTCATTTGTATATCCTACGATAAACTCTTTGTTATTACCATTAATAATATCGTTATACTCTTTAAATATTTTTTTATAATTAGTATTATCTGATAATAATATATTATTATTATTTTCCGTATTGAAGAAGATATACTTTATAATTAAATCGTTTATTTCTTTACCTTTAAGATGAACAGCTTTAAAAATATTTTGCAAATTAACATAAAAATGAATAACTGTATACTTTTCATTACCAATAAATATCTTATTAAGATTATTCTCTTCATTATGAATTTTATTAATAACATATTTAATTTGTTCTTTGTTATAATTATTCTCAAGTAATAACTTTATTTTTAAATCTAATAAATCATGTAAATAATTCTTTAAATAATCTTTATGTTGTTTTAAATAATCATTCATTTTAGCGCTCCTCTTTCATAAGAGATAGTATACTCAAATTATATTATAAAGTCAAAAAAAGAAGTATTAACTACTTCTCTAATAATATGTTTATTTCATCTTTTATAGTTTTTATATCATTACAATTTAACAATTCATTTAACTTATTATTAATTTCGCATAAATGTAATTTATTTTCATAATTATCCAATTTTTCTTTAACAACTTTTATTGTTTTATGTATTGCACTTCTTGACACCATATTATTCTCTGCTATCTCTTGCATTGATAAATCTTCACTATAATAATCATTAAATACTTGATTTTCTTTATCTGTTAATAAATCTTTATAGTATAAATACAAATTATTGTAATATAAAAAATCTTCCATCACATCATATCCTTAAATAAACCATAAATATATTTTTCAATATCAAAGTTCTGTAAATCAGTCATTTTTTCACCAAATCCAATAAACTTAACTGGGATATTAACTTCTTCTTTAATAGCTAGAACTATACCACCTTTTGCAGTACCATCCATTTTAGTTAATACTAAACCTGTAATATTAGTAATCTCTTTAAATGCCTTAGCTTGCATAATTCCATTTTGTCCAGTTGCACTATCAATTACTAATAAAGTTTCATGAGGTGCTTTTGGTATTACTCTATCAATAACTTTATTTATTTTTTCTAATTCTTTCATTAAATTAACTTTATTTTGTAATCTACCTGCTGTATCAATTAATACTATATCAGCATTTTCATTTTTAGCTTGTTCTAATCCATCATATATAACACTAGCAGGATCAGCATTATCCTTACCGTAGAATAAACTTTTAGTTTTATTCGCCCAATCTTCTAATTGAGCTACTGCTCCAGCTCTAAAAGTATCACCAGCAATTAACATTACTTTTTTACCATTTTTTTGGTATTTATGAGCCAACTTAGCTATAGTAGTGGTTTTTCCTACCCCATTAACTCCGACCATTAATATAACAGTTGGACCGTCTTCTTGAATATTAATTTTATCAGAAATGGATTCTCCATTAACATAGATTATTAATAACTCATCAACTATTACTTCTGTTAAATATTCAGTATCAGTTATTTTTTCTTTTTTTACTCTGTCTCTTAATCTATCCAAAAATTCAAAAGTTGTGTTAACTCCTATATCAGCCATAATAAGTAAGTTTTCTAACTCTTCAAAGTATTCTTCACTTACTTTATGATATTTAATACCTAATAAACTTAATTTAGATACAAATTCTTTTCTAGTTTTTTCAAGTCCTTTATCATAAGTTTCTATATTTTCTTGTTCTTCTTTTTGTTCTTCAGTTATTTCATTTTCTTTTATTTCTTCTATTTCTTCTTTTTTCTTAATAAATTTATTTTTTATTTTATCAAATAGTCCCATATCTAAACCCTCCTTATATTATTTTTTAATTACAATCATCATAATCTAAAAATCTAACATTTGTACAACTTTTTATTTCTACAGCAGAAATAGAAGCAATATATCCAGAATAAGTTTTTGCGACACTCTCTGATAAATATCCTTCATTTACCAAATCTGACAATACAATTTCTTCATTAAGATTATAATCTTCATAATTAATATATCTCATTGCTGCCCTAGCAATTACATTACAATGTTCCTTTGAGCTAATGTTGACTGTTTTACAACTTATTTTAGAGCCAGATATTTCATATGGATCTACACCATCTCTATCTGAATCATCATCATCTTCATCTGCTTCTACTTCACTATAATAATCTTTACATTCACTAATACTACTCATATCAACTATTAAATCTTTATTTGTTCCATCGACTCTAAAATCAATTGTAGCGGATTTTGATGCATCAGATAAAAAGTTTTTTGAATCTTGATAAAAGCCCTTTTTAATTAAATATGAAACGTCGACTCCACTTTGGCCTTCATCTTCATCTTCATAATTATAATAATTAATAGCTGCTTCTTTTAATTCAGCACATTGTTGCTTTTTTAATTTTTCTTCATTATCCCTAATAAGTTTTGTTACACCAAGTGTTGATAAAGCAAGTAGTGCTCCTATTATAACTATAACTGCTAAAAGTTCAACTAAAGTAAAACCTCTTTTATTCATACTATCACCCATTCTTCATAAATTATAGCACATAAAACTAGACAAAAAAAGATTTTTTTAGTATAATCATTTATAGTTATTATTCTTTATTTATAGATTTTTTTATTTCCAAATTATATATGTATATATTTATTTTTATGTGTCTTTAAGTAAAGAAATATTTTAGAAAGGATGATTTTTATGGATAATAAAAATAGTACATACGTTGTTGCTTTAGGTGGACTTGGCGAAGTTGGTAAGAATATGTACGTAGTAAAACACAATGATGAAATTATTATAATAGATGCTGGAGTTATGTTTCCAGAAGATGAACTTTTAGGAGTAGATTACGTAATTCAAGATATAACTTATTTAAAACAAAATGAAGATAAAATTAAAGCTTTATTTATAACTCATGGTCATGAAGATCATATAGGTGGCATAACCTTTTTACTTCAAAAAGTTAATATACCAGTAATATATGCTTCTAAAATAGCTGCAGATTTAATAAGAAAAAAATTAGATGGTAAAAATATGGGCTATGATAAATTAGAAATAATTGATCAAGACTCAGTAATAGAATATAAAAACTTTAAGGTAGAGTTTATTAATACTACCCACTCTATACCTGATAGTTATGCCCTAGCTATTCATACACCTAATGGAATTATTTTTGAAACTGGAGACTTTAAATTTGATTTAACTCCTATTGGACCAATGGCTAACATTCATCGTATGGCAAAACTTGGTGCAGAAGGTGTAAGACTTTTAATGAGTGATAGTACTAATTCACTAACTGAAGGATTTAGTAAAAGTGAAAGTAGTGTTGATGAAACATTAAACGATATAATAAGCAAACATCATAGTAGAATTATTATTGCTACTTTTGCATCAAATATATATCGTGTTAAACATATAGTTGAAACATGTCGTAAAAATAATCGTAAAATAGTCGTTTTTGGTCGTAGTATGGAAACAAGTATTGATATAGCACTTAATAATGGTTTAATTGAAGATCGTACAATATTTATCGATAATAATACAGCTAAAAATCTAAAGAAGAATGAAGTTTGTATTTTATGTACCGGTAGCCAAGGTGAACCACTTGCTGCTCTATCAAGAATAGCTAATGGAACTCACAAACAAATATCATTAATGCCAGATGATTTAGTAGTATTTTCTTCTTCACCTATTCCAGGTAATGCTGCAAGTATTAATAAAGTAATTAATAAACTTTATTTAAAAGGAGTTAAAGTATTTACTAACTCAGAATTTAGTGATATTCACACATCAGGACATGCTAAACAAGAAGAATTAAAATGGATGTTAAGAATTATTAAACCAGAATACTTTATGCCTATGCATGGAGAATATAGAATGCTAAAAAAACACGCAGAACTTGGAGTAATGTGTGGTATACCAGAAGATAACACTTTTGTCTTTGAAAATGGTGATGTTTTAGAGTTAACTAAAGACGAAGTAAAGAAAGCTGGACATATTCAAGCCGGAGATGTTTATGTAGATGGTTCTAGAATTGGTGATGTTGGTTCTGTAGTAATAAAAGACCGTAAACTAATGAGTAATGATGGTATATTAGTAACAATTTTAAATATAAATCCTTTAACTAAAAAGTTATTGATTAAACCAAATGTTACTACCAGAGGATTTATCTTAGTAAATGAAAATATTGAATTAATTAATAAAATAGAACATAAAGTTACTGAAATTGTTACCAAGTATTTAGAAAGTAATAATTATAATTATGTTGATTTGAAGAATCAAATAATTTTAGATTTAAACCCATTTATTAATCAATTAACTGGTAGAAGACCTATTATCTTACCAGTAATTATGGAAGTTAAAAGCAACTAGAAATCTAGTTGCTTTTTTCATTCAAATTCATAATTAAATATACCATGTATTTTTTCTAAAGATGTATCATCTAATTGTTCTACTACCCAAACATTATTATTTTTCTTAACATCAAAAGTAATAGAATATGATATTTTATCTTTAGTATCCATTAGCTTTTCTAATCTATATTTCATATATTTACTAGCATCGTAATTACCAGATTCATCTAAAAATTCATCTTTATGACTATTTAAATACTCTTCGCTATCTTTATTAGCTTTATAATAATCATATACAGTTATTTTAACAGTTACTTTAGCATTATTACCATTATATTCTTCATCATCTATTTCATAAGATAAATCCCTATATTGTCTTTTTAAAGTATCACTATAAGCATTTTGATAATCTTCATCTATATTTTCTTTTTTTAATATTTCATTTAAATCAGTTAATACCACTTCATTTAAATTACGATAATTATTTAAATAATTTTCTACAGCATCGCTTGGTCTTTTATTAGTAAGAGAACATCCTACTACTAATAATACTAATATAATTAAGCTTAATATTTTTTTCATTAATTAGTCTCCTTATATGATTCTTTTATTATTTCGTATATTTTAAAATGTTTATCACTAATTATTATTAAATCGTTATTCATATCCTCTAACATTTTATCTATACTATTATTTGTTATATCAAACCATTCAAAGTAAAGATATTTTAATTTAGTATAATTTTTTTCTTTAACTATGGTTTTTAATTCTAAACTAATCAGTTTACGTATTCTTTTTAACTGACGTAGTTCATTATTAATACTTCTTTTGCTTAATAATTCATACTTAATATTTGTATGTTTTAAAGTATATGATATTTCATTAATATTGTTTTCATCTTCTATAAGTAATTTACTTACACATAATACTTTTCCTTTACTATCTAACTCTATTGCTAATGAGTTTTTACTATCAGTTAATATACAGGCATAAGCAATTGTTTTATTAAGTGCTCTATCTAATATAGTTTTATTTTTTATTTGCTTTAAGAATTCACTATCAACTTGTAAATGATACTCTAACAAATCTTTAATTAATTCATTATCTACTTTAAATATAGGGATTTTTTTAACATTATCAAAAGGATCATTACTCTCCCATTCATAGAAATCATATATATTGTCTTCACAAAAATTTAATAGTACATCATAGTAGAAATTCATTTAACCATCCTCTCTATTGTTTTAACATTAACTATAATTCCCACTACTAAACATAAACATTCTGCTTTCATTATTATAAATTTAACAAATTCTAAAAAACTATACCCCATAGTTAATACATTTAAATAAATAATTATATAAAATACGCCTATCATCATAAAAAAAGTGCCAAGTAATAGTAAAAATATATTCTTCAATAGAATCACCTTACTACATTTTATTTATTTTTTAATACTTTTATTATATAATTTAATAGGTGATTGAAAATGAATATAATAAAATATATATTACTTGGAATATTACAAGGTATAACAGAACCACTTCCAATATCAAGTAGTGGCCATTTATTCTTATTTAAGACTTTATTTAATACTAAGATGTTTAATGATTTAAACTTTGAAATAGTAGTCAACTTTGGTTCATTCTTAGCTATATTATTTATATTTAGAAAAGAAGTAATTGAATTAGTAACTAGTTTCTTTAAATTTATTTTTAAGAAAGATACTAGAAAAAAAGAAGCTAATAATTTTAAATATTGTTTACAAGTAATTATTAGTACTATACCTGCTGGTATCATTGGTTTACTATTTAAAGATGCTATTGAAAATAAATTAGAAAACATCAAAGTAGTTGGTGGAGCATTCTTAATTACAGCATTAGCTTTATTCATTGTTAAAAATATAAGTGGTACTAAAGATGATAAAGATATAACTTATAAAGATGCTTTAATAATTGGTTTATGTCAAGCTATTGCCCTGCTTCCTGGAATAAGTCGTAGTGGTGCTGTATTAGTTGGCTGCTTACTATGTAAATTCAAAAGAGAAACTGCTTTAAAATATACATTTATTCTATATTTTCCAATAAGCGTTGCGACAATGATTTTAGGTATTAAAGATATGATTGGAGCTAACATGAGTGGTTTATTCATGCCTTATACTCTAGGATTAATAGCAAGTGGTATAGTAACATACTTCACATATAGTTGGATGAGTGAACTTGTAAAAAAAGGAAAACTATGGAAGTTTTCAATTTACTGTCTAGCCTTAGCAATATTCATATTTATATATTTTAGATAAGAGTTAATAAAAACACTCTTATTTTTTTTTGACATGAAAAAACCTAGTTTTATTATTACTAGGTTTATTAAACTTCTTGTACAACTGCTATAATCATTGGTTTACATTCAGTTTCATTGTATAGATATTTACTTAATTCTTCTCTTATTTCTACTTTTATCTTATTATAATCAACATATTTTGGAGTTATATTTCTTTCAATAATAGTTTCACATATTCTCTTAATTTCTTCAATCATTTCGGTGGAATCTTTAACATAGATAAATCCTCTTGTTGTTATTTCAGGCCCTACTAAAAGTACTTTTTTCTTTTTACTAATAGTAGCACTTACTAAAACAATACCATTTTCACTTAACATTTCTCTATCTTTCATGACTAGTTCACCAACATCATCATTACTTTTTCCATCGATAAAAACATCATTAATCTTAATATGTTCATACTTATCAAGTAATTTACCATCTTCAAATGTAACTACATCACCATTTTGTTTTAAGATAATATTATCTCTATCATAGCCTAAATCACTGGCAATATTACCATTACCTACTAAATAACGATATTCTCCTTTAACTGGCATATAATATTTAGGATTCATTAATTTTAACATTAACATTAAATCTTCACTTGATGCATGTAATAAAATATTCTTATCCTTAGGTAGCGATACTATTTTACAACCTTTCATAGCTAAATCATTTTCTATTTTTACAAGCATTTTTTCATTGCTATCATATCTTGGCTCAGCAAATACAATTGTATCAGTTGGTTTTAATGTAATATATTTATCATATCCACTAATAATTTTATTTAAACTAGCATACGGATTAGCTTTATCATCACAAATAAGTAGAATACTATTATTATCATCTATATTAGATAAATCCCCTATTTGATCATTACTAAATTGTAAATAGCCTTCATTCTTACTAAAATTAACTATATTTTGTAATTTTTTACCCATAGGTATTATTTTACGATGTAAGTCTTTAGCGCCATTAAATATTTCCTGTAAGGTATGTAAATGAGTTGGCAAAACAGAAAACATCATTCTATTATCAGCCCTATTAATTACATCTTTAAAAAAGTCACTTAATTTATGGCTAGGACTGGTATGTCCAATATGTTCAGAAAAAACTGATTCACTAAGTAAACATAACACTCCTTGTTTACCAACATAGGCTATCTTACCTAAATCCATATCATAGCAATCCCTCATAGATGGATCAATTATAAAGTCTCCAGTATAACAAATAGCTCCATCTTTAGTATTTAAAACATACATAACGCTATCAGGTGTACTATGACTAACCTTAATTGGAAATACGCTATTATTACCAAAATTTATTTTCTTATGAGGTTGTATTTCAACAATAACATTATCTTTAACTCCCTCTTCTAATAATATAAATTTAGTAAACTTAGTAGCATATACATTTACATCTTTTAAATCTCTTAATAAATCTGCTACACTACCCATATTTTCATAATGACCATGAGTTAAAAAGATGCCTTTAATTCTTTTTTGATTCTTAATTAAATAAGAGAAATCTGGAATAATATAATCTATACCATATAAATTACCAGTTGCATACTTTAACCCACAATCAAACACAAATATATCTTTATCTACTTCAACTATATAGCAGTTTTTACCCATTTCATCTAGTCCGCCAAGACCAAATATTTTTATTTTACTCATAAATTTCATCTCCTAATTTCTAATATAATTTTAATTAATAAAGTTCAGTAGCTAGTTAATTATATCAAAAAATTAGATAATATGCAAATTGTTATTTATGATTACAAATTGTAATATTTACTATTGATAAACAGCACTGTAGTTGATATATATTAAAACATTAAAAATCATATCAACCATAATCCTGCGACTTGCCTTTCTAGGTATAGTTATAAAGCTGTTAATCAACAAATAAAAAAGACACTTAATTCTATTTAGAATTTAATGTCATATCCATTTTTTCGGGTAGGCATTCAGCATGCGAATACTAAATACTTCCTTTTTTATTTTATTCAAATCTCTTTGATAAATACATATTATCATGATATTTATAGTTTGTCAATTAGTATAATTACAATTTGTAATATTTACTATTGATAAACAATAATATGATTGATATAATGTTAATAGGAATTATTTAGTAGCTGGGTGTCTACCTTCTATCCTATACGGAGAGGAGGTGATGTGGTGAAAAGACGTGAATACATTTGTAAATTCATGATTCTGCTTGCCATTAATTTATTCCTTCTATTAAAGATAATAGCAGAAATAAAAAAATGACACTTTGGACTATATCAAATTGATATAATCTAAAATGTCTACCCAAATAATGGTGGGCATTCAGCACGACAATACTGAATACTTCCTTTTTTTATTTTATTCAAATTTCTTTGATAAATACATATTAGCATAATATTTATAATTTGTCAAATTGTTATAATGCAATGACGAACGGATTCGATTGGCTACCAACTCCACGAAGAACTTTAACAGATGACTTAAGGTATGCTACTGGCCGCACGCCGAAACCGTTATTCGTGCCGCCGCTGTCGACACTGCCGTTAGGGTACACACGAGCCACACTGTACGTATCACCAGCACGCGGAGTCATTGTCCATTGCCAGAATGCGTCATTAAATAACCAGTCGTTATTTCGGCAAGGGGCATTGGCTGTTGTATTCCATGTATAAAGGGCTATATTTCTACAGCTACTACCTGATACTGTTCCACTTGAGGCATAACCATAATCACTTGGATACATTAAGCCTAAATTACCTGTCCAGGTTAACTCGTTATTATTTCCTTGATTAGTTCTTTCTGCTGTATAGTACTCTTTATCAGTCATTGTTTGACCATCATAAGTTCCACTACCCCATGTATATCTGCCTAAATAATATGTAGCAGGTTCCATCATATTTTGATAAACTTTTTTTAGTCCACTATTTCTAAAATCTAAGCTTTCGGTTTTATAATCTTGCCATGTAAAGTCTGTTTGATCTCCTGTTTTTAAATAAATCCATCCATTATATGGAACATGAGTTTTACGATTCCAATACAAATCATTTAATATTTCATTAGCTGTACTATTTGGCCAATTATTATTGTATCTTCTACTTGAACATGTCCATTTATCGGTTGTGCTATCATAAGTCATATTTTCTTCTAAACAATCTTCATAGTAAGGAAAATGGCCGATATCAGTAGCTTTGATTATCTTAACTCTAGTAGCATTATCACCACTAACAGTACCACCATCTACATCTTTCATAACCCCTATTACTCGCCATAACTCGCCATTAAATGATACATAGTTATTAGGGTCTTTACCAACATATCTTAAATTGTTGTTTTCTTCTACTTCACTATCTATAGCATCATCATACACAAGCTCATCACTATTTAAATTAGTTAAATATGTCACAAAGTTTTGTGGGTTATAATTGCTGATTTCCCCATATACAGTTACTTTAGCTTCGTATTCATGTTCCATATAATCTTTAGGCGTATTTTCATCTAACCATAGTTTTAATGTGAACTCCCTACTTTCATTAGCTGCTAAATATCCTTCATCAATCGTTCTAGCATCATAAGAAGCACCACTATCTAATAATGATGTTGTAGTATCATAATAGTTTAAAGTATATGCTGGATTGCCAATAATCATTGCTTTTATATGTTCAATCGGTATTCTATCCCCAACAGCAACACTTGTTAAACTCTCTAAATTAATTTTATAAGCTATGTAATTAGGGCATCCATTTACAATAGTAAAATTATAACCATCTAATAAATCTGCATCTTCATCGATTATAGGAAATGCATCTTCTAAGGTTATAGCATCTCCTTCAGTTTCTCTATCTATTTCTAAAGATATACAAGTTGATGCTATTTCATTCTTACCATTTTGAACTCTTATTCTTATCCATAAGGCTAAAGACGATCCTACAACTATTAAAATCAATACAAGAACTATTAAAAAAAATCTTTTCTTATTAAAGTTAGAAGAAAGGCTTATTTTATTATGACAAAGCCCCCCCCCGATTTTGATTTTCGGTCATATATAACAACACCTTTCATTATTGTAATTTGGTAAAAACTTTACCAGATTATATTCTCTCTAACATAATATTAACATACATTTAATATCTTTTTCAATGTTTTTTCATTAATCTTTCAACTTCTTTTGCTAATTTTTCATTAGCTTCTTCTAAAGACATTTTACCTACTTTAAATGGTTTACCAAATCTAATAGTTAAATCTTTACTTCTAAATTTATAAGTACCACTAGTTCCAAAAGGTACTATATAGGAATCAGTTTTACTTGCCATAGATACTGCTCCAAATCTAAAAGGTAATAAAGTTTTATCTGTTCTATTTCTTGTTCCTTCTGGGAAAATACCAATAGCGCCATCATCTTTTAATACATTAAGAGCAATATTAACTGATTCAGGATTTTTATTTTTTCTATCCACAGGAATACATCCTGTACCTTTAAAGAACCAAGCTACTTTTTTATTATCGAAGTATTCTTTTTTAGCCATGTAATGAATATCTCTTTTAGTTGATATTATTACCATACATTGATCCATTAAATGCCTATGATTACCAGCTATTATAATACTTCCGCTTTTTGGAATATTTTCTTTACCTATAATAGTTGGATTATACCATAATTTAAATAATGGACTTAATGTAAATCTAAAGAATCTAAACAAAAATGGTGATTTACTATTCATGATTACTTGCCTCTTTTTCTAATTTTGCTATATCTATTTTACCTACTTTTGTAGTTGGTAATTCTTTTCTAAATTCATATTCATATGGAAGAGAAAACTTACTAATATTCTTAATACATATTTCTTGAATTTCTTTTTTTATTTTATTTGATTCATTCACTCCATCTTTTAAAACAATGATGGCTTTAGCCACCTCTCCTTTATAAGAATGCGGTATTCCTATAACTGCACAACGTAAAACAGCTGGATGACTACATATTATATTTTCAATATATGATGGATAAATATTATAACCACTAGATACTATCATTCTCTTTAATCTTTGTTTAAATACTATTGTACCATCTTCTTGCATACAACCAATATCTCCAGTATGTAGCCATACCTTACGATCTTTATGTTTTTGGAGTACTTTACTTGTCTCTAACTCATTATTTAAATAACCCAACATAGTAGTAGGTCCACTTATACATATTTCGCCGTCTTCATTGAAATCAACTTGTTCTTTAGTGCCTATTTTAACTATTTTAAAGTATGTATCAGGAAAAGGTATTCCAATTGTTCCATCTATTCCCTCTACTCCTTCATTAGTTAAACAAGTAGCAGCAGTAGCTTCAGTTAAGCCATAACCTGGTCTAATAGAAGC
Source organism: Bacilli bacterium (assembly GCA_017484065.1). Lineage (GTDB taxonomy): Bacteria > Bacillota_I > Bacilli_A > RF39 > UBA660 > RGIG4822. The sequence goes on from JAFUTX010000022.1 coordinate 49,815, forward strand.
TCTAGAGCCATGTTCATGTAAATAATTATCTACTTTTTTCTTTAATTCTATAGATAAAACATCTCCACCACTAATAACAGCATCTATACAATTTAAATCATTTTTCTTTAATTTTTGATTTAATAAAGCTTCATAAAGTGTAGGAACTCCTACTAAAAAGTTAGGTCGAGTTTTTCTTATAATATCGCCAAACTTTTTAGCATTAAATTTAGGCAAGAAAATACATTTCATACCACAAAGAAGTGGTGTATGAATTGATACAGCTAAGCCAAAGCCATGAAATATTGGAAGTAACGATAATACTGAATTACCAGGTATAGTTTGTTCAATCATTTCATGAGCTTCTAGCGCTAAAGCATTAAAATTCATATTAGATAACATTATACCTTTAGGTGAGCCAGTTGTTCCACCACTATATAAAATAACTGCTAAATCATCCGCTCTTTTAGGAGTAAAATAATTACCCATAAAATTATCAACTGTACTAATAAATTGTTGCCAAAGTACTATATCTTCATCATTAGTTGGTATTTTTACTCTTTTCTTATAATTAGAAACTTTATATAAATAATGTTTTAATGGCGGAAGAGATGAATCAGGACTTGCTACAATTATCTTATATAATTTAGTGTTTTGTTTAATATTAAGAGCTTTATATAATGATACGTCCAATATAATTAGTAACTTAGAATCCGTTTCATTAATAGCATCTTCTAATTCTTGTTCACTTGCAAGTGGATGAACCATATTCGAAACAGCTCCAACTAAGTTAATAGCATAAACACAACAAATAGCTTCTGGAGTTGATGGCATGCAAACTGTTACCACATCATCTTGACCTATACCATAATTTTTTAAACATTTTGCTACTGCTTCAATTTGTTTAATAAATTGTCTATAAGTTACTTTTTTTCCAAAGTATTCATAAGCATAAAACTCTGGATATGTGCTGGCAACATCAATTAATGCTTCAACCATACTACCTTGCGGATATTCTAAATTTGCCCTAGCGTTTTTATATTGATTCAACCATAATCTATTATCTTTTCTCATTATTTCACCTAACTCTTTTTAATTCTTGTTTTAACTTTATATTCATTAATGTTTAAAAATGTTTCACCATCTATTTGTAATGCTGTTGGTCTATCAAATTCAACTTTTATTTCATTTCCCTCAAATATTTTAATATTATGATTTTTATTTACATGGTTGCCAGTAAAAATCAAAGGAAAATAAATTAAAGGAATAAGTCTTGTTTTACTATAAACTACCACAGTAGTGACAGTTCTTTCTTTATTTAATCTATCTTGGTTAGGAGCTATCTTCATACCTCCACCATAAAACTTACCATTCATTGTTGGAGATAACCAAACATTTTTAAATTTATAAACTACTCCATCAACTGTTACTTTAGCATTTACTCTTCTATACTTATATAGTAATCCCTTTAAAGCTATAAGTGTATAATTAACTGGCTTATTTTTTTTTGCATATAATCTATCTTTTTCTTCACAGCAAAAACCATCTATACCGTATCCTATACCATTTAAGAAGTAGTAATCTTTATCATTAACTGTAGCAATTGGCAAATCATCTAAATATTCATTTATTCTAAAAGGCATTTCAGTATTATTGCCAACTTCATTATAAAAATCATTTCCAGTACCTGTCGAATAATACAAAATATTATTCTTATATTTTATGTTTTTGGTATGATTAATAAAATAATTTAATGTACCATCACCACCGCATATTATTATATCATCTTTGTTCTCTTCAAAAAAACTGTTAAAATCGTTTATTTCAACCATATTAAAAAATTCAAAATCACCTTGAATACTATCTTTTACTTTTAAAGCTAAATCAGCTCCTGTTCCATTAGCTGAATATGGATTATATAACACATTATACTTCACTGCTTAATCACCTAAACTTATTATTTACATTATTATATCAAAAGTAACCAAAATAACAAAATATAATCGTTATATTAAAAGAAAAAAGTAAGATTGTCTTTTCTTACTAACATAAGAAATTCATAATTAAATCAATTATGATATTTTTTTCTTTGGGATTAGATTCTGCTATTAAAAGTGTTAATGCTACTAAAGTATTATTTTCTATTACCTTTTTATCATCTTTATAAAGAATATCATAATAAAATAAAAAATATATAAATAAAGTAGCAGCTATTCTTTTATTTCCATCAATAAAGACATGATTCTTAACTATAAAATATAAAAAGTTAGCAGCTTTTTCTTCTACTGATTTATAAATATCTAATCCATCGTATGTTTGATAAATATTATTTATTATTGATTCTAACCCTTTATCTCTTTGTAATCCAAATAAATCACTCTTCTCATTAAATTTTAAAGTATAAATAATACCCAAACAATCTTCATAAGTTATTTTTTCACAGCTTTCAAACCCATCTATCTTTTTTATTTTTCGATGGTCATAATCATCTAATAAAGTTAAAGCATCATCAAATTCATTTATAACATTTAATATATCTTTAGTTTCAGATGGTGTATATCTATCCCTACCACGAGTAGCTATATCTAATAGTTTTACCTTCTTTTCTAAGAACTCTAATCTCTTTTCATTAAC
>JAFUTX010000023.1 GCA_017484065.1 Bacilli bacterium
AAATGAAATATTAATGTTTTTTAGAAGTGATAAAAAGAATAAAAATAACATTAGTTTAAATGACTCTATTGGTTATGATAAAGATGGTAACGAAATAAACTTAATTGATGTTATTGAAGATAAATCTAATGATATAGCAGATACTATTCATATGAAAAATAATATTGATTTATTAAAAAAATATATATCATTACTAAATAAAAGAGAACAAGAAATAATAATTAAAAGATATGGCTTAAATAATGAAGAAGAATACACACAAAAAGAGATAGCCAAAAAGATGGGTATCTCTCGTAGTTATGTATCTCGTATTGAAAAAAGAGCTTTAACTAAAATTCTTAAAGAATTTCTAAAAAGTAAGAATACTCTCTAATTATTTTGCAAAAGCAAAGATAGCTAAAGTTATTGCTACTAAAACTACTAATGTAATTCCTATTGTTGCTATTATTAAAACTAAATCACTACTACCTCTTTTAGGGTTATTTTCTAAAGTAAGTGACTTTGGTTCATCCATTTGTTGTTCTTCTTTTACTGTATCAGTGGGTTGTTCTGCTACTGGTTCTTGAACAACCATAGTATCATTTGCCATTTTTTCTGTTAATAATCCTGGATTTCTTGCAGCAATAAATTCATTAATTTTTTCTTCTAACATAGGTTTAGCTTTATTTTGTTCATCAATAATGTTGTCACAAGCGACATATGGAACCATCGTATTATAATCATCAAAAGTAATACAAGTACCATTAGCATGTAAATCATTAATTGCTTTTACAATAAATTCTTCTACTTTTTTATTTCTATTAATCAAATCGCTATTAACTGGATTAGGTATTTTTTCTAAACTAGCATTAGATGACTTATAAAATGATTTTATTCCATTTACTAAAAATTTATAAATATTATCCGCATCTAAAGTTCTTAAATCATAATTCATACCTAAATAAGCTTTATATACTCTATTAAAAGCATCTATAATTTGATTATATTCTATTGGATACATTACATAATTATCATTTGGATTAGGTATTTCTATTCCACCACCTATATTAGGATTATAATTATTTTGATTTTCTGGCATATTAAATCACTCCTCTATTATGTATTAAGTATAACTAATTTTCATATATTTTACAAGTAAAAAAAATACAGAATGTATCTGTAAGAGTTTATTTTTCTTTTTTATGAATTTTAATTAATCCATTTTCTACTTCTTCTAAAGCTCTACCAAGCTCTTTTTTATTATAATAATCTTTTTCTTCCATTTGATAATGATGTGTTTCTTGCATTTGTTTACTACGAGTTGCTATTACATGAACTAAACTATATTTAGAATCAATAATATTTAATATTTTATCAATTGAAGGATATAACACAATAATCACGCCTTTCTATTATAATAATACATAATTATTTAATTACTATACAATAAAAAAAGAAAATTTTTACATTTTCTTTACTATTTTTCGATAACTAACTCAGCTTTTATTTTATCTCCATCTTTAGTTATTTTAACATCCATTTCATTAAAATACACGCCTTTTGCTCTTGGATCATAGACATTACCATCTTTATCATCAGCTGGCAAAAATTCTTTTTTCACTAGCTCATTTACCTTAACTTTAACTACATTATTCTTTTCAAATATGTCTTGATTAGCATATGCATAATTTTTAGCAGCATTAGTTATAGTTAATACTTCTTGTTTATATAACCCTGCGCTATTATCATCAAATGCATATGATGTTTTAACTATTAAAACTGTAGCAATTATACCAGTTACTATAATAACTACTAATAATTCAATTGCACTATATCCTTTATTATTCACTACCATCACCATTATAAGTATATCACTTAATATTAATAGTTGCAATTACTTTACATAGCCATTAATAATATTTTTAGTTTCATTAACTACTATAAATGCTGTAGTATCATATTTTTTAATTAATTCTTCTAATTCTTTAAGCTTTCTTTTCTTTAATTGAATATATAACATTATCTTATATTTTTTATCTTTCTTCTCTTGCATTAACTCAATTACAGATAAGCCAAAATCATTATCCCTTATTTCTTTTAACATTTTCTTGTTATCGTAAGTTATAACTTGTACACATATAATATCTTTAATAAATCTATTAGCTAGATAAGCTCCTATAAAAGTACCTGATGCATAACCAAGTGAATAGCTTATTGGAATAATAATAGACTTCATATTAGTATTTAAAGCTTCTTTAGCAACTAAAAACCAAATAAGTACTTCAAAAAAAGCCATAATACTAGCTATATTTCTTTTTCCTTTAACCATTATCATCGTTCTTAAGGTACCAATTGATACATCTAATATTCTAGCAAGAAAAATCTTTATACATAAATAAAATAAATTCATAAAAAAATCGCCATTATTATTATGGACGATTTTTAGTATTCTATTAGTATTTCCATTCCCAATTTTCAATATCTGGCATATCTTTACCATATTTAGAAATATATTCTTTATGTTCAACTAGTTTATCTTTACAATATTGATATAATAATGAACCTTTATTTTGTAAATATGGTAAATGTTCTAAGGCAAGTAATACTAAATGATACCTATCTATTCTATTTTGAACACGCATATCAAAAGGTGTTGTAATAGTTCCCTCTTCCTCATAGCCACGAACATGTAAATCTTTATTATGACGTTGATAAGTTAATTCATGGATTAAATTAGCATAACCATGAAAAGCAAATATTATTGGTTTGTCTTTAGTGAATATTGCATCATATTCATTATCACTTAAACCATGAGGATGTTTATGTTTACTTTGAAGTCTCATTAAATCTACGACATTAACTACTCTAATTTTTAAATCTTTAAAGTAATCTCTTAAAATACTAGTTGCAGCTAAAACTTCGATAGTTGGTGTATCCCCACAGCAAGCCATAACTATATCTGGTTCACTAAGTTGATCACTACTAGCCCACGACCAAATACCTAAACCTTCATTACAATGTTTAACAGCTTCTTCCATCGTAAGCCACTCAGGACGTGGATGTTTGCTAGCAACTATAACATTAATATAATTTTTACTTTTAATACAGTGATCAAAACAATTTAGTAAACAGTTGGTATCAGGTGGTAAATACATTCTAACTATACTAGCTTTTTTTGTAGCTAAATGATTTAAAAATCCAGGGTCTTGATGAGTAAATCCATTATGATCTTGTTGCCATACATGACTAGATAAAATATAATTTAGACTTGCGATTTTTTCGCGCCATGGAAGTTCACTTGTAACTTTTAACCACTTAGCATGTTGACTAGCCATTGAATCAACTATTCTTATAAAAGCTTCATAACTATTAAATATACCATGGCGACCAGTTAGTAAATATCCTTCTAATAAACCTTCACATACATGTTCACTTAACATAGAATCTATTACTCTACCATTACTATTTAAGAATTCATCACTTTCATAAGTTTTGGCATTCCACTGTCTAGTAGTTGTTTCGAATACAGCATTTAAACGATTAGATAAAGCTTCATCTGGTTCAAATATTCTAAAGTTATTAGGATTTAATTTAATTACATCACGAATATACTTACCTAATTCTTTCATATCTTGAGCAACAGTATCACCACGTTCTTTTATATTTAAGGCATACTCTCTAAAATCAGGTAATACTAAATCTTTAAGTAACTTACCACCATTAGCATTAGGATTAGCACTCATTCTTCGTAGTCCCTTAGGTGCTAAATTTTTTAATCGTTCAATTAATGTACCATTTTCATCAAATAAACTTTCTGGATGATAACTTTTCATCCAAGATTCCAAGGCTTTTAAACAGTCTTCTTTATTATCCTCAAAAGGAATTGGTACTTGATGAGCTCTAAATGAATTTTCAATCATTTTACCATTAAACTCTTTTGGTCCAGTCCATCCTTTAGGTGTTCTTAAAATTATCATTGGATAAAAAGGTCTTTCATTACTTTTACTAGATTTTATATTTTTAATATCTTTAACTACTAATTCCAAAGTACTAGCCATTTTTTCATGCATAAGTAGTGGTTCATCACCTTCTACAAAATATGGCTTATATCCACATCCTAAAAAGAATGCTTCTAACTCTTCATTACTAATACGAGCTAGAATAGTTGGATTAGCAATTTTATATCCATTTAAATGAAGTATTGGTAATACTGTTCCATCTGTTTTAGGATTTATTAACTTATTTATATGCCATGATGTTGATAAAGGACCAGTTTCTGCTTCACCATCACCTATAACACATGCAACTATTAAATTAGGGTTATCAAGTACTGCTCCATAAGCATGAGCTAAACTATACCCTAGTTCTCCACCCTCATTAATTGAGCCAGGAGTTTCTGGAGCTACATGACTAGAAATTCCTCCAGGAAAACTAAATTGCTTAAACAATTTTTTTAATCCTTCTTCATCTTCTGTAATATTTGGATACACTTCACTATATGTTCCTTCTAAATATGTATTAGATACAATTGCTTGACCACCATGACCAGGACCAGATATATACATCATATTTAAATCATATTTATTTATTATTCTATTTAAATGAGCATATATAAAGTTTTGTCCGGGAGCAGTACCCCAGTGGCCTACAATTTTAGGCTTTATATCATTTAAAGTTAATTTTCTTTTTAATAAAGGATTATCTAATAAATATAATTGCCCTACTGATAAATAGTTAGCAGCATTAAAATAATCATTTATATTTGTTAATTCCTCTTTGGATAATACCTGTTCATTCATATTCATAGATAACCCTTCCTATTCTAAATTAATAATATCATAAATAACAACAAAAAAAAAGAAGATTCATTTAAAATGAATCAACATTTATATTTACTTTACCTAAATCATGAATATAAGCATAAGCTTGAACCATAGTTTTAATAGCTTTTATAGTAACACCATTTTTACCTATAACTTTAGATTTATCTTCATCACTAACAATGACTTCTAATATAGTATTTCCTTCATCACTACCAAAGCTACTTACTTTAACTAGTTCAGCATTTTTTACAATACTACTAACTAAAAAGGTAGTATAATCAATTAAATTCATAAACTATTCTCCTTTTTTAGATTCAGCAAATTTTTTCATAATACCTTGTTTTGATAAAATACTTCTTACAGTATCAGTAGGAATAGCTCCTGTACCTAGCCAATAAAGAATTCTATCTTCTTTAACTGTAATAACTGCTGGATTTTTAGTTACATCATAAGTACCTAAATTTTCAATAAACTTACCATCTCTTTTTACACGAGAATCAGCAGCTACTATTCTATAGAAAGGTTTTTGTTTAGCACCCATTCTTTTTAATCTTAATTTAACAGCCATAGTTTTTCCTCCTTTGTTTTATGTAGATAATTTATCACAAAAAAAGCACAATGTCAACCATTTTTGGTTGATTGTGCTTTACATATAGATAATATAAGGATTAGTTGCACTACCAGCAGTATCATCATCAATTAACACACCAAATTTAACATTTTCTTTTAAATAGAATGTTGGCCTTATAAAACCGTTAACTGCTTTATATTCTGTAGAACTCGTACCATACTCATACTTAGCTTGAGTTTCTACTTTTTTAAACCGGAATTCGCCAAATGAAGATGTTCCATCAATGTATTCTCCTTCGTTAGCTAATGCATATTCATAATTATCGCTATTATTATCAAGTAACAATTCATTACCAGGCAGATTAGTTATCCAATTATTAGTAATTCCGGAAGCATACGTACTATTTTGTAAATAAACATGTATATCATAAGCGCGACACACTTGTCTTACATGAGTATCTAGACAACGTCTTCCTTCTACAAGCGTAGTACCATTATAGTCATATTCATATACAAGTGAAGTATTTACTATATCAGCTAATGAAAGAATTCCATAATATCCATTAATACTATATATTTTTTTACCTTGATAATTTGGAAAGTAAATTGCATTAAACAAGCTATTTCCTCTTAAGGTTTGTGAATTATCTAAGCCATTACGTATGTTAGAAAAAGATGTATCATCTGTTTGGAATTTATACATAAGCAAATTATTTTCAACATATTTACTTAAATTTGTTCCCTTTATATTAAACCAACTTTGGTAATAGCTATTATTTATATTTCCATACCCATTAAAGCTTTTTACATTTTGTTCATTACTTTTAAAAACACCATAATAATTATCATAAAAACTGCCTTTATCATCATCACCGTTAACATGAGAAACAACTTGATCGTCTGTGGCATAGTTTGCTTGAATTAGTTTATATAAATACGCATAATTATTTCCGTTAGCAGTTGTTAACCAGTTATATTTGTTGGTATTGCCATCACTATAATACCACGCACGGACATATTCTCTACCTATAATTCTAAATAAAGTGCCTGATGAATCGTCTACAAAACGAACATAATTATTTGGATTGTTTCCTTTAAAGTATTTACTTTTTACATTTGCACAATTTGCTGCAGAAGGATTGGATTTGCATGGTTCTGGCAATTCTAAAGTACATTTACCATTAACTCCTACATCATCATTATTTAAAGTTTGGATTGTTGTCTCATTCCTCACAGCCCAAGCCCCTTGATCCTTATCCGTAGTTTTATTGTTAATAGTTGAAGTATTACAATTTGCTGATTTAATCTCTGTTTCTACAAAATTAGCTCCTCCGCTACCAGACGATGGACATGTAGGACACACTTCACAACTTTGACATTTAACTTCTTTAGCTTCGGGTTCATTAACAGTAACATCAATAGGATTTCCAGTAGGATTAGCGGTACTAATAGGAGTGCTTTCACTAGTTCCGTTTTGACCATTACATATTTCAACTTTGTTATCTTGAATACTCCAACTAGTTGCCACTTTATCTGCATCACTGTTTTCTTTTCCTTCTGCTATATATAAATTATTATTTGTTAACCAATATGTAATATCCATTTTGTTGTTGTCTATAGCAATATATACTGATCCTTTATAATTATCAGTATTTCCTTTAGCATAATAACCTAAATCATATAAGTTTTGTAAACTTATACAAGCATTACCTTGTAATTGATTTGTTTCATATGCATATTTAGCAGCTGCAGCTAAATTAGCTCCTTCTTCTAAAAAAGCTTTCCTTTCATTATTATTTATTATTCTTGTTACAGAAATGATTCCTATTGTTGCTATTACGCCTAATATTGCTATTACAGCTAATAATTCAACTAATGTAAACCCTTTATTCTTTTTATTAACCATGTAAAAACATCCTCCTATTTTAGAAAATTATACAATAATTCTTTTTAATTTTCAATATCACTATTCTAAATTTACATTTTATTGATTGAATTAATCATTATTTGATAAGAATCAAATCTTTTTTCTACTTTACCATTAATTAATACTAAATCATTAATTTTATATTCTTTCATATTTATATAAACTCTTGGAAATGCAACTAAATCCATAGTACCTGTCTCATCACTACCAGTTATAAAAGCCATTTCTTCATTATTTTTAGTTTTAATCACTTTAATATTTTCAATTAATGCAATTATCTTTATTCTTTTATTAAAGTATTTAGCAATATTATTAAATTTAATTATATCATTACTAATATATTTACTAGCAGGATGGTTAGATATAAAGAAACCAAAACTATTTAATTCTTGATTTCTTAGTTCATCACTAGAATACTCTTCATACTCCACTATTTCTGGCTTCATAACATATTCTTCTGCTAAATCTGCTACTAAAGAGCCATAATTTAGTGCTATGTCTAAGTTTTCTATCATCGTTCTACGATTTAATTCTAAATTATCTAAAGCACCAGCATAAATCAACGTTTCAATGTTTTTCTTACTTATCTTATTTAAATATGCCCGCGATACAAAATCTAAATAATTCTTATATTCTCCATTAGTTTTTATATCTTCTATAATATTGGATACAATTTGATTGCCAAAGTTTTTAATAATAGATAAAGGAAGTAAAATACTATCATTATCTATGCTAAATTCTAAACCACTTTTATTAATATTAGGAGCTATAACTTTTAATCCCTTTCTCTTTGCATCTGCTAAGTATTCTTTAATTTTAATTTCACTACCAATATTCATATTAAGTAAATTAATCATAAATAAAATATTATAATGAGCTTTTAAATAAGCCATTTGATAACCAATTAAAGCATATCCTACTGAATGAGATTTATTAAAGCCATAATCAGCAAATTTTAAAATCATATCATATATTTTTTTAGCAATATCCTTGCCTACACCTTTATTAGAAGCTCTAGTTATAAAACGTTCTTCTTCGCTTTCCATAACATCTTTTTTCTTTTTACTCATAGCTCTTCTTATGTTATCAGCCTCCGCAAAACTATATCCGGCTAAACTTACTAAGATAAACATAATCTGTTCTTGATAAACAATTATCCCGTAAGTATCTTTAAGTATTGGTTCAAGTAATGGATGTAGATAAGTTACTTTTTCTTTACCTTCTTTTCTTTTTATATAAGTATCTATATTATTCATTGGACCAGGTCTAAAAAGAGCAAGTGCTGCAACTAAATCTTCAAAACAGCTTGGTTTTAACTTTTGTAAAAAGTTTTTCATACCACTACTTTCAAATTGGAATATCCCATCGGTATCAGCACTACTAAATAATTCATAAGTTTTTTTATCATCTAAAGGAATATTATTAAGTTTAATATCATCATCAATTAAATTAAGTAAATTTTGAATAGTAGTTAAATTCTTTATAGATAAGAAATCCATTTTTAATAATCCTAAATCTTCTAGGTAATTCATAGTTACACCGGTAAGTAATTCACCATTATTATTATAAGTTGGAATAACTTCGTCTAGCTCTACACTACTTATTACCACACCAGCTGCATGAGTAGATACTTGTCTTTTAATATTTTCTAGTTTTAAACAAATTTTATATAATTTTTGAATATCTGAATAATTATTAATAAACTTCTTTATTACTTCATGTTGCATATTAGCTTGTAAACTTTCTTTAGCACTAATATTAGCTAAAAATTTATTTAATATATCACTATTTATATTAAGTATTTTACCTACATCTCTAATAACTTGTTTACTTGTTAAAGTACTATATGTCATAATACCTGCTACATTATTAATACCATATTTATTTTTGACATAATCAATTACTAAATGTCTTTTAGTATATTCAAAATCAATATCAATATCGGGCATTGTAATACGTTCTGGATTTAAGAAACGCTCAAATAATAAATCATATTTTAACGGATCTATATCTGTTATACCTAATGAGTAACTAACAAGTGATCCTGCTGCTGAACCCCGACCTACACCTACTAAAATATTACTCTTTTTAGCAAATAAAACATAATCATATACAATTAAGAAATAATCAACAAACCCCATTTTATTTATTACACTTAATTCATATTTTAATCTTTCTATGTATTTATCACTAACATTTCCATTTAATCTCTTCGTTAATCCCTTTTTTGCTAATGTATATAAAAATTCAAAAGAATTAATATTGTTATTTAAGTATTTAGGTATATAACGATTATTCTTAGGAATAGTAACATTTAGTTTACTTGCTACTTCTTTAGTTGTTTCTATATCAAATTGATTATCATTTAATATAAAATAATTGTTTTCATAATTATTTCTACATTCTCCATTTTTAATTATCTCTAAATATTTAATATATTCAGTATCTTCTTTAGTTAAAGCTTTTATATTTGGTATAAATACCACTTTTTTAGTAAGCAAAGATAATGTTTTCTTTTCAGTATCATTTGTATATCCAAGATATATATCTTCAAAAGTTTCTTCGATTGTTTTATAAATATCTCTTGATTTATAGGGAACTATACAAAGAACATTATCACAATACTCTTTTAAATTAAATATTTTTATTCCACTATTATTATTAATTGTATTTAATTTCAATAAATTTTGGTAGCCTTCATAATTTTTAGCATATAAATATATTTGATTATCATCTACATTTATTTCTAAACCAATTATTGGTTTAATACCATTTTTAGTTGCATTATTATAAAAGTCCATTACTCCGTAAAGGTTAGTATCACATATAGCACATGTATCTATATTATTTTTCTTTAAAAAAGATATTAAATTATCAACTTTAATCAAACTTGATAGGAGTGAATAATCTGTTGTTATTTTAAGTGGTATATACATTATTAATCCCTCCTTCTATAGTTATTATATCTTAAAAGCAAGGTCAAAAAAAGTAGCAACTTAGATAAATTGCTATTTTTTTTGTTTTATTTTTGACATTTAGGACAATAATATGTACTACGTCCATTAACTTTTATCTTGATTATTTTGCTTTGACAATTGAAACATTCTTCATTCTCTCTTTTATGAACTTGTAAAAATTGTTGAAATCTTCCAGTAACACCTAAACTAGATGTATAACTTTTAATAGTAGTTCCACCCATTTCAATTGCTTTTTCTATTATTGATTTACTGCTATCTACTATATTTTGACATTTTTTTTTAGTTAAGTCTTCTCCTTTTTTTAATGGATATATTTTACTAGCAAATAAAACTTCATCAGCATAAATATTTCCTAGACCACTAATAATAGTTTGATCAAGCAATAAAGTTTTTATAGGTAATTTCTTATTTTTAAACTTGTCTAATAAATATGTACTAGTTAAGTCTTTACTCATAGGTTCATAACCTTGTTTTTTGATAGATTCAACTTCTAAATAATCACTCTTTTTAACTAAATTCATACGTCCAAATTTACGTGTATCATGATAACGAAGATCTGTTCCATCAGCAAATGATATGACAACATGTTCATGCTTAGCTAATGCTTCATTACTATCTTTAATAAAGTATTTACCTTCCATTCTTAAGTGACTAAGTAATACATAATCATCTAAATCAAATATTAACCACTTACCTATTCTACCTATATCAATAAATTTTCTACCTTCTAAAATACTTTTAAAATCTTTAATATCAGACTCTATCATTTTAGGATAAATAATATTCACATTAACTATTTTCTTATTTAGTATTCTTCTTTTTAAAGTATTTCTTACTGTTTCTACTTCTGCTATTTCTGGCATACTACCACCTCTTGATAATTATACCATAATATTTGACAAAAAAAGCTATTGCAATAAATGAATAATTTTTATATAATTATATTGATAGAACGCAAGTTTTTCAGCGGCTATCCGAAATTGGGTGCCACCTATTAGGTGGTTTTTATTATTTAAAGAATAATAGCTAGTGCTACTACTACAATAAGTAATAAGATAATTAATCGTAGAAATCCAATTTCTGTCATAACCATCACCTGCACTTTCCATTGAATTACATAACCCCC
>JAFUTX010000024.1 GCA_017484065.1 Bacilli bacterium
TATCACATCCCTACAAGAATACCAAAAACTTGTAGAAGATTGGATATTATTTTACAACACAAAAAGATTAAAATCAAAAAGACCAGTGAATTAAATCATCGGTCTTCTTTTATTATTGTGAACTATTTGGGGTTCACTTCATTTAGTTACCTTTCTATTTAAATCTAATCCATTTAGTTGGAGTTTAATAATTATTTCTTTTATCTCTTCAAAGTTAAATCCTAACCTTTTTAGTTCTTTACGATTTAAAGACCATAAATCATTAACTAAGAATATCTTATTTTCATTACACTTATTTATAAGATTAATATTAAATTTTAATATTTTTATGTCTTTATCCACTATGTTATTCATTTTTATCCTTACTTGCTATGTTAATAATCATTTCTTTTACTTCATCAAAACTAAGATTTAAACTTACAGCTAATTCATTAAATAAGATTTGTTCACATTTGTGTAAATAATTATTATCTCTTTCTCCTTCTTTTTTACCATTTAAAACTCTATCACTATTTCTCATATAAGTAGTTTTAATAATAATAAATAGATTCTCCAGATTATTACTTTCTAATAGTTTCTTATATTCATTTTCTATAAACTTATCATTTATATTTAAAGGTTTAATATTATTAACATCATTTATTAAACTTAAAGCTTTTTCTTTACTTATAACATCTCTTATTAAACTACTATCAACAGGTACTTTTATACTTAAAGTATTATCATACATTGGTACTAAATCATAATAATCTTTATTATTAAAATAATTATTAATTATGTTAACTATTTTGCAAACATCCTTTTTATAAACTATAATATCCCCTACGTTTTTCATAAATCCTCCCAAAAAGAAAACGTATAACCGAACTGGACTTACGCCATTTAAGCTACACGTTGTATAAATATTATACTACTATAAAAATTTTAATGTAAGTTTTTTCTCTATTTTTTATTCAAATTGTTTGCAAAAATCTTTATATTCTTTTTGTAATTCAGTATCATAGAATTTAACTTTATTATCTTCTCTTAACTTAATAAATGCCTTATTGTATAAATTATCATCTTCACTATTCATTTTATTTTTAATAGCTTCAATTACATCTTTTTTAGCATCTTTTAATTTAGCTTTATCTTTAGAACCTTCTCTAAAAATAATAGTATATCCATAACTAGTTTCAACTACTTTAGAATTTGTTTTATCTTTCATATCTTTTAATTTAGTTAAATAAGTACTATCAACATCAGTACTATTCCAAGCTACATAATCTAAATCTTTACTAGTTATTTTATCTTTATATTCTTTAACAATATCATCATAAGATGTACCTTTATTAATTTTCTTTAAGATTTCATCAGCTAATTCTTTTTCTTTTTTATTAGCAGTTTCATCATCACTAGTCTTAGCAACAGCTATATATTTAGTTTTAACATCACCGTATACATTTTTATCATAGTAATCTTTAATATCGTCATCAGTAATCTTAGATTCTAGATATTCTTGATAATATAGATTTGTTCTATATTGATATTGTAAATATTCAATAAATGCATTCTTATCATCAAAGTTGTTTGCTTCTAAGAATTGTTTTTCAGTATAACCATAATATTGTTTATACATATCAAAATAATTTTTAGCTTGTTTTTCAACTTCTTCTTTTTGATCATCAGTTAACTTATATTTCTTATTTAAAATAGTTTTATCTATTTCTTGTAATAGAACAGTTAATCCACTATTTTCCTTTAATTTAGTATATAAGCCATCTGCGGTAATATTTTCTTTACCTACCTCAACTACTATTTGTTCACCTTTCTTAGTTTCTGCTATTCTCTCAGGTATGAATAATGCCATTATTCCTAGACCAACTACTAATCCAACTACAGCACAAATAATGCTCATTTTATTAATCCCCAATTTATTCTTACTAGCATTTTTTTCATTTGCCATTTTCTTTTCCTCCTCTATCATATTTAATGAACTATTTCATCATTAATAATTATAAGGCATAATCAAGAAAAATAAAAGTTTTTATGTAAATGATATGTAAATTTTATTACAAAAAAATAACTACTCTGATAAAGTAGCTATTTTCCAGTTTTATGATAATTAGAGATACCTAAGCTTTTACACTTAAATACTTTTACTAAGTATTATCAGTACTTAGTCCAATCTCTTATCAATTTGAGTTTACTTTCTCACTACAATTATACAGCTTAGCGTAGGCAAGATTTTCTTTCGAAAATTCCTTACTATTATTAAGCATAGCTTTTTTTAAATAACACAACTATCTACTTAAGAAAACTATCAAGAATTAACCCAATAGCCGAAAAACTAAGTATTTAGTCATATTACATATTACTATACCCTTTTTATTTTCTAAGCTATTATAAATCTAACATAGAAAATAGATATTTGTCAATACCTATTTTTATCTTTTAATATTTTCGCCAAAAAAAGTTATTGCAATAAATGAATAACTCTTATATAGTTTAAATAGATAGAATACAAATTTTTATAGCGGCTATCTTTTGGGGATATCCACCTACTTAGGTGGTTTTTATTATTTAAAGAATAATAGCTAGTGCTACTACTAACCGATTCGACAAATGTTGTCAAAACTTATCAAATTACACATAAAAAACTTCCTTAAAAATATTACAAGGAAGTTTTTATTATTAATAAAAGTTATTTCATTGCTTCTTCAATTGCTACAGAAACAGAAACTGTTGCTCCAACCATTGGATTATTACCCATTCCAATAAGTCCCATCATTTCTACGTGAGCAGGTACACTTGATGAACCAGCAAATTGAACATCACTATGCATTCTACCCATTGTATCAGTCATACCATAACTACTTGGACCTGAACCCATATTATCTGGGTGAAGTGTTCTACCTGTTCCTCCACCACTAGCTACTGAAAAATATTTCTTACCAAGTTCTTGGCATTCTTTTTTATAAGTTCCAGCTACTGGATGTTGGAAACGTGTTGGATTTGTAGAGTTACCAGTAATTGATACATCTACACCTTCATGATGCATAATTGCAACACCTTCTCTAACTTCATTCGCACCATAACATTTAACTAAAGCACGTGGTCCATTAGAGTAAGCTTTTTCACTAACTATTTCTAATTCATTAGTTTCAAAATTAAAATTGGTTTTAACATAAGTAAATCCATTAATACGTGAAATAATTAATGCTGCATCCTTACCTAGACCATTTAAAATGACGCGTAATGGTTTTTGACGAACCTTATTAGCTGATAAAGCAATACCTATAGCTCCTTCAGCAGCTGCAAATGATTCATGACCTGCAAGAAATGCAAAACATTCAGTTTCTTCACTTAATAACATACTTGCTAAATTACCATGGCCTAAGCCAACTTTACGAACGTCTGCTACTGAACCTGGTATACAAAAAGATTGTAATCCTTCGCCAATAATTTTAGCAGCTTCACTAGCTTTTTTAGCACCTTTTTTTATTGCAAGTGCTGCTCCTACTGTATAAGCCCAACAAGCATTATCAAAACAAATTGGTTGAATTCCTCTAACAATACCTGCTACATCGATACCTTTATTATCACATATTTCTTTAGCTTCCTCTAAAGATTTAATTCCATTATCATTTAAAACCTTTTCTATTTGGTTAATTCTTCTTTCATAACTTTCAAATAATGCCATAATACTACACCTCTCTTGGATCAATTACCTTTTTAGCTTCATCGAATCTACCATATTTACCACTAGCTTTTTCAATAGCTTCTAAAGGTTCAATCCCTTTCTTAATATTATCCATCATCTTACCTAAGTTAACAAATTTATAACCACAGATTTCATCATTTTCATCTAAACCAACTTCAGTAATATAACCTTCACTTAGTTCAAGATAACGAGGTCCCTTTTCTCTAGTACTATAGCAAGTACCAACTTGACTACGATGACCTTTTCCTAAATCTTCTAAACCTGCTCCGATAGTTAATCCACCTTCAGAAAATGCTGATTGACTACGTCCATAAACTATTTGTAAAAATAATTCACGCATTGCAGTATTTATTGCATCACATACTAAATCTGTATTTAATGCTTCTAAGATAGTTTTACCTACTAAAATTTCACTAGCCATAGCAGCTGAATGTGTCATTCCACTACATCCAAGTGTTTCTACTAAAGCTTCTTCAATAATACCATCTTTAATATTTAATGTTAATTTACATGCTCCTTGTTGTGGGGCACACCAACCAATACCATGAGTTAAACCAGAGATGTCTTTAATTTCTTTAGCTTGTACCCATTTTCCTTCTTCAGGAATAGGTGCTGGTCCATGATTAGCAGCATTATGTACTACACACATGTTTTCTACTTCTTTTGTATACATACTTTACCTCTTTCCTAATACTAGACTATTCTAACACAATAAAAGATATGTTTTCAATTATTTTTTATTAAAAAAATACCTATTATTCATAGGCATTAAAATTCACATTTTTCTTCTATATAATCTCTTAACTTATCAAGTTCTATAGTAATTTGTTCCATTGAATCTCTGTCTCTTAAAGTTACTGTGTTATTATTAATTGTTTCATCATCTACTGTTATACAGAATGGTGTTCCAATAGCATCATTTCTTCTATAACGTTTACCAATATTTCCAGTTTCATCATAGTTAGTCATAAAATATTTACTTAGTTGTTGTTTAATTTCTTTTGCTTTTTCGCCATGAACTTTTTTAATTAATGGTAATACACATACTTTATATGGTGCTATACTTGGTGCAAAATGCATAACTTCACGAGTTGAACCATCTTCTAAAGTTTGTACTTCATAAGCATTATCTAATATAGCTAGGGTTAATCTATCTGCTCCGACAGTTGATTCAATAATATATGGTATATATTTTTCATTAGTATCTGGGTCTAAATATTCCATTGATTTACTAGAATACTCTTGATGACGTGTTAAATCATAATTAGTACGATTATGGGTACCATTTATTTCTCCCCAACCAAAACAAAATTCGTATTCTACATCACTTGCTTCTTTTGCATAATGTGCTAACTTTTCATGATCATGAAAACGTAATTTGTCTTCGTTTATTCCTAAATCCATAAAGAACTTTTTAGCATAATCTTTATAAAAAGCATAAAGTTCACTATCAGTTCCCTCTTTACAGAATGTTTGATATTCCATTTGTTCAAATTCAATTGTTCTAAATGTAAAGTTACCTGGTGTTATTTCATTGCGGAATGCTTTACCTATTTGACCAATACTAAATGGTAATTTAGCACGCATTGTTCTTTGAACATTCAAAAAGTTAACATATTCTCCTTGAGCATTTTCTGGTCTTAAATATACAGTATTTTTACCATCTTCAACTACACCACGATGAGTTTCAAACATAAGTTTAAATTGTCTAATATCTGTAAAATCACATTTACCACAATTAGGACAAGGTACGTTATTAGTCTTTATATAATCCATCATTTCTTGATCAGTCATACCATCAGCATGAGCATCACAATCAAAATCATCAATTAGATTATCAGCACGATGTCTTACCTTACAATTTTTACAATCAATTAATGGATCTGAAAATGATTCTACGTGACCTGAAGCTTCCCATACTCTTGGATGCATAAGTATAGCTGCATCAACTTCATAAGCATTATCTCTCTCTTGGATAAATCTTTTACGCCATGCATCTTTTAAATTATTTTTAAGTCTGCTACCTAAAGGACCGTAATCCCAAGTGTTAGCAAGTCCACCATATATTTCACTTCCTTGGAATATAAATCCATATTGTTTACAAAAATTAACTAAATCTTCCATTGTATGTTTCATTTATTCTTCACTCCTTAATTTTTCTTCAAACTTTGCTGTTTCCAATAATAAAGATTCAATATCATTTACTACTGTAAAATATTCTGTCATAGTTGGCTTTATGAATTTTTTTTCTACACCATCACTGTACCATTCAAGTAATTTATCATAATAGCCATCTTGATTAAATAGAATAATTTTTTTATTATCTTCAAATGTTCTTAATTGTTCTAAACATATTGCAAATTCTGCTAAGCTCCCTAATCCTCCTGGCAATATTAAAATAATATCTGCTAACTTATACATATTACCTGTACGTGTAAAGCAGTCTTCTTCAATAAAACATTTAGCCTTATCTAAATTTTCTATATCATCTTCATATTTTTTTACTGTATATGCATATATATTGTTAGCGCTATTAAATAAATCATCGGCGAACACATCGTAACATTTACCCATCATTGAAAAAGATGCTGCTCCATAAATTAGGTCATATTTTCGATTATAAAACATCCTAGATACATGATATGCTAAATCAATATACTTTTTATCAATCATAACTTCTGCTGAACAACCTATAAATACTTTCAAAAATCTCAACTCCTTTTAACAAAAAAACTTCTAGAATAAATCTTAGGGACGAGCACTGCCCGCGGTTCCACCCTACTTATTCTAGAAGAATCACTTTTATTTTATATAGCTCTTGGTATTCCACACCCGTCATCACTTGTATAAACGTATTATATAATATGTTTTTTTAAAATTCAACTATTAATCCAATCAACTTTGGGATTGGCAAAATTAATTGTTAAATTACTATCATATTTTCTTTTAGTAACTGGATTTATTTGTTCATTTAAATAATTATTTTCATATAGATATTCTAAATCCACTTCACTATCGTTACATACATCATCTAATTTACATTTATTAGCAGCTTCTAAAATTTCTTTTTCAACTACTACATACATTTTATTTTCATGTCGATTTTTTACTACTATTCCACCTGATACTATTAATATAGTTATTAATAAAAGAATAGTTCCATATATATACTTACTTAATTTCACTTACATCACCATAATACTTCTTTATAAAATTATCTTTATACTCTAATATGTTATCATCTTTTATACACTTTCTTAAGTCTTCAACTAATCTAATTAAAAATCTAATATTATGTATTGATAATAATCTTGCTCCAAACGTTTCATCACTTTTAATTAAGTGTCTTACATATGCCTTAGTATAATTTTGACAAGCATAACAATCGCAACCTTCTTCTATCGGTGTAAAATCTTCTGTATATTTAGCATTCTTTATATTAATCTTACCATTCATAGTTAAAGCATTGCCATGACGAGCTAATCTAGTAGGACTTACACAGTCAAATATATCAATACCTTTTATTACCCCTTCAATAATATCTATTGGTTCTCCTACGCCCATTAAATATCTAATCTTATCTTCTGGTAAATATGGAATAGAATAATCTATAGCTTTATACATATCTTCCTTACACTCATCATCATTAGCTACTCCACCAATACTATATCCATCAAAGTTCATTTTAACAGTTTCTATAGCTGAATGTTTTCTTAAATCTTCGTAAGGTCCACCTTGAACTATGCCAAATAAAGCTTGATTAGGATTATTATGAACATCTTTACCTCTTTTAGCCCATCTTAAAGTTCTCTCCATACTATTTTTAATATAATTATAATCTGCTGTAGCTGGAGGACATTCATCGAAACTCATGGCTATATCGCTATCTAATTTGTTTTGAATTTCTATAGATTTTTCAGGTGTTAAAAATAATTTTTTACCATCAATATGACTTTTAAAATGGACACCATCTTCTGTTATGTCTTTTTTCTTATTCTTTGCTAGTGAAAAAACTTGATAACCACCTGAATCAGTTAATATTGGCCCGTCATAATTCATAAATTTATGTAACCCACCAGCATGCATAACTACATCTTCACCAGGTCTAAGCCATAAATGATAAGTATTAGCTAATATTATTCCAGCTTTACATTCTTTTACTTCTTCTGGGCTCATTGTTTTAACAGTAGCTTGAGTACCTACTGGCATAAACATTGGAGTTTCATAAACAACACCATTATAAGCAAAATGACCTAATCTTGCTTTTGTATTTTTTTCTGTTTTTACTAATTTAAAATCGTACTTCATATTTTACCACCTGTATTTTACATGTAAAATTATACCAAATATATTTTATTTAGTAAACTTATTCTTGTTTATATTGTAAAATTAGGGTATAATATATGAAGAATAGAATAAAAGGGATTGAGGTGAATATCTTGCGTAATTTTGATTATGATAACATTCCAATAGTTGACATAGTAAATGAAATAATCGTTGATTCATTAAAACGTGGTGCATCAGATATTCACTTTGATCCTACTCCAGAAGTTTTAAAAATTCGTATACGTATTGATGGTGATTTACTTGATTATGCTATTGTTCCTGATAGTGTGAGACGTCAAATGACCACAAGAATAAAAAATATATCTCATATGAATATAACTGAAAGTCGTACTCCTCAAGATGGTGCTATTAAAGACACTATTTTAGGTTATGATGTTGACTTACGTGTTTCTTGTTTACCTGTAGTTAATGGCGAAAAAATAGTTATTCGTATTTTAGATTATTCAATGAGTTTGAATGGTCTTGAAACTTTAGGTTTTTCTGCCCAAAATTTTAAAAAGATTGAAAAAATGATTAGTGTACCTAATGGTATTATACTAGTTACTGGTGCTACTGGTAGTGGTAAATCAACTACAGTGTATTCTATATTACAAAGACTTAATAAAACAGAAAGAAACTTAATTACTGTTGAAGACCCAGTAGAAATGAAAATGGCTGGTATTAACCAAGTACAAGTTATTAGTGAAATTGGTATGACATTTGCAGCTGCTTTACGTAGTATCTTACGTCAAGACCCAGATATTATAATGATTGGTGAAATCCGTGATAATGAAACGGCTTCTATTGCAGTTCGTGCTTCTATTACTGGTCACTTAGTTCTATCAACAATCCATACTAATAACGCATTAAATACTATTGAACGTTTAGTTGATATGGATGTTGAAAGATATTTACTTGGTGCTAGTTTAGTTGGTATAGTTGCTCAAAGACTTACAAAAAGATTATGTAAGCATTGTCGTATAAAAAGAAAACCTACCAAATATGAAGCATTAGTTTTTGAAAAAGCTTTAAAAAGAAAAGTAGATTTTATTTATAGTCCTAACGAAGATGGTTGTGAACATTGTGTTAAAGGTTACCATGGTCGTATTCCTGTTCATGAAGTACTATTAATGAACCAAGAAATTCGTGATGCAATTGTTGGTAACTTAGTAAAAAAAGAATTAAGAAAATTAATATATAATGAACAAAACGTTATTTCACTACTACAAGATGGTCTAGAAAAAGTTATTGAAGGAGTAACAAGTTTTGAGGAAATATTAAGAGTTATAGATGTAGCTGATGATGTTAGTGAAGATGATTATGAATTAAAACAAGCTTTACTTGGTAACTTAAATAGTGCTGCTTCAGCAGAAGAAATAAAAAGAGAAAAAGAAGCTATTAAACGTAGCGAATCTGCTCCAGTTATCAATTTTGCCAGTCAACCTAAGCCAAGTAATATAACTTCTACTCCAACTAATAATCAAACAATAAATAATAATAATAATCAAAAACCTATAGAACAACAAGTCCAAAATAGACCTCCAATTATTCATCCACCACAAAGTAATAACTTTATGAACAATAATATTAAAGAGGCACCTACTATTAATCAAAATCCACCTCGACCAACACCTATACCTGGTGCAATACCTACAATTAATAATCAATATTAAAAAGAGGATTTTCATCCTCTTTTATTTTGCTTCTTCTTGAGCTCTAGTTTCACGAACTACAGTGATTTTAATAGTTCCTGGGTATTGCATTTCAGATTCAATTTTCTTTTTCATTTCTCTAGCAATCTTATAACTTGTAGCATCATCAACTTCTTCTGGTTTAACAATAACTCGAATTTCACGACCAGCTTGCATTGCATATGCTTTATCAACACCATCAAAAGAAGATCCTATTTCTTCAAGTTGAGTTAATCTCTTAATATAGTTTTCACTTGAATCGTTTCTAGCTCCAGGTCTAGCTGCTGATAATGTATCTGCTATATGAACTAATACTGCTATAGTAGATTTAGCATCTGTATCTCCGTGGTGTGATGCTATTGCATTAACAACTACTTCATCTTCATGATATTTTTTAGCAATATCTACACCTATTTCAACATGACTACCTTCTACTTCAAAATCAATAGCTTTACCAATGTCGTGTAGTAGTCCTGCTCTTTTAGCAAGAGTAATATTTTCTCCAAGTTCAGTAGCCATTAATCCACAAAGATTAGCTACTTCAATTGAATGTTGTAAGGCATTTTGACCATAACTTGTTCTAAAATGTAATTTACCAACTAAACTAATTAATTCTGGATCCATTTTAGTAATTCCAAGCTTATAGATGGCTTCGTTACCAATTTCCATAATTTTAGTTTTCATATCTTTACTAACTTTATCGTAGATTTCTTCAATTCTTCCAGGATGAATTCTACCATCTTGAATTAAAGTTTCAATAGTTATTTTAGCAATTTCTCTGCGATATGGATCAAATGACGATATAACTATTGCTTCTGGAGTATCATCGATTATTAAGTCTACTCCTGTTACAGCTTCGATTGTACGAATATTACGTCCTTCTCGACCTATTAATCTACCTTTCATTTCATCATTTGGTAAATTAATTGTACTAACTGTTTGTTCACTAGCTACATCTTCACAATATCTTTGCATACTTTCAACAAGTATAGCTGTAGCTTTTTCACGAGCTAATAATTTAGCCTCATTTTCTTTTTCCTTAACGTACTCAAGCATTTCCCCTGCTGTTTCTTTTTCAACCCTCTTCATTATCATGTCATAAGCTTTTTCTTTACTAAATTTGGCTATTTTTTCTAATTTTTCCATTTCTTCTTTTAGTAAAGCTTCCATTTTAACTTCAGTTTCTTGTAGTTCTTTTTGTTTATTTAATATATTATTTTCTTTTTCATCTAAATTTTCATCGCGTTTTTGTAAAATCTTTTCACGATTATCCAAATTTTCTTCTCTTTGTAATAATCTTTGTTCACTTTCTTTAATTTCTAACTTTTTTTCTTTTATTAAAGCATCTGTTTCTTGCTTCAATTTATGTGATTCCTCTTTTAATTCAAGTAAAGAATCACGTTTTTTCTTTTCTGCTTCTAATTTAGCATCTTCTATCATTTTAGTAACTTTGTTACCAACTTTAACATTTCTTATATATGTAAAAATATAAAATAATATTAATCCCAAAAAGATTCCTACAATTAAAGTTAAAATAGGCATTAAAAATCTATCCATTTTAACCTCGTTTCTATTTATAGAAAATATATTATATTTAACTACACTTATATTATAAAATGGATTTATAGTTCATGCAAGTTTTTTTAACAAATTAAAAAGCAGATTAATCTTCAATGTATTTTAAAAAATGAAGTGCACAAGAGTTGTGCAATAATATTTAGAAACTGATATAATACCTTCCAAGCAATTTATTTGTCATATATAGGAGGTATATAAAGTTATGGCAAATTATTGTCATCTATCTTATGAAGATA
>JAFUTX010000025.1 GCA_017484065.1 Bacilli bacterium
ATGCAACATATGAAGATGCAGAATCACAATTTATAAATTGGATAGACTTATGTAGAGAAACTGATGTAGAAGAATTTATAGAAGCAAGTAGAACTATAGAAAACTGGTTAAATTATATTGTTAATTCATTTAAAGATGAAAAATATAATAACGGATTTACTGAAGGATTAAATAATAAAATAAAAGTGATAAAAAGGGTTGGTTTTGGATATAAAAATTTTGATTTTTTTAGATTAAGATTATTATATATTTTAAGAGGTAAAATTTCTGGAAATAGTAAAAAAGATGGTTTTAAAAAATTTCAAAAAAGTGAAAAAAGTAAGAATTAAAAAAAAATAAAAATATATTGTTATCAGCCGAAAAAAATGATAGCAAAAAAATTGAACATCAAAATAGTGTTCAATCCCTTTATTTATCTAATAACTTTTAAAAATTACTCCCCACTAAATCGCGGAGAACCGAACTAATAAAATCTCTACTTTTTATGTGTCATAAATTGATAAGTTTTGATAACATTTGTCGAATTGCTTGAAATGTACAATTTTATTCTTATAATAGATACACAGAACGCAGGCCTTAGGCGGCTTTCCTAACTTTTTCCAGGGGGTTTTATAATTCAATGGAAGGCTAGGTGATAGTTATGAAGAAAGATATTAATCCAGTATTTATAATTGTCTTATTTTTTATAATAATAGTCTTACTAATATTGTACTAAATAAAAAGACCACCTGAGTAGGTGGCAAATCCTTTAGGATAGCCGCTGAAAACTTGCGTTCTATCTATTTAATTATATAAAAGATATTTGTAAGTTGTCAATATATTTATTGCTAACAAATAGACGATGGTCTAAATTACTTACTTTTCTTTTACTAGCTCTAGTGGTAATACAAAGTGTTACTATTATCTATCTAATTGAAAAAATCGCCTAGGCAGCGATTATCAAAGGATAGTCGTCTAAGCTGAAAATCTTACACGTTCTATCTATTTAATTATATAAAAGATAATTATTAATTGTCAATATTATATTTTAATTATGTAATAATCTTTTCTTTCTTTTATATTTTATACTATTACTATAAATAACTCCTATAAATAGAAAATATACTACAATATTAGTACCACCATAGCTTAGAAATGGAAGTGGTATACCCATTATGGGAAATAAACCAACATTCATTAGTATATTTTGAAATTGTTGATATAAGAACATTCCTATAAAACCTCCTATAAATGTTTTGGATTGAGTATTTTTTTCTTTAAATAACATATTTATAAAATATATATCTACTACTAAATAACATAATAAAACTACTATTAATCCTACTAGACCAGTTATATTAACTAAATAGGAAACTACAAAATCTGTAGGAGCTTCTGGTATATAAATAGTACCAACTTTATTAAATCTATAAAGAGAACTAGATCCTATAGCTATTAAGGCATTATTGATTTGAAAACCATTACCATCTTTAAAGTTTAATAATCTATCCATTCGATAAAAGAAACTAGATCCTATTAATTTAATTAATAAATCTTGCTTATTAAAATAACAATAGAAGAATAATCCTAATAGAATAGTTATAAATAAAACTGATATAATGTACCACCATTTATTTAATTTAGCTAATATTAACATGGTAAATCCTATTATTACATATAAAATAATAGCCCCTGTATCTGGTTCTAAAAACACTAAAATACTAGGTATCAATATTAACAGTAACACTTTTGTTATCAATATCATTTCATCATATATAGTTTCCTTTTTATGTTTACTAATAACTTGAGATAAATATAAAGATAAACTTAATTTCATTAACTCACTTGGTTGAAATGCAAAATATTTTAAATTAAACCAAGCTTTAGCACCATTAATCTCCTTTCCAACAAATAATACTAGTAACAATAATATTACATTCATTACATATAATATGAACGGTAAATGTCTAAACTTTTTTATAGGTATCTTACTAATTACGATAAGTACTATAAATCCTACAAAATACCAGATTGCTTGTTTCATTAAATAATTATCATATTTTGTATTAATTGATTTAACAGTATACATAGTATATAAACTAGCAATCATTAATATTATTAAAGGAATAAATAAAATATATTTTTTTGTTTTCATACTATTAGTATGTCTCAAAAATAAACTTTTATCATAAAATAAACTAATGAAGGGGTGTTTTTCATGAAAAAAGAATTACCAAAAGTATTTGCTAATGATTTTGATAAGAAAATTGATAATATTCAAGAAGTTTATTATGGTAACAATAGAGTTGATAATACTAGATTATCTTATGATGAAATAATAACTAAAGCTAATAATTTATTTAAATCATCTAGTTATGTATACAAAGTAGATTGCAAATTAAAGATTAATAATCAAATAATAGATAAAACAATTATAGGTAGAACTAAAAATGGATTAATTACTAGAGATAATGAAATAATTAAATTTAGTGATATTGAAGATATTATAAAATAAAAAAGTTCCGAAGAACTTATACTAAATCATCAATATATCTTTTTAGTTGGCGACTTTCACGTCCATATATAATCTTTAATTGATTATCAACCTCAACTATACCTTTAGCACCTAGCTTTTGAATACCATCTTTATTAACCACGCTAGTATCTTTAAGAGTTACTTTAAATCTAGATAAATTACATTCAGCAGTAATAATATTATCTTTACCACCTAAGTATCCTAGTAATTTATTAGACTCAATGTTGAAATCTTTTTTCTTTAATTTTATAGCTATTAAAGCTATTATTATTAACACTATAAATATAATCACATATGTAATTATCGTTTTCATTCTATCACCTTTAATAATTATACTATAAATTATTAAAAAATGCACTATTTTTAAAATTAATCATAAATTATTAGTGAGAATACATGAAAGGGTGATATTATGAATAATAATTGTAACGAAAGTGGAAATTGTATTTGTGATATATTAAGTGTTATTTTAGTATTACAACAAAATGCATGTGGTGATAGTTGCTTAGATAGTTGTGATCGTCCAATGTTAGGTGGAGGAGCAAGTTGTTTAATTTGTAATACTAGACCAGTAATGCTTTATACATGTTGTGGTAATGGAACTCCTTGGAGTATGCCTACAACTAAAGATACAACTATAGCTTGTACAGGAGATACAGATACTTGTTCAACTGTATTTAGAGTGGAAAAGATAGAAGGTAATTGCGCTACATTTAGAGTGCTAGCTCCTAATGAAGATACTACTAGCTTAAATCCATATGTAGCAACTAATTCTTTCTTTACAATGAATTGTGACTGTGTATGTGCAATAAAATGTCTATCTGATACTTATATTGATTGTGTATAATATTTAATAATTAAAGAACCTCACTATAAAAAGTGAGGTTTTAATAATATATAATCATTTCATTAGATAATTCATATAATTAATTAGGGTGGTTAAAAATGAAACTAAATGATGATTTCTTTAAAAAAGTAGAAAAGAAAACTAATGTTGATAAAGATACTATAATATCTTTAGCAGAAAAATTACAAAATGGTAATATGAAAGATGAAGGGTCTATTATTGAGGTAATTGATGTCTTAAGTAAAATGACTGGTAAGAAAGTCACTAAGGAACAAAAAGAAAAAATAGTTAACAAAATAATAAATGATGAAGTGCCTAATAATGTAGATAAAATGTTTTGAAAAAATAGTGAATTTATGCTATAATACGTTGCAACTAAAGGGGTTATGGGTATGAAAGTAATAAATTTAAGTAAAAAGCAATTTTCTAATTTAGAAAAAATTAATATACCTGAATATGTATCTAATACTGAAGCAGATTTATATGATTTTAAATATAAACGTCAAAGTAAAGTATTAAAGGCATTATATACATTAAATGGTCAAGACTTTGCTAATAAACTGTATACATTAGAAATGTTAGATTATTATAAGGATTATTTACCAGAAGAGTGTATTATACCGGATAGTTTAGTAGCAGTTAACAATACTATTACGGCATTTACAATGCCTAAAGTAGATGGAATTAATCTAAAGACAATATTAATTAATAATTATCAGTATACAAAAGAAGAACAAGTATATTATTTACAGTTAATAGGTCAGCTTCTTGAAAAACTATGTAATATGAGAAAGTATACAAGATTAAACAACTTTTATATAAATGATTTACATGCTGGTAACTTTGTAGTTAATCCTATAAATAAAACAATTAGTTCAGTAGATTTAGATAGTTCTAAAATAGCAAATAATGATGGAGCTAGATACTTATTTAATAAAAGTTTAGTTAATAGTGTTCAAGGTAAATATAATATTAGAGAAACAAGTATAGGATATGGATATGTTGAAGCAGATGAAAATAGCGATTTATATTGCTATAATTTAATGATACTTGAATACTTATCAGGTAGTAATATTGATAATATGGATTTATCTCTTTATTATAACTATATTGAATACTTAAGATATATAGGTATAAATGAAGATTTATTATCATCTTTCTTACAATTGTTAAGTAATAAAGATAATATAAATCCTTATCACCTATTAAATACTCTAACGGATGAACAATTATTTAGAGCTAAGGCAAATGTATATAATAAAGTTAAGAGAAAATAGCTTAGAATCGTTAAATCAATCTAAAGTGCACAATTAAGTGCAATTTGTATAGAAAAGTGTATTTTCAAAAGAAAGTGCACTTTTTATAAGGCTTTAAATGTGAATAATATATATATAATATTGAAAAAATCTAAAAATATGATATA
>JAFUTX010000026.1 GCA_017484065.1 Bacilli bacterium
AAAAACTGCTATAGTTGTAGCAGTTCAACGTCCTTTTAAAAATCCTGATGGATTATATGAAACCGATTTTATTCGCTGTGTACTTTGGAATAGTGTAGCTACAAACACTAGTGAATACTGCAAAGGTGGAGATATCATTGGTGTAAAGGGAAGAATTCAAACTGGCAGCTATGAAGATGACGAAAAAAATCGCAGGTATATAACAGAAGTTATTGCCGAACGAGTTTCATTTCTATCCAATAAAAGGGTAGAAGAAGATATGAAAGAAATTACTTGTATAGAAGAGTAATTCTTTTTAAGTTATGATAATAATTGGAGAAAAAGATATGAATTATAAATTAATGAGTAATGATAATGAAATAAATAATACATTTGATAATATTAAAGAATTAATTATTAATAGTAGGAATAAAGTATATCAAACAGTTAACGTTGAAATGCTACATTTATATTGGAATATAGGCAAATCTATTATGAAGATTCAACATGGAGATGAAAGGGCAATTTACGGTGATGAAGTATTAGAAAAATTATCGCAAAAATTAACTAATGAATTTGGTAAGGGATTTTCTAAAAGAAATTTAGAAAGAATGAGGAAGTTTTATATTTGTTTTTCAATTGCGACAACAGTGTCGTCGGAATTAAGCTGGTCCCACTATTTAGAACTAATCAAGATAGATGAAGAACAAAAGAGAAATTTTTATTTAAATGAGTGTATCAACGAGAAATGGAGTGTTAGAGAACTTCAAAGACAGCGTAGCTCGTTATTATATGAAAGGTTGGCTTTATCGGCTAATCAAGAAAAAATAAATGAATTATCTGAAAAAGGGCAAATATTAAAAACAAGTAAAGATTTAATAAAAGACCCTTTTGTATTAGAGTTTTTAGGCATAAAGGAAAATAAAAAGTATTTAGAGTCTGATCTAGAAAAAAATATATTAGAACATCTGAAAGAATTTTTATTGGAATTAGGTAAGGGATTTAGCTTTGTTGGAAATCAAGTTAGGTTAACACTAGATGAAAATCATTTTTATCCAGACCTAGTTTTCTATAATAGAATTTTAAAATGTTTTGTAATTATTGATTTAAAAATAGGTAAGGTTACTCATAAAGATATTGGACAGATGCAAATGTATGTAAATTATTATGATAGGGAGATAAAACAAGAAAATGAAAATAAAACTATTGGAATATTACTTTCTACTGATAAAAACGAGACGATAGTAAAATACACATTGCCAGAAGATAATAAAACGATATTTTCTTCAGAATTTAGGCTTACAATACCAAGTGAAAAAGACCTTATAGAAGTTGTTGAAAATGAAAAGATAAACTATAAATTAAATGCAAATAATTAAAAAAGAATTACTTATATAGTAGAGTAATTCTTTTACCTTTTACATCGATAAAACCTTCTTCTTTTAAATACTTTATTTCTCGACTTAAAGCTGAGCGATCTACGGCTAAGTAATCTGCAAGGGCTATAAAACTAAAAGGAAGATATATGTTTTTTGAACCAGTACCTTTACTTGTTAAGTTAAAGTACTCTAATAGTTTATTTCTAATAGTTCTTCTAGTTAATATTTGAATTCTTCTATTTTTATCTTGCATTTTTTCATTTAAAATTAAAAATAGATTTTTTATGAATTGGTTATAATAACTTTTACTATTTTCTTTAAAGTTAATTATAGAGTTTAAATCTATTAATATTAATTTGGTATTTTCTTTGGCAGTTGCTATATAATCACTACTTTTTAAATAAGAAATAGATGAACCGAATACATCATTATCTTGTAGTTCCTCGATTAAAGCGTTAGTTCCATTATAATTAATTCTAATTATTTGGATGTAGCCTTCTACAACTATCCCAATAGAATTATTATCAATAATTGACTTAGGGATATTAGTGTTTTCGTTAAAATTTAATATGTCAGCGTCAAGTAAACGTAACAGTTTTTGTTTGTTTTTTTCAGTAATGTCAGTAAATGGATTTGTCATATTTACACCTCTTTATAAAAATTGTAACATTTTTTGTTAAGTGTTGCAATTGCAACATACTATAAATATTTTTTTGTGCTATACTCGGTTTGTGATATAAAGAGTAGAACAGGAGAGAAGTTATGAAAATTATCAAAAGAGATGGACACATTGTAGATTATAGTCCAGATAAAATAGAAGAAGCAATTAAAAAAGCTAATATGGAAGTTGAAGAAGAAGATCGTGTTAGTGATGTTCAAATTAGAAATATTATAAAATATATTGAAGGATTAAAAAAGAAAAGAATGCTAGTTGAAGATATTCAAGACGTTATTGAAATGCGTTTAATGAATTTAGGTAAGTATAAACTAGCTAAAGAATATATTACTTATCGCTATACTAGAGAACTAGTTAGAAGAAGTAATACAACTGACCTTTCAATTAAAGAATTAATTAATGGTGAAAGTGAATATTGGAATACAGAAAATTCTAATAAAGATGCTACTGTAATCACAACTCAAAGAGATTATTTAGCAGGTATTACTAGTACAGATATTACAAGAAGATTTTTACTTCCTGAAGATATTGTTAAAGCACATGATGAAGGTATAATCCATTTCCATGATATGGATTATTTTGCTCAAAATGCTTTACACAATTGTGATTTAATTGAATTAGATGATATGTTACAAAATGGTACCAATATTAATGGAGTAATGATTGAAAAACCTCATAGATTTTTAACAGCTATGACTATAGCAACTCAACTTATTACTTCAGTTAATTCAAGTCAATATGGCGGTTGTACTATTACCTTGACTCATTTAGCACCATTTGTTCGTTCAAGTTATGAATTCTATCTAAAAAAATATAAGAAACGTGGTTTTTCTAAAGAAGATATTGAAAAGTATGCAAAAGAAGATTTGCAAAAAGAAGTAACTGATGGAGTACAAACTTTCCAATATCAAATTAATTCAATGACTACCACTAATGGACAAGCTCCTTTCTTAAGTGTATGTATGTATATTGGTGAAACTGATGAATACAAAGAAGAACTTGCAATGGTTATTGAAGAAGTGTTAAAACAAAGAATCGAAGGAATGAAAAATGAAAAAGGTGTTTATATAACTCCAGCATTTCCAAAACTTCTATATGTACTTGAAGAAGATAATATTCATCCAAAAAGCAAGTATTATTATCTAACTAAGTTAGCTGCTAAATGTACTGCAAAACGTATGGTTCCAGATTATATTTCTGAAAAAATAATGAAAGAATTAAAAATCAATGAAAAAGGTGAGGGAGATTGCTATCCTTGTATGGGATGTAGAAGTTTCTTAACTCCTGATAGAACTATTAGTATTGGTAATATTGCTAAAGCTAAGAACTATAAAGAAGGTAAAGCTAAATACTATGGTAGATTCAACCAAGGCGTTGTTACAATCAACTTACCAGATATTGCTTTAACTAGTGGTAAGGATATGGATCTTTTCTGGAAAGTGTTTGATGAAAGACTAGAAATATGTCATCGTGCTTTACAAATTAGACATAAGAGATTAAGTAAAGTAACTAGTGATGTAGCACCTATATTATGGCAACATGGAGCACTTGCTCGTTTAGAAAAAGGAGAAAGTATTCATGAATTATTACATCATGGTTATTCAACTATTAGTTTAGGTTATGCCGGATTATATGAATGTGTTAAATATATGACTGGTCATTCTCATACTGATGGTGGAAAAGGTAGAGATTTTGGCTTAGAAGTAATGCAACATATGAATGATGCTTGTAAAAAATGGAAAGCAGAAGAAGATATCGATTATAGTGTATATGGAACTCCTATTGAATCTACTACTTACAAGTTTGCAAAAGCTCTAAGAGAGAGATTTGGTAAAATTAAAGGTATTACTGATAGAGATTATATTACTAACTCATATCATGTTCCTGTATTTGAAGAAATAGATGCTTTCACTAAATTAAAATTAGAAAGTGAATTTCAAAAATTAAGCCCAGGCGGAGCTATTAGCTATATTGAAACTCCTAATCTAGAAAATAACTTATCTACTGTTATGGAAATTATTAAATTTATTTATGATAATATTATGTATGCAGAATTAAATACTAAATCAGATTATTGTCAAGAGTGTGGATATTCTGGTGAAATCTTAATTGATGATAAATTAGAATGGTATTGTCCAAACTGTGGTAATAGAGATCATGATAAATTAAATGTAGCAAGACGTACTTGTGGTTATATTGGTACAAACTTTTGGAATAAAGGAAGAACTCAAGAGATTAAAGAAAGAGTTATTCACGTTGATAATAAGGACGATGAAGAATAGTGAGATATAATAAAATAAGAAAGATGGATATTTCTAATGGACCAGGTATTAGAATATCTGTCTTTATGCAGGGGTGTCCATTTCATTGTGAAGGATGTTTTAATCCTGAAACATGGGATTTTGATGGTGGCAAAGAATTTAGCGATGAAACCATCAATCATATAATTGAATTATGTGGTAAAGAACATATTTCTGGTTTATCTATTTTAGGAGGAGAGCCATTACATAAAGATAATATTGATGGAACAACTAAACTGGCTAAAGCATTTAAAGAAAAGTATCCTAATAAAACTTTATGGATATGGACTGGTAACTTATTTGAATCATTAAAAAATAAAGAAATATTAAAATATGCTGATACAATTGTAGATGGGCAATTTAAAATAGAATTATCAAGTCCGTTACTTAAGTGGAAAGGATCATCTAACCAAAGGGTTATTGATGTAAAAAAATCAGTAAAAGAAGATAAAGTTGTTTTGTACGAAACTGAAGAATTTGAAGGTGTCACTGCTTAGTGATGCTTTTTTAATATCTTTTCTTTACTTTTTAGAGTATAATAATTTATAGAAAAGAGTGATTATAATGAATATTTATTTAATATCTGGAACTAGTTATAAACAAATAGAAGAAGCACAAAATAAGATTCTAGAGAGTAATAGCAAAAATATTACGATTATTAATTATAATGACTCTAGTATAGAAGATATTTTAAGTGAGGCTTCATATTTTTCTTTATTTGATGATGAAAAAACTTTAATTGTTAAAAATTCTAATTTTTTTTCTACTGCTAAGCTAACTGATAAAGAAGATAAAATGTTTAATGATTATTTAGCTAATCCTAATCCAGCCACGACCATTATATTTGAAACTTATGAAAAGTTAGATTCTCGTAAAAAAATAGTTAAAACTATGAAAGATAAATTTAAAGTAATAGAACTACCATTACTAAAAAATAATGAGGTAATTCTTAAAATAAATAATTATATGAAAGAAAATAAATTTAGTATTGATAGTAAAGCTAGTGAATATATTGCTGCTTCTAATAATTATAATTATGATTTAATTATAAATGAATTAGATAAAATAATGTTATATTATGATAAACCTTGTAAAATAGAATATAGTGATGCATATAAGTTAACATCTAGTGTATTAAATGATAATAATTTTAAATATGTAGATGCTATGATTAATAAAAATTTACAGTTAGCTATTAAATATTTTAATGAGTTAATAAAAATGAAAACTGATCCTATTGCTTTAATAAATCTTTTAGCAAGGGAATATCGTTTAACTTATATGGTTGGATTTTTAAATAAATCGACTAATGAGTTTAATATATCAAGAAGTTTAGGCTTACAAAATTGGCAAGTAAGTAAGTATATAAAGCAAGCATATAACTATTCATTAGATGATTTACTTATAAAACTAAATAGATTAGGTAATCTAGATTACAAAATAAAAAGTGGCAAGGTGGATAAATTTATTGGCTTAAGATTATTTATGCTTGAGAATAGTTAAAGTTTGTATTATAATATACCCCAATTAGGGGGGATACCTATGATTATTGATTATATAACTTATATAAAAGGAATGGGATTAGATATTAATTTAGATATTATTTCTAAAGAAAAATTAACTAATTTCATTAATGAGATAATGAATAATTTTGATATTGATATAAAAAAGAATAAAGTTAATATAACAGATAATAATAATAGATATTTTTTAGATGTTAAGAGTGCTAGTATAGCTATTGTACCTAGCAAAAGTAATGAAACAAAAAAAATGTGGGAAATTAAATTAGATAAAAATAATGATAGTAGTTTTACTTTAATATATATTGAGGATACTAAAGATATTGGAATAAAGTATATTGATATTAACTTTAATACATCACAAGACTTAAATATTAAATCAAATATTTATTATTTTAATCAAACTAATGAATATAATTTAAATAATCATAAATCATTTGTTAAATTAAAAGAACAAAGAAAAGATTCACTAATTAGTTTATTTAAAAATAAAAAAAGCAATAAAGATAATATAGAAAATGATTTGAATACAATAGTTAATGTAAATAAGAAATATTCAGCTATTCCTGATTTATCTATTCATATTGAATCTAAATATATTAAAGGTGTATCACTTAATAATAAAGAAATAAAAGTAGATAATAATACCAATTATAATGTTAAATTGATAAAGAATTATATTGATAATAATATTAATGATATTGATAATTACGAAATAAATAATGTTTTTAATAATTATAAAGATATAATTATAAATGGATTAAATCCTTATATTATGAAGCAAAAAAGAAAAACTAAAAATAAGTGCGCTTAAAGTACTTATTTTTTTCATATATTTTAATATAGGTGAAATATATGAGCAATATTGAATTATTAATAGTAGCAATAGCATTAAGTATGGATGCTTTTTCCGTTTCTATTTGTAAAGGATTAACATTAAAAAAAATATCATTAAAAAAAAGCTTTATAATTGCTTTGTTTTTTGGCACTTTTCAAGGATTAATGCCTTTAACTGGTTATGTTTTAGGTAATTCATTTGCATCATTCATAGCTTTTATTGATCATTTTGTTGCTTTCTTTTTACTTAATATTATTGGTATAAATATGATTAAAGATGGTTTTAAAAATGACAATGAAATCAATGATAATTTTCATATAAAAGAAATAATTATCTTAGCTATAGCTACTAGTATGGATGCTTTAACTGTAGGTATAACATTTGCATTTTTAAAAATAGATATATTGTATAGTATTGTAGTTATTTCTATTATAACATTTATAATTTGTTTTATTGGTGTAATTTTAGGAACTTTATTTAGAAGTAATAATTCTAATAAAGCGACAATATTTGGTGGAATTACACTTTGTTTATTAGGATTAAAGATATTATTAGAACATTTATTTTAAATAAATTTTGGGAGTTTTATCAATGAAGGTTAGTAGTAAAATTTACTAAGAAATTAGTAATTTTTTTATGCTTTCGACACAAATCGACAAGATATTTAACTTTGATATGTTATGGTAAAAATAATCTATTAAATGAGGAGGGATATACTTATGTAAAAATAATTAAATAAAAATACAAATATTTGATAACAGGAGGGATTGGTAAAAATGAAAGATAATAACGAAATAATTGTATTTGAAAATGATAGTATTAAATTAGATGTAAACTTAAAAGATGAAACTGTGTGGTTAACCCAAAAACAAATAGCAAAGTTATTCGAAAAAGACAGGTCAGTTATTACTAAACATATTAATAATGTTTTTGAAGAAGAATTAGATAGAGAAAGCAATGTGCAAATAATGCACATTGCAAATTCTGATAAACCAGTGACATTTTATAATCTAGATGTAATAATCAGTGTAGGTTATCGGGTTAAAAGTAAGAACGGTATAATCTTTAGAAGATGGGCTAATAAAGTATTAAAAGATTATATTATAAAGGGATATTCTGTTAATGAAAAGAGATTAGAGTTCTTAGAAAAGAAGGTAAAACTATTAGATATAGCTACTCGTGGTAGGGATAGATAT
>JAFUTX010000027.1 GCA_017484065.1 Bacilli bacterium
AGTATTAACTTTAGCTCCCCACTAAATCTTGTAGCTCTTTTAATAAAACTCCCCACTAAAACGTGTAGCATAATCAGAAAAACTCCCCACCACATCGTGGTAAAGAGTTCATTTTACTCCCCACTAAATCGCGGAGAACCAAAACTTAAGTTTCTTATATACAGTATCAAAATAATCTAAAAATTTATTAATTTCATCAGTAGTAGTTAAGTGAGATAAACTAATTCTTAAAGTACTAGCTGCTCTCTTTTCATCATTATATATAGCCATTACACTAGAGCTAATTTCTCCACTACTGCAAGCTGTATTAGTTGAAATATATACTTCGTGTTCTTCTAATGCATGCAAGAATGTTTCTGGTTTTAAACCTAATACACTAACATTTAAAATATGAGGTATGGAGTGTTTAGTACTATTTACTACTACATCTGGATATTTATTTAAACTAGTACATATCTTTTCATTTAATCTAGATATAAAATGTTCTCTTTTATCAATATCAGTTAAAGCTATTCGAATAGCTTTAGAAAACGCTACTATTAAAGGTAAAGCTGGCGTACCTGGTTTTAAATTACTACTTTTTCCACTTCCATATTCTAATGGAACTATTCTTATCTTACTATTTTTATAAAGTAATCCTATTCCTTTAGGCCCATATATTTTATGAGCTGAAAAAGAAGCCATATCTACATCATTTAAACAAATACTGGTTTTACCAATAGCTTGAGTCATATCTGAATGGAATATAGTTTCTTGATTCTCTTTTCTAATAATTTGTCTAATAAATTTAAGCGGTTGACGTACACCTGTTTCACTATTAACTGCATTAACACTAACAAGAATTGTATCTTGACGCATTTTATTTTTCAAATCATCAAAATCAATTAAACCTTCATTATCGTTATTTATATATTCTACTTCAAATCCAATACTAGTTAAATAATCACAAATAGCATAAATAGAAGGATGTTCTAATTTAGAAACTAAAATATGATTACCCTTTTTATGATTAGCTAAAGCAACTCCGATTAAAGCCATATTATTAGATTCAGTAGCTCCACTTGTAAAGAAAATTTCACTTTCCATTACCTTTAACAAATCACTTATTTGTTTTGTAGCACTTCTTAAAAGTTCATTAGATTTACTACCTAATCTATGTAAAGAATTAGGATTACCTATAAACTCTTTAGTTGTTTTGTTATATGAATCTAATACATCAAATGATACTGGAGTTGTTGCACTATAATCTAGATATATCATTATTTACCACCTTACTACTTTTGATATTCATCAATTAATCTTTTATAAATACCAGGTTCTATAATATTAATTGCATTAATTGCATTCTCTAAACTCAATTTGAAATTACCTTTATAAAATGCATTTTCTGCTTTTGTTAAACCTAAATCAACTGAACTGTTAACAGGACGATATCTATTACCATACATAATAGCAGTTTCAGCCATACCTGCTGTTTTAATAGTCTCCTTGGTTGTATTAAATACTTTTAATACTAAATCTCTTGCATTATCTACTCTCGTATTTAATAGCTTAATAGATATAGGTCTATTTTCTAATACTGTTACAACTTCATCAATTGCTTGACTAGCTTCAGATAATTCAACATAATAATCTTTAGGTACTACTGGTAATTTATAAGATTTAATATTTTCTTTAGCTTTTACAAGTATTTCCTTAATCTTATCAAGTTGTTCTCTTGCTCTTACTTCATCTTCTTTTAATGATCCAAATGTTCTTAAAGTAATATCTAATTTATCTTCTACTTTAGTTAAACGAACATTTAATAACTCCATTTCTTTACCCATTCGAGAGTATGCTTGAGTCTTTTTATGGTAAATTTCTACAACGCTATCATAGTTTCTTCTAATTGAAGCAAGTTCGCTTCGCATATCATCAATTACTTTAACTTCTTCATCAGTTAAATCATAACTATATTTAATATCATCAATTTTATTATGTAATTCATTACTAATCTTTTCTAATTTAGCCACTTTAATAATAATACTTCTTTTATAATCATCAAAAATAGTTTTTGATAGTTTTTCTTTATCAAAATCATTATATAAAGAATCATAGTAATCCATCATTGTTTTTAATTCAAATATTGAGTCTTGGATGTTTAATACGTTTAATCTTTGGAATATATCTTGAATCTTTTTATTTGCTTCTGCTACATTATATTCAATATTAAGATAATCTAAATTAAAACCATCTTTACGCATTTTTTTAGCAATAGTTTCAATATCTAGAATTTTTCTAGGTATTAATGTTTTGCCCATCATTATAATACTAGGGGCTTCCTCAATAACTAATGATAAATTACCAATCGTATCATCAATTGCTTTAACTATCTTACCTACTTCCATGTAAGCATTCTTTTCCATTGTTACTTCAAATGCAGCAAACAGTTTATCAACATTTTCAAATTGTAATTCAATAGGACTTGTAATATCTTCATAAATATCTTTATCATTATTATACTTAGTTAAAATATTTCGATATTCACTTTTTAATTTCGTAATAGTTTCTCTATTTTTTTCTTCACTTAAAGTTATTTCTTTAATTTCATCTAGTAATATTGTTGATTTAGTTTTTACATATGCAACTTCTAGTTCTGCATGCATAATTAAGTCATCTAATCTTTTATATTCTTTATTAGCAAATACATCTTCAATTTCAATTAAACTATCAGTTATTTTTGGTACTTCTTCATCTTTAATCTGTTTAAATCTATTTTGCCAATCATCATATACTTCTTGCATCATTTCATTGTTTACTAAAGCTTCAACTTTATTAAGTTCAGATAATATAGATGCAGAGATAATTAAATTCTTATCTCTTTCTAAATTAGTTATAGCATTTTCATATCTTTTCTTAGTCTTATTATTTATTATATTTAAAACTACAATAATAACTATCATTGTTACTATGTAGATAGATACACCTAATAATATATATATACTTCTATTCATATGACTCACATCCTACAATATAAAATATTTTATCATATTTTAATAATTATGAAAACCACTAACAAAAAATTTTTTATTACTTCGTCAATTTTTTTACTTTACCATTTAATGCTTCATAATAACACTTAGGACACATCGATTCATAAGTTACATTATCAAAACCATCAATTGCTACTTGATCACCTTCATTAGTAAGTTTACCATTTACAAATCTAGCATTAAATATTGCTTTAGCACCACATCTACACATAGTTTTTATTTCTTCTATTTTATGAGCTATCTCAAGTAATCTGGTACTTGCCGGAAAACCATTTGTTTTAAAATCTGTTCTTAAACCATAACAAATAACTGGTATATCATAAATTATTGTTATTTTTAACAATTCATCTATTTGTTTAGGCTCTAAAAATTGTACTTCATCTACAAATATACAATCAACGTCTAAATTATCTTTAGCTATTTCTAGTATTGATTCATCTGGTTTTACTAGATAATCAACTTTTCTTTCTGCTCCTAATCTACTTTGGATATTATCTCCTGCTTTTAAGTCTTTACTAGGTTTTACAACTATAATTTTCATTCCTCTTTCTTCATAATTATGAGCTGTTTGTAAAAGTATAGTTGTTTTACCACAGTTCATTGCTCCATATTTAAAATATAATTTTGCCATAATGTTCCTCCTTCTTAAACACCTTGCATATAAGGTAAATCTTCAAATTCTATTAATTCAATATTTGTTAATTCTAAATCATCATTCAATGTTAGCTTAAACACTTCTGGGGCATTTAATCTTTTGCTAAATAGAATTCTATTATTAAATTCTATTGTTAATACTTGTTCATCTGTAACATCTATTAATTTACACCATTTAAGTAAAAAAAATGTAATTGCATATCCATGAGTAAATATAGCTATTCTCTTATTTTTATTCTTACTAATTACCTCGTTAAATGCTTCATTAAATCTATCTCTTACTTCTTTCTGACTTTCTCCATTAATAGTTTTATAATTTTCATCAAAGTATTGTCTTTGAAACCAATCTGGATATTGATTCGAATTAGGAATACCCACTCTTCTTTCATCAAATCTATCATCAATATTAATATTTAAATTTTGTTTTTCACATAAATATTTAGCTGTAGCAATTGTTCTTACTAAATTACTACAATATACTACATCAATATTTTGTAACTCACTCTCATTACTCAATATTTCTGCTCTCTTTTCACCATCTACATTCAAAATAATTTTTTCGTTTTTAAGTAAATTATCTTGATTAGTATTGTATTCGTCAATTTTATTAGTTTTTAATCTAACTGAATGTCTTATTAAATATACTTCTGTCATATACCCTCCAGAATTAATTTTATCATAATATTATATAAATAAACAAAAAAAATTCTCATTAAGAGAATCTTTATTCATCATAGAAAAAATCATCGAAAAATTCATCATCTGTTACAACATTATTTTTTACTACCTTACTTTCTCTATCAACATTCACAGTTGGAACTTCATTAGATAATTTAGGTAATTCTTTCTTTTCTTCTATATTAAATTTAGGCATATTTACGTTGTTTACTATTGTTGGTTTAATAACTGTATCAGTTTGCCTACTTTTTTGTTTTTCTCTTTCTTCCTCTTCTTCCAACTCTTTAATCTTTTTATCAATATCTGCCATCATTTTATCTAAATCTAAATCATTTAAATTCATTCCTCCAAAAGGATTTGAACTCGAATTAATTGGTCGATTAGTTTGTGGCAATGAACTTTGCATAAAAGGATTTGGATTTACATTAGGTGCACTATTAAAGCCACTAGGTAAGAAAGGATTGCTATTTGGCATAGGTCTATTACTTGAATTTCCAAACATGCTAAATGGATTTGGATTCATTCCCATATTATTACCATCTCGCATATTACCAGCATTTTCTTGCATCTTTTTAGCACGTTCTTCATTAACAAACTTTTTAACATCAAACAATTGAACTGTTTCTAATTCCCTAGTCGGAAATTCAGCATCAACTCTCTCAATACCCCAATCAATTTTAAAATCTGGAGTTAATTTGGTTTGAAATGGATTTGTTCTTAAACGAATAATTATAGCCTCAAACAATTTTAATTTTTGTAAATCTGATACTGTTACTAATGGCGTAGAAGCTGTTTTATCTTTTTCTTTAGACTTAACTTCACCACACATTTTACTGATTTCTTCTAATGCAGCTAATTCAGTACTAATTAAATATACTAAGTTACCACAGTTACCACGAATTACTTCTCCAACTTCTTTACCATAAACATCAGTTAATTGAGCAAAGTTTTGAATAATAAAAGTAAATCTTATATCACGACTTCTTGCCGCAGAAACCATTGAATCAACATCATTAAGTTTTGGCATATTGGCAAACTCATCTAATATAAAGTTTGTTCTAAATGGAAGTTTACCACCCTTGCATTCTTGAGCTACTGCTATTAATGTTTCATAACATTGTTTTATAAATATTGTCATTAAGCTATGATATGTCTTCTTTTCATCATGGATAACAATAAATACTGCTGTTTTCTTTTTACCAATATCACGCATATCAAAATCGCTATGACTAAGCATTTCACTTAATTTTTCTTGAGTTGAGAATATTCTTATCTTTTGTCTAAAAGTTGATAAAATACCACCTTTAGTTTCATTTGGTGAATTAATAGTATTAGATGCAAATATGTATGGACTTGATGCTTCACCTTTTAATTTAAAATATTCATTAATAAAGGTTGATGAGCCTAATCTTTCTTCTCCTACTGTACTCATTAAGTTAATACTATTTAAATTAACATACTTTTCTTCTGTATCCATAAATAATCCAAGAGCTAATCCTGAAAAATAGTCAGAAGAACTTTGTTCCCAGAACGGATCTTGAGCTTTACCACTCATAAATATATTATTTGCTATATCGTTTAATAATTCAGTAGCTTTATCTACATTACCACTATTATAATATTGATAAGGGAGTGATAATGGATTCCATGCATTCCCTTTTTCTGGATCACGGAAGTTAAGCACTACAACATTATAATCTTGTTTTCTCAAAAAATCAGCTGCATAATGATAAATTTCACCTTTAGGGTCACTTATAATCATGCTTTCACCTTTTTTACTTAGTAAGTTAACCATTGGTTTAACTATAGTTTGAGTTTTACCAGATCCAGTAGAACCAATAACTAAATTATGATAATCTCCGTTATCAACAAAAACTTCTTTTCCATTATTAATTAATGGTATTCCGGCTGCTTCTAACTTTTCATCAGCTATATTAACTTTTTCTACATTAATTCCTTTTTTTATTTCACTTTCTTTAGCCCACTTACTATATCCATCGCTTTTTTTCTTAGATATAGTTAAGAATTTACTACCAGAATTATCTTTTTCAAATATATAGGAAGATACACTAGTAAATACTACTACCATACTTAAAATAAATAATAATATTGTAACTGGTAAATACCTTCCTGTAAAAGCCTTGAATGGAAGCAAACCATAAAATTCACCAGTATTTGCTATAGAGCTAAAATTAAGTACC
This sequence comes from Bacilli bacterium, assembly GCA_017484065.1. GTDB lineage: Bacteria > Bacillota_I > Bacilli_A > RF39 > UBA660 > RGIG4822. The sequence goes on from JAFUTX010000027.1 coordinate 6,566, forward strand.
GCTATAGCACATAAATAAAGTAAAAAAATACTATAGATAATAAACATCAAAAAATCTTTAGGCTCTACTTTAAATCTCATAGTCTACCTCCCTCTTAAAAATCACTTATATTATACTATAACTTTAGGAAAAAACAAATAGTAAAATTATTTATACAATGATTTAAATATATAAAAAAATGACGGAACAACAAAAGTTCCGTCTTCAGGGGGTTTTGGTTGATTTACTCTCACCTAAATAAAAAAGAGATCGTAAGAGTAAACTGGCATTTATCTCAATGCCAATTTTATTATATAATGACAACTATTTTATTGTCAATTATTTATTAAATAATTTTTAAAAATTTATTAAATGTTTACAAAATAAACTTGATACCATTTCAAAAAGCAATAAATATTCCATATTTTTCGATAATTATCTTTCTTCCCTGTTTTATGTTCTTCTAATAGTTTAAGCATGTATTCGTTATTAAAAAACCTCTTACACTCTTTAGAATTAAATACTTTTTTTATTTCACGATAAAAATCATTTTCTTTAATCCAATCTCTTATTGGTACAGGAAAGCCTAATTTTTTCTTTTTATATGATTCATTCGGAATAGCCGTTGCTGCAGCATCTCTTAAAGCAACTTTAGTATTTTCTTTATTAACTTTAGCACTATCTACTAAACTACTTGCAACTTTAAATACCTCAACATCTACAAATGGTACTCTTCCTTCTAAAGAATGAGCCATAGTCATTCTATCAGCTTTTTGTAATATATCTTTAATTAGCCAAAAATTAATATCAATAGCTTGCATTTTTGTTATATTAGATTTATCTTCATATTTCTTATAAATAGATTTTGTAATATCTTTATTAGAAAGTTTATATGGCACTTTAAGTATCTTTTTTATTTCTTTTTCGCTATATACTTTATTTACTCCAATATAATTATTTTCTAATCTTTCACCACGTCTAATTAAGAAATTAACCCCTCTAACTTCAGGTAATAATTTACAAATTGATGATATGGCATGTCTAATAAAGTATGGTATTTTATTATAGAATTTAAAATCAACTTCTTCACGATAGTAATTATAACCACCGAAAAATTCATCTGCCCCTTCACCAGATAAAACAACCTTTAAATCTTTACTAGCAAGTTCTGCAACAAAATACAATGCTACTGCTGCTGGATCACTAGTTGGTTCATCCATATAATACATAATATCGGGTAGTATTTTCATATACTCTTTTTTTGTAATCTTTTTACTAGTGTTATTGATACCTAACTTATCAGTTAAATCTAGTGCATAATCTATTTCATTATACTTTGGTATATCATATCCAACAGTATAAGTTCTATCAGGTTTAGCTAATGATACTATATATGAAGAATCTATACCACTTGATAAAAAGGAACCAACTTCTACATCACTAATCATATGATGTTTAACACTGTCTTCCATAACAGTTGCTATGTCACTTACATAGTCATCATATTCTTTCAGTTTTTCATCAAAAGTTAAATCATAATATCTATCTATAGTTATATCGCCATTTTTATAAGTCAAAGTAGTTCCAGGTTCTACTCGATACACTCCTTTAAAAAAGGTTTCATTAGTAGGAGTAAAACTAAATGACATGTATGGTCCAATTAATTCTTCATTTAATTCTTTATTGAAATCCGGATGTTCTAAAAAACTTTTAATTTCAGAAGAAAACATAAATACTTGATCATTAAAGTAATAATATAAAGGTTTAATACCAAAAGGATCCCTAGCTAAAAACAAAGTATTATCTTTAATATTGTAAATAGCAAAAGCAAACATGCCTCTTAATCTTTTAGGTAAATTACTACCCCATTCTTCATAGCCATGAAGTATTACTTCAGTATCAGAAGCTGTTTTAAACTTATAACCTTTTTTTTCTAATTCTAATTTTAAATTCTTATAGTTATATATTTCTCCATTAAAAATAATACAGTAAGTATTATCGTCATTAAACATAGGTTGTTTACCATTTTCAATATCAATAATAGCTAAACGACGATGAGCAAGGGCTATCTCATCACTTATGAAATAACTCTCATCATCTGGACCACGATGTTTTATCCTATCAGCCATATTCTTTATAATTCTTTTTTTACTTTTTGCATTACTAACAAATCCTACTATACCACACACGTTATTTACCTCCCAATATTTTATTATAAATATTATACTTAATTATCTTGTTACTAATTGTGAAACTATTAGCAACTCTTGTATTCATATTTTTAATATAATCTTCTGAAATCTCCTTATTATCCTTTGCTACAAACTTACCAGTCTTAGCATAATATGTACCATAATCACTTACCCAACTACGATCAGAAAAAATTGCTATTCCATCCGTAGTACTTAATATATCATGACCAACTAATAATCTAGAATCATACGGTATATCAAATAGATTTAAAATTGTAGGTAAAACATCTATTTGACTAGCTGTCTTTTCTATTTTAATTGGTTCTTTCATTTTATTATTCCAAATTATTAAATTACTATGATTAACTTCTATTTCATCACGAGTATAGCTACTAGCTTCATTAACTTCATCATTTGATAGTGAATATGGATAATGATCACCTGTAATTACTAACACAGTATCATCTAACTTTTTATCTTCTTTTAATAGATTAATCAATGTTTCTAAAGCTTTATCAAATTCTATTTGAGTAGCTATATATGCTTTTATAGGATCACTGTAAGGTAAACCTGCAACTAAATCTTTATTCTTTTTAGCTATACTATTACCATCATTCATAAAGTATGGAGCATGACCACTAACTGAAATATAATTAACCATAAACTGTTCATTATCCTTATATTTTGGATAAGTAACTTCAATTAAATCAACATCACTTGGTAACCATTTACAACTCATTTCTTTTTCCAAACCATTACCACATCCTAAATAATTATTATATCCTAATGTTGGCATAGTCTTATCTCTTTGATAATATGTATAAGTCCAATTATGATAACTACTAACATTATACCCTAAATTACTAAATTGATAACCTAATGCATAGTTTATACTAGGTTTTTGACCTTTCCATATTTTTAAAGTTTCTTGAGTAGGAATAAGAGCTGTACTCTCTTGGAATTCTCCTCCTGTTGTGCTTAAAAATAATGGTGAATAATAATTATCAAATACAAACCCATTATGAGTTAATTTATATAAAGTAGGAGTTAATTTTTCATCAACTGCTATACTATTAAATCCTTCTGCTAATATAAAAATTAAATTTTTACCTTTAAACATTCCTGTATATTCATTCTTTTTAGTTACTATGTTATTTTCTAAATAAGCTAATAATTCTTTAGTTTCTTTATCTTTAGCAGATTCTATTAATGAATTAAAATCAATATCTTCAGTATTATCTTCATATACTTTTTCTTCTTCTACTACTTCTTTTGAAGCACTAACAGTAATTATATCTTCATTAAATCCAAATAAAGAACGTTGAATATCAATTCTAGTTGATGAAAGAATACCTAATCTATCAACTGATTGCTCTAAAGCATTGGTTTTAAAATATAAGTTATATGCTGAATACATTTTATTATTAAAAGGTATTAACATTAATATTGAAATTAAATATAATCCTACTACTGCTAAAACATTGTATAAGTTATTTATTTTATTATAATGATTATAATTAAACTTATTTCTAAGTACTATTAATATAATAAAAGGTATTAAAAGAGTAATGATAATCAAAATATTTTTAGATAATACTTCTAATACAATATTAGAAAAATCAGCAGCTTGGTTAGCTAAACCAATTGTATTAAAAGAAAAATACATATTAAATAAACGATAGAATAATATATGAAATCCATAATAAACAATAATAAATATAGTTAACAACATACTAATTTTTTTATTACCTTTATCTTTTAATAAATGACTAATTAAATTAAAAATAACTGCGCCTAATAAAGAATTAATTATTAAATAAAAATAATTTCTATCTACCACCTTATTAAAAATAAATAGTTTATTAGCTATTTCTAAATAAAATATTAAAAAGAAATAATAAAATATTAAACTAAACTTCTTCATATTAAAACCTCACGTTGATTATTATAATCTAGTGAGGCTAACTTTTCAATATTATTATTGATAATAATTTTTAAAGCAATTTAATTGTTACATCTTCACAGGGATAGCTTAGTTTCAAATTTATTATACCATCATTATTGGAAACATGGTTATTAATAGAGTTTATTATTTCAACATTACCAGATATGACTTCTCCTAATATATTATCATCTAATCCATTATTTATTAGAATACTTTTTGAAAAACAACTTTTTAATAGCGATTTTAATAAAGATTCATTACCGTAACAATCTAATTCAAGCTCTTGAGTTGGAGTTATAATATTCATTTTATATTTATTAGTATTATTCGGATTTACTACAGGAGTAAAATCTTTATATCGTAAGCATTTTCTTGGTAAATTATAATCACTAATTACACTATTAATATTTTTATAAAATTCGACATTACCAGATATGTAAAAAGAGTTAAATTCAGTTATATATTTATTAATAACTTTCTTTATTTCATCTATATTTTCGTCAGATAAGATTACATCTTCATAATTAATATTATTATTATATGAACTTAAATTTTTAAACTTATCTTTCAAAATAATATTATTTTCATTAGGACATATATGAATAATATTTAATGTATAATCCAGTTTGTTATCAATAAGATAGTTTGCTAATGCATAAAATGGTAATACATCATTATCATAACCAATAGCAATTATATTTTCTTCTTCTCTCATTACAGAAAAATCATAATCTCCCATTGGTTTACTAATTAACAACTCATTTTGATATTCAATATTATCATATAAATATTTTTGTAATTTTCTCTTTTTATTATTTTTTACAACAATTCGATATTCCCCATTAATTGCATCTTTAAGACTTGAAAAAACGGTAAAATTATCGATATATCCAATCCCATCTATTTCACTATAAACATTAATATACTGTCCTGGAAATAAAATTGGTAAAGAATCATTTTTGCTTTTTAACACCAAAATTTTACTTTTAGGAGTATCATTAATTATTGCATCAACAATCACTTCTATACAACCATTATATAAATCATTTTTTATTAATTGTATATTATTATTAGTTATTTTCATTAGATGCACCTCCTATTCTTTTAGCTAACATATTATTTACTAAATATTTGCTATTGAATAAATAATCATATTCTAAATATAGATTTGTTATATATAGATTTTTTATACTTAATAATCTATTTTTTAAATCCATACTCAATTCTTCAAAAGATGCTCCATATTCATTTTCATTTTTATTAGCATAGTCCACTGGAGTAACTATTTTTATTTGATCTATATATTCTTTAATATCTTTTTTAGTTAAATCTTCAAAACATCCAACTAACTCATTAGCTATTTTTTCGCATTGATAAAAGTACTTTTCCCTAGTAATATAGTTATTCCAACAATTATTTTTATAATTACATTCAATAGTAATAATTGACTTATTATCATAGTCATCTAAGTATAGGGTTTCATTAACATTATTAATATCATAATTATCATTTGATTTAATAATATATTTACCTTTATTTAAGTTTATTTCTTGTAATGGTTTAATTAATCCCAAAAAAATCTTGACCTTGGTTGTTTGATTAATTTTATTAATATCAGTAGGTTTAATAATATTTGAATTCAGAATTGGAATAATAGTACTTGGCATTTTACCATAAACTAGACTATTACATTCGATTACTATATCGTCATCTAAAACCACATTATTTATTTTACCATCAATCACATTAATAGATTTTATATTTACATTATATATTATTTTAGTACCACTACTTAATATTCTTTTTCTTAATTTATAAAATAAATATAAGTTGTTTTTAGTTAATTTATATTTTTTTTCAACTATGGTAGCATACAAAGTTGTAGCAAAATCATTAAAAGGAATATTGAAAGGTAATTCAGTTAATGTTTCAAGCAAATTTTGAATATTACGATTTATATGTAACTTATCTAATACTTTTTTATAAGATACATTTTTATATTTATAATAATTTGGATATAAATCTTTGTTAACAGGCTCATTTTGTAACTCTAAATTAGTTGCTTTAAAACATTCTAATGCTAGCTTAAATAATTCATCCATATTTTTAGTATTAGAAAAATAAGTTTTAACTTGTGATATAAAAGATTTAGCGCTAGAAGTAATTTCATACTCATAGTTTTCATCATACGTCACTAAATTAGTATGATATTTATATTCTTCATAATCACTATCACTAGTAATATCATAATAATTAAGCAATTTTTTTACTCTTTCTGTATACAAATACTCATAATTATCTACAAATTCAAATCTATCTAACTTGTAAATATTTTCTAGCTCAATAGATCTTTTCATTGTATCAATAATTAAAACATTTTTACCTTTTTCAATTAGTTCTAAAGCTAATAAAAGGTTCTCGTTACTACTACCTACTACTAAAACATCACACTTCATAATTTTCCTCCTTATTATTGTCCTAATTATAACACAAACTTAAATATTTTTACATAAAAAAGAGTAACATATTAGTTACTCTTACAAGTTTAAATGCCTCAACCAACCCTCTTATTATTATATTTTATATTTAAATAATATATGATTGGTTTAGCTAATATTTTTTGAATTAATCTTTTTTTACTCCTTCTTTTTAATCTAATGAAATATAAATCTATATTGTCATCTTTAAATTTTAATTTTTTTATCAATTTATCTGTATCACTATAGAAACCTACATTATAATTCTTTTCTAGAAATATTAAACTATAAATATAATGCATATTAACACCATAACTTTTTAATATTTTAATCAGTAAATCTCTATACATTATCCGATTTTCTTCGCCATCACTTAAATTAAACACTTGTTTATTAATCTTTTTACAATCTTTTATCGAAACTGCTAAGGCATTAGCTACATCCCTATCGGTAATTACTTCAACATTATCTTTTCTGTTGACATTATATATAAATTCACCCTCTATACATAAAACTATCGGTAAACGATATATAACATAATTTTTAACTTTTTTTATTATTAAATTCTCTATTTTTAATTTATATTCACTATAATAATCATCTTCATCAACTTTTAAATAAGACTTCGTATTATACAAGTTATTCTCATTTTTTTCGTATATACTAGTCGTAGAAGGATAGACTAAAAAGCAATCTGGATTATAATAAGATATAGCTTTTATAATATTTTCTGTACCTTTATAATCAATATCTTTAAGCAAATTTACTTTTAAATTAGCAAGTGGTGGCATAACTCCTGCTAAATGAATTATATAATCATTATCTTTAACTAATTCACTAATTAAATTATAGTCATTAATATCTCCATACACAATATTTATATCTTTATGATACTTTTTTATTTTTTTATGATATCTTTTAGTTCTTAAATCAAGAGCTGTAATTTGAACATCTTCTAACTTTAATAATTGTTTAATAGTTAGTTCTCCTAAACTTCCACCTGCTCCTGTTACTAATATTTTTTTCATATCCATAACCTCACTAAATTAATAATGATAAGCCTATTATAATTATACCAATTATAATACCTAGTTTAGCTTCTTTTCTATTTTTATAATTTATAAACTCATGTAGTAATTCACATAAAACAATATACAAAATCATTCCTAGAGTTACACTTATAATACACCCTAATATGAATTCATTCATTTCTCCTAATAATGTAAATATAACACCTCCAATTAAAGCAGATATTAATAAGCAAATGTTCAAAATAATATTTGTCTTTTTATTTAATCTACCTTCTGTCGATAAAGAAATTTCTATTCCTAATGGTATATTATGTAATCCTACTCCAATACACATGATTAAACCGGCTTTTAAATTATTAATTGCTGTACCTGTTAATGCCATACCTTCAATTATATTATGCAGTATCAAGCTAGCAGCAGTTACTAATCCAACATGGGCAACATGCGATTCATGTTCTTTATGATTACTTTCATTTTTCTTATGTTCATGATGATGATCGGGTATAAATCGATCTAGTAACTTTAATAAAATAAAACCAATAGCAATAAAGGATATAACAGTTAGTATACTATCTAACTTACTAGAATCTTCAAATATTTCATATAACTCTGGTATAAAATCAAATAATACCAAACCAACTAATACTATCAAAGCTAAACTATTAGAAAAAACAAGTAAACTCTCTTTCTTCTTATTTTTTTTAGTTATAACATTACCAATCAGGAAAAAAACTCCAGCTAATAAAGTTAATAATAAAGAATAAACTTTATTCATAAAACACAACCCTTCTTTAAAATGAATTATACCATTAAGAAAAAACAAAAACAACTGTCTAATCAGTTGTTTATTTTGACACTTGATATAATTCAACTTCAACTGGAGTTTCTTGACCAAATAAATCTATTAAAACATTTAAACGATTATTTGCCAAATCAATATTATCAATAGTACCAAACATACCTTTAAATGGTCCATCAATAACATTAACTTTATCTCCAATTTTTAATTCAGCCTCAATATTAACACGACTCATACCCATACTAGAAAGAATTTTATCTATTTCTTGAGGTGGTAATGGTGTTGGTTTAGCTCCTTTTCCACTTGAACCGATAAATCCAGTAACACCTGGGGTATTACGTACAATATACCAAGCTTCATCACTCATAATCATTTCAACTAATACATAACCTGGAAACATTTTCTTAGTTTTTTCTTTTTGATTACCGTCTTTACCAATTTCAATTTCTTTTGTTTCAGGAATAATTACTCTAAAGATATAATCTTGCATACCCATTGATTCAGTACGCATTTCTAATTTTTCTTTTACTTTACTTTCATGTCCACTATATGTATTAACTACATACCATTCTTTATTCATTAATTAAACAACCCCTTTACATAAGACATAATTAAGTTTAATAGTGAAAAGAATACTACTACGATAACAATTAAAATTATTGTAGCTAATGTATATTTCATAACTTCTTTAAATGTTGGCCATTTAACTTTTTTCATTTCTTTTCTAACATTAGTTAAAAAACTATCATTTGATTTAGTTTCTTTTGTTTTTTCTTTCTTTACTTTTTTAGATTCTTTTTTTTCTACTTTTACTTCTTCTACAACTTCTTCTGTTACTATTTTTTCAGCAACAACTTTTTCTTCTTTTACCTCAGGTTCAACAACTGTTGCTTTAGTAACTTTTTTAGTTTTAGTAGCAGGCGCTTTCTTTTTAGTACTAGTAGTTTTAGTTTTTATATTTGTTTTCTTTTTTTGATCTTTACTCATAACAATCTCCCCATAATTTTATTTCAAATAAAAAACACTTTTTCGTGCTTACAAATAATTTAACACAAAGTGTTCATATTGTAAAGTATTTTTTAACTAGGTTCATTCAAAATTTGTTTAACTTTACCTTTTATTCTTTGAATTGTACCATCTATTGATTTATAACTTTTATTTAATATTTTTGCAATATCACTATATGTAAATCCATTAATTAATAACTCATAAACTTCGTATTCATTATCACTTAATTTCATTCTTATATTTTTAGTTAATGTGTTTATAGTTTCTTCACTAGTTATATTATTTAATGGATCATTTTTTCCTTTATCACTTATTAAGTCTTTTAATTCACTTTCTAAATCTACATATTTATATTCTAGCGATAGAGCATCTAACATAATTTTATTTTTACAACTACTGTTAATTTTTACTACCTTTTGTAACCTACGTTCAACACATATTGATACAAACGTAGCCAAACTTGATTTATACTCATTAAAATTTACTAAAGCATCTGAAAAACCAAGTAAAGCTTCTTGATATAAATCGTTATATTCCATACCTACCATTTTAGCTCTTACCATATATTTTTTTACGATCAAATTTATAATATATTTATATTTATTCAACAATATTTCTTTCGCATCTTCATGTTGTTCACATACTAACATATATAATTCATTATCATTTAAATTACTATAATCAATCATTAACCCCACCTAACATTCCATAAATAAGTATACCTGAAGCTACTGAAGCATTTAAACTATTAATATTGCCATACATAGGTATACTGATTAAAAAGTCTGAATTTTCTTTTATAAGTCTAGATATACCACTACCTTCATTTCCAATAACTAAAACTTTTTTATTATCGTAATTTAAATTATGGTAATCCTCGCCTTTCATGTCTGCTGAATATATAAAATAGTTTTCTTTCTGTAATTTTTTTATACTATCTACTAAATTATTAACCATAATTACTTTAACATTGTTTAATGCTCCACAACTTACTTTCATTACAGTTTCATTAATTCTTACACTACGATCTTTAGGAATAATAATACTTTTAATTCCAGCACATTCACAAGTTCTTATAATTGCGCCAAGATTATGAGGATCTTCTAAATGGTCTAACAAAACAACAAAGTCTTCATTATAACAATCTTCTAATTTATGATACTCATATTCATACATATCAATAATTATCCCTTGATGATTTAGTTTAGTCATTCTATCTAAATAATTATTGTCAACAATTTCATACTTGATTTTATTATTCTTTAAATATTCCAATATACTTTTATCTTTTATAGTTTTAGAAATATATACCTTTTTTATTTTTTGATTTTCAATTTCCTTTAATACATTTCTTCCAAATACTAACATAGTAAACACCTCTATATAAAAGTATAACATAACTGAAAATAAAAAAAAATTGTTATCAATCGACAATTTTTTTATTTTTTCGACCTATTTTTACCATCTATAACATATTTTAGATTAATTATTATAGATATTATAATTACACTTACTATTAATAATGTGAATCTATAATACATATGAACTATAATAGATGGAATTAAAACCAAAATTATATTTAAAATAAATAAAATTATAGTTGATTTAAGAGCAACATTTATTTTTTTAGGTTTTTCTTTTATATCTATAAATGAATACCAAAATACAGCTGAATAAATAATTAAAGATATCCCAAATAATGCTACACTAAAGATATAATATAAAACACCAAATTGATTAGAAAGATATTCCATAGCAATAAAATCATCTATTAAACCATTTGTATTCATTCCTAATGAACCAAAATTGACCATATTACTAAAGAAATCAACTTCAAGTAATTTATATGCACTTAAATTACTTTTGTACGCCCATATAACTGATCCAATAGTTATACCTATAATTAATGTAATTAATAAAATATAAATAACTAATAAACATTTACTAATTAAATTATTCCACTCATATATATTTTTAATATTTAGCTTCTTTTTTACTTTTCTTCTACCCTTTTTACTCATACTACTCATAATGAAGACCCTCCATATTTTAAGCATACCATATTTTTTAAAATTTACAAGTACAAATAATATGATATAATACATAGCGGTGAAAGATTATGTTTAAATATTCATTAGATAACAAAAGATATCACACTCTTAATTACTTTTATCGAAACAAATTTGGTTCTAAAATAACTAAGGTAAGTTTAAATGCTAATTTTTCATGTCCTAACTTTAAAAATGGTAACGGATGTATCTTTTGTAGTCACGGTAGTGGTAATACAGGATATGAAAACAAAACATTATTAGAACAATACAATGAAGTAAAAAAGATTATGGATAATAAGTGGCCTAATAGTAAGTACATAGGATATTTTCAAGCTAATTCTAATACTTATGCGCCTTTAAACGAACTAAAAGAAAAGTATGAGTTAATTTTAAAGCAACCTGATGTAGTTGGTTTAGCAATTGCAACGCGACCTGATGCAATATCTAATGAATGTTTAAACTATTTAGAAGAATTAAATAAAAGAACTTTTCTAACTATTGAATTAGGTTTACAAAGTATGCATGAAACGACTTTAAATTTTATCAATAGAGGCCATTCTTTACAACAATTTGAAGATATGGTTAATGAACTAAAAAAAAGAAATATCTTTGTTGTAGCTCATATTATAAATGGATTACCTTATGAAACAAAAGAAATGATGTTAGATACGGTCAAATATTTAAATAAATTGGGTATTGATGGAATAAAGATTCATATGTTACATATTGTTAAAAATACTCCACTAGCTGATATCTATGAAAAAGAAAAATTTCACGTACTTACTAAAGAAGAATATATAGATATTGTCTGTGATGAGTTAGAATTACTAAACCCCACAATTGTCGTTGAAAGAATAACAGGTGATCCGATAAAAGAAGAATTAGTTACACCAACTTGGTTATTAAAAAAATTCTGTGTATTAAATGATATTGATAAAGAAATGTTAAAAAGAAATTCTTATCAAGGAATAAAAAATATATAATACTCGTGTATTATATATTTTTCTTGTATTTTTGAATAATAGTATTTAAATCCAGCATTTTTTTATCTAATTCTTGTATAGTTTTTGCATACTCAAACATTTTTTCTTTTAAATCATTAGGTATATCATTTTCAAATTTATATAATAGTTTATGATCTAAACTAGCCCAAAAATCCATCGCCATAGTTCTAATTTGTAATTCACACTCTACATACTCAACATCTTGTAAATATACTGGCACTAATACTTGCATATGATAACTCATGTACCCGGTATCTTTTGGATTTGCTATATAATCTTCGCGTTGTTTTACAATTATATTAGGACTACGATTTATAACAGAAACTATATCAAATACATCTGATAGAAAGGAACATACTATTCTAACACCAACAATATCCTTAACATGTTTATTTATATTTTCTTTTGTAAACTCTTTATTTTTCTTTCTTAATTTACTTTTAATGCTATCAACAGATTTTAATCGTCCCTTAACATGTTCAACAGGATTGTACCCATGTTTACGTGCAAAATCATTCAATTAATATATCAATTTGAGTTTCTAAGATTTGTTTGGCATAACGATATTTCTCCATTATATCATCTATTTTATCATCATTTTCAATCATATCTATCACCCCATTTTAAACAAAAAATGAAAAACACACACCTTCATTTTAAAGTGTGCGATTATAAACATTAATGGAGCGGGTGATGGGAATCGAACCCACGTTATCAGCTTGGAAGGCTGAAGCTCTACCATTAAACTACACCCGCATAAATATATGGACAATATAAATTATATCATATTATCCATAAATTTCAACTGTTTTTTATAAACT
>JAFUTX010000028.1 GCA_017484065.1 Bacilli bacterium
ACTGGAGAAAGTGATAATCCATATCGTATTGCTTAATTTAATAAAATATATTAGATACTCTTTATTAGAGTGTCTGTTTTTTGTAATATTTATTTTTTTATAAATTTATAATTGTATTTAATAATATTTTTCGGTATAATCATTATTAGAGAATAGGTGATACTTATGTCATTGAAAAGATTTGATTACAGAATTAAAGATAATAGAAAGAAAAATACTATAATAGCTAGTATAGCAATTATTACTTTAGTAATAGTAGGTATTAAGTTATATAATAGTTATGCTAAGTTTGAAGTACAAACTAGTAGTTATGATTTAGTTTCTGGAAATGTTATAGAACCAGTAAATGCAGCTAGTTATATAACATCATTAAAGACAAATGGAGATACATCATTAGAATACGATGACACAGAAGATAATAACTTAAGATATGTAGGAAGTAATCCAGACAACTATGTATTATTTAATGGCGAATTATGGCGTATTATTGGTGTTATGAATAACGTAGATGGAGGTAGTGTTAGCGGTGATGATGCAACTAGAGTTAAGTTAATTAGAGATGAAAGCTTAGGTGATTTTCCATATTATGAAGAGTGCTTGGATGAGAATATGATTTATGATGCTCAAAATGATAAATGGGGATGTACAAATTTTAGATACAATAATAACTGGCCAAATAGTACAGCTGATGAAATAATAAACGATTTGTATTGGAATCGAAAGACACATGCTCCATACAATGCTTATATGTATTTCAAAACAGATGATCAAACAACTTATCAATGGAAAGATTATAAAACCGAAGCTATAGACTTTAGTCTAACTGGACTTAAGAATGTTTATCAAAACATGATGGAACCTGCTACATATTATTTAGGTGGATATACTTGGAATGATGGTGGTACTTATGATGGATTAACAATGAATACTAAACAGTATTACACAGCAGAAAGAACAAACCAAGGAAATAATAACGAGTTAACGTGGACAGGTAATTTAGGTTTAATGTATCCAAGTGATTATGGTTATGCAAGTAGTGGTTCTGTATCAGGTAATAGCTGTAGAAATATAGCACTTAGTAATTGGAGTAGTAGTGCTAATGCACAATGCAAGAATAATGACTGGTTATTGAACGGTAGTTTCTTTCAATGGACAATGACTTCGGGTGCTGATAATTCAATTTGGGTGGCTGATATTCATACCAGCGGGGTTGTCTTTGGTACTTTCGGCACGAATGATGCCTTAGCTGTGCGGCCTGTTGCATACCTTAAATCAACAGTTAAAATAATAGCTGGACCAAATTCAGATGGTAGCGCAAGCCATCCATATAAATTAACTATGTAAATTAAAACTATATGGCTTAACTCCGGGCAGTTTTAGCTAAAAACATTAAATAAAGAGAAGAAAGATTAAAATTGCAACCAATCTGTAACGATTTTTATTAGAGTGTCTATTTTTTGTAATATGTATTTTGTTATATATTTAAAATTGTATTTAGCAATATTTTTCGGTATAATCATTAATAGAGAATAGGTGATACTTATGTCATTAAAAAGATTTGATTACAGAATTAAAGATAATAGAAAGAAAAATACTATAATAGCTAGTATAGCAATTATTACTTTAGTAATAGTGGGTATTAAGTTATATAATAGTTATGCTAAGTTTGAAGTACAAACTGATAGTTATGAAGCATTTAGAGGAGAAGCAAAGTACTTTAAACCAGTCAATGCGGCTAGCTATATAACATCATTAAAAACAAATGGAGATACATCATTAGAATATGATGACACAGAAGATAATAACTTAAGATATGTTGGAGCTAACCCTAAAAATTATGTTTTATTTAACAATGAATTATGGCGTATTATTGGAGTCATGAATAACGTAGATGGAGGTAGTGTTAGCGGTGATGATGCAACTAGAGTTAAGTTAATTAGAGATGAAAGCTTAGGTAAAATAGCATGGGATAGAAAATGTTTAGCTGGTGATAATTCTTGTGGTACAAGTATTAGTACATCAGTAGTTTCATATAATAGTAATTGGGAAACAGCAAGTATAAAGAATCTTCTAAATACAGCATATTTAAATAGAACAACATCAAATACATATAATTATATAAATGATAGCTGGCAATATGCTGATTATAGTAGTAATGGTTTAAATGTAACTAGTAGAAACTTAGTAGAAGAAGCAACTTACTATTTAGGAGGATATTCTTATACTTCTTCAGATAGCAATTATATTTTAACAGCAACAGCTAGTGCATGGTACTCTACTATAGAAAGAGGTAGTGCAGTATATAGTGGTAATCCAAGCAGTTGGACAGGAGTAGTAGCTCTTATGTACCTAAGTGATTATGGATTTGCAACAGCGGGAGGAACTACTACAAACAGAAGTGCATGTATGGCTAAAGCGTTATATTATTGGTATGATACTGCTGGAAGTGATTGTAGAAGTAACGATTGGTTATTTAATAATAGTTTACATCAATGGACAATAACTCCGCGTGCTGATGACTCCAGCGGCGCGGCTTTTGTAAATCGCGACGGCAGCGTGGACGGCGGCAGCACGCGCAATGCTTACGGTCTTCGCCCAGTCCTATATCTAAAATCGACGACGAAGATTATGAGTGGTCAAGGTACACGAAATAATCCGTACGTACTAGGGGCGTAATCAATATGTGCCGCTGCACGGCGAGGTTGTGCCGGCATTAAAAATTATTAACAAGGTATTATATGAAAATATTCCCTACAAATATGTAGGAATATTTTTTTTTGACAAAGTAAAGACAATTATGGTAAATTGAATATATAAGGGAGGGTAAATAATGTATGCAAATGTTTTAATCGAGTATCCTCTAAAAACTTTAGATAAATATTTTATATATAAAGTACCTAATGAATTAAAAAATGTTATTAAAGTAGGTATGCAAGTATCAATTCCTTTTGGTAATAAGAAAATAAAAGGCTTTATTTTAGAAATACTAAATAGTATAGAAAAATCAGAATATGAGATAAAAGAAATAATAGATATTATTAATCCTGAGATTATTTTAACTAAGGAATTAATTGAATTAGGTAAGTTTATTAAAGAAGAAACATTATGTCCATTAATAACAGCTTACCAAGCTATGTTACCAGCTTCTTTAAAAGCTAAAGAACAAAAATATAATTATAATAAATATGTTGAATATGTAAAATTAAATGATAATGAATCAATAGTTAATGAATATCTATTAAACCATAAAAGAAGTAGTAAACAAATAGAATTAATTACATTATTAAATAGTGGTGCGCAAATAAAAAGTGATATTAATTGTAGTGCTTTAAAAACATTAATAGATAATAATATAGCTATTGTATATAAAGAACAAATATATCGGTTAAATAATAAAGAAAATAACAATATAATTAATGTCTTAAATGATAATCAGAAAAAAGTTGTGAATGAAGTTATAATTAATAAGCATGATACTTATTTACTATATGGAGTAACTGGTAGTGGTAAGACGGAAGTATATTTTTCTTTAATAGATAAAGTACTTAAAGAAAATAAAACTGCTTTAGCGCTTATACCAGAAATTAGTTTAACTGCTCAAATAATAAATCGTTTTAAAAATAGATTTGGTAATATTATATCTATATTTCATAGTGGTTTATCTATTGGTGAAAAACATGATGAATACTTAAAAGTAGTAAGAGGAGAATCTAAAATAGTAGTTGGTACACGTTCTGCTATATTTACCTCTTTTACTAATCTAGGAATAATTATTATTGATGAAGAACAATCTCAAACTTATCATCAAGAAAATACGCCAAGATATAATACTATTGAAGTAGCTAAATGGCGAGGTAAATATAATAATATTCCGGTTATCTTAGGTTCTGCTACTCCTTCACTAGAAAGTATGGCTCGAGCTAAGAAAAATGTCTATAAATTATTAGAATTAAAAACTAGAGCTAATAATGGAACTTTACCTTCGTGCATAATAGTAGATATGATTAAAGAAAAAAATAGTCCTATTATTAGTAATGTTTTAAAAGAAAAAATAAAGGATAGATTAGAAAGACAAGAACAAGTTATTTTACTACTTAATCGTAGAGGATTTTCAACAGTAATAACTTGTAGTAATTGTGGCTTTACATATAAATGTCCGCATTGTGATATATCACTAACTTATCATAAATCAAGTAATAATTTAAGATGTCATTATTGTGGTTATACGGTATTAAAAAGTGATAAATGTCCAGAATGTATGGAAGATGGTTTAACTTTTCTAGGAACTGGTACTGAAAAGTTAGAAAATCTATTAACTAAAGAGTTTCCTACTTCTCGTATAGTTCGAATGGATACTGATACTACTGCCAAGAAAAATGCTCATGAAAATATTATTAAATCATTTAGCAATCACGAATATGACATTTTATTAGGTACCCAGATGGTTAGTAAAGGACTTGATTTTCCTTTAGTTACTTTAGTTGCTATTATTAATGCTGATTCATCTTTAAATATACCTGATTTTAGAAGTAATGAAAGAAGTTTTGAATTAATTACACAAGCTAGTGGTAGAGCAGGAAGAAGTGTAAATCCTGGAGAAGTAATTATTCAGACATTTAACCCAGATAATAAAATACTTGAGTATATAAAGAATAGTGATTATGATAATTTTTATAATTATGAAATGAATATTAGAAAAACACTTAAATATCCACCATATTATTATTTAACTAGTATTAAAGTAAGTAGTAAATCTTATGAAATTGCTAGTATTGAATCAAATAAAATTGTTAAAAATATTACAAAAAGGTTAAATAGTGATACAATTGTATTAGGACCTACTACTGCTAGTATGTTTAAAGTAAATAGTATTTATAATTTTCAAATACTTATTAAATATCGAATAGATAAAAATTTAAAGAAAGTATTAAAAGAAATAGATGATTATTATTTAACTAATAAAGATATAACATTAAGTATTATGTTTGATCCAGTCAGGTTGTGAGGTGAAGAAAATGACTAAAAAACATCATAAAAAGATAGCAAATAAAAAGAAAGTAAATAAAAAGAAAGTATCAATTATAATCTCTTGTATAATTGGTGTAGTAATTTTAATAATTCTAATATACTATTTAATAGGATATATTAGAGTTAAAAATGCTAAAGTAGAAGTTAAGTTAGTAGATAACTTAAAGTTAGAATTTAATGAAAAAGTATATGTATCTGATTTAATCACAAGTATTAATGGTAAGATTATTGATGATTATGAAATAGATACTACTAAAGTTGGTGAACATGATATTACTTTTCATTTTATAAATGATGAAAATATAGAACTTGGCTATACTTTTGAAATTGAAGTAGTTGATAATGTAGCTCCAGTTATATGGTTAGGTAATAGTTATAATATTGCGGTTAACAGTGATATTGATTTAACTAAAAAAATACTATGCGGTGATAATATTGATGAAAAACCTAAATGTGAGGTAGTAGGAGAATATGACTTAACTAAAATTGGTAAGTATAATTTAGTATTCAAAGCTAAAGATAAGAGTGGAAATGAGACTAATAAAGACTTTGTCTTAAATGTATATGAACCTACTAAGAGTAATAATAATACTACAGAAATAAAATATTTAGATTATCATGATGTATATAATAATTATAAAAATGATAAAACTAAAATAGGAATAGATGTATCTAAGTGGCAAGGAGATATAGATTTTACTTCATTAAAAGATAGTGGCGTTGAATTTGTTATGATAAAACTAGGTGGTTATCAAAATGGCGAGTACTATGTTGATAGTAAATTTGTGCAAAATATTAAAGCTGCTAATGAACTAGGTATCGATGTTGGAGTATACTTCTATTCACAAGCCAATTCAGTTAAACAAGCTAAAAAAGACGCAGAATGGGTACTTGATAAATTAGAAGATTATTATATTAATATGCCAGTAGCATTTGATTGGGAAGAATGGGCTAACTTTAATGATTATAATTTAAGTTTCTTTGGACTTACTAGTGTAGCTGATAAATTCTTAAAAACAGTTAAAAATGATGGTTATGATGTTATGCTCTATAGCAGTAAAAATTATTTAGATAATATTTGGCTTCCAATTAAATATGATATTTGGCTAGCACAATATACTAAGAACCCTACATATGAAGGCCAATTTAAAATGTGGCAAAGAACAGATAAAGGTAAAGTAAAAGGTATTAAAGGTGCAGTAGATATAGATATCTATTATAATTAAAAGGAATGATTAAATGAAAGATTTAAAAGTAGTATTTATGGGTACTCCAGAATTTGCTGGAGTTATCTTAAATAAATTGATAGAAAATGTAAATGTATGTTTAGTAGTAACTCAACCTGATAAAGAAGTAGGTAGAAAAAAAGAAGTTAAGTATTCATGTGTTAAAGAAATAGCTATTAATCATCATATTGATGTATTTCAACCTACTAAAATAAGAAGTGATTATCAAAGAATAATTGATGCTAACCCTGATATTATAATTACTTGTGCTTATGGCCAAATAATACCTAAAGAGTTAATAATGTATCCACGCCTTGGGTGTATAAACGTTCACGCATCACTCTTACCAAAACTAAGAGGGGGAGCACCTATTCATAAAGCGATAATTGATGGTGAAGAAAAAACAGGTATAACTATTATGTATATGGATGAACATATGGATACTGGTGATATTATTTCTATGGAAGAATATATAATTAAAGATAGTGATAATGTCGGAATACTTCATGATGAGCTATCTAAAATAGGAGCAGATTTACTTATTAAGACATTACCTTCTATAATTGATGGAACAAATAATCGAATTAAACAAGATGATACTAAAGCGACATATGCTTATAATATAAAAAGAGAAGAAGAACATTTAGATTTTAATAAAACTGGAAAAGAAATAATTAATCAAATAAGAGGATTAAATCCATGGCCAGTTGCTAATCTAATTATTAATGACTTAGAATATAAAGTATATGAGGCTTACTTTGAAAAGAAAAGTATAAATGAAGTAGGTAAGGTATTAGATATAAAGAAAGATGCTATTGGTATATCTTGTAAAGATGGCATTGTTTATATAACTGAAATTAAACCATTTGGTAAGAAAAAAATGAAAGTATTAGATTATTTAAATGGTATTGACAAAACTAATCTTATTAACCAAAGTGTTAATTAACAAAAAAACTATTGAATTAATATAAAAAATATGTTAATTTAATCTTGTAAATCGTTGATGAAGACAAGATTGATATTTTATCTTTTATAGAGAGTTCGTGGATGGTGTAAACGAATAAAGATATATATTAGTTACTACTTCTAAGTGAGTCTAATAAACTTCGGGTAAGTCCGTTAAAGCTATAAATTAAGTGAAATCAAGGATGGTACCGTGTAACTTTGTATTGCACTCCTGTAAAAAATATTTTTACAGGAGTTTTATTTATGGATAATATTCAATTAGAAGAAGAAAGTTTTGAAGAGTTAGTAAAGGATTTTTTAAATGAAGATGCTATTATGGAGAAAATTCAGCTTGATATTGAAGAAGACCAAGAAAAAGAAGAAATAGAAAAAGACTTAAAGCATGATTTAGAATCATATGCTGTATCAGTAGATGAATTTTTAATTAATTATTTAAGATTTAATGATGATTTTTTATCAGGTAGTTTGACCGAAAATAGTATGTATGCAATGTTTCGAACAAGACAGATGACTCATAAAGATTTAAAAATACTTACAAGAGATAATCCTTTTGTTATAGGTGTATGTAATGCCGATGTTGATGTCGATGATATAAAAAAAGGAGACTGCATAGTAGTTAGAGATTGTAATGGTAATTTAGGAACATACTTAAATCCAAGCTTTTTTAGAGATTTAAGCAGAATAGAAGATGTTAAAAGACAATTAAAACTAATATCAAAAATAAGAATTAAAAATATGTCACAAATAATGGAACTATATTATAAAAATACAGAAGTAAAGGATTTATTAATGTATCTACTTAGAAGAGAAAAACATTATCTAGAATTATTAGAAAAAATAAATAAACCAAATGGTTTTAGCAGAATAAAACGTTTTGTAAAAAAATTTAATAGTAAAGGAAGAGATTAATATGATAAATATAAAAGAAAATGAAGAATTAAATGTACTTAACCATAGTTGTGCCCATTTAATGGCTCAAGCAGTTAAACATTTATATCCAGAAGCTAAGTTTTGGGTTGGGCCAGTAGTAGAAGAAGGGTTTTACTATGATATCGATTTAGGAGATAATAGTTTAACTGAAGAAGATTTACCTAAAATTGAAAAAGAGATGAAGAAGTTAGCAAAAGATGGTAAAAGGATAGTTAGACAAGAATTATCTAAAGAGGAAGCTTTAGAGAAATTTAAGGATGATCCATATAAAATTGATTTAATTAGTAGAATGGATGAATTAGATACTGTTATTAGTTGTTATACTCAAGGAGATTTTACAGACCTTTGTCGTGGACCACATGTTGAAACTGTAAAACTATTAAAACATTTTAAATTATTAAAAGTTAGTGGAGCATATTGGAAGGGCGATGCTAACAATAAGATGTTACAAAGAATCTATGGTGTGTGTTTTCCAACTGAAGAAGAATTAACAGCACATTTACAAGAACTAGAAGAGGCTAAAGAAAGAGATCATCGTAAAATTGGTAAAGATTTAGCTATATTTATGACTAGTGACTTAGTTGGTAAGGGACTACCTATGTATTTACCAAATGGATATATTATTTGGGAAGAGTTAGAAAATTATATTAAAGGTAAAGAAAAAAAGCTTGGTTATAAGCATGTTTTAACTCCACCATTAGGTAATGTTGAACTATATAAAACAAGCGGACACTGGGATCATTATAAAGAGAATATGTTTCCTAAAATGGAAGTTGATGGCGAAGAATTTGTTTTACGTCCAATGAACTGTCCTCATCATATGATGATTTATGCTAATGATATTCACTCATATCGTGATTTACCAATCCGTATTGGTGAAATAGCTAGAGATTGTCGTTATGAAGCTAGTGGAGCTTTAAAAGGTATTGAAAGAGGTAGAACATTCTGCCAAAACGATGCTCATTTATTTGTAACACAAGATCAAATTAAAGATGAATTTAAGTCAGTAGTTAACTTAATCCTTGAAGCATATAAAGAATTAGGTATTAAAGATTACCATTTTGAATTATCTTTAAGAGATCCTTTAGATAAAGTTAAATATTATCCTGATGATGAAATGTGGAATAACGCTGAAGATAAATTAAGAGAAGTATTAAATGAAATAGGTATTCCATATAAAGAAATGATTGGTGAAGCAGCATTTTATGGACCTAAATTAGATGTTCAAGTTAAACCAGCCGTAGGTAATGAAGTAACTATATCTACTTGTCAATTAGATTTTTGCTTACCAATGAGATTTAATTTAACTTATGTAGATAAAGATGGTTCTAAAAAAACACCAGTAGTACTTCATAGAGCTGTATTTGGTTCTATAGATAGATTCATTGCTTATTATTTAGAAGAAACTAAAGGAGCATTACCTTGTTGGTTAAGTCCAGTTCAAGTTAATATTATTCCAGTTAATAATGAATATCATTTAGATTATTGTGATGAATTTTATAAATTATGTAAAGATAATAATATTAGAGTTGAGTTAGATAGTAGAGATGAAAAACTTGGCTACAAAATGAGAGAAAGTCAAATGCGCAAAATACCATATACTTTAATACTTGGTGATAATGAAAAGAATAATAATGAAGTAAGTTATCGTATTTATGGTAGTAAGGATACTACAACACTATCTAAAGATGAATTTATTGCACTTATAAATGATAAAATAAATAATAAATCATTAGACTTATAATTAAAATGATAAAAACAAGGCAAAAATAGTAATTTTTACTTGTTTTTTTTATACTTTGTGATATACTTTATTAGTGATTGCACTTGTTTGCAGTCTAGTTAGTGGAAGGGAATGCGGATTTGCCCATACCACTTACGCGAAAAATATTTATAGGAGGTGTTTTCGTGGCAAAAGAAGTCGTTAAGAAAATTAAATTAGAGATTCCTGCAGGAAAAGCTACACCAGCTCCACCAGTTGGTACTGTATTAGGACCTGCTGGTATAAATCTAGGAGAGTTCGTTACTAGATTTAACGATGCTACTAGAGATAAAATGGGAGATATAATTCCTTGTGAAATCTCAGTATATGATGATAGAAGTTTTGACTTTGTACTAAAAAGTGCTCCAGCTGCATTCTTAATTAAGAAATATGCTAAAGTACAAAAAGGTGGTACAAAAGGTTCAAAAGAAATCGTTGGTAAATTATCAAAAGCCGATTTACGTACTATAGCTGAAACTAAATTAGATGATTTAAATGCATATGATGTTGAAGCTGCAATGAATATCGTTGCTGGTACTGCAAAAAATATGGGTATTGAAATAGTAGACTAATAAATAATTTATAAATAAAAATACAAATCCGCTAATAAACCACAGTTAGGAGGTAAGTATGAGAAAGTATAGTAAGAAATATGTGGAAGCTTCTAAAGACTTAGATAAAAATAAAAACTATAGTTTAGATGAAGCAATGAAGTTGGTTAAATCTACAGCTGTTACTAAATTTGATAGTTCTGTAGAAGTAGCAATTAAATTAAATATTGATACTAAGAAAGCTGATCAACAATTAAGAGGATCATTAGTATTACCTAATGGTACTGGAAAAACAAAAAGAGTTTTAGTAATCGCTAAAGGTGAACAAGCTGAAGCAGCAAAGAAAGCCGGAGCTAACTTTGTTGGAGACGCTGATATGATTGAAAAAATTGAAAAAGAAAATTGGTTTGATTTTGATGTAATCATCGCAACTCCTGATATGATGCCAATGCTTGGTAAAATTGGTAAAATTTTAGGACCTAAAGGTTTAATGCCTAACCCTAAAACTGGTACAGTAACTCCAAATGTTGCTAAAGCAGTTGAAGATGTTAATAAAGGTATGATTACTTATAAGAATGACTCTTATGGTAATGTTCATGTACTTGTTGGTAAAGTATCTTTCGATGAAACTAAATTAGCAGAAAACTTAAGCTTTGTTGTTAGAACAATAGCTAAATCAAAACCTGCTTCAGTTAAAGGAACATATATTCAAAATATTTCAATTTCAAGTACAATGGGACCTGGAATTAAATTAGATAAAAATTCTTTTGACATTTAGTATATAATTTAATATAATATGTAAAGAAAAAGCGAGGACCGAAGACAGTAGGGCGAAAGTTAAAAATCCTACCGAGGGAATCTTAAAATATTCTTATGTTTTAAGCTTCCCTAAAAGGAAGCTTTTCTTAAAATAAAGAAGGAGGAAAATATGGCAAGTGCTTCTGTTTTAGAATCTAAAAAACAAATAGTAGATGAAATTATTTCTAAATTAGATAATAGTGAATCTGTTATTCTATTTAGTTATCAAGGACTTACAGTTTCTGAATTTGATGAGTTACGTAAAGAACTTAAAAAGGAAGATTCTGAAGTTAAAATCTACAAGAACACTTTACTAAAAAGAGCTTTAGATGAAAAGAATATTAGTCTTGAAGGCTTTTTAGAAGGACCAAATGCATTATTATTTGGTAAAAGTTTATTAGAACCAATCAAAATAATATCTGAATTTGCTAAGAACCATGATAAAATGGAAATCCGTGTTGGTATTATCAGCGGAGATGTAGCAGATATCAATGTTATTAAAGATTACGCATCTATCCCATCAAGAGAAGGATTATTAACAATGTTAGCTGGTGGAATGATGCAATATGTTAAAGATTTATCAATTAGTTTAAATCTATATGCCGAACAATTAGAAAAATAATTTAAAAGAAGGGAATGAAGAAAAATGGCAAAATTAAATAAAGAAGATTTTATAAGTGCATTAAAAGAAATGACTATTCTTGAAGTTAAAGAATTAGTAGATGCAATGAAAGAAGAATTTGGAGTAGATCCTATGGCAGTAGCTGTAGCAGCTGCACCTGCAGCTGGAGCTGAAGATGCTGGTAGCGCTAACAAAACTGTAGTATTAAAGAGTGCTGGAGCTAATAAAATAGCTGTTATTAAATTAATCAAAGAAATTACTGGTCTTGGATTAGTTGAAGCTAAAGGTTTAGCAGATAATGGAGGAAATATTAAAGAAAACGTTCCTGCTGCTGAAGCTGATGAATTAAAAGCTAAATTTGAAGAAGCTGGAGCAGAAATCGAATTAGCTTAATTAGATGTGAATGATTCACATCTTTTTTTTTGACATAATTTTGTCAACTATAAGATTTAATTTTTACTTTTAATAACTTCAAGTGCTATAATTAAACTTAGGATAGGGGTAGTAGTAATGGCTCGAAGGAAAAAAGTTAAAATTAAATTAAGTTTTAATTATATTTTAGTAGCATTAATAATCATAATGCTACTTGAAATATTTTGTTATTATACAGGTAGAGAAAGCTTTTTTTCTAATGCTTTTTCTTTTACTGAACAAAAAACTTATAATATAGATATGATACCAGAATATACTGGTAAAGGTTATGTAGTTATCAATAATAATGAACCAGAATTTACAGAAAATGATTATACTACTAATTCATTTGAGCAATATAGTAACTTAGATTTATTAGGCAGATGTGGGGTAGCGTATGCTAATGTTGGTATCGATTTAATGCCTGATGAAGCTAGAGGAAGTATTGGTATGGTTAAACCAAGTGGCTGGCATACGGTTAAATATGATAATGTAGATGGTAAATATTTATATAATAGATGTCACTTAATTGGTTATCAATTAACTGGAGAAAATGCCAATGAAAAAAATTTAATAACATGTACAAGACAAATGAATACAACAACAATGTTAAAATACGAAAATGAAGTAACTAATTATGTAAAGAAAACTAATAATCATGTGCTTTATCGCGTAACTCCAATATATAATGGTAATGATTTGCTTGCAAGAGGAGTTCAAATGGAAGCTTATTCAGTTGAAGATAAAGGTTATGGCGTTAAATTTAATGTCTTTGTCTATAATGTCCAAGATGGAATTGAAATAGATTATAGCAACGGTTCTAGTAAATTAGCTGAATAAAGTGTTTTACAAATGATAAATTGACAAAACATAAATATTATGATAATATGTATTTATCAAAGCAATTTGAATAAAATAAAAAAAGGAAGTATTCAGTATTGTCGTGCTGAATGCCTACCAAAAATATTTGGGTTAGACATTAAATTCTATACAGAATTAAGTGTCTTTTTATTTTTTACTAATAAATATTAGCAGTATGACTAAACCTAATATGGCTAGCCTTAAGATGATAGAAGAAATTAGTGAAAGAAATCTTAAAATAAAAGTTGTGTTCTTCATATCACTGACCTCCTCTCCAATTAGGATAGAAGGTAGACACTCAGCTAATGAATAATTCCTGTTTACATTGTATCAAATACGGCACTATTTATCAATAGTAAATATTGCAAAATGTAATACAAAAAGTATTTGACATAACCTACCAAAAGTAATAAAATAAACATGTATTATTTTTATGGGAAAGACGAGTAGTCTAAATGCTAATTGCAAGAGAGGGCTAGATGGTGGAAATGCCTCAATAAAGGTTAGATGAATAACAACTTTTCATTAACATAAAACGTAGATATGCGATAAATATAATTAGAGAGTACACTAGTAAAGTAAGGTGGCACCGCGGGTAATAACTCGTCCTTACACATTTACTAGTTTTTTTATTTATGAAGGGAATGATTTAAATGATAACTAAACCAAAAGGTACAACAGATTTGTATGGAATTGAAGGTAAAAAATGGGAATACGTTAATAGTATGATTAGAGAATTCTGTGAAATGTATAATTATGATTATATGCGTACTCCAGTGTTTGAAAGCAGTGAACTATATCATAGAAGTGTTGGAGAAACTAGCGATATAGTTACAAAGGAAACTTATGATTTTAAAGATAGACATGATAGAGAATTAACTTTAAGGCCAGAAGGGACAGCAGGTATTGTAAGAAGTTATATTGAAAACAAGATGTATGCTAATAATTCTGATCCAGTTAAAGTATATTATAATTATCCAATGTATCGTTATGAAAGACCACAAGCTGGTAGAATGCGTGAACTTACACAATTTGGCTTAGAAGTGTTAGGTGGAGATGATCCTATGCTTGATGCAGAAATCATTTCTATGCCTTATCGTTTATTTGAGGAATTAGGAATAGATAATGTTACAGTAATGATTAATTCCTTAGGAGATAAAGAATCAAGAGATAATTATCGTAAGACTTTGGTAGAATATCTTACACCAAAAATTGATACATTATGTAGTGATTGTCAAAATAGATTAAAAACTAATCCTTTAAGAATACTTGATTGTAAAGTAGATAAAGATAGTGAAGTACTTAAAAATGCTCCTAAAATAATGGATAGTTTAAATGATGAGAGTAAAGCTCGTTTTGAAAAAGTATTAGAATATTTAAGATTAATGGATATAGATTATGAAATTGACCAAAATATTGTTAGAGGTTTAGATTATTATGATCATACTGTATTTGAATATGCAGTTGATATTCCAGAACTAGGTAGTGGTGCAACTCTAGGTGGTGGAGGTAGATATAATTCATTAGTTGAAGAATTAGGTGGACCTGCAACTTCATGTGTTGGTTTTGCAGCAGGATTAGACCGTGTTGTACTTGCTATGGATTATCTTAACTTGTTTGATAAATTAAATAAGAGTATTGATTGCTATGTAATGTATGTTAATGAAGAAGAAAAAATGAAAGCAATTGAAATAACTCAAAACTTAAGATTAAATGGTATTGTTACAGAATTAAATAATACTAATAAAAATTTAAAAGCTCAATTTAAGAGTGCGGATAAATATAATGCTAAACAATTAGTTATATTAAATAGTGAAGACTTATTTAAAGGTTTAGTAACTGTAAAAGATAATATTACTAAAGAAGAACAAAAAATAGATGAATATGAATTAGTAGATTATCTTATTTCAAATTTATAATAACGGAGGCTATATGAGAACATTAATAAATAATTTAGTAGAAAATGAAGAAACTAAAATTAGTGGTTTTGCTACTAAAATAAGAAATACCAAATATATGATATTTGTAATTTTAAAAGATAGAAGTGGTGAAATACAAGTATCAATCGATAAAGGAACCAATGAAGATTTATGTAACAAATTAGAGGGAGTTATTGCTAACTCAGTAATTGAATTTACTGGTAAGATGGTAAAAAGTGAATATGTAAAACTTGGTGGTAAAGAATTTTTACCAACTGATGTAGTAGTTTTATCATCTGCTCTAGCTAGTCCTTTAGAAGAAAATGCTAATATTGATACTAGAATGGACTTTAGATGGATTGATTTAAGAACTAGAAAGAATAATTTAATGATTAAAGTTCAATCAACATTTGCTAAAGCTATGAAAGATTATTTATATAGTGAGGATTTTGTCGAAATACATACACCTAAACTAATTGGTACAGCAAGTGAATCTGGTTCTGAAGTATTTGAAGTTAAATACTTTGATAGATTAGCTTATTTAGCTCAAAGTCCACAATTTTATAAACAAATGGCTATGGCTTCAGGATTTGAAAGAATATTTGAAGTAGGACCAGCTTTTAGAGCTGAAAACTCTAATACTTATCGTCATGCAACTGAATTTACATCTTTAGATATTGAATTTGCTTATATAGATTCCTATGAAGATGTAATGAGTTTAGAAGAAGATTTAATTATAGCTGGATTAACTGCTGTTAAAGAAAAATATGGAGCTGAAATTAAAGAAGTATTTGATGTTGATGTAGTAGTACCTACAAAGCCATTCCCTAGAATTAAATTACAAGATATGTATCAAGAATTAAATAAATTATATGGATATAAAATACCAGAAGTAGATGTTGGCGATATGAATAGTGAAGCAGAAAGTTTAGCTTATCGTTATGCCCAAGAAAAATATAATCATGAATTTATCTTTGTAACTGATTTTGCTAGTACTAAAAGAGCTTTCTATCATATGCGTAATGAGGCTGGAACACCACTTGGTTATGACTTAATCTGGAAGGGTACAGAAATAACTACGGGTGCTCAAAGAGAACATAGATTTGATGTGTTAAAGGCTCAAGCAGCGGAAAAAGGTTTAGGTAAAGATGTCGAATTCTATTTACAATTCTTTAAATACGGATGTCCTCCACATGGTGGATTTGCCATCGGAATTGATAGATTTACAATGTTATTATTAGGTTTACCATCATTAAAAGAAGAGATGTTTATCTATCGTGGACCTAGTAGGTTAGAACCATAGAAAGGAATAAATTATGAACGAATATAGAACTAAAATGATTAATGAATTAAGTAAAGATTCAATAGATGAAGAATTAGTAGTATCAGGTTGGGTAGAAAATATCCGTGACCATGGAGGAGTATTATTTCTAGATTTAAGAGATGAATCAGGAATTCTTCAAACAGTATCTAATGATGATGATATGTTTAAAGGCTTAGCTAAGGAATCTGTTGTTAGATTAACTGGTAAGATTAGAGAACGTAGTGAAGATAGTTACAATGAAAAACTAGCTACTGGTGAAATTGAATTATTAGTAGATAAGTTAGAAGTATTGGGTTCATCTTTACATGAATTACCATTTGATATTAAATCTAGTAAAAGTGTTAAAGAAGATGTCAGACTTAAATATCGTTATTTAGATATGCGTAATGATAAAGTAAAAAATATTATTAAACTTCGTAGTGATATCTTACATTTCTTAAGAAATAAAATGTATGATAATAACTTTACAGAAGTACAAACTCCAATTTTAACTGCATCAAGTCCTGAAGGAGCAAGAGACTTTGTTGTACCTAGTCGTTTATTTAAAGGTAAATTCTTTGCTTTACCTCAAGCTCCACAAATATATAAAGAACTATTAATGGTTGGAGGATTAGGTAAATATTTTCAAGTAGCACCTTGTTTTAGAGATGAAGATGCAAGACGTGATAGAACTTTAGAATTTTATCAATTAGATTTAGAAATGAGTTTTGTAAATGAAGATGATGTTTTAAGTGTTGGAGAAGATATTTTCTATTCAGTATTTAGTAATTTTTCTAATAAGGAAGTAAGTAAACCACCATTTAGAAGAATTAAATATCATGATGCAATGGAATTATATGGTACTGATAAACCAGATTTAAGAAACCCATTAATTATAAAAGATGCTAGTGAAGTATTAGCTAGTACTACATTTGGATCATTTAAAAATAGTGTTATTAAAGTAATAGTTTGTGATGGTATTGGAGCTAACTCTAATTCATGGTTTAACGAAATTGTTGATTATGCATCTAGCATTGGTATGCCTGGTATTGGTTATATTACTTTAATGGAAGATGGCTCTTTAAAAGGACCTATTGATAAGTTCTTAAGCGAAGAAGAAAGAAATAATTTAATAAAAGAATTTGATATGAAAACTAATTCAGTTATGTTCTTTATAGCTAATAAGAATAAAAAGATAGCTCAGAAATTTGCGGGTCTTATAAGAGATTATGTTGGTCGTAAAATGAATTTAATTGATGATAATAAATTAGAATTATGTATTATTAATGATTTCCCTATGTTTGAATATAGCGATACAACTAAAAAATTAGAATTCTGTCATAATCCATTTAGTTTACCTCATGATGGTATTAAAGCTTATGATAGTGTCGATAAAGAAAGTATTTTAGCTTACCAATTTGACTTTGTATGTAATGGTTTTGAAATGGCTTCTGGAGCAATCCGTAACCACGATATCAATTCTTTAATCAAAGGTTTTGAAGTAGTTGGATATACTAAAGAGGAAGTAGAAGAAAGATTCAAATCATTAATGACTGCCTTTAAATATGGATGTCCTCCTCATGGTGGTATGGCTCCAGGAATTGATCGTATGTTAATGTTAATCTTAGATGAACCAAACTTAAGAGAAGTTCAAGCTTTCCCAACAAGTAGTACAGGACAAGATTTAATGATGGGTTCTCCAGCTAGTTTAACCCCAGTACAATTAAAAGAACTTGGAATAAAAGTTAAGGAGGATTAAGATGGAATTTACAAAAGAAACCGTAGATAAGTTAGCTAATCTTTTAATGATTGGATTAACTGAAGAAGAAAATAAAATGGTTTTAGATGAATTTGAAATAATTGATAGTAATATTAATAAAATAAATAAAATTGAAGGTATTGATAAAGTTAAACCAATGACTCATGCTTTAGATGATTTTAAGTTTAGTTTAAGAGAAGATGTAGCAGAAGATTCTCCTTCTATTGAAGAATTACTTGCTAACTGCGATCAATTAGATGGTAGAGAAGTAGAAGTACCAAAGGTGGTGGACTAATATGTATATGAATAAAACTATTAAAGAACTACATGAAGATTTAATAAGTGGCAAAGTAACTAGTGATGAATTAGTTAAAGAATCAATTAGTAAATCTCACGAAGTTCAAGATAAATGTAATGCCTTTGTAACTATTTTAGATGACCAAAAAGGTGGTAAAGTTACTGATAACTTACTATCTGGTATTCCATATGGTGTTAAAGATAATTACTCTACTAAGGGTATTCTATCTACAGGTTCTTCTAATACTTTAAAAGACTATGTACCATTTTTTGATGCTACTGCTATAACAAAGCTATATGAAGCCGGAGCAATTCCTGTAAATAAAACAGCTATGGACGAATTTGGTATGGGTGGTACTGGTACTACATGTCATACTGGTACTGTACTTAATCCTTGGGATTTATCACGTATGTGTGCAGGTTCTTCTGCGGGGAGCGCTGCAGCTGTTGCCAGTGGTGTTTATCCATATGCTTTAGGTAGTGATACTGGTGACTCTATTCGTAAACCTGCGGCTTTCTGTGGTATTGTTGGATATAAACCTACTTATGGTATGATATCTCGTTATGGATTATTTCCTTTTGCTAGTAGTTTAGATCATTGTGGTGTTTTAACTAGAAGTGTTGAAGATGCAGCAATTGTTGTAGATACTATGAAAGGAATAGATAAAAAAGATATGACTAGTTGGGATTCATCTAATATAAAATTATATGATAATTTAACTAGTGATGTTTTAGGTAAGAAATTATTCTATATTAAAGAAATAGTTGATAAAAATAATTATAAGAATTTACCTAAAGAAACTATAGAACATTTAGATAACTTTATGAAGACTATTGAATTAGTTAAATCTTTAGGAATGGAAGTAGAAGAAGTATCAATTAATCAAGATTTACTTAATGCTATATCAAGTGTCTATGTTGTTATATCTTGTGCTGAAGCAACTTCTAATATGTCTAACTTAACAGGATTTATCTTCGGACCACGTGGTGAGGGTAAAAATTATATTGAACAAATGAAAGACCATCGTACTAAGGGATTCTCATCATTAATTAAAAGAAGATTTGTAATTGGTTCATATGTACTTCAAATAGTTAATCAAGAAAGATATTTTAAGAATGCCCAACGTGCAAGAAGAATGATAGTTGATACAATGAAAGAACTATTTAAAAAATATGATGGTTTAATTTTACCAGTAGGAACAGGTCCAGCTAAAAAATTAGAAAATGATGAAATGGTTACTGATGATGAATTAACAGTACTAGATGAACATTTACAAATAGGTAACTTTGGAGGATTCCCATCAATTACAATACCTAATGGTTTTGTAGATAATCTACCAGTTGGTATTAATATTACTGGTAACTGCTATGATGATCAAAATATTTTAAATATTGCTTATGCTTTAGAAAGTAAAATGAACTATAAAAATCAAATAGCTAAGGAGGTAAAGTAATATGAGTAAGTATTATGCAACTATTGGTTTAGAGATGCACTGTGAAGTTAGTGAAACTAATAGTAAAGTGTTCTCTTCAGCTAAAAATAGTTATGAATCAACTCCTAACTGTAATGTATCACCAGTTGATATGGCTTTTCCTGGAATCCTTCCAGTAGTAAATAAAGAATGTGTCAAAATGGCTATTATGATGTCTTCAATATTAAATGCGCGCATTCCAGAATATATGTATTTTGAAAGAAAAAACTATTATTATCCAGACTTACCAAAAGGATTTCAATTAACTCAAAACCCACCAGAAGATTGTGTTGGTAATGGTGGATATATTGATGTAGAAAGAGAAGATGGCTCTGTATTTAGAGTAGATATTGATAATCTTCACTTAGAAGAAGATGCAGCTAGTTTAGATCACTTTTACAGTACATCTTTAATTGATTATAACCGTGCTGGAGTTCCATTACTTGAACTAGTTACTAAACCATGCTTACATTCAGCAGATGATGCCGTATCTTTCTTAGAGACAATTCGTTCTATTTATCAATATTGTGGTATTAGTGAAGCTGATAGTAAGAAAGGTCAAATAAGATGCGATGTTAACGTATCAGTAAGTCCTGACCCTAATACACTTGGAGTTAAAGTTGAAATGAAAAACGTTAACTCATTCTCTGGAGTAAGAGATGCTATTAATTATGAAATTGAAAGACAAAGTGAAGCATTAGATAATGGTACTTATGAAAGAGAAGTAGAACAAGAAACTAGAAGATGGGATGAAGAAAGTGCCCAAACTATTAGAATGCGTTCTAAGGTTGATGCTCTAGATTATAAATACTTTGTTGAACCTAATATTCCAAAATATAAAATTGAAGAAAGTTGGGTTGAAGAAATTAAAAAAAGTATTCCAGAACTTCCAATGCAAAGAAAAGAAAAATATATTGAAAAGTATGGTTTATCTGATTATGATGCTAAAATTTTAATTAAAGAAAAAAGTGTTTCTGATTACTTTGAAAAATGTATTGAAATAGGTATTGATAGTAAACAAGCAGCTAACTGGATTACTGTACAAATAATGGGGTATATTAATAAGAATAATTTAACTATTAATGATATATATTTAACTCCAGAATTATTAAAACAATTAATAGATAATATAACTAATGGTACTATTTCTAGTAAACAAGCTAAAGATATATTCTTTAAAGTATTAGAAGAAGAAAAAGAACCTAAGGCCTTTATCAGTAAAGATAATGCTCAAATATCTGATAAAGATGAACTTAGTAAAATAATTGATGAAATACTTGCTAATAACACTAATCAAGTAGAACAATATAAATCAGGTAAAGATAATCTATTTGATTACTTTGTAGGTCAAGTAATGAAAAATACTAGAGGTAAAGCTAATCCAGTTATTACAAAAGAAATATTGAAAGAAAAATTAATTTAGTCACATCAAATTGATGTGACTTTTTGAATTTTTTTGTATAGAAGGATTAAAACAAAAATCAATAGTCATAGATGGATAAATGAATATCTATATCATTTACTTTTTGATAGTATTATGATAGTATATTTGAAATAGAAAGAAGGAAATTTAGATTATTATGGAAATATTTAAAACAAAACATGTTGGATGTTATGGAGTAGTGTACAACAACAATAAAGAAATTTTATTAATAAGAAAATCAAGAGGAGCATATAAGGGATTATTAGATTTACCAGGTGGTGGAATTGAATATGGAGAAAGACCAGAAGAAACATTAGAAAGAGAATTTCAAGAAGAAATAGGATTGAATATTAAAAGCTATAAAATAAAAACAGCAATAACAAATTACGTTGTATGGAATTTGGATGAAACTCATGCAGAAGACTTGCAACACATTGCAATAATATATGATGTTGAATTAGAAAAGTCTGATTTAGAAAAAATTAAGAGGGACTCTGATGGATTAGATTCATTAGGTGCAGAATGGTATGATGTTGATAAGCTAAAAATAGAAGATCTATCACCTCTAGCAAAAGTCATTAAGGATTAAATATATGTCAAAAATTATTGCTATTACTGGGCCTTCAATGGTTGGAAAAACAACTTTGACAAATAGTTTAAAAAAACTGAATGGCTTTTCTGTTCCGAAACATATTACAACAAGAGAAAAAAGAGTTGATGACGAAAATGGATTTTATCGATATGTCAATGTTTCTGATTTTAACAAATTAAAAAATAATAATGAATTGTTGCTTTATTCGGGTGCCGGTAATCGCCTATATGGTATATTAAAAGAAGATTTGGAAGCTTGTTTAAATAAATATGAAAATGCAGTAATTAATATTTCATATAAAGATATATTTCAATATAATCTTTTAGAGTACCAGAAAATACTTATAGCATTAACTTTTCATGATCTTCAAGAAGGAATAAAAAATAGAAATAGTATTACAAATAGAAAAATGGTTTATAAAGAATTATTGATGCGTATTGAAGTGGCAATGTTTGATCATAAAAGTTATTTTGATATGATAAAACAATATTGTGATTGCTTAATATATACTGATGACTTAACAGAAAAAGAAGTATATGAAAAAGTAATGCGAAAGATAAAATAATAGAATTAGGAGTATAGTTATGAAAATATGCTTAGTTGGTATAGAATATCCAAAAGAAACTGGTTTCGGGGGAATTTCAACATATCAGTATTTGTTGGCAAATGAATTAAAAAAATTGAATCATGAAGTAATTGTTATTTGTGGAACTGACAAAGAAGATTATTCTTATAATGAAAACGGAATTGAAATATATCGTATACATACAAATCGTGTTAAAGAAACTGTTGATTCATTTCGTATGTATCGAGAAAAAGTTGCAGATGTTTTAAATAAGCTTATTGATGATAATAGGATAGATATAATTGAAACACCAGAATTTTCAGGAGAAATTGTTAACTATTTAAAAAGTAGAAGAGTGCCAGTAGTAACAAAATTACATACATCTTATACAATTTGGGCTCATTTAAATAAAACAAAACTACCAACAAAATTACATAAAGAAGTATTAAAAACTGAAGAGCTAGTTTTAAAATATTCAGACAAAATAGTTTCTTGTTCTCAAATTTTAAAAGATATTATGCCAGAATATCATAAACTCAATAATTATAGTGATATTTCTGTGTTAGAAAATCCTGCGAATATTAGAGATTTTTATCCAACTAAAAATAATCATAATTCAAATACAATTATCTTTTGTGGAAGTATTGAAAAAAGAAAAGGAATAAATGAACTTGCTTCAGCAATTCCTATTGTAATAGAAAAAATAAACGATGAATCAATGAAATTTCAGATAGTAGGTAACTATTCAGTTGTACATAAAAATGGAATAGATGCAAAGCAACATTTTTTAAATTTAATTCCTGAAAAATATCATAAGTATATTGAATTTACTGGCCCAATTCCAAATGAAAAATTGAATGAATATTTTAATAATGCTAGAATTGGTGTTATTCCATCATTGTTTGATAATTTGCCATATGTTGCAATGG
>JAFUTX010000029.1 GCA_017484065.1 Bacilli bacterium
AATCTTGCCATGTAAGGGCTGTTTGATCTCCTGTTTTTAAATACATATTGCCATTGTATGGAACATGAGTTTTACGATTCCAATACAAATCATTTAGTATTTCATTAGCTGTACTATTTGGCCAGTTATTATTGTATCTTGCACTACTACAAGTCCATTTATCATTAACACTATCATAAGTCATGTTTTCATCTAAACATTTTTCATAATATGGGTAGTGGCCTATATCTGTAGCTTTGATTATTTTTATTCTAGTAGCATTATCACCACTAACAGTACCACCATCTACATCTTTCATAACACCAATAATACGCCATAATTCACCATTAAATGATACATAGTTATTAGGGTTTGCTCCTACATATCTTAAGTTATTATTTGTTTCTGTTGTAGTATCTATTGCATCATCATAAACTAGTGATGTATCACCATTATTATGTAAATTAGTTAAGTATGTTACAGCATTAACTGCATTGCTACTATAAGCCATAATATTAGCTTTTACTGTTAATCGTCCTTCATAATTCATATTCATGTAATCCTCTGGAGTATCTTCATCTAACCAAATATGAAGTGTATGATCTATTGTAGCATTAGGAGTAAGTATACCCGTATAAATTGCTCTTGTATCATAAGCTTGATTAGCTTCTGTAGTAGGAATTAATGTGTCAGTAGATATGTAACTACCAATAGCATTTACTGGTTCATTATCAATTATGGCATCTACATAATTAATATCTATTCTATTAGCTACTGCTACTGTATCTAAACTTTCCATATTAATTGTGTATTCAATATAACTATCACATTTATTAACTAATTGAAATCCATAACCAGGACTTGTACTACCTTCTTCATCAATAAGGGGAAAAGCACCATATAAATTAATACCAGTTTTATTATTATCTTTATGTTTAAATTCAAAATCTAAACAAGTACTAGCTACTTCATTTTCACCCTCTTGTACATCACTTGCAAACCACCTAGCAAATGTAAATCCTATCGCTAATAATATTACAAATGAACTAGCTATAATTATTTTCTTCTTTTTATTCATTTACGACACACACTCCTACTATAAGTATCTCCATATCTTATAGATTTATTATAAGATAATTTTAAAGGTTAAGCAAGTATCTTATTAAAATATTTACATTAAAAAACTTCGCATCGCTTAACGAAGTTCTTAGTTTTCACTATTAAATATAAATTTATTATTTTGTGAATTTGCTGTTCTATTTGCGTCATTTAAATTATCTAGAATCATTCCAGCATTATTACTCATAGTAGCTTCTGCTATATTGCTTCTTAATCTTTTTAAATCAATTGAAGGAGCCTCTTTTTCTTCTGGTTCAATTAATTCGTTCATAACTGCATTTGCTTCTAAATTATTATTAACTATGTTCTCTACATTATTTACTGATTGTTCTATACGTTGTTCAATATTCCATACATTGCTTATATCACAACTACTACTATTAGGCATTGGATTAGGTAAATCCATCTTTACAATCATTGGTATTTTAAAGGCACTACCAAATGCTACACAAATACCAGATTGTAATATTTTTTGTTTATCTATTATATCCGCAGACATATTTGGTAACATTTCTTCAATATATTTAATATCTTTTGGATGGGTCATTTTAAATATTAAGAAGTTAGATACTTGTGCTACTACCGTATCAGATAATTCTACTGGTCTTTGAGTAATAATATCAAGAATAACTCCATATTTACGACCTTCTTTAGCAATTCTATCAAATATATTGTATCCTAGTAAGAACGTATCATTATCCTTTTGAATGTATCTATGTGCTTCTTCTAAGAATAAATGGATTGGCATATTAGCTCTTTTGCTACTCGTTTTAGAATGTTCGAAGAAGAATCTAGCCATTATTTTTACAATTATCTTAGCATATATATCATCTACATCTTCTAAATTAATATTAATTATTTGAGCTTTGCCATTATTTAAGGTAATTAGACTATTTAAATAATCATTTTCACTATAGTATTTATCCCCGACAAAGTATTTGGCTACTTTACTAGATAAGATACTATTTAATCTTACTTTTAATATAATAGATTCACTATATAAATTATCATTATTTTGGAAACCTTCACTTATTAAGGTAAATTCTAAGGCATTAGCAAAATCATTTAAAGTATAATAAGCGTCCTCAGGTATTTTCATTTCTTCCGTAATATCATTAATATGCTTTAAGATATACTCTGTAATTAAAACACTTTCACCAAAATTACCGTTACTATCTATTTCAAAACATTCGCTAAAACTACGAGTATAACCAATGCCAGGTATTTGTGTATCAAAATCAAATTCTGGAGTATGGCATACTTCAATAATTTTAAATATTTCATTTTTCTTTCTCGATACTGTTTGATTACTAAATAATACAGCAAGTAATGCTCTAGATATTAAATGATTCTTATATTTTCTTGTTTCATCATTTTCTACTGAAAATATCTTAGCAAGCCTAACCGTTCTTTCTATTATCGATAATTGACTATGAGTTTCAGCTTGTAAAAGTAATGCAAAATCATCTACATCTAATAAATTAACTGGAATATTTAAATGATAATCAGATTCATCTACTGGATTAGATGATATAAACTTATAGCCATATTTAGGATTATATTTATTTATATCAGCAAAGGCAGTTTTGTATTCACCATAAGCATCAAATATAAATATATTGGCATTATAAGAAGAAAAATCTTGACTACTAAAAATATTTTGAACTATTCTAGCAACACCACAACTTTTACCACTACCACTGTTACCTACTATAGCTAAATGATTAGCAAAAAAATCATTTAATTTTGGATATACACGATACTTTTTATAAATAGATGATGTTCCTAGCATAAAAGAATCCCGAGATTTGGTTCCAATAATCTGAGCAAGTTCAGTGCCATTAATTAATCTTATCTTACTAGTTAATAAAGGCTTTCTAATTACACCATTTACATATCTATCTTGGATAAATTCACCTAAAAAATTAATTCTAATATTATCTGGATTAATTTCAGTTACTTCTCCTAGTATTCTTTGATCTACTTCTTCGAATACAACATGGGTATTCATTAAATCTAAATTGGCATCTTTTGAGCCTATATTTTCAACTAATACAGTACCTTCACTTATTTTTAGTATTTTTCCAAACACTAGAACCACCTCTTATTATAGAATAAGTATAACATATTTTTTTTACAATAACTATATAAAATTTATTTTATTTAACTCTTGACATCATACGTTAAATAATGTAAACTTAAGTAGTAGCTTGGAGCAGTACTCAAGAGGCTGAAGAGGCGCCCCTGCTAAGGGTGTAGGTCGGGCAACTGGCGCGAGAGTTCAAATCTCTCCTGCTCCGCCATTATGAAAATTACTCAAGATTATCTTGAGTTTTTTTGTGTGTTAAAGTAAATAAAAAAAGATAGAATATTATCTATCTTGTAACATACTTAATAAATCAATTTTAAACTTATCTTTACTAGCATTTGTTTTAGATATCATCACACCTTTATAAGTTGATAATTCGCTTCTATGACCTTCTAATAATATCTCAGTTGGAGTAATAGTATCTAAAAGAATTGTATTTGTGCTACGTAATAACTTATAAATTAATTTAACTTCACCATGAACTTGAGCAAATCTCTTATCACTAGGTAATTTTAATTCATAAACTTCATAACCAGCTTTTTTATTTTGTGACACTTTAACACCTAAAATTTCACCATTTCTTAAAGCCGGATAATAATTAAAGTTTAATTCTTTAAAAGCCCCCATATTGTATTTCTTTAAAGCTCTTTCAAGCTTTTTAAACTCATTTTCGTTCACATAGTCTAAAATATAATTATTCATAAATAAATCCCCCCGAATCTTTATGTGTAAATAATAATACTACTTTTTTCGACATTTGTCAAGTATTTTTTTATTTTTTGTTAAATGAGTGTTAAAAGAAAAAATAGATAAGATTTTATCTCATCTAATTGTTTTTATAAAATTCAACACTTACTTTATCAAATTCTTCATCATTATCTAATGGTTCAATGTATCTCTCACCATTATCTTCTACTTCTTTTCTAATAATAATATCTTCTGGATTAGATAAATTGATAAGTAAATAGTACTTTATATTATCTAAAACAATTTCATTAGTAATTAAATAATCTTGATTATCTAACTTGAGCATTCTTGTTTGCATCGTTTCCTTTAACATAATTAGCCTCTATTTCTCCTTCCTTTATTCTTTTAACTGTTTCTTTTGTTACATAATTAGCAAAATCTTCAAAATCTTTACAATCACATCTAGAATAATATTCATTTATAGGTGACTTGCTAAGATTTAATCCCACAAGCATTTTCTCAATTCTATCAATTTCATATTCATTAACTCCATTATTACGTAAATCTTCTTTTAAATTAGCCATGTTAATTGAGGCATGTTTTAATGCTTCACCAGTCCTACCAGGAGCATCATCTTGAATTTCATAATAGAAATTATATACCTCAAAATCTAAATCTTCTTTATTTTTAATATTAGTTTTAAATTGATTTAAAAATGTTTCATATAGCTCTCTTTCATGATACGCATGATCTTTACCATTATTGACGGCATATACAGTGTCCTTGTTATAATATGTTCCAATAGCACCACTATGATATTTGCCAAACATTAATTGATTATTAAGCGTATTTGTAGCTAAAATAGTTACAACACTCGTCGCAAGTACTATTTTAGCTTTTTTGCAAAGTTGTTCAAATCGTTCTTTTGAAATAGTTAAAACAAATTCTTCTTTTTTTGTTCTCTTTAATCCAACATCATTCTTTATGCTTTTCTTTCTTAAATCACTCATATTTTTACCCTCTTTCTTCTAATTTAACACTTACCAATTTACTGACACCAGATTCTTGCATTGTAATACCATATAAACTATCAGCATATTCCATAGTTTTCTTTTTATGAGTTATCAAAATAAATTGACTATTATCTTTTTTATCATTTAGATACTTGCAAAAGCCTTCTACATTAGCTTCATCTAAAGCCGCTTCTACTTCATCTAAAATACAGAATGGCACGGTTTTAACATTTAATATAGCAAATAATAAAGATATTGCTGTTAAAGTTTTTTCACCACCACTAAGTAATCCTATATTATTAAGTTTCTTACCCGGAGGTTCAGCAATTATTTCAATACCTGTATTTAATATATCATCAGGTTCAGTTAGTTTTAGTAATCCTACCCCACCTTTAAATAGTTTTTTAAATACATTTTGAAATTCATTACTAATATTTTCAAAAGTAGTTTTAAATTTTTCAATCATTATTTTATCCATTTCTTCAATGATCTGTGTCAAACTTTCAGCACTTTTGACTAAATCTTCTTTCCCTTTAGATAAGAACTCATATCTAGCACTAACTCTTTCATATTCAGCTATAGCACCAGTATTAACATCTCCCATTTTTGATAACTCACTTTTAATAGCACTAATTGAACTTCTTAAAATATTACTTTCTTCATTTAATGGGTATTCTATTACTGCTCTTTCATAAGTCATATTATATTCTTCATTTAAAGTGAGTAATAGATTATCTAGTTTAACATTATATTTACTCTCTTCTATTTCTTTTTGCTTTAATTCATTAATAACTTTATTATACTCACTATTAAATCTTTTATTTTCACTATCGATTTCACTTATTTCAGTATTTAAGTCTGATTTAATTATTTTTAATTTATTAATTTCTTTTTCTAATATCTCTTTTTCACTAATTAATTTATTAATCCTCTCCATTAATACAACTATTTTTTTATCAATACTATTATCTTTTAAATCAGATATACCATCTATTTCATTTATTTTACTCTTATAACTTATTTCTATATCGTTAATATTAGCCAACTTAATTTCTAGACTTTCTCTTAAATTGACGATTACTTTAGTTTGAACATTTTCTTTTTCTTCAATAGTTTTAATCTTATTTACAATATTATCGTAATCACTTAATAACTTATTATTAGTTATAGTATTAACTTCAATATTTTTTAATACATCTTCTAACTCTTTTTTATCTTTAAAAGTATGATCAATAATACTACCTCCAGTAACCGAACCACCAGTATGTAATATTTCACCATCTTTAGTAACAACTCGATAACGATAATTAATTAACTTACCTACTTCATTTAATGTATCAATATTATCTACTACTATTACATTGCCTAATTGATTTTTAATGATATTATCATAGATACTATTATAATCTACTAGATTACTAGCTAAATCTATAAAACCATTTATATTACTTAATTTTTCATATATAATCTTATCAATATATTTAGGTTCGATAATATTTAATGGTAAGAATGTAGCTCTACCTTTATTATTTAATTTTAAATA
This sequence comes from Bacilli bacterium, assembly GCA_017484065.1. GTDB lineage: Bacteria > Bacillota_I > Bacilli_A > RF39 > UBA660 > RGIG4822. The sequence continues at coordinate 6,431 of JAFUTX010000029.1, forward strand.
ATTAATACATTTATTAGTTACTAATTCATTATCCACAACTATAAAGTTAGCACTAGCCCCTAAAACTGTATCAATAGCTAACTTGTATTCGTTATCGTAACTAATTAAATTACTTATTGTTTTATGGACGCCATCAATATTACTAATAAGTATACTACTAATAGCATATGGTAACTTAGTTCTACTAGCTATATTACTTTCTAAGTTTTCTTTTCTATTTCTTAAATTAGATAATAATCGATTGTTATTTTCTAATTTTTCTTGTAACTCATTTTTTCTAGTTCTAGAAGAATTTAATTCTTGTTCAATACTATTATAAAAGTCAGTTTCTTTTTTTAAATCTTCTTTTAAAGATACAACATCACTATTTAATGTATCCAAAGCTTTTTTTAATGCTAATTCTTCTTCTTTTAATTTTAATAAAGATTCTGATAAACTATTTTCGTTTACCTCATATTTTTGCCTTTCTAAAGCTATTTGTTTTTCACTAGATAAAGAAGATATTTGTTCAATCAATTCTAATAAGTGATTATTTTTATAATTAATATCTTCTTCTAGTTTTAGATTTTTAAGCTTTAATGCTTCAATCTTACTAGTATCTAAATTATTAGAACTAGTTAAAGAAATTTCTTTATTCTTAAGTATTTCTATTTCTTTTTTTAATACTTCAACTTCATTATTAATCTTAGTTATATCACTACTTATAATAGTTAATTCTTTAGTTTTTAATTCATCTTTTAACTCTAAGTACCTTTTAGCAACTTCACTTTGTTCTTTTAATGGTTCAATGGATTCACTTAGTTCATTGATAAGTAAATCCATTTTTAAAATATTATCTTGCGTTTTTTCTAATTTTTTTAAACTTTCATTTTTACGTTTTTTATATTTAAGAGTTCCTGCTGCTTCTTCAAATATAGTTCTTCTATTTTCCGGTTTGCTATTGATTATATCTCCAACACTACCTTGACTTATTATATTAAACGAATCATTACCTGCTCCCGTATCTAAAAATAAATCAGTTATATCTTTAAGCCTAACTTTACTATTATTAATAAAGTATTCATTTTCACCACTACGATATACTACTCTTTTAACTTCTACTTCATTAAAATCACAATTTAAATATCGATCATTATTATCAAAAGTTAAAGTTACACTAGCTCGAGATAGAGACTTACGAGAACTACTTCCATTAAATATAACATCAGTCATTGTATCAGTACCACGTAAATCTTTTATTTTTTGGCAACCTAATACCCAACGAACAGCATCTACTATATTGCTTTTACCGCTACCATTAGGTCCTACTACAGCTGTAATACCCGGCTGCATCTCAATATTAATATTATCAGCAAACGATTTAAAACCATGAGCTCTTATACTTTTTAAATACATCAATACACTTCCTTAATTTGCTCGTTTTTGATAAGCATCCATTGCTGCTTCTTGTTCCGCTTGTTTTTTACTCTTTCCTCTACCTACACCATAAACAATATCATCTATAACTACTTCAACCACAAAAGTCTTATCATGACTAGGTCCCGTTTCACTTACTAAACGATATTCTAATGATTTTTTATCAGTTTGAACCATTTCTTGTAAGATAGATTTATAATCTCCTAAAAAGTGATAATCAGCTTCTATATAAGGAGTAATAATATCTAATACATATTTTTTAGCAACATCAAAACCTTGATCTAAATAAATAGCACCTAAAACACTTTCAAAACAATCAGCAATAATTGTATCATTAATATTTTTTTGTTGACCATGTCCTACTCTAATCATTTTATCTATCCCAATTTTCTTAGAATATTCTGCTAAAGCTGCTTCACAAACAAAACTAGCTCTAATCTTACTCATCTTTCCTTCAGGATAATTAGTATTTTTATAAAAATATTCACTAGATATTACTTGAAGTACACTATCTCCTAAAAATTCTAATCTTTCATAATTTTCTACATTATGTTCATTAGAATATGAGCTATGAGTTAGTGCTGTTTCATATAATTTATAGTTATTAACTTTAATGTTAAACGGTTTTAAAAAATCCATAAGCCTACACTTCCTTGTATCTTCTTATTCATTATAGCAAAATTTTTAAAAATAGCCAAAGATATTTTACAATTATTAAAAATTATAGTAAAATATTATTGGTGACATAGATGAAACATTTAATAATTATGTTGATTAGAGGTTATCAAATTATGCCGTTAAGTAGCCATAGTAAATGTCGCTTTACTCCTACTTGTAGTGAGTACATGATTGGAGCTTTGGAAGAACACGGCTTATTTAAAGGATTAAAATTAGGAATAAAAAGGGTATTAAGGTGTCATCCCCATGGTAAATATGGATATGATCCAGTACCTAAAAAGGAGAGGTAAAATTGAAAAAAAGTTTTAAATTTTTTATTTTAGTAGTATTTATGTTTACTTTAACAGGATGTTTTGAAAAAGAAAAAGAGGATGTAACACCAAATATATATACAACTATATATCCAACTGAATATATAATTAAATATTTATACGGAGATTACGCTAATATTGAAAGTATTTATCCAAGTGAAGTTGACTTAAAGAATTATAAATTAACTAAAAAACAAATAGATAATTATAGTAAAGGCGATTACTTCATATATAATGGTTTATCTAATGAAAAAGATATAGCTAAATCATTAATTAATAATAACAATAAATTACAACTAATCGACGTATCTTATGATTTAACATATAATTATGGTGTTGAAGAATTATGGTTAAGTCCAAATATTTTCTTAATGCTAGCAAAAAATGTTAAGAAAAACTTAATTAATTATATTCCTGAAAAATATGAACAAATAAAAACTATTGAGACTAAATTTGATGAGTTATCTGAAACTATATCACTTTTAGATGCTGAGCTGAGAAATACTGCTACTACTGCTAAAGCTAATAATAAAAACAGAATACTAGCATCTAGTAATATGTTTAAATATTTAGAAAAATATGGTTTTGTAGTTGATAGTTTAGATGGTGTAACTGTTGATAGTAACGAATACAATAAAATTAAAAATAATGTTGCAAATAAAAATTATCATGTATTATTAATTAGAGATGTAGATAATGACATTGAAGTTATCAATAAAATTAAATCAAGTTATACAATTAATACTTTAACAGTAAATACAATGTTAACTCTAACAACTAATAACGTAGAAAATAGTGAAGATTATCTATCAATAATGAACAAATACATTAATGAATTAGATAAATTTGTAAACAATTAAAGGTCTAAATGCCTTTTTTCTTTTGCCATAAATTGGCTAGTTAGATATTACCATTTTATCCATAATAATAATGGATGTGATATATATGAAGAAGTTATATTATTATATAGTTATTACTCTATTATTAGTATTACCTACTAATGTTTTAGCTTACTCAGACAAAATAATATTAGGTGGAGAAACACTTGGAATAAACGTAGAAAGTAATGGTATATTAGTAATAGGTTTTTATAAAATAGATGGCAAATATAATAAAGGTAATCCTGAATTAGAAGTTGGAGATTTAATTACTAAAGTAAATGATAAACCGATTTATAAAATTGAGGAACTAACTAAAGCTATTGAAGATACTATTAAAGATGATAAAGTAAATATTTCGTTTATGAGAGATAAAAAGGAATATACAACTACTCTTAATTTAAAAAATGAAGATGGTATCTATAAAACAGGTTTATACGTCAAAGATAGTTTGACTGGTATAGGTACTCTAACTTATATTGATCCAGAAACTTTATATTTCGGGGCTTTAGGACACGAAATAGTTGAAAGTAATACTAATACAAAATTAGAAATCAAAAAAGGAACTATCTTTAAAAGTACTATTACTGATATTGATAAAAGTGAAGATGGTAACCCTGGAAGCAAAAACGCTAAATTCTTTTATAAAACTAAATTTGGTGACATAATTAAAAATACAGAATCTGGTATATATGGTGACTTTACGAGTAATTTACCAGATAAAGATTTAATACCAGTAGCAAATAAAGATGAAGTAAAAATTGGTCCTGCTTACATTTATACTGTATTAAATGGTGAAGAAATTAAAGAGTTTAAAATTGATATAACGAAAATAAACGCAAATAGTAAAACTAAGAACATTTATTTTGAAATAAATGATGAAGAATTATTAGATAAAACTGGAGGAATAGTCCAAGGAATGAGTGGCTCCCCTATTATGCAAAATGGTAAAATAATTGGAGCAATCACCCATGTAATTATTGATAATGTTAAAACTGGTTATGGAATATTTATAACTACCATGTTAGAAGAAGGTGAAAAGAGATAGTTTTAAACTATCTCTTTATTATTATGCCTTCAATCATATCTTTAGCAATTTTATTTATCTTTACCTTATAAAACTTGTGTAACTCTGCATCACCACTAACATATACTTTTAAATAATTAGATGTATGCCCTACATAATAATTATCATGTTTCTCTTCAATTAATACGTCAATTTTTTTATTTAGATATCGCTTTGTATAATCTAATTCAAGTTGATTGCTTAATAGAATGAGTTTTTTTGCTCTTATTTTTTTAATATCATTTGGTACTTGATTAGGCATTACACTAGCAGCAGTACCTTCTCTAACTGAATAAGGAAATACATGAATTTTACCAAATTGCATTTTCTTACAAAATTTAAGAGTTTCATTAAATAATTCATCAGTTTCATATGGATGACCAACTATAACATCAGTTGTAATATTAATATCAGGGCGAATACTTCTAATCTTATTAATTATTTCTTCATATCTTTGTAAATCGTATTTACGATTCATCTTCTTTAATATTTCATCGCTACCAGCTTGCAATGGAATATGTAAATGATTACAAACTTTAGTATTGTTTTTAAGTAAATCCATAAATGTATCATCTAATTCTGTAACTTCAATACTAGATATTCTTATTCTCTTTAAATTATCTATTTTACTTATTTCATTAATTAAATCTACTAATGATTTACCATTATCATTATAAGAACCAGTATGAATTCCAGTAAGAACTATTTCGCTATGATTACTAGCAACTAACTTTTTAATTTCATCAATAGTTTTTTCAAAATTTTTACTTCTAATATTACCTCGTACATAAGGAATTATACAATAAGAGCAAAAATTATTACAACCATCTTGGATTTTTACATATGCCCTTGTATGAGTTGTATCAGAAATAATCATATCTTCAAACTCTAAGTCTCTATCATTATAAAACTTAGTATAACGATCGTCTTTTTTATAATCTTTTAATATTTCTACTATTTTACTTTTATCTTTATTACCTAATAAAATATCTATTCCCATGTTCTTATATTCATCTTGTTTATTTTGACTTGAACAACCACATACCACTAATATAGCATTAGGATTTTCTCTTTTAATTCTTCTAGTACTCTTCTTTGATTTATTATCTGCTACATTAGTTACACTACAAGTATTTATAATAATTATATCTGCATCTAAGTAATTATCAGTTTTAGTATAACCATTTTTAACTAGTGATTCACTAATGACTTCACTTTCGTAAAAATTAACTTTACACCCTAATGTAATTATATGAAACTTCATAAATATCACCACTTCAAAAAAGTATTATAATAAAAAAAAGACTAAAAGTCTAATTAATTAATTGGTTCTGTAGTTTTTTTAACGTTTCTAAAAACGCTTCTTCTTTTTCATAGCTAACTAATACTACTTTAGCCTTTGTATTTTCTACACTAGTATCATTAACTTCAGTATTAACAAGCTCCTTCATATCTATTTTACGAACTATATCATCTTGTTTTGCTTCTAAATACTTAACAACATTACGATTAGCTTTAGCTAGTAATTCATCATAACTAATAATAGCTCGTTCTTCTTGTTCTTTTTCATATTCATTGTAAGGTGTATTATCTACTTCTTTTTGTTTAATGAAAGCTGTTAATCCTTCTAAATCTAACAATTCTCCTTCTTCATCATCGTAATAATCATTAGATATAGCAGTTGCAACATCTTGTATAGCTGGATCTTTTTTTATTTCCTCTTCAGGTGCTTTAACTTCTTTTATCGCATCATTATCTTTACTTAATTCTTCTTTAAAATCCATAAAATTAATTATATCATCTTCCAATGTTTCATTATTTATTTTTAAATAGTAAATCATTACAATTAATAGAATAATTACGACTAATATTGCTAGTAAAAATATATAATCCATTAAAGTCAATGATTTAAAAAAATCAGTAAATATATTCATTAATATCATACTTATCACCTTTACACAATTATTGTAACACTATTTTACGAATATTTTAATATATTTTTTTAACAGTTTACATCATAATTACATACTACTTTATTTTTTTTATCTTTTTTGATAAAATATAACCAATTAAGGGGATGAAATCTATGAAATATGATAAATTACCGGATTTAAAGATATTAGATGAAAAGGAAAAAGTACTAAGAGAGCAAAGCAAAGAAGTCACTTTTCCTTTATCAAATGAAGATAAAAAAATAATTGAAGACTCTCTTACTTATTTGGAAATGAGCCAAATAGACGAGTATGCCGAAAAATATGATTTAAGAGCTGGATGGGGTTTATCTTTAATCCAATTAGGCATAAAAAAAAGAATTTTTGTTATTGCTGAAGAACTAGAAAAAGGAAAATTTAAAAGATATGTCGTAATCAATCCTAAAGTATTAAGTCATAGTGAAGAATTAGTATATGTAGGTGAAGGTGAAGGATGTTTAAGTGTTAATCGTGATGTTGAAGGTATTGTTCCAAGATACGCTAGAATGAACGTAGAAGCTTATGATATTGATGGTAATAAATACACAATACGCGTAAGAGAAGAATTATCAATTTGTTTTCAACACGAAATGGATCATTTAGATGGCATTTTATTTGTAGATAAAATAGATAAGAAAAATCCTTACAAAAATATGAATAAAATGAGAGAAATATAAAAATGTCTAGTTGAAGTGAACCCCAAATAGTTCGCAAAAATAAAAAGTGAGTCAGGAATTATTTTCCTGACTTTTTTGACTTTAGTCTATCTGTGTTATAAAATAATATCCAATCTTCTACAAGTTTTTGATATTCTTGTAAAGAAGTGATA
>JAFUTX010000030.1 GCA_017484065.1 Bacilli bacterium
CTTATCTCCAATAAATGGTTTTTTCTTTTGTGATACCAATGTACAAACTCCACTCATTTTCTTATTTTTAGCATCTTCAATTGCATATTCTAATAATTCTTTACCAATACCTTTTCCTTTAAAACTACCTGCAACCCATAAACAATAAATATGCATATAGTTCTTACCATTGATTGGAACCCAAGCAGTTTCTATCGGTTCATATTCAATAAATACTTTTCCTCTTGCATTTAACTTTCTAAATACATGGCCATCTTTTAATTTGCTTTTAATCCATTCTTTCTTTTTATCAACACCACCTTGATGTTTAGGATCTCCTATTGCACAACAAATATGTTCTTCATCAATATTCTTTTCATCTAAATTAATATACTCATTCATTTTATTTAACTCCTTCCAAAGATTTTATTCCATTAATAATAATATCTAACGATAAATCAAAACTTTCTTTAATTGAGATAGGATTACCAAATGAATTATTATTAACCAATAAAGAAAAACCTTCTAAAAAACTTCTTAAAGTTCTTATAATATGTTCTACATTATCACTACTAATATTTAATGGTTCCAGTATCTTATGTAAAATACTAAATAACTTTGTTGTAGCATTTGCCATTTCATCACTTTTAAATTTGTTATACCAAAGCATTGCTTGAAATACACCTTTATTGCTTGTAGTATAGTCGTAAAATGCATAACACATTTTTCTTAGTGCATCATAACCTGATACACCAACTGCTGAATCAATTGCCTTTTCTCCCAATTCTTTCCAACCATAAATCATTAGTTTTTCTTTAATGTCATCAAGACTTGAAATATGGTTATATAAAGATGGAGATTTTATGTCTAATTCTTCAGCAATCATTTTTAAAGATAAATTATCTAATCCAACTTTATTTGAAAGTCTAGCAGATGTTTCAATAATTAGCTCATCACTAATACTATTTCTTACCATAATATCCTCCTAACTAATTACATTATTATTATAACTAATTCAATTAGTTTGGTCAATAAACTATAAAAAATAGGTATAAAAATTTATACCTATAAGGAACGAAATATTACTAAAAAAGGAATTGATTTCTCAATTCCTAATATCTTAATAGTACGATTAATTATTTTTTTCTTTTATAGTATATTTACTTCTTTCAATGGAAATATAAAATGTTGTTTTCTTACCCTCTGGTGACTCTAATATCAACTCAGTTTTTCCAGCTCTTTTAAAATCAGCATAAATCATACAATCTTTTGTTTCTTCATCACATTCGATTCTTAAATCACCATATTTTTTATCTAATAAATAGGCTTTATAAGTATCATCAAATTGATAGCTATCCCCATTAGATAACAAAATTGTACTATATATAGGTGGTTTGATTATACATGTAAATACTATTAAAATAATTAATAGTCCACTTATTATTACACCAACTGTTTTTACTTTTTTATTATTAAATATAGCTAATGGATAAATTATTAATGCACTTATACAAAAAATAGTAGTTAAGAGATGTCTTGGAAATGAAAACATCATTCTAGAAAAATACCCCATACCCTCTTCTGCTGTCAATAATAACATAGGAACAAGAATTAATAATCCCCACCATTTATCTTTTTTCATATAATATCCAACAAATCCCATTGGAATACAAGCTATTGTCCATAAGACCCAAAATCGATAATAAGTAGAGAATAAATTACTATTCTTAATTATATCTTGAACTAAATATACTAACGGTTGACTAATTAAAAAGAAGATAAAACATTTTAACGCTGAATCTTTTGCAGATTTACTATTCATAATAATAAATATTCCAAAGAATATCCATACTTCAAAAGTAACAGTTAAATCACTAAATGAAGTATCTTTTGCCACAGGTAACATAGCCATTACAGCAGTATAAACACCTACAATAATAGACATAATAATTACCTTCGGCCAAGTTAAATTAATTTCACCAAATATTTTTTTCATAATATCACACTCTTTCTAAAAAATATTGTACCATAAAAAAAGGAAAATCTTCAATATATTAATCTTCTGTTCAGTTTACTTTTTTAAATCTTTGCAAGTATCTAATACTATATTTCTTAATGTTTCTTGATTATCTACATCATCTACAAGATACATTGGTTTAGCACTTTCATAAGGAATAGATTCTTGCATATTATATTTTTTATTACTATCAACTATTTTAACAAGTAATCTATCATCATAAATACCACAAAATAATACTCCGTTATAATAAAGTAAATATTCGCCCATCATAGATTTACAAGTTATATTATTTAATAAATTTAATTGTTCTATAATAAAATTCCTATAATCTTTTGTGGTAGCCATTCTAACAACTCCTATAATTAATTATAACATACTTTTTTATATTTTAATTATATCGCAAGATTACTATTTTCCGATTTGTGTAAAATTCGATAAAATTGGAAAGTTTAGGGGTACTGCTAATTTTACTACTTTACTACTAATCTTCGTTATTATCTTCTAAACTATTATTAAATCTAATACAATAATTTATTGCAACTAATCTTAAAGCAATCCAAACTAATGAATCAAATAATTGATTATTACTTATATTAGAAGAAAGGCAATAATTTTTAATATATGAACTACTTACAGGAAGTTCTAAAGTTCTTTCATTTCTTCCTATAGCCTTAAACAATAAGTCATCAGCTATTTGATCACATTCTGAAACTATATCAGAATCATCATCATAGTATTTAATGAAG